>CAYFMJ010000002.1:0-191600 GCA_964344235.1 uncultured Methanosarcinales archaeon | reverse complement strand
AGCTAAGAAATGTGTAGTAGTTTCGTGTTGTGTAGCAGTTTCGGGATATTAGAGTCTCGATACCCTCAATACACTCCCCCACATTAGTTGAACAAGCATCTAACTTCACAGGCTCATCATAACTACATTGGTTTGAGTCCGAACACCCCAAAGAAGTATACGTCCCCTCAGCACAAATAAAAGACTCAACTTTACCACTTTCACACTCCTCCTGCTTCACTAATGGGTTTACAACATTATCAGGATTCTCATCGATTAACTCATTACAATTATTATCTAGTAAATCACATAATTCCTCCGCACCAGGATGAATTTCAGACGCAGCAACATACTCTTGGAGTGATGGGGAAAAAACTTCACCAACATCAAGACAGTCTCCCAACGCTAAAACGTATAATGTAGGATCTGGGTTAACACAAGTTTCCAAAATCCCACTACCTCCAAACCCATCGCCATCAGCATCTAAATAAAAAGTTTGCATATCTATGCCATCATCAACTAAACCATTGCCATCATTATCTTTACTATCACAAATTTCAGTAGCACCAGGAAAGCTTAATTCATCGAAATCATCAACATCATCATAATTCGTAACATAACAGTTTTCAGCTGTAGAAGGATCATCACAAAACGCTCCAAAGAAATCGCCCGAACCAAAACCGTCACAGTCTGCGTCTATAAAGTAAGGGGCAAGAGTATCACACCCACCATTAGAATCGTTAACATCAGTAAAAACCAAAGAATCTTCTACTAAAATATCTGGTTTACTTATAACATCCAGCAAACTGATATCACTGACTGAATCCAAGACTATTGTCTCTGACCCATAACCAACATCTTGGTTTCCAAGTGGAACGTCAGATTCCATCACATCTGATCCAGAAGCAACATCGAAATAAGAAGCATCCCTGACCGTAACGCCATCGCCAAAACTTACATCTTCTCCAAGTTCAGCCGACACATCAGGTTCATTGTTTACAACATCTTCTAATGGCTGCGTTGAACTTCCCGAACCACACCCCACACTTAACCCTAGCAACCCCGCCAACAATGTTCTTCTCACGTTCATACCAAATCAAAACCCACTGCAATATTTAAACTTAGTGCCGATATCGCCTCACAATCCAAACATTTTTATACCGACACGCCCTCACAAAATCATGTACCAAAAAGAGGCCAACGAAGTTCTAAAACTCCTTAAAACCACTACTAAAGGCCTCTCTTCCCACGAAGCAGAACAACGCCTCCACAAACACGGCTATAATGAACTCAAAAAAAGCACCCACATCAAACCATTTACAATCTTTCTCCAACAATTCACCAGCCCGTTAGTATGGATTCTAATTGCTGCACTTATTTTCTCAGTTATAGAACACTCCTATATTGACGCTACTGTTATTGGCATTATCATCGTCCTCAATGCAACTCTAGGTTTCGTACAAGAGTACAAAGCAGAAAAAGCAATTGAAGCCCTGCAAAAAATGGCTTCCTCGAAAGCCACAGTTATCAGAAACAACTGGGAGATAAAAATTGACAGCAAACTTGTCGTCCCCGGAGACATCCTCATTTTACAAACTGGTGACAAGGTTCCTGCCGATGCTCGGTTAATCGAAGTACATGATCTACAAACACAAGAGGGCCCATTAACAGGAGAATCCCTACCCGTAAACAAAATAACCACTCCCCTCACCAAAAAAACAGCACTCGCCGACAGAGTCAATATGGTCTACGCCACCACAACAATCTCTAACGGCCGTGCAAAAGCGGTTGTAACGGAAACGGGCATGTCTACAGAGGTAGGAAAAGTCGCCTCATTAATTGAAGCAGCACATGAAAAACTAACTCCGTTACAAAAAAAATTGCGAGTGTTAGGGAAGAAGTTAACGATCGCAGTCGTTGTTGTCGCAATTATTGTCTTCATTGCCGGCCTTCTCACAGGACAACCAGCCACCACAATGTTTCTCGCAGCAATTGCATTAGCAGTTGCGGCTATCCCTGAAGGGTTACCAACAGTTATCACAATTTCATTAGCGATTGGTGTGCAAAGAATGGTGAAGAAAAACGCCTTAGTACGAAAGCTTCCCTCTGTTGAAACACTTGGCAGCGTTAACGTTATCTGTACAGATAAAACGGGAACTCTCACTCACAACGAAATGACCGTGACGAAAATCTGGGCAAACAACAAGGTCTACACCGTAACCGGTTCCGGCTATGAAACAAAAGGAACATTCTCCGAAGATCCAAAAGTACTAACAACGCTTCTAACTATCGGCCTCAACTGTAACGATGCATCTTTCCAAAAGAAACAAGTCACCGGCGATCCGACAGAAGCCGCATTAATTATAGCCGCTCAAAAAGCAGGGATAACAGAAACACCAAAACGAACTAACGAAATTCCGTTCTCCTCAGAACGTAAAATGATGACTACGTTCCACAACAAAGTTTCCTACACAAAAGGAGCTCCGGACATTATCATTAACCAATGTAATAGAATTCTCATTAATGGAAAAGTACAGCGTCTTAACAGAACACAAAAGCAAAACATCCTACAACAAAATGAACAATTCGCATCACAAGCACTCCGAGTGTTAGGGTTTGCGTATAACGAGAACAAAACAGCAAAAACAGCAGAGCAAGACATGGTCTTTGTGGGATTACAAGCAATGATCGATCCCCCTCGAACTGAAGTGAAAGCTGCTATCAAACGGTGTCAGGAAGCAGGCATTAGAGTTATTATGATTACGGGCGATCAAATTGCAACGGCACAAGCTATAGCGAAAGAGCTTGGTATCACAGGCGAAGCAATGACCGGGCAAGAATTAGAAAACATCAAAAACCTCAAAACGAAAATCAAAACAACTAGTATCTTCGCTCGTGTCAATCCAGAACATAAATTAAAAATTGTTAATACATTAAAAGAACTCAAACATGTCGTCGCAATGACGGGAGACGGTGTTAACGACGCGCCAGCATTAAAGAAATCAGATATTGGCATCGCCATGGGCATTACCGGAACAGACGTTGCAAAAGAAGCATCTGATATGATTCTTACCGATGATAACTTTACCTCTATCGTAAACGCAGTGGAAGAAGGCCGTGGTATCTTTGATAATATTCGTAAATTCGTCAATTACCTTCTCTCGAGTAACTTAGCGGAGATACTTGTGATCTTCTTGGGAATGACCATTCTCGCCCCATTCTTTGGATTAGGAATTCCATTAACTGCAATCCAAATTTTATGGGTTAATCTTGTCACAGACGGCCTACCTGCAGTTGCTTTGGGAGTTGATCCACATCAGAAAGATATCATGAAACGACCACCACGCAACACGAAAGAGGGCATCATTTCAGGCAATGTTCGGCGAAACATATTCTTACTCGGAACCACCATGGCAGTAATTATTCTCGTCCTCTTCTGGCTATACCGACACTCCTCTCTCGCAAAAGCACAGACTATTGCGTTTACATCACTAGTAGTGTTTGAAATCGTTCGACTATATCTTATCCGTAAAGAGTACAAATTAGGCGCATTCTCCAACAAATACCTCGTTGGCGCAGTTGCCATTTCACTGTTATTACAATTCCTTGTCCTTTATACACCACTACGAACGTTTTTTGGGACAGTTGCATTAGAACTCATTGACTGGATCTGGATTCTTCTTGCAGCAGGAATATTAATAATCATCACAAAAATAATTGACTCACTATACAAGAAGGTGCCCACATGACGCTACTCATTACAATTGGATTATTGCTCCTTTCCATTGCTATTATTTGGCGCAGCTCTGACTGGCTTACTGACTCTTTAATTCCAGTTGCCGAAAAATTTGGAACAAGTTATATTGCTATTACTACAATCCTCGTATCTTTCTTTCTAAGTTTACCAGAAATATTTTCCACAATCTACTCTTATCTACTTGGGCAAACCGGTATTGGAGTAGGTGTCATTCTTGGTTCCGTGATGACAAACATTGGTTTAGTTGTCGGTCTCTCTGCTACTATCAAACCGCTTCACGTTGAAAAACCAGTTATCGTACGGGACGGTATTTTCTTAATCATCATGACGTTTATCATAATGCTCTTTGGTTCCGACTTGCAGTTCCAGCGAGCTGAGGGTATTGTTCTGTTACTGCTTTTCATCCCGTACGCACTGAACGTTTGGTCATTTGAAAAGTGGCGGCCAATTAAAAGTAGGAAAAAACAGGTAAAAAGCGTAGAACAAAGTCTAAAATTCATTGGTCACTGGTCGTTGTTTAAACTCAAACCATCAGCCTTAACATTCTTCATAAGTGCTCTCGTTCTCGCGGGAGGTTCGTATCTTTTTGCGTTCTCTTTAGTACGGTTACAGGCACAGACCGCACTACCAGCCCTCTTCGTAGGGATTGTCTTTGGGGCGATTGGAACAGGGCTACCAAATATTGCCGCAGCAGTGCAAGGAACAATAAAAGGGTACAAAGATGTGGCAATCACCGAATCACTTGGTTCTAATATTTTCACACTGCTTGTAACGTTCGGAATATTAATTACGCTCGCTCCGGTTATTATCACTGACAAAGTATTTTACTTTGATATTACATGGATGATGGTTATGTCACTCCTCTTTGTTGCATTAGTTTTCAAAGGCTACTATTACCGTGAAGAATCCATTACACGGTATGAGGGTATACTACTCTTACTGTTCTATTTAGCACTTCTTGCATTAAATGTTATACTCTTCTAGAACCACTAACTATATAAACACAAAACACTTCCCTAGACAATCAATCAAAGAGGTGTATATCATGATTAAACCACTATTAATCATCATTGTAGCGTTGTTTCTTGTAGGATGTTCCAGTGTAGAACCAACAGATGAGGAAGTAAAAGCAGAGTTGGCAGAACTTTCTAATGAAGAACTTGGTGCAATACAACAAGAGATGGATAAAGACGAGCAGAAAGCAATCGTTGGAGAAGCAGGACGATGGGATCCTCAACGGATACAAGTTGGAAAATATAGTTTAGACAGAAAGAAAGTGTTCTCATTGCTGAAGAAATACCAAGCAGAATACAAATTCAATTTTGAAATCAGTTGTACAGATGGGTACGACAACGATAATGATGGGAAAACCGACTGTGCGGACATGGATTGTGATGGGAAAATTGGCGGAACTGGCCAGATAACCGTTTGTGAATCAGCAAAAGAAGTTAGTTGTAGTGATAACCTCAACAACGATGGGAGTATTGACTGTAACCTAGATGACTTTGGTAATGTTGTTTGCGTGCAAGACATTGACTGCGGAGACTTAGACTGTCATGACTTCTGTGCAGCAAATAGCTGTACAACGACACAATTAACAGAAGACACTGCGTATACAACCTGCGCATAATTTTATTTTTTTATTTTCTTAAAATATTTTCCGTACTTCTCAAGAAGCATCTTCGCTTGCTCTTCATCATAATCACTTTGAACAGTAGCTCTCTGTCCCAGTTTTTTACTAAAAATTACCAATAATAAACCAATAAGCACAAAAGCTCCAGTGAACAAGGTTCCAGTTCGATCTAGTTGGTCTGCCCCTTTAGTCAAATATGCCTCACCCGGGTTTTGTGGATCGTAATATGCAGTGACCGTTGAACCAATAGGATATTTTAAAAGTACATCATAGGCACTTGTTGTTGTGGGGTAAGTAACACTAGTAACTCTTATTCTATTTGAGATATATTTCCTCCCATCAACAAAGTAGATGTATTCTACAACTGGCTCATACGTATTTTTAGAACCACCGTTTCTATTGCTTTTTGCAGGTTAGAATGCATGACAAAAGTCATAGTCCCGCCAACAAGAATAAACAGCAATCCAACTGCGACAAATACCCAGCCGCCTTTAGTTAATTTATTTACATTCATTTCTTACCCAAAATACGCTGCTTTCTCGGTAATCTCTTCGGCACGTGCTTTACTAAAATAATTTTCTAACTTTTGGTATGCTTCCTCAACCTGCTTGTCAACAGACGCCCGCACAACATTTAACGCCTGCTTAAAATGTTCCATTGATATCTTCTCAGTTTTCAAATCATCACGTAACGCAATCATCGCTGCTTCTCGACATACACCCTCAATATCAGAACCAACGTAACCCTGCGTTTCTTTCGCTAACTTCTTAATGTCAACATCTTCAGCAAGTGGCATTTTTGCCACATAAATTTCAAAGATCTTCTTTCGTGCTTCTTCATCGGGGACAGACACCAAAATAACTCTGTCAAATCTCCCCTGTCGCAACAATGCTGGATCGACAATATCTGGCCTGTTCGTTGCTGCAATTACTACAACATCATTCAAACTTTCTAGTCCATCCATCTCTGTTAACATCTGGTTGACAATTCGTTCGTTAACTTTTGAATCACTATTAGAACTTCTTCTTGGCACTAACGCATCAATCTCGTCAAAGAATAAAATTGTTGGTGCTGTTTGTCGAGCTTTTCGAAAGATTTCTCGCACAGCTTTCTCTGATTCACCAACCCACTTACTCAACAATGATGGACCATTAATCAAAATAAAATTCGCTTCTGATTCTTTCGCAACGGCTTTCGCTAATAATGTCTTTCCTGTTCCAGGAGGACCATATAATAAAATTCCTCGTGGTGGCCGAATACCCATTTTAGGAAACACTTCTGGTTTCTTTAGCGGCCATTCTACTGCCTCTTGTAACTTGCCTTTCACTTCTTGTAAACCACCAATATCTTTCCAGCCAACATCGGGGGTCTCCACTAAAACTTCTCTCATAGCCGATGGACGGACAACTTTCAATGCTTCCACAAAATCTTTCTGTGTAACCTGTAACTTCTTCAAAATCTCTTCGGGGATTGGTTCCCCTTCCTCAATACCCTCAACTTTTAACTCTGGTAAAATTCTACGTAACACAATCATCGCTGCTTCCTTTGCTAAGCTAGACAAGTCAGCTCCCACAAAACCGTGAGTTACTTTCGCAATCTCCTTTAAACTAACGTTCTTCGCCAGCGGCATGTTCCGAGTATGAATTTTCAAAATTTCTAACCGCCCTTCTTTATCGGGCACACCAATCTCTATCTCTCTATCAAATCTTCCAGGTCTTCGTAATGCTGGATCTAATTGGTTTGGAATATTCGTTGCAGCAATAACAATGACTTTTCCTCGACTCTTTAAACCATCCATTAATCCTAACATCTGTGCAACGACACGTTTCTCAACATCTCCTTTCGTTTCTTCCCGCTTTGTTGCAATAGCATCAATTTCATCAAAGAAAATAATTGACGGTGCATTTTCTTCCGCTTCCTCAAACTTCTTCCGTAAATTCGCTTCTGATTCTCCATAAAACTTTGAGATAACTTCAGGACCGTTAATTAAAATGAAATGTGAATTAGTCTCTGATGCAACTGCTTTCGCTAATAATGTTTTTCCTGTTCCTGGCGGACCATGTAATAAAACTCCCTTCGGCGGTTCTATACCTAATCGTTCAAACACTTCCGGATGTTTTAATGGTAATTCTACCATCTCTCTGACTTTAGTAATCTCATCACCTAAACCACCAATATCTTCATAGTTAATTCCTAAGCTAATTCCCTCATCTTCCGTTAACTCAACTGCTTTCGGATTAAATTCAATCTCTGTTTCGTTTGTCACCACAAGAATTTCCTTACGGGGTTGGACATCCACTACCATAAACCGAATATCACCAAAACCAAACGATGCAAACTGTGATTCCATCATTGAAAAAATGTTACTTAACTCTCTCCCCTGCGCTGGTTTCCTACGAGCTCTTCCAAGTGATACTAAATCTCCTTTTGTCAGTGCTTTCCCCAATAAACCCTGTTTGAATAATTGTGGGGACGTTTTAATCAAAACCCCTTTATGTGCTGGTGCAATAGATATCTTTTTCGCTGGCTTCACTACGGCTTTCGACACAGAAACCATTTCCCCAATAGAAGTACGAGCATTTCTCCGGATATTCCCATCCATCCGAATAATGTTCAAACCAATATCTCCTGGATACGCTCTATCAACAATAGCAGCCGTGACTCTTTCACCGTTAATTTCAACCACATCGCCGGGATTAACACCAATTTTACGCATAAAATTAGAATCTACTTTAACAATGCCTTTATTGACATCATCCTGTACAGCTTCCATAACTTTCAGCTTAATATGTGGCTTTTCCATAAGGCCTCCTGAGAATTCCGTTTATATAAAGATTATGTATTAAAAAAGGTAAGAAAAGAGGAAAATTATTGCTTCCCTTCTGCTGCACTTCCTGGCTTTACTTTAGGAAGCGGCAATGGACTTGGCAAGTTCACATCCTCACTGATTTTAATCGCTTGGATGTTTCCTTTGTGAAGAGCTGCGTTGATAATTTGTTCCATAATCTCAACTGGGACCTTCTTATCTTTCTCCCAGCTTGCTTTGATTTCATCAACTTTCTTATCTTCATCCACAAAGAGCACTTGTCCCTCAACTTCAATTTTCCCTAAACCCGGTTCGTAATTACAGTTGAATGCAAATGTAAACTTAAGACCTTTCTTTCCCTCAACGGAGAATTCCATGTCTTCAACTTCTCTCAAAGAAACATTATTATTAATCTTAACTTGCCCTGCTTTCGCAGATAAATCTCGCTCTGCATTTACTTTATGTAAATTAATTTTAACAATTGTCATGTAAACCACCTATGTACGTATATTTACCTATTTAGTCAGAATATTCTTTATAAACATTGTGGTGATACTATAGAAAAAATCACTTCTTTTCTTTCTTCACACTCTTCTTTTTGGTCACTTTCTTCTTCACAGTCTTCTTCTCACCTAGCTTTTTCACCACGGGATTATCAACATTTACCTTACCATCTTTAATATTCATCAATGTCTGGCACTTTGGATAATTATTACAACCCAAAAACTCACCATAAAACCCTTTTCGTAACACCATCTGTCCTTTGTTGCACGTTGGACAGGTCATGCCTTCTTCATCATACTTCTTCTCTGTTGTTTCCTCTTTCTTCCGTACAGCCAGCGTTACTTTCTGCATTCGCTTACCGGTTCCAATTTCAACAATTGGCCATTTAGTTTCCTCATCATATTTGCCAGTAAACTTCAACTTCCCAGACTTAGGAATGTTCACAATAGTTTTACAATCAGGATACTTATCACAGCCAATAAATCGACCAAACTTTCCACGACGCACCATCAATCGTCCTTCACCACAGACTTGGCACATTCCCATAAAGTTCGCAATATCTTGCGATTCCCTCACTGACTTCAAAATTTCAGCACCAACTTCTTTCTCTTTCTTTTTGAAATCCCCCAATAACTTCACCAGAACTTTCTTCGCTTTCTCTAATACTACTTCCTGTTTTCCTTTTCCTTCACGGATTTTTTCCATATCTTCCTCAAACTGCCGTGTTAATTCTTCATCTAAAATCTCTGGTGCGAACTTCTCTAAAACAGCAATCGTTTCCATTCCCAATTTCGTTACGTGAATTTGGACACCTTCAACATATCCTCTCTGAAATAACCTATCAAGAATATCTGCCCGAGTTGCTTTTGTCCCTAAATTTCGTTTTTCTAACTCTTTAATAATTGAAGATTGGTTAAACCTCTTTGGTGGTTGAGTTTCTTTATCATGTTTCTCGATTTTTTCAATTGTGACAACACCGCTTTCTTTCATATCAGGCAGTGTAATCTCTTCCAATTTCACATACGGTTTATAGAACACATGCCAATTCTCCTCAACAGTCCGAGTTCCTTTTGCAACAAAGATTTCACTATTCACATCAATTGAAACTGTCATCGTTTCCCGTACAGCAGGAGTTGCAAACGTTGCTAAAAATCTCTTAACGATTAAATCATAGACTTTAGCATCCTGTCCCTGTAATCCAGACGGAACTTGTCCCGTTGGATAAATCGCTGGATGTGCAGGATCATTTTTCTTTCCATTATTTGGTTTCAGTTCTGTTTTCAATAACTCTGTACAGAAACCCTCATACGGTGGTTGCTTACCCAGATCTTTCATAATCTTTGCAAATCCTAATTTTGGGTCTAATTTCTGTGAAGAAGTTCTGGGGTATGACGTTACACCAGCTAAATATAACTTCTGTGCTATCGCCAGTGTATTTTTCGGAGTGATCTTAAACAACTTATACGACTCTGATTGTAAATCAGTTAAATTAAATGGCGTTGGTGGCGCTTGATTCCGTTTCGTCCTCTTAATCTCAGTAATCTTCCCTTCTTTCTGACCCTCTACTTTCTGCAAAATCTCTCCCACTCGTTTTTCATCAAAAATCTTATCATCAACATGCCACGCTTCGACGTTATTTTTTTCATACACGCCATCTAACGAAATTTGCCAAAATGGTTCCGGCACAAACGCTTGAATTTCTTTCTCCCTATCCACTAGCATTTTTAACGCAGGCCCCTGAACACGTCCCGCACTCATTACTTTGAAACTCCCAGCTGCTTTTACTGATGCAGTTAACGCCCTACTCAAATTAATACCATAAAACCAATCTAATTTATGTCTGGTCTCTCCTGCATACGCTTGCCCCCAGTCTAGATGTGGCATCTTACTTTCATATGATTTCACTAAATCTCCCTTTGTTAATGTAGAAAACTTCATTCGGTTTGCATCTTTTTGCTTACAGGCAAATCGAATCGCATTAAACCCAATAACTTCTCCCTCTACATCATAGTCGCATGCAATCGTAAATTCATCAGCTTGCTTTGCAAGTTTAGTAATTGTATCAACATACTGTTTCACATACGCTAAATCTTTATTCCCTTTATACGAGGCCTGCCATTTAATACCGAAGACAGGATAATTCCATCCATTCTTCTCCTCTTCTACTAAACCATATAAATGACCAACAGCGGATGTAACAAATATTTTCTTTCCATTATGTGTTAATTCAAAATACGACGACTGCCGACTCCCTACCTTTTTCGGCGCTTTATCTGCTAATGCATTTGCTACTTTTATTGCTGAACTCGGTTTCTCTGTAATAATCAATTCAACCATTAGGTTCCAGAATTTAGTATTGGTTTTAAAAAAGTTTGGGAAAGTTGAATTTTTATGCAGAGGGTTGACTTTTGAAGATTTTGATAATGACCAAGAAAAGTTTCTCTGTTTAAAGTATATTCACTCTACAACAATAAATCTTATATACATGACACCAACACCAAAAAGTCATGAAATATACGAAAAAGAGATTAGTCACTGTAACATTTCTCCTCTTCTCTTTGTTTGTGATTACCACATTCGCACAGCCAACTACTTTTACCTTTGTCGAACAAGAACTTGAGTTCCCGGAAGCATCCATGTTGCGTGATGCTTCTGCACTTGATTCATGGCACCATATCCTCAAGAAAGAGCCTAAGAAAAAGTTAGGGGAAAAATGTGTTTTGGACTCTGAATGCTCATCACTTTATTGTAAGTATCATCCTCTATTACAGTTAAGCACATGCAGTCATAAAAAGATTGGCGAGCTTTGTGAGCATAACGCACAATGTTCCTCGGGAGTTTGTGGGCAATACGAACCGCAGTTCCCCAAGACATGTTTAAAAAAATGAAAAATCGCAAGTCTATTAACAAAAACCCAAACATTTTAAAATACACTTCTATTTTACCTAAATAAGAAAGTATTTGGGGAGAGCTAGGCTGGCGCGCTAGTCCTGCGTTGTTACCGTGAACGGACTTTACACGGAGCCGAAGCCCAATGAAGGGTCAGTGTTGTTTGACTGGTCCTTGATGTCTTTGCCGACGGCTTGTCCTTTGGGATGGACTTGCTCAGAACCAGGTCAGATCCTGACGGAAGCAGCCTTAATGTTCAATCTCCATGTTCAAAGGGTCGCAAGTCTGAGAAGCTTTAGGGATTCAACCAGGCAGGCTTCATCGATTCGACTGCGGGTGTGCCCCTAAACTTTTTCTTTTTTATTACTCCACACCTAACACATCTAAATCGTCAAAATCAAGTTCTTCTTCCTCAAACTCCTCTAAATCAGAAAAGTCTTCTAAATCATCATCAAGTTCCGCTTCATCTAAACTTCCAGAACCGGAAGTCTCCTCAACAACTTGACACGATACTAAAAGCATCAAACCCACAATCATCAACATCAAAATTACTTTTTTCATCATCATCACCTATTTCAATTAAAAGAAAAGAAAAAAAGTTTAAAAAATCTCCGTTTACTGCAATTCCTTAAACGCTGCCACAAACTCACGGATCACTGCCTTCGCTTCTTTCAATGATTTCTGTGCATCTGCTCGAATCTCACGCACTTCGCTGTAGATCTCTTTGTACTCTTCTCGATTCTCAGCATCCTGAGCTTCAGCAAGTTTCTCTGCAGATAATTCAGCGGCTGCATCAACGTGTACTTTAATCTCTAAAAGTTCTGCATGTAGCGCTTCTAACTCTGCAACATCAAAACCTTCTTCTGCTTTCACATCAATTCGCTTCTGCATACTGTCAGCAATCTTTTCTAAACTTACACCCACTTTCCCAACTTTATGTGTCGTAAACATGCTCGTTAGGTGTCGTGCTAGTAAGTTCTTCTCTTTCTGAATGTCTTTCAATGCAGCCCGGATACCTGTTAAATCTTCAAGTGTTTCTGCACTTTCAACAACTTCTTTCTGCTCAGCTAATGAATCTTGCAAACTTTCAATCTCAGCTAACAGGCTTTCCTGGCGCTCTTCAGACAGCTTCTCACTCTCAGCAACTCGTGATGCAAACTTCTCTAAATTTCTATCAAGTACATCAATGATGTTTATGAAATGCTCTCGTGCAGATGTAAATTTCTCTTCATCTGTGATTTCACAATCATCATCCGCTTTACAGTCTCTAATTCTTTGCGCTAACTCAGTTACTTTTTCTTTATGTGCTGCAAATCGCTCACGCGCTTCTAAGTGTTTCTCTTTTGCAATGTTAAACTTCTCATGTGCTCTTTGCAGTCGATCTTTCATCTTGCCAAAGTCAACACGATCAGCCCGCAGCTCTCTTTCACTCTTATCTACATCTTCCTCTGCTAATGCTAATGGTGCTATACTCAACATAAAGATAGCTAACACAAACACTGCAAAGATCTTTTTTGGTATGTTTTTCATTTTGTTTCCTCCGTAAGTATAAGGTGACAGTGATGGGAAAAGGAAGGTGACTCAAACCCACCGCTGCCAGGGTTTTTCGTACTATCTTAGCAATCAAACTTCTTTTTAAACATACTTTCAAGAACACTTATAAAAAACCAAAGAAATATCGCCTAAAACTTTAAGAAACTTCATATTCCGCCCTTAAAGACAATCAACCAAAAAAACAAACAAAAATAAGAAACGAAGACAAAAATGAGCAGATCAGGAATTCGATACCTCGCTGCAGGTGCTGTTGGACTTGGCTATTGCATTGCGTCATACTTTGGCGGTTTAGATGCCCATATCACTGAGCTGGCCCAAGATGATCAACTACCTCGCAACTTGGAACATTTCATAGCCCCTGCTGCTGTTACATTTGTTGGCAGAGGTATAGATCTCTTACGGCCAACACCAGAGTATCCAGACAAACGCCATGTATATCTCGGTGGAGCTCAAACGCTTATTGATAGCGCTATTTGGGAAGGCTGGCAGGCTCTCAATCGAGGGTATTACCAATGGGAACAAGCTATTTTTGCGGTCGCCGGCTTTGCAACAGCACTTCTTGTAGTGGAAAGAAATAAATTAATAGAAAAAGAAAATAAAGACTTAAAAAAATCAATAATGCAGTAACACTTCTACATCCTTTCCGAACATTCCCTTCAAGTCTTCAAAGATAGGCTCTTTAATGAACACTCGTTTTGGAAACTTCGCTGCAGCTAAATGTTTCTCAAACTCTTCAATTGAAGAAACAACTGCTGCACCTAAAGAACCATCAGCGTTAATCTTCGCTTTCTCAATGACTTGTTCTTTGGCATCAATGTCCGGAATAATGAACGCAACATTATCCAAGAGAATTACTTCACCGTACTTATCACCGTGTTTAATTCGGATCTTCGCGCGTTCCATTTCTCGACCACGCTTACGTTGCATGTACTCTACTAAGAACTTAATCAAGCCAGAACTTCCTTTACGAGCTTTCTCAATATCGTTCTTACCTAACTTTTTCTTATCATGCTTCCGCTTCGCTTCCACAACTTCATTCAAATCTCGCAGATAGCGGGCTGGAACTTTTCCAGTGCTAATCAATTCATCTTCAAACAATTTGATAATTTCTTCGTCCTGTGCTTTGTCAATTCCCTCTAACTTCAACACATCTCGGATGATGGTAACGATTTCATCATACAAGTACAAAATACTTCGTTCATCGTACCGAGCTTCAATCTGTGTGAATAGCTTCTCAATTCTCTTCAGATACTTCTCAGCATTCTTTACGTACTTATCTAACTCCGTGCCTGTAAGATCTTTCTTTGTACCGTGCTCAATCTGTTTTCGTAAATCAACATTATCTCGCAGAATCTTTACATATTCCGCTTCTAACATTTTTTCTTTCTTCACAAAAATTTCTTCCAACACATCGGGTGTTTCCCGCGGTGTTGGTGGAGGTAAACCATACAACATGATCGCTGCCTGTGACGGAGTTAATATAGCGTAATACGTATCTTCCATTCCCATTGTCTGTAACGTCTTCTTGACACGCTTAATACTTTGCCGCCCCGTATTCATGAACAGATCAATTGCTTCTCTACTCGGTTTGATTCTTCCCATTCGCAGCAACTGTTTCCATGGCATAAAGATACCACGGTCATAGAACGGTACACCATCCCGTAACAGTGTAAAGATGATTGGGTTTGCTTCTTTCAACGAATCCCAGAAGTCTGTTAAGATATACACCTGAATGTTCAACTTATTTCTAATTCCTGTAAGCTCTCCTGCTTCTGCACCCATGCCAATAATGATCGCTCGAAGTTTATCTTTCAACTCCGCTCGGCTCATTTTCTTCACATCAGTATCATCAATCACAATCCACACATCAATATCTGACGTAGCAGTTGCTCTTCCCTGTGTTAATGAACCAGCAAGAACGTAACTCAAGATATACTTCTCAAATTTCTTGATAACCATACTTTTGTGAATCTCAGCTATCTTAATTGCAGCCAACATTCCCGTATCATGAATCGGTGCTCCCATAGAAATCAATCTATTCAAGTCATACTTCCCATCGTAGGAATTTTGCCAAATATCTGTCAAGAGAATACTTTGTGGGGCTAAATTCTTATCAACTTCTTCACCAATTTTCTTCACAATACCAGAGAACTTCGCATGAAGTTCATCTTTCGTCATCTTTTTAGAAGTCGTATCATCAACAACAACAAGAACTTCAATTTTCTTTTCTTTCTCTTTCTGCTGCTTCTCATCAACTTTCTCCCCTGGTTTTGGTTTTTCCGGAGGAAGTAAGGTCATTCCAACAATGTAGTCACCAAATTTGTCTAAAACTTTATCTTTAAACTCATCAAGCGTTTTCTTCAACGCTTTCATCTTTTTCTCCAATTCCGGTGGTAATTTAGGAGTTGTTGGAACTGGTAGTTCTCCTTTTTTGTCTCCCGCTTTTTTGATAGTTTTTGGTTTTAATGATTTAGATTTCGTTGATTTTTTTGCCATATATTGACCCTCCGTGTGAGACGTTTGTATCTAGTGAAACAGTATATGGTTTATATAAATATAATGGTTTAGGTCCCGAGTGGGACGTTTTGATCAAATTCTGAGAGTAAACATTCTGTCGAAAAGTATAAAAACTCTATCTGTTTATCAAGATGCATGAAAAGAGGATTTCAAGTCATCTGTAAGCTTAAAGAGAGGCTCTTCTTTATTCCGGTTCTCCTGGTCTTACCGTTTCTGTTTCAAACCTCTAGCAGTAAGAAAAAAGAGGCGAAACCATTCGTCGACAAATATTCTATTATGAAGTCTGACGATCTTCTTGGTATTCTCAAAAGCCACCACGAAGATTCTGATGATGGCCGTAAGAAAAGGGATTCAATTGAAGCAGACAGAGTAGCTGGCCTAAGAGCAGTAGAGGATGTTCAAAACAAGTACTTATTAGACAAGAGAGGCGAGCATAAGAAACACAAGGGGAAACCAAAATCCCACAAATTAAAAGGCAAAGAAGAAGCAACGGAGTTATTATACAAAGTAGCATTGGAAGGAGTAAGACAGGAGCACGGTGATGCTGGAGTTAAACTGTACAAATCTGATCCACACAAACTTATTGCATACATCGACGGCAAGATGGCTGGCACAGGAGTTGATTTCTACTCATTACGAGACGCAATAGTACGGCGAGATGGAAAGTTCCATGATATGAAAGAATTCGATGTTCTTAAACAAAAGATGGTTCACATTGATGATCTTGTAGAGCTTGAGCACGCAAGAAAAACCCTTTCAATAGACCGTGACCATTTTGAGGCGGTACAAAAAGCAGTAAACGGCTACGCTAAAAAGCAGGGGGTTGAATTGAGGAAAACAACGAAACAACACGAAGCTGTTGCCCATTACATTGCCGGCTTGGGAGGAGAGTTAACGGGCGATTACGTCGCAGAACATAAAAGCCACTTCAAGAAAAAACCTAAAGGATAATCTATTCTTCTTTTACTCTAATCTCTTTCTCTACTTCTTTCATCACATCTTCTTCCTTAACAACTTTCCCACTCCTATGCTTATACGAATTCAACAACTTCCGCAACGCACTATATAACGCAGCCGTATCACCTGCTACTTCTCCCGGAAAGCTTCCTTCTAACGGCATTTTATAGAAATACTTGTTAATCACACCTTTCACAAAATAGACAAACGGTTTCATACCCCAACGATGATCATAATCAGATAAAATCCATGCATCAAATGTAACTAACACATCCCCTCGCTCAAAATTTTTCTTCACTCCTTCCACTTCCTCAGTTACATCTGTTACATGATCTAGCGTAATTTTTACTTTGATCATCAATTGCACATAATTCGTTTTAATTTTAAATGGCCGTAAATCAATATACGTTTTCTTTCCTTCCTCAGTTACAATTTCTTCAGACATCTTCTCCCGTTTTGTGTACCCTAACTTCCCTAACTCTTTGTTAATTGTAGAAATCAATTCATCAGTTCTAAAAATACCTTTATATCTCAATTCACGATTATTCACGATCAGATTCTTTTCAAAGTACGCCTTCATTATGTATGATAACTATATTTTACAACATTCAAATAACTCTTAACTTTATTATACAATTCATCAACATCACCAGCAATCCACGTTTTCATTCTGTTCAAATGCCGTTTGAATAAAAACCTTTCAAAGATAATTCCTAAGAACCACCATAACGGTTTCTCTGACCACTGTCCTGATCTATCACTCACCACAAACCCGTTAATAATCATCCTAATAACGCCGTGACTTAGCCGCAACTGTTCCCCTTCCTTCTCCACTTCAACATCCCTCACATCAATCATGTGAATTTTGACAATCATCATAATTTTGTAGAAGTCACTCACACTCTTCCAGGGATGAAGATGAATTGTAATCTGTTTACCTTTCGGTGTAACCTGCTCATCATTTAATTTCTCATACCAGTCCCACCCTTTTTCATAGAAAAAACCAGAGATTAGATTATATAACTCACTTGCATTAAAGAACCCTTCATAACTAAACTTTAGACGGTCAACAACTAAATGTCTTTCTCCCATTGTTCTGATAAGTAATTACGACCTTATAAAATATTCTGTTCTGATATCGTGGAAAACTTTAAATGTCCCGCCATCCCTAAAACACTATGAAAAAACCTGACAACGATAAAACACTGTGGGAATTAAACCCCGAACTTAAGAAAAAATTGGATCACCTTAGATCAGAAGCCAGAAGGTTAGGTTTAATGAATAAAATTGAGTTTAGTTAGGTTTTGTAATAATTAACCTAAATTCTGCTTTTATCTTACTTCTAAAGTCCTCTTTGAGTAACACCTTATCTATGGTAACAAACCTTTGACAATTATTGTTAATTGCGACAGAAAGATGAAGTGCATCATCATCTGTAATTGCATAATCTAAGCTTTTTATTGCCATAATATGTTGATAGTCACTATCCTTAACCTTAGCAATACTGAGCCTTTGTCTCTCGAATAAATTAATAATAGTCTTATCAAAAAAATCAACAACGTCTTGTAAGAATTGTTTCTTTTCAAAGGGGTCTTCTATATATTGAACAATTTTTAGAAATACACTTGTGAAAATTTCACCAACCAAATGAATAGTTAATAGCCCGTTGTTCTTCAGCTTGTAGCCAATCGTATTAACAAAGTTATCACAGTTCTCATCTTCTCTAAAGACTGAACCCAAAATAACACTCGCATCAATACAATCTACGTGATTCATACAAAAAACAACCATAAATATACTTTTAACATTTTAGGCGATATAAAACGAATACTCTCCACCACCAAAAACTTTAAGAACAACCTTCTCTCAACAGAAACAGTAAGAGGGGTGGAAATGGTAAAATCATTTTTAACAAATTTATTCAAAAAACTTCGATTTAATCCGTTTAGTAGTAAAAGCCATGTCAAACTTGGCCTGTACGGACCGCCAAATGGTGGAAAATCAACACTAGCAAATAAAGTCTGTGTTGATTGGTTAGGAGAAGAGATGTCCACTGTTTCTCACATCGCCCACGAGACAAGAGAAATCACCATTAAAGAGCAAGTCACTATCAAAAATAAAAAAGGTAAAGAGCTAACATTCTCCTTAGTTGACACGCCTGGGATCTCGACCAAAATTGATTACGAAGATTTCATCAAGCGAGGTATCAAAAAAACTGAAGCAAAGAAACGAGCGAAAGAAGCAACGAAAGGAGTTATTGATTCCATTAAATGGTTAGATGACATGGATGCAGTGGTGGTTGTATTAGATTCCACAAAAGACCCATATTCACAAGTAAACATTACAATTATTGGTAACTTACAAGCACGAAACATCCCTGTTTTAATCGCAGCAAATAAAATGGATCTCAAGAAATCTAATATTGACGTTATTAAAGCTGCATTCCCACAGTATAAAGTCGTAGGAATCTCCGCAAAGTACGGTAAAAAGCTAGAAGACTTCTACGAACAGCTGTTTAAAGTAGCAAGATAATTTTAAAAAGGAAAAGAAATTACTAAGAGACACAAAAGAGGCATACTATGGTTACATTTCAATTCATTCCATTTCACGACATTGAAAGTTTATCCTCTGCTAAGAGAGTAAACAAACTTCTTAACATTGTGAAAGACAACCGAATCGTGTTAATGGAAGGGCGACTTAAGAAACAAGAAGAAGCTGATTTAATCGAAATTACTATGGAAGAAATTTCCCCTAAGTTTAAAGGGATTGAGTTAAGTGTTATCTATCCTGATAAATCAAAGCAAGCCTTTGGTCAAAAAGTGAAAGGAACATTCGCCAATATTTTGTTGGGAGACAGACAGGGTATGACAATCATCGGCCCAGCGTCCGTTGTCAAGAAGATCGAGAAAAACCCCGACAAAATTGAATTGTTCACCAAGGAAGCGACTTCATCAACAAAGCGCTACCGCAAAAAAACAAAACGGAAACGATAAATGCCACACCAATGTGTTCGTTGTAACACCTTCTACAAAGACGGTGCGAAAGAAATTCTTGCAGGCTGTAGCTGCGGTGCTCGATTATTTTTCTACATCAAAAAGAAACATATTGAAGAGGGCAAAGAAATTATCAACAATCTTTCTGAAAAAGATAAAGTCCACATTGAGAAAGATGTTGCAGAGATTCTTCACATTAAATCTGAACCAAATAAACCAGTCGTTCTTGACGTTGAGTCCATTCGTGTATTGAAGCCAGGGAAGTTTGAACTTGATTTGGTCCATTTATTCAAAAAAGATCCCTTAATTGTTAAGTTGGATGAGGGTAAATACATGATTGATCTTGCCCAAGCCTTTGGTAAGAATAATTGAATTATAACTTCCCCTTAACTGCTTTCTCAGAGATAATTGCAGAATGGCCACTAGGGTCTTCAATCGTAATCTTCAAACTCTCTCTGCCCACTAACACTTTATTCAACTTCTTAATCAAGTTCTTTGCCTTCTTCTTCGCAGCAGGATCATCTTCACTCTCTGCTGCTGATTGAACAATCTTCTTTACTCTTTCAAGTAAACCTTCAACATTCGTTACATACCCATTCGAAGCAGGTCCAGCTTCCATAGTGATAACTCTTGGAATTTTAACTGTTGCTTCCCCACCTTTAACTATCTTAACATTCAAATCATCCTCAGAAGTTATTTCAAATGTATATTTACATGGCTCCTTTTTCTCAGCGGGTTCAACATCAGACTTCCGAGTACCACACGCTGAGCATTCCATCGACAGTACATAGACCCTTCCAAAATACGGAATTTCTACATCCTCTTCTTGGAGTGTTGCCTTCTTCTCTCCACAGAAAGGACATTCTTGATTTTCAACTTTAGGCATGCTATATTGAATCTAATCCTGTTTAAAAAAGTTTGTGTTTGAAATAATTTCTCTCATTTTTACAGAGGATAATTTTATAAATGTCCCACAAATCCACGAGTATATGCACCGGTAGTATAATGGCTTCGTGGTAAGATTCTTCTTAGCACGCCATAAAGTATCCGGGCCTTCCATTCTCTTCGGAGAGACGAGAGCCTGTGATCCGGGTTCGAAATCAAATAATTGACGAACGTCCCGGCCGGTGCATTTCTTTTTTCCAAACTCTCAAGTGTCAACAAAGATTTTTATACCACCTACTTTCACATTTCTCAGACCATCCAGTGTCGAAAGAAGAGGTTTAGCTTAGAAAATCCAGCTGGTTTACCCTCCGGGGTAATAAAACCTGTCTCGAAAGAACTGGGTGGTGTTTCTTTTACTTGACGTAAGTGGTACCAAAAGATTATATAAACTAAAATTCTCTGCACATAGTCAGTGGTATGTAAAATTAGTGGGAGTTTAGCTTAGAAAAGCCAGCTGGTTCGCTTTTTCGGTGGTAAAACTTCCAATACAAGATACCGCTGACTTTCTTCTGATTTATATCGTGTAAAACTAATTATATTATTCTAAAATAAAAGAAAAAGCGGGTCGCATAAACCCAATTGCAGTTGATACCCCACAGGTATCCAGAAAGCTCATGGATTATATAAACTTTATGTCGATGTGTAGAGCCGAGGTCGCATAGTCCGGAAGTGAGTAGCTGTAAGCTGCTGATTGGACAATATTGCGGTGGACTGATACCCCACTGACCATACTGGTCTCACGGGTTCGAATGTTCACCACGGAAATCCCGTCCTCGGCGCACAAACCCCTCAAATTCGCAACTTTTATAAACCCAAAATAAAACATTTTTCTGAATAAAGAGGGAATAATTATGACGAAGATAAACAGAGTTACAATCCATGGATTCAAGAGTTTTGCGCATAAAACCGACATCCCTTTTGACTCCAAATATAACTGTATTCTCGGTCCGAATGGTTCAGGGAAGAGTAACGTAGGTGACGCTCTCTGTTTCGTTCTTGGAAGACTATCAGCAAAATCAATGCGAGCAGAAAAAGCTTCCAACTTAATCTTCAACGGTGGAAAAAAGAAAAAGCCATCCTCCCAGGGAACAGTTGAAATCGAATTCTGTAACAAAAATAAAACATTTCCATTAGAAGACAAATCTGTCGTTGTGAGCAGAACAATCACCAAGAAAGGCAGTAGCATCTACAAAATCAATGGCAAGAAACACACCAGAACCCAAGTTCTCGATACTCTGGGGCACTCCAAAATCAACCCTGATGGGTATAACATTATCCTCCAGGGAGACATCACGCGCTTCGTTACCATGTCCCCAGTAGAACGAAGAAAAATCATCGAGCAAATCAGCGACGTCTCAGTCTACGAAGAAAAGAAACACAAAGCAATGTTGGAGTTAAACAAAGTAGAAGAAAAACTCAACAGCGCACAAATTATTCTGAAAGAAAGAGGTACATACCTCAAAGAATTAAAGAAAGATCGGGATCAGGCGTTAGAGTTCAAAAACGTCAAAGACAATATTGATTCCCATAAAGCGACGTATCTCCATCTACAGATCACCGAAAAAGAAGCAGAGAAAGCCAAGTTGGATGAGCAAATTGGCAAACACGAAGCAAAGATCGGCACGTCACAAACAAAAATCGATGAACTAAAAGCGAAAGTCAACTCCTCAAAGAACGAGATTCAATCCATCAATAAAGAAATTGAGCAAAAAGGCGAGAAAGAACAAGTTAAAGTTCATAAAGAGATTGAAGATCTTAAAGTTGGCATTGCTAAAAACAGAACACGGGTCTCCTCTTTGAAAGATGAAATCAACAAAATCCAGCAGAGAAAAGATCAGTTCGCTATTGAAATGCGGGAACTGAATGAAAAAACATCATCATTCTCTCAAAATCAGAAAGCGTTACAGAAAGCCATCACCACAAAACAACGTGAGCTAAAGGAATTAGAATCAAAAATTGCGCAATTCAAAAAGAAAAACAAAATCGAATCATCCCAGGAATTAGATAAAGAAATTGAAGACAAAGACAAACTGATTGAACAAAAACAAGAAGAGGTACAAAAGATCCGACAACAACAACAGGAACTTCTACGGGAAAAAGATAAGATTGAATACCAACTACAAACCATTGACGAGAGAATCTCTAAGGTTAATGCAGTAAAGAAAGAGAACCAAGCACAACTGAGACAATTACAACAACATAAAACCAATTTCAAACAGGCAACACTTAAATTAAACAAATGTCTTGATGCTGATAGTAGCTTTGCCTCACAAATTGCCAATGCAAGAGCTAATCTTACAACACTACAAGAAAAACATGCAACATTAAACGCTAAATCCCTTTCAGCACAAGCAACTTTACAAGCAAACCAAGCAGTAAATGCAATCATCAGCAATAAAAAGAAATTCTCTGGCGTGCATGGAACGATCGTAGACCTCGGCCAGGTAAAACGGAAACATGCACAAGCATTAGAATCCGCCGCTGGCGGAAGAATGCAACATATCGTTGTAGATTCCGATAAAACAGCTGCTGAATGCATTAAATATCTTAAAAACAACAAATTAGGATCTGCTTCATTCATTCCACTAAACAAAATCCGCTATCAAGAAATCACAACAGACCACAAAAAACATCTCAAAAAATCCGGCGTGCACGATTTTGCACTTAACTTAGTATCATACAATAGCAAATACAAAAAAGCATTCCAATATGTCTTCGGCCCCACATTAGTGGTAGATGATATTGACACAGCACGAAATGTTGGTATTGGAACTATGAAGATGGCCACACTTGACGGAAACATTGCCGAAGCAAGTGGTGCAATGCGTGGTGGATTTATGAACAAACGTCGTGGCGCTGGCTTCAAAGAAAAAGATTCGTTAGAAGAGCTGAGCAAAGTCGAAGCGGAACTAGCGCAGGTACAATCTATCATTAGCAACATCCAGGATAAACGTGCAGCAAATGAACAAGAAATCTCCTCGCTCCGTAACTTACGTGGAGAGTTAGAGGGAGAAATTATCAAATTAGAAAAGACCCTTCATCTTGATACCGGAGATCTAAACGCAACAGCTGACTTAAAGAAAGAACTTTCCGCTCAGCTTAAGTCAATCAACGCGGAATTAGCAAACATCCAAAAGCAAGTGACGCTAACCAACAGAGATTTGGCAGCACTCAAATCAAAGAAACAAATCCTCAGGTCACAAGTCTCTCAATTACGAAATCCCCGTCTTCTTGCACAGCTTAGCGCCTTTGAAGAGTCTAAACAAAAATGTCGTGAAGACCTTCTACGCCATGAAAGCGATCTAAAAAACAGTACTAACAACATGGAACAATTGATCGGCCCAGAACAGATAAAGATGCAAGAAATTCTGAAACAGCATGAGAAAGAAGAAGTACAGTTCACCAATGAAGTATCCACATTAACAAAGTCTCTTACCGCACAGGAAAAAGAGCTTGTTCAAAGAGAGAAAGCCAGCAAAGAATTCTACAGCAAATATCATGGCTTATTTAATCAGCGAGACAAACTGAACAACACTATTAACAAATGGGAAAATGAAGTAGAAATGCTACGTGAAAAATCCCGTGGTAGTGAGAGAGAAGTGAATTTAGTATCATTAAAGAACGCAGAAATTAAAGCTAAATTAGCAGGATTAAACGAAGAATTTTCCCGCTTCAAAGAGGTGAAGCTCCTCAAAAATAAAACAACACAGGAATTACATAAAGAAATCAGTAAGTTTGAAGTTATTCTCGGACAGATGTCTGCTGTAAACATGAAAGCACTGGAAGTCTATGAGCAAGTACATGAAGAATTCCAGAAACTCATTGATAAAAAACAGAGTCTAGCTTCTGAGAAGACAGATGTCCTAACCATGATGAATGAAATTGAAACCAAAAAGAAAGATCATTTCATGAAAACATTCAACCAAACAAATGACAGTTTCAAAAACGTCTTCACAGAATTATTCAAAAAAGGAAAAGCGCATCTTGAGTTAGACAATCCTAAGAAACCATTTGAAGATGGATTAAGCATCAAAGTAAAGATTTCTGGTAACAGATACATGGATCTTAAATCATTATCCGGTGGAGAGAAGACATTAACAGCATTATCATTTATCTTTGCCGTGCAAGAATATCAACCAGCAACGTTCTACATCTTAGACGAGATTGATGCAGCATTAGATAAACATAATTCAGAGAAGTTATCGAAGTTAATTAGAAACTACTCAGATAACGCACAATACATTGTGATTTCCCACAACGATTCTATTATTTCAGAAGCCGACACACTCTTCGGAGTGAGCATGCAAGAGGGCGTCAGTAAGATAACTAGTTTAAAGATATAGAGTATTACAATAAATTATTTATACTTCTTGAATTGTATAACCCCATGATAGAATTAGAAAGAACATTCTTAGCGAAATATCTCCCTGCAAATTTAGATCAATGCAAAAAGAAAGAGATTATTGACATCTACATTCCAGGAGATTCTTCCCATCCAACATTGCGAATTAGAAAGAATGGAGATAAACACGAGATCACCCGTAAAACGCTAGCCAAAGAAGGGAATCAAAACATTCTCAAAGAAGACACTATTCCAATCTCAGCAGAAGAGTTCAAGCTCCTCCAATCAACAAACGGCAGAGTCCTACACAAAATCCGTTATTATTACCCCCATAATGGCCAGATAGCCGAGATCGGTATTCACCAAGGTCCATTACAAGGGTTGGTTCTCATTGATTTTGAATTTGAGAATGAGGAAGTGATGAATGCTTTCGAAATGCCTGATTTTTGTTTAGTTGACGTCAAAGAAGCCGGAGTAAAGCTTGCGTTAGCTGGCGGATTGCTCTGTGGTAAATCGTATGCAGAGATCGAAGAACAATTAAATGCTATTGGTTACAATAAATTATAGAAACTCTTTCGCCTTCTCTATCAACGGCAATACCGCTTCCACTTCTTCCTTTGTCATTCTGCCCAACTTTGCAAAACCTAATTCACCAGCAGCATTCTTATTCTGCCTGCTTAACTGCAATTTAGGCGTTCCTTCATTGTAGCACATTACAGAGACAGTAATCACACTTCTTTCGAACTCTACTTCCTCAGCAAACAATTCTTTATCTAAACTCTTATCAAATGCCATTTTTATCTCTCCGTTAATCTGTAAGCTCCTTGCCTATCACGTTCAACCACTCCTCTTTCCAATGCCAAATCAAGAACTTCTGAACAGGGTCTCTCAGTCCAGGGAGCCACTTCAGAAACAGCAACTCTCCCTTCTAAACACGACCTAGTATCTTCACGCAGTGTAAGTGGTTCATTAGCAGCGTAAAACACCGTAGCAGCAAAACCTAAGACACCCAATGCGCCGGCCACTGGGCCAAGATACTTTGCAATCGGCATTAGTCCAATCCCCCATTATATCTTATGTAACCACCATCATAAAAACAAGTCTCATCAGCTAAAGCGGAAAGAGGCAGTTTCATCCTCTTATTTGGATCTAACAGATATGACTCTGTCGGGCCAATAGCTGGTACTTGCAATACTTTTGGGTCAGCTTTATGACCATCTTCACGCATTGTAATTTCCTCCATTAAACATCTAAATTCACAACTTCTTTCGCATGTTTCTGGATAAACTCTCTCCGAGGTGCTACCTCATCTCCCATCAACACTGTAAAAATCTGATCAGCCGCCACTGCATCCTCAACTGCTACTTGCTTCAGCTTCCTCACGGCAGGATCCATAGTTGTTTCCCATAACTGCTTAGGATTCATCTCACCTAAACCTTTATACCGCTGAATTCCTACTTTGTCTCCCATCTCTGCTAAGACTTTCTCTCTCTCAGCATCGCTATAGACATATTCAACTTTCTTCCCCTTCTGCAACCTATACAATGGTGGCATAGCCACGTACACATATCCTCCTTCAACGAGCGGTTTCATATATCGATAAAAGAACGTTAACAATAACGTCATAATGTGGGATCCATCAACATCTGCGTCCGTCATAATCACAATTTTATGATACCGTAGTTTTGAGATATCAAACTCTTCTCCCACCCCCGTTCCTAAAGCAGTAATCATCGCAGTGATTTCTTTATTCTCCATAATCTTATGCAGCCGAGCTTTCTCCACATTAAGAATTTTACCTCGTAATGGCAAAATAGCCTGAAACGCTCTGTTCCGTCCCATTTTTGCACTATTGTGAACAAAAACACCAGAAGCTAATGCAAAATTGTGTGTATTTGGGACTTCAATATCATAGACATCAATTCGTTTATCTAATCTTTCAATAGAAATAACTTTATGGTTATAATTAAGAACTGCTTCTTTCGCTGCTGCTTCATCACCCGCAAAGAACCTATTCACAAAAGTATCAAACAAAAGTAAATTTTTATTCCCACTCTCTTTACGATACTTGTCATACTCCTCCAGAATAACTTCATCAAACTCATCAAAGATTCTACGAAGTGCTTTAATAGTATTCGTAAAATATGTTCTATTGTATGCTTCTTTTCTTTTCTTTCTAAAACTATCTGTCCACTGTTCTTTTGTCTTTTCAGATCTCCATTGCAAGAGTTCCTTATCATTCCATTGCTGGAGTGATTTTTTACGTAGATATTCTTTCCTCTCCGGATTCTCCTCAAAATATTTCGTTACTCTTTGTGATTGTAATTCCCGATTCTTAGGATTAGACCAATATTTTTCCTGTTCTTTTTGTAAACGGTCCAATGTTCTCTTCCGATAATCTTCATTCCCATAATAGAATTGTAGATATTTCTCAGCCATGAATTTTTTATAGTTTTCATCTTGCCACTGTTTTTTTGCTTGATCAGAGAGAGTCTTCTTTGTAATCGGTTCTTGCATTCTCCGACTCATCTTTTCCCTAAATTCTTTCGTTTGCTTCAATTGACGACATTTTTCCTTAACCGCCTCTGTGTGTAATGTCAGATGAGCATGCTCACGGTGAATTTGCAAGTGCTTCTCTGGAGAAAGGCGCACCAAATTAGTAGGATTATTATTTAATTTATTAAAATCAACATGATGACGATGATCGCCAGAATTCAAATGGTACACTTTATGATGGATATTCCACGCATCAGAGAGCATATGTGTAAAAACCCATTTATGTTTAGAATTATCAAACACCATCTCATAGCCTTTAATAGTTATTCTTCTATCTAATTCTGAAATTTTTCTCCGTAAAGGCATTAAAGAATCATTAGAAGACAGGTGTTGTGCTTTCCTATAACTCCCATCACGAACCATAAATTTATGATTGGGGGTGCAAATTATCTCCGCACCAGTATCTAAAACAACCTTAACTACTTCTACATTTTTCTTCGTTATCCTTGGATTTTGTATCTTTTCAACCCCTATAGTTCCATCAGTTTTCGTGGTATAACAAAAATTTTCTTTCCCTGCTCTATGTTCCTCAACCAACTGTTTAAATGTAACATCCCTTCCATCCGCCAATGCGACCTTTGTATCACCAGAAAAACAGCCCCCCGCTGAATCGCCTTCCACCAAATACACTTCACAGTTTGCTGGATCTCGATCACTACAATCTGCTAACTTTCCCGGTAATCCGGAACCTTCTAACGCACTCTTCCTCCGAGCTAAATCACGTACTTTCCGAGCAGCTTCCCGGGCTCGTGCAGCATCAACACATTTGCCAATAATTCCTTTCACAACAGCTGGATTCTCTTCAAAAAATGTCTTCAATTCATCATTCACTAAAGAACTGACTATCCCAAACACTTCACTGTTTCCCAATTTCGTCTTCGTTTGACCTTCAAACAGCGGCTCCTGCACTTTTACTGACACAACAGCAGTTAATCCCTCTTTCACATCCTCTCCCGTTAACTTCACATCCTTCTTGCCATTACCATTTTGCTTTGCAAAATAATTCAATACTCTTGTAATAGCAGTCTTAAATCCAGATAAATGCGTTCCACCCTCAATCGTGTTAATGTTGTTCACAAATGAGAAGACAGATTCCTGATACCCTGCATTATAGCGCAAAGCAATCTCAACTGCCACATCACTTTTCTCTCTCTCAAAATAAATTACATCATGTAACGGTTGTTTATTGTGATCAACATATTTCACAAATTCTTTAATCCCACCTTCATAGACAAATGTTTCTTCCCGCCCTTCATCTCTCTCATCGTTCAACACAATTTCAATCCCTTTATTCAAGAACGCTAATTCCCTCAGCCGTTTCGCTAAAACATCATAATGATACACTATATCTGCAAAAATCTCTGGATCTGGAGAAAAATATACTTTCGTTCCTGTTTCTGTACTTTCCCCCGTAACAGCGAGTGGAGTTAATGGCTTTCCACGAGAATAGTCTTGAGTATGAACCTTACCTTCACGCGTCACAGTAACTGTTAATCTCGAAGAAAGTGCATTGACGACACTTACACCTACTCCGTGCAGTCCACCTGACACTTTATAGGAATCCTTATCGAACTTTCCTCCTGCATGAAGCTTCGTTAAAGCAACCTCAACAGCAGAAATGCCAAACTTTGGATGAAGTGCTACTGGAATCCCTCTTCCATTATCCTGAACGGTAATAGAATTATCTGAATGAACTGTAACGATAATTTTGGTACAATGACCTGCTAACGCCTCATCAATAGAGTTATCGACAATCTCCCACACCAGGTGATGTAAACCCCTAACGGAGGTATCTCCAATATACATCCCCGGCCGTTTTCGAACTGCTTCTAACCCCTCTAAAACCGTAATCTGGGCAGCACCGTAGCTACCTTTTTGGGCCGGTTCTGTCGCTACATTCTGATCGTTTTGTGTATCCATTCTGACTCTAGAAATAAGAGATCTCTCACCCTCACTTCTCGTCGATAAAGACGTGTTTCTAAGAGATTTTTTGAGTTTATAAAGATATCGGAATTATAGTTAAAGAAGAGAGAAAATTAAAAACAGTAAACTAATCACATCTACCGTAACGACCCCCAACTCCAGTAAGAGCGTCAAGTGCTCTGGTCAACTCACCCACATATAATGTCTGAGCTTCCTGGGGCCGACACTCACTTGAGCTATCGTTAGGAACGCCACCAGGCAAACAATCTAAAGGCTGTTCCATATCAGAGCTTATAGCCCAGGATCTGTCACCTAGATCCGGATCAGTCTGAGATTTAAGCCCAAAGTCATAAAAATAGCCATCAGCATCAGAATCGTAAAAACCAAGAAGCAGAAAAGGGCCGGGTCTATAATCATCAGCAAAAAATCCATCAACAGAAAAGAGAGCTCTGTGCTCATGCCTTCGAGATATCTGAAGAATAGCGTCCGCCCCTCTTGGACAGGAGTAGAACGTCATACCAAAGCCAGATTCCCCAAGAGAGTAATCGCCATTATCAACCAAATAAGTTGCAAGTTCCTTCGCTGGCCCTTCTGGAGCCCCCTCCAGTACTTTCCATGCTCTCGCCCGGTCTGAGATCTCTCCATGACTCCTATCATCAACCGAAATTTCGTGAGGCGAAATATCTGGTTTTATTTCTGGAGTAGCACATGCGCTACCTAATAGTGCTACTAATGAAAAAGCGGTTAGTAATCGTTTCATATAACAGTATAATATAGTCCCACTTATAAATCTTTCGTTACTCTCGGGAGACAACAAAGTCCAGGACCAGGCCCAACAGAATATGTAACCAACCCCATATCTTGCATACCAACTTAAGCTTCTTCCAACGCTTTCTTCAACACACTATCACATACTCGCTCATGATGTTCTGCTACTTTATCCGGAATCATCCCCTTACTGTAAGGGTGTCAAGAACCCTACCAAGGTGCATTTCATAAATTGATTGGGCAGCTGCAGAGCTAAAGCAATACTCTTCGTCATTTGGATTGCATGCTAATAAGTTAATTCCTGGTTCCCAAGGTTCATCCTCAACCACACTAAAAGAGTCACCGAGAGAAGGAACAATAGACGATTTCACACCAAAATCAGTGAAGCGTTTCGCTGGCCAACCACTCTCAAAATCTTCAAAAAAGATTTCTATATACGGAAGAACTCCGTCAGCACTAAATCCTACAGAAACATCGTAGGATTCAAAGTAGTCAGAATCGAGCCAACCTTCCGAAGCCCGTGGACAAGATTCAAACTTAAATCTATATCCCCAATCATAGTCATCAGGATCTTTAACCCTACCTCCATTGTTAACAACCCATTCTGCAATCTCTTTGGCTGGACCCTCTTTAGAAGTAGCTAGAATTTCCAATGCTCTATCACGTGGATCATAAAAATTTTTAGCTGGTTTTGGAGGTTCAACCTCCATGGGAACCGGAGCTTTTTGAATTAATTCTGGAGCAGCACACGCGCTACCTAAAAGCGCCACCAATGAAAAAGTAGTAAGTAATTTTCTCATATAACAGTATAATTAGCCCCCACTTATAAGTTTTTGCTACTTTTTGAGGGCAACAAGAGATCACACTTCATCTGCGCGCCAATGTGGCTTCACTTCCACATCACCATACTGATCTCGCCGCAGGTATCCCTCCCACGCAATCATCGCCCCTTGATCACCTGCCAAATCCATCGGCACTTTATAGAACTTGGCACCCCTCTCGTTACACATAATTTCTAACATCTCACAGAACCGCTTGTTAGCCCCCACACCACCAACTAGCAATAACTCTTTTTTCCCAGTATTGGACATCGCTCTTTCCACGACCTCCGCTAACATCGCAAACACTGTTTCCTGAATCGAAAAACACAGGTCTTCCACCTTTGCCCCCCCTCGTTCATACAGCTGCTTCACTTTCGTTAAAATGCCAGAGAATGAAATATCCATTCCTTTCACCGCATAAGGAAGATCAACATAACTTCCCTTAAGAGCCAACTTTTCAATCTCCGGGCCTGCCGGGAATCCCAGTCCAACTAATCGGCCAAACTTATCTAACATATTTCCCAACCCAATATCCAACGTCTCACCCATCACGTGATATTTGCCATCTTCCTGCACGATAATCTGCGTATTTACCCCGGAAACATACAAATAACATGGATCCTCTAATGTATTCCACAGCTTTCCAATAGACAAATGAGCACAACAATGATTCACACCAACTAACTCCACACCATGCTCTTCCGACAACTTCTTAGCAAAATGATATCCTTTCCACAAGCATGGGTCCAAGCCCGGGCCCGCAGAATACGCAATCAGTTTGACATCTTCCATACCCACGTCCGCCTCCTCCAATGCTTTCTTCAATACATCATCACACACCCGTTCATGATGCTCCGCTACTTTATCCGGAATCATCCCCTCACTCTCGGAAGTGAACATATCTTTCACATTAGACAACACACTACCCTCTGACGTAACAATCCCTACTCCAAACGTATGTGCTGTACTTTCAATACCAACAATAATCATAGAACAAAAATATGTGAATTCTTTAAAAAACTAATTACATAAGTTGAAACATTAGCATTTCTGATAATGCATGGCACCACTACCATTTTCTTTCACACGTAAGCGTCCTTCTCTAACGAGATCCCTTACTGCTCCTTTTACGAAGTCTGTTGGTTTCACATTTGGTCTCCCTTGACTTGCTAATGCAGGCCACAATTGATTTAAAGACCATGCCTCACCACCAAATTCCATCTCAACAACACTCATCAATTTACTAAGATAATCCACTTGTTGATATTGGGGTCTTGCAGAAAAACTGCAAAAATAAGCTATTCTCAATCCAAACGGCTCTAGACCAAGAGCACTATAATTATCTTCAACAGTCGCTCTAACTTCCCTGGTTCTATCAACGACATCAGAGGTAAATTTGGGCATGTTTTGAAAGTTTCCACCTAGAGCAAGAGAAACTGCCGGTCCGACTTCTTTCCGTGCATCTTCATCAAGACTTCCAACAATCCCTTCCTCTAAAACGTACAGAGCAATATCACGCAATTTTAGCGGAATCCATGGGTCCCTCCCTAAATGAGCGGCGACATAACGTTCAACATGCCCATAGACAATATCAGAACTCATATTTATTTACTACTTGCAGCCTGTCGCTCTAAATCTCTCTTTTTAGCGATTGCATTACTCTTAGCACTTGACTGAAATGCTGCGATTAATTCTTCTGCCAGTGCATCTTCAATACTCTTTTTCTTGTTAAATGACTTAGAATACGCTCCCTGTACCATAAATTTCAGAACTAAATCAATTCGTCTCTGAGGCGCTACGTCAACAGCTTTCGGATATCGTGCTCCTCCATACTCAATTGCAATAACTTCTTCCCGAGGTGCTGCATTCTCAATAGCTTTCACAACGATAGCGAGAGGGTTTACGTTCAACTTTGCTTCTGCTTTCGCCAACGCACTCTCAACCACTTTCAATACTTTTGTTTTCTTCCCAGTATTGTGGCCAGAACTCATAAAATGTTTCTTCCCTTTGTGACCTGAACTCATTAACTTTGATGCTAATCTTTCAACAATAAATGTCTGTGATTTATGGAATCGATTTCCAGCATATCGTGCGCCAGTCTTCGGAACAATTCGCGGATCAAGCGCCATGTATTTTTGTAAGCCAAGATCTTCCACTGTAACTCCCCCAGCACTCCATCTGTTGAAAAATTTTATATCGCTCATCGTCTTGCTTTCTCCAACTTACCGCCTAATAACGCTTTCAAACTCTGATCATTCACTTTAAGAACTTGCCATCTCACACCAGGAATATCTCCTTTTGCTCGACCCATCTTTCCACCAATACATTCGATAATAACTTCATCGTGCTCGTTGATTAACTTCTGAGCACCATCACCCGGCATAAATGCAGTAATCTGTTTTCCATTCTTTACTAATTGCACTCTTGCACATTTCCTCATTGCTGAGTTCGGCTGCTTTGCTTCTACCTGAATTTTCTCCAGAACAATAGCCTTTGCTTGGGAGCTTCCAGCCAGAGGATCTACTTTTTTCTTCCGCTTTGTTTTATTCGGAAGCTTAGAGCTGCTCCGACGCTTCATCAGCTTCTTTGCTGCTCCTAATCCTCGTGCTTTATTAGCCATATTCTCTTCTCAACCCAGTTCATTTATAAACTTTACTGTGGACAAATAACGGTATTCTCAAACGACTTTAACCTCACTCACATCAAAGAATCGCTTCACCACACGATTGACAAACGCTAACCGTGTTCCGGACCTACCAATAACTTTTCCTTTCACTGATCGATCCTCATCTGAGATCAACACAACATTATCTTCAACGTAAATCCGCTGCACTTTCACAGGGTAAATGACATTCTGTACAAACCGCTCCACCGTATCTCTAAACTCAATAACTCGAACTGGTTGCCGAAACCGCTCCGTTAACTTACGAATCATTACGCCACCTTTTCCAATGGCTTTCCCGAGCTCACCAGGTGCAACGACAAAATATAACGCATCTTCTTCTTTAAAGCAATCTTTCACACGCGCACGGGTCATTCTCTCAAACACTGCAGATAAACCCAACGCTTCTTGGTCTAACTTTATGCGTACCAACTTACGCACCAATCACGCCAAGAACAGAAACAAAGAAATTCTTCTTACAGAAAACACCAAGTTCCTCGTTGTCAAAACCTAACTCAACGACAGGAATCCCTGCCAAATTAGCATAATGTGCAATGTCTTCACGAACATCCTGACGAGTATTACTTGCAACATACACTTTCACAAGCGACTTCGCTTTCAGGCCTTTCATAACCTGATCAGTTCCATAGACAACTTTCTTACCCTGTACAAATCCTTTCAATTCTTTTGATTGTTCATCAACTTCTTTTCGCTTTGCCATTATTCCCTACACCCTCACTTCATCTTTGTGATTAAACCAGGTAAGCCAGTCCCAAGAGGAACTGGTTGGTTAATCATAACATTTTCTACAACTGATGTTAAATTATCAACTTCGCCTTCCAATGCAGCATTCATTAAATGGGTGATCGGTGTCTCAAACGACGCTCTAGCCAGTACTGATGCTTTCTCACTAACAACACCGTATCGAGTGATACCTTTTACTTTCCCACTCACTGACATGATATCCGCTACCAACATAATGTGCCGAATATCAATATTCAAACCCTGTGCCTCAATAACTTTGTATACTTCATTAATGATTGCTTGCCGAGCTGCTTCAATCCCTAACACATCTCTGATTTCATAAATATCGTTACTAATAGTTCGTGTTGGATCAACTTCTGGCATTGCTAACACTTCTTTCAAGTTAATACCTGACGTTAACACAATATACTCTTCCCCTCTCTTTACAGGAAGAACTTGTGTAATTCCCTTTAAACCAGATACCTTAACTTTTCGAATCTTTTCCTTTAATGCATACAAATCTTTAATCTCTTCTGCTTTACCTTTCTGTGTATACGTAATCTCATTCTCTCCCGTTTTCACTGAAAAGCCTTTTGCTTTGGTCCGTGAGGATGATGCTAAATCCTTTACTTGTAGACCGTGTGCTTCTAGTAGATCCATATTTAACCTTAATGTTAATGTTTGCTCAAAGATGTTTAATGAGTATTCTGAAACGAATTCTCCCAACAATGTTGCTTTAATACGAGAAGCAAACTTTGCAACATTCTCAACTTTATTGTGGGGGCTTTTCAAGTAAACTTCCATCATTGGAGTTTTGATTGATTTTTGTGCATCAAAAATTTCAATAATTCGTGGTAGACCCGTTGTAACGTTCATCTCTGCAACTCCCGCGAAGTGGAATGTGTTCAGAGTCATCTGGGTACCTGGCTCTCCAATACTTTCTGCCGAAACTAAACCAACACATTCCCCCGCATTCACACGAGCAGCGTCATAGGTTTCAACTGTTTTCTCTAAAATCTTTGTCAAAGCCGCTTTGGAAATATTTCCGGGAACAGTATCAGTAATCTCAGCTAACACAGAAGCAGGTAATTTTTTCTTGTACTCATTCACTAATTTCTGATGTTCTTCTTTCATTGTTTCTCACCCACAACCGTTCTGATAATCGTTGGAACGTCAACAACTCCGTTCTTCGTCTTGGAAACGTCTAAACCGTCTTCCCCATACGCAAACTGCACAATCTTACTACTTGCATCTCTAACAGTACTATCATACTCAACTTTAAGATCCTGCATAGCATTCGATAATCTTCGATATAAATATCCTGATTTAGGTGTTCGTAAAGCGGTATCCATCAGAGCGTCTCTTCCCGTCATAGCTCCAAAGAAGAACTCATGCGGCGCTAACCCAGACTTAAAGTTATTCTTAACAAACCCACGTGCTTTCGGGTTCAAATCATTTCTCTTGAAATATGATAATGTTCTTCCACTAAATCCTTTATCAATCCGCTTCCCACGAAGAGCTAACTGGCCCACTACCGCAGTCATCTGTGCGATGTTTAGTGGGTTTCCTCTAGAACCGCAACGAGCCATTGTTAATGCAGAACTATTCTTCACTTGTTTCATCGCCACATCCCCTGCTTTATTCCGAGCTTTATTTAGCACTTCCAAAATCCGCACTTCTACTGTTTCTTCAACGGTTCTTCCTGGCAGTGCCGCTAATTTTCCTGCATGGAACTGGTCAACCAACTGTGCAACATCCTGTTCTGCTTTTGTAATAACTGCGGCGACATCTGCAATCGTTTCTTCTGATAAATCCATATCACGTAATCCTATCGAGAAACCTCTTCGTGCTAACACAAGAGTTCCTAACTTCGAAATTCTTCCAAGTAGTCCTGCTGTATACGCTGGACCGTACGTTTCATAGATGTTCCGCAGCATTAACCCAGATTCTTGACCTAAGTTTGACTTGTCCATTAACCCGGATTTCAACATTCCGTTAACAATTTTAACTTCATTGCCACTCTTATCTTTTCCAACAAAACTAAAATCGGATGGCAGTAACATTGAGAACACTTCTTTCCCATCAACTTTCTCTTTCTTTGGTAGTCTCGATAAATCAGTTACACCACAATTAAACAGTAGATCTGCTGCTTCATCTCGATAGAAGACTAGCTCTTTTGTTAACAAATAATTCCCTGTAATTGCATCGTGAATACATCCCACAACACTTAAACCATAACGAGGACTGATAATCTGTGTTTCTACTAACATCAAAATCTTCGCTTCCGCTCGCGCTTCTTCTGTTTGAGGAATATGTAAGTTCATCTCATCCCCGTCGAAATCTGCGTTATATGGGTTACAAACAGAGGGGTTTAATCTAAACGTTTTACCTGGGAGAACTTTCACTAGATGACACATCATACTCATTCTGTGCAATGATGGCTGTCTGTTAAATAATGCAACATCCCCATCTAGCAAGTGTCTTTCCACGATATAACCGTTATCCAGCTCCTCAAGAATCTCTTCCTGTGTCTCCACAGTAATTGTTTTCCGTTTTCCGTCAGGTTTGATAATATAATTTGCCCCAGGGTATTTCTTAGGACCGTTTTCAACAAACTTCTTAACATATTCTTTATTCCATTCAGTCACTCTTTCTGGCACAGTTAGGTTCATTGCCATTCGTTGTGGCACCCCAACCTCATTCAACTTAATTAATGGGTCTGGGGAAATAACTGTCCGTGCTGAGAAATCTGTTCTTTTTCCCGCTAAGTTATGACGAATTCTTCCATCCTTACTTGCTACTCTACTTGCAAGAGTCTTCAGAACCTGTCCACCCCTATGGCGAGCAGGCGGTAACTGTGCTACACTGTTATCAAAGAATGTTGTTACGTGATACTGTAGTAAGTCCCATAAATCTTCAATAATAACCTCTGGAGCTCCTGCGTTAATATTCTCAAATAATCGCTGGTTAATCCGTACAATATCCCCCAGCTTATGTGTTAAATCATCTTCACTTCGCTCACCACTTTCAAGCGTAATCGAAGGCCGCATTGTTACTGGCGGAATTTGTAAAACAGTTAGAACCATCCATTCTGGTCTAAACCCTTTTGCAAAACCAAATAACGGAAGATCTTCTTCAGACACTTTCTCTAATCTCGCCCGCACTTCAATCGGACTTAATCGAGTGTCCCCCTCGTAATAGGAATATGGTTTTTCTAATCGAATTTTCTCTCGTGGCTTACCATCGGCACCTTTTGTACGAGCTGCAATTTTTCGAATAATCTCTTTAATCTTTTTCCGACGTAGAGCAAAACCGCCACCTTCTTGGCCAACAGTATCAATTTGCTTCATATACTTCTTAACTTCTTCATCAGAAACCAATAATCGTCCTGTTTCTTTGTCCGTACACCGTAATATGTCCAGAATCTGTCGCACAAATTTAATGTGAATAACGGGTCGAGCTAATTCAATATATCCAAAGTGACCAAACGATTCTTTTAATCTTCCACCATCAGTCTTACATCGTAAACCAGGATCAATAACACCCAATCGTAAATCCATCAAACCACCATCTACTGGGTATCCCTCTCGGTCATACAATTCTGGTGTCACAATTTTAGCTGCCGCTGCATCGACGATATGGTTTGGCGCCATCACACCAAAACTGATGCTCTTGATCCGCTTGTGTACTTGTCTATTCATTGTGTTTTCCTATTGCCCCCCAGTTAATACTTATTCTCCAAATGTAATTTTGCATAGATACCTAAACTTCGAATCTCATCTAGCAACAACTTAAATGCATAACTCATTTCAACATTTGACATTGTTGAATTTTCTCCATACAATGGAGAAATTGGTGCACCATTTCGTCGGAAATCGTAATAGCCCATTAAGCCAGATTTCTCACAAACCGGTACAACAACTTTATCTGCATTGAATCGCTCCTTTAACAATAATGAAGCGCCGTGTGCAATAAGCGTATCTTTCTCCATCTCTCCTAACCGTAGACCACCCTCTTTCGCCTTACCTTCAGTTGGCTGTCGTGTTAGAAGCTGGATAGGCCCTCTTGCTCTGGATTGCATTTTATTTGCAACCATATGTCGCAATCGTAAATAATACATATTTCCAACGTAAATCTTTGCAAGCATCTGCTTACCAGTTCGTCCATCAAAGAACACTTCTGTCCCATCAGGTCTAAATCCTAAATCTAATAATTCTTTCCGTAACACATCCTGTGGCTCTGACTTAAACAACGTTCCATCAACAAATCTTCCGGAAAGAGCAGCTACTTTCCCACCAAGAATTTCCATTAGATGGGATAGGGTCATCCGTGAAGAGATACCGTGTGGAGTGAAAATCAAATCCGGCACAATTCCCGTTGAGGAGAACGGAGCGTCTGTCTGTGGTACTAAAATTCCGGTTACACCCTTCTGTCCATGTCGTGATGTAAACTTATCACCAATCTCAGGGATTCTCTCTTCTCGCAATCGCACTTGCACTAATCGATTTCCTTCTTCATTCTCTGTAACAACAACAAAGTCTGCTACTCCCTTCTCACCATGCTTTAAGCCAATAGAACTTTCTCTTCGTACAGCTGCTGATAAGTTATATTCATCCATGCTACTTAGGAATCGCGGTGGACTTGTTCGTCCAATCAACACATCGCCTTCTTCAAGCTTCGCTTCTGGATAGACAATACCATCGCCTTCTAAGAATCTATATTCGTGCTCGCTCCTATACCCTTTCACATCTTTGTCAGGTACGGAAACTTCATCCACTAAACCACCAGAATATCGTAATTCTGTTGCATTCACTGGTCGGAAATATGTACTTCGAGCTAAACCACGTTGCACTGCTCCTTTGTTTAGAATAACACCGTCCTCCATATTATATCCATCATAACACATCACTGCAACCACCATGTTTTGTCCACTTGGATGTTCTTCATAACCAGCCATGTCATGGATCATCGTTCGTACCAATGGAGCTTGTGGGTAATGTAAAACATTAGCATCCATATCCATTCGAATATGATAATTAGCTGCATAAAATCCTAGTGCTTGTTTCTGATTCTTACTTCCAATAATTAAACGCTGTGAAGGCATAAAATTTCCAAACGGCACAAGAGCCGCCGTAACTCCGCTGATAACACTTGGTGTTACTTCCAAATGTGTGTGAGCTTCAGTAATGGCCTCTGCTAACGCAGCCACTAATGCATTTTCCTCCTCAGCTGCATCTAAGTATTCAATAACTCCCTGTCGTACCAAATCCATCCAAGTAATCTCTCCAGCATGTAACTGTTCAAGATGTTTTTCCGTTAGAAGCGGCTTAGATTCTTTTACAATAACTAATGGGCGTCGTGCTCTTCCACCATCTGCAAAGACATGAATCTCATCTGCTGCCTCCTTAAAGTGAACGTTAACTGTATTTGGCAGGGAACCACTTCGTCGCTGATCTTTAATATTGTCAACAAAGTGCTTACTATTTTCAACCGTTCCAACGTACTGTGAGTTTAAGTATACATCAGTCATTCTAGTGAGCCTCCTGTAGACCAATTTCTTTCATTTTTTCCAAAACTTCTTTGCCATCAACTTCCTGTGATAATGAACAAAGCATAGCTAAGTTTTTCCGTAAACCAATATTTGTTCCCTCTGGAGTTTCAATCGGGCATAATCTTCCAACATGCGTACAATGTAACGCTCTTGCTTCGAAATTCTCCTGTGCACTTGATAATGGACTCACAACTCTCTGTAAATGAGAAACCATTCCTAAGAAGTTCGTTCGATCCATTCTCTGAGAGATACCCTGTCTTCCACCAACCCATTCTCCGGTTGCCATTGAGGAATATAATCGTGACGTTAACAACTTATCCCGGATAATAACTCGAATACTAGGAAGTTTTCCTCGCTTAATGATTCGTTGGAAGTTGTATAAAATGTCTCCAACTAGCACTTTAAAATTAACCCTAAACAAGTCCAATAATAAATCTCCACTCAATCTAACTCTCTTATTCATGTAATGATCTTTATCGTCAGCAGGAAGCGTTCCATTACTCACATCAATGAACTTCTTCAACATCTTACAAATGTTACGTGCTTTCTCTGCCCGTAAGCTTGAGTCCATACCAATGTTCGGTAATAAATATTTGTCAAGTGTATCTTTGGTTCGTTCCATTCGGATTTCTTTTGCCTGCGTAATACCAATTCTCTTACTGATGTAATCAATCGCTTCTTCCTGTGTTTTGATATTAACAAACTCAAATAAATTCACAATAATTTCATCGTAATTTTTCTTCGTTGAGATTGCTTTCATGATATCTTCATCACGCACTAATCCTAATGCTTTTAGAACAATAACAACAGGCATCTGTTTAACACGTGTAAATGTCATGTAATAGATACCGTCTTTCTTCTTCTCAAATGAGTGTGGAATTTTATATGAGCCCTGTGATGCAAAGAATCGTCCAACAAAATCTTTTGAAGAATTCAATTCAACAACAAAATTATTTGCAGCTAAATCTTCAACATTAACAATCGCCCTCTCTGTTCCGTTAATAATGAAATATCCACCAGGGTCAGTTGCGTCTTCCCCTTTCTTTACAAGATCTTCATTGCTTAAGCCATCTAAATTACAAAACTTGGACCGTAACATAATTGGCATCTTTCCAACCTCTGCCACGAAGTTCTCTCGCTGCACATCGTTAATATATGTGCTCACTTCTAAGAAGATAGGCGCATGGTAGGTGATTTTTCGTAACCGCGCTTCCATCGGGTAAATTGGTCTCTTACTTCCATCAGCTTCTGTAATCTCTGGTTTTCCTACAGTAATTCTGCCAAATCTAATCTTAAAACTTTCAATGTTATGGGGGATAATTGTTGGCTCTGCCTCTTTATTCTCCTCGATAACTTCCTGCAACCCTTTCTCAATAAACGCATTAAATGATTGAATATTACTTTCTACAAACTTGTTTTCCTCAAAGTACTTCTTTACGAGAATTGACTGATCCATTATGCACCCACCACCAAGCGATAATATGCTGCTTTCCCTGCAGTCACGCTTTGTCTTTCAATCTTAACAACATCACCTGGCTTAACATCAAGCTTCTCTAAAGCAGGATCATCAATAGAAATCTTCGGTAACTGAGCTGCCTCAACATTATATTCTTGACAGATCTTTTCTTTCTCAGAGTCGGAAACTTTCGTATGTTTCGGTACGAGGATGTGTTTTGATACGTCTGTCATTTTGGAAAGTGGTGGGCCGGACGAGATTTGAACTCGCGACCGCCTGATTACTTTCGGCAGGAAGTTTCAAAAAACTCCTGTTTTTTGCTAAAAGTCAGGCGCTCTACCAAGCTAAGCTACCGGCCCGAGACTTGCGAACATGTTGCCATGTTCGCTCGCTTCTTGAAACGCCCTGGCCGGGACATTCAGCATGAGTTGATTCAACACCTCACGTTTTGAACCCGGGTCGTTGCCTATCCACAAACTTCCGAAAAAGTTTCCGACAGGGCAACATGCTAGGCCGAGCTACACTACCAGGGCAATTATGCAGGACATTCCACGATCTAGCTCTCTTTGTCGCTAAATTATAGAATATCCCCGGCCATTTTTGAGGTAAAACTGCGGTTTGTTTATAAAGCTATCGGTGAATTCCCGAATAAACAGCTATTTTAATGGTTATTTTGCAATATATGGAAGAACATCTGCTAAATTATCACTATCCACAATATGCGTCGCCACAGCTTTCAACTCCTCACAATCTGAATTAAACGCTACCGACAATCCTACTTCCTTAAACGCTTCAATATCTTTATCAGAATCACCCACATAGACAACTTCTTCTGGCTTTATTCCTAGATCTTGACAGAGATGACGAATAATCTCAGCTTTTTTCTCATTTCCCTGCGCAATCGGCCATAAAAACTCTCCTGTAACACGATTCTCCCGAATCACCAATTCATTCGCAAATAAATGGTCCACCCCAAAATCCTTTTGCACTCTCCGTGCTACATCAATGCTAGAAGCGGAGACAATTGCCGTCAATAAATCCTGTTTTTTAATAAATTCAAATACTTCTTTTACACCAGGTAAATACTCTAACGAATTAACAAGCTCAAAGTATGGTGTTGCATCTTTATCTTTCCATAACTTTACAACAACTTCCTCAACAAGCTTTGCGTAATCAGAATGTAAATATTGTTTTGTCAGAACTTTACCTTTTTCTAACGTACCAAATACTTCATGCACCCTTAACCAAAAATTAACATCTCGAAAGATAACTCCGTCCATGTCAAAAATGATTAGTTTGTATTTCACAGAATGGACAAGTTACTCGATTTATTAAGTGTTTTGAAAGTGTAGTCACAACCCACTAGACAAGTACTAATAGAAATTATAAATATTAAAATTCAAGATTCAAGTATGAGAATCAAGAGACTAAAACCCGGCTTCAAAGAGTTAACAGAAGCTAAAGCAAGGCTAATCGCTCACTTGATTGGCGATGGTTGTGCTTACAAGTGCCGAACTGATTACAACATTAAATATGACATCACAGACCCAGAATTACTACAACAGTTTGTTGATGACTTAGACAATGTTTATGGGCTAAAACCGGTTGTTGCACTCAAGCCATCCGGAAAAACGGGCAAGCTTCTTCCTTACGCAAGAGTTAGGTCAAAATTAGCATATGAAGATCTTAAGAGTTACTGTGATTACTTCTCTAGGACTTGGACCGTTCCAAAAGAAATTATAGAAGCTAGTAAAAGCATCAAGCGTGAGTTCTTAAAAGCCCTATACGACGACGAGGGGAGTGTAATCCCAGAAGGAAGAAGATTAATTTTAAGACTCTACTCAATCAATTTCAAAGGCCTAAAACAAGTACAAAAAATGATCTCTGAATTCGGAATAGAGAACACTATTAAATCGGGATTTGGTGCAAAAAGAAATGTTTTCGCAATTGTGATCAAAGACATAGAAAAGTTCTACAAAGAAATTGGTTTTTATTGTGTTAGAAAACAAGAAAAAATTGAAAAATATGTGAAGGCAAGGGTGAGAACGCACACCCTGCCTTCGGAGTCCCCTCTCCCGGATTTGAACCGGGGATTTGAAGCATCCGAAGATGTCTCTCCGTCCCCACTGGCTGTATTTCATCCAGAGCCCTAAAGGCTTAGTCCAACAGTGAACTTATCTCTCGCCTGTTCTCAGTTTCCTAAGAACACACAGCGGAGCGTTCTAGCCAAGCTAAACTAAGAGGGGATACACAGAAAACCGCTAACCCTTTTATTAAGTTTTTGCTATAAAAATAGACGGATAAAAAACAAAAGACATATAAATAAAAAAATAATAGTAGGAAACTATAAGGGAACCCGTCATAGGACCCTTAAAAAAAAGAGGTGATAGTTAAATGGCAAAAAGACGAAGAGCAGCAGCTCCACGGCGGAGTAACGCACATCTAGTAGGGAGTTGGGCATTTCTCGTTGGTGTTGTCTTAGCAGTACTTCTCGGATTAGGTTTTACAGGACCATACCAAGCAACAATGTTATGGGTTGTATTCCTATTAGGTGTCGTAGTAGGTCTGCTAAATGTCTCCCACAATGAAGCATCCGGTTTCTTAACCAGTGGGACGGTGTTAGTATTAGTCTCTTTCTTGGGGGTCCAAGTAGGAGTATTTGATGCAGTTGCACCAATGATTGGCAACATCTTGCGAGGAATTTTAACACTATTCGTACCAGCGACAATTATCGTTGCATTACGAGCTGTGTTTGGCCTAGCACGAAACTAAGAGTATCTTTTTTTTCTTTCTTTTATTTTTCTGATTAGTAAAGTTTATTAAGAACATATTTTCTTTGAGAGGTTGTGCGTGGGTAGTATAGTGGTTAGTATACGGCGTTGCCATTGCTTCAGCAAAGACGCTGTGACCCGGGTTCAAGTATTACATTGTAAAAAACAGTGTTTTGGAAAGTCCCGGCCCGCGCATTCATTTACTTTTACACAATGAGAGACCTCTTCCTTGAATCACTGAAAGCACACTACAAGTACTTTGAGAAGTTCAAAAGAAGGGTGGGCAAACACATAGCAACAGAAATTGAAGAGAGCCATCCAGAGCTATTATTTGAAACCGGCTTTTATTACGGCAGAGCAGATTGGGTTCTTACAGCACTTTGTCTAGACACAGAATTAAGACCAATTATGGAAAGAAGTCTGAATACTATTGCAGAGAATGACATATCAGTATATCTTCGAGAAATCTCCTTGAAACATCTTGCAGACGAAGTTCGATGGCAATGGTGGCGTCTTAACGAAGTATTAGAAGCGGGCGAAGACTTTCGCTTTCCGCCATACCGTGAGCTTGAATTTACGCAAGCAACTTGCGAGGGAGCAACAGTACTAGCAAACATTCACTTTACCCAGTTTGGGGCACCAACATACGCTGCAAGCGATGACCAATGTACATTTTACGTCCCTCTTCTTCCAGTGAGCGTAGCTACCCTCGATCCAAGTTCCCAATTCCGTTTTGAGTATGAGGTACCATTTCCAGAGGCAGTAAAACAACATCCAGTCGTTCCCGAAATGCTACTAAGAAATGAGGGAGATTTTATTGACAGAAGTTTATAGAATTACTCCAAAACAGCCTTAATCCGTCTCACACCACCAGAAGAACTTTTCTCTTTCACAATTTTAAAATGTCCAATCTCAGACGTATTCTTTACGTGCGGTCCACCACAAAATTCTTTAGAATACTCACCAACAAAATAGACGCTCACTCTGTCTGGATACTTTGCACCGAACTCCATTTGTGCACCTAACCTCACTGCTTCCTCTTTCGTCATCTCTACTCGCCTAACTTCAACATGAGAATCAATAACTTTATTCACTTCATCTTCAACTGCTTTAATCTCTTCCGGCGTTAACTTTCTATCAAATGTAAAATCAAACCGCAGTCTTTCAGGCGTAATATTCGAACCTCGCTGCTTAACCTCAGAACCTAACACTCTTCGTAACGCCTCAGCCAATAAGTGAGTAGCTGTATGTAACCGAGTTGTTTCAGGGGAATTATCTGCTAAGCCGCCTTTAAACTTCCCTGCAGATGCTGTTCGAGATAAGCCCTGGTGTTTTTCATATTCTTCTTTAAACACAGCTTCATCAACACTAATTCCCTGTTCCATTGCTAACTCCTGCGTCATCTCTAATGGAAAACCATATGATTGGAATAATAAGAACGCATCTTTTCCAGAAATAACATCTGCTTGCGCAGCTAACTTCTCAAACACACGCAATCCCTTCTCTAACGTCAATGCAAATTTCTGTTCCTCTTTCTGTAACTCACCAATAATCTTTTCTTTATTCTTCTCTAACTCCGTATAATACTCACCATACTCTGCAATGAAGATCTTGCTAATCTCAGCAGTGAACATTTCATCAATACCAATCTGTTTGGCAAACCGAATCGCTCTTCGAATCAATCGTCGTAAAATATATCCCCTATCAACATTTGACGGCACAACACCATTCTCATCACCTAACACAAACACTGCTGCTCGTAAATGGTCAACAACAATGCGCATCTCTTTCTTGCAGTCCGCATAGTTTCTTCCACTTAACTCTGTTAACTTGAGAATCGCACCAGCAAATAACGACGTTTCATATGCACTCTCTTTCCCATTCAACACTGCTAATGCCCTTTCAAAACCCATTCCTGTATCGACGTTCTTTTGTTGTAATGGAGACAGATTACCCTTGTCATCCCGATTATACGTCATAAATACATCATTCCAAATCTCCACCCACTGCTCATCCTCTGCATCAAACTCCTCTGGCGCTTCTCCTTTACCCGTCCAATAAAACATCTCTGTTGATGGACCACATGGACCCGTCTCACCAGCCGACCAGAAGTTATCTTTCCCTAAAAATGCAATTCTTTTTCTAGGAACTCCATGCGCTTCCCAGAACTGTGCCGCTTCCTCATCCGCAGGCACAACGTCATCACCTTTATACACAGTAAACGCCAGCATGTTTAAGGGTAATTGCAACACTTCTGTTAAGAATTCAAAACTCCAGGCGATCGTATCTTTCTTAAAATAATCCCCTAGTGACCAATTCCCTAACATCTGGAAAAACGTATGGTGCGTATTATCTCCAATATTTTCAAAGTCAACCGTTCGTAAACATTTCTGTAAATTAACTAATCTTTTGCCGGCAGGATGAACATTTCCCATCAAATACGGAACAAGTGGTTGCATTCCTGCTGTGTTGAATAATACTGACGCATCATTCATTGGAATTAATGATGCTGAGGGAATAATAGCATGTCCTTTCTCCTTAAAGAAATTAAAATACTTCTCCCGTAACTCTTTTGCATTCATTTCACAGATAGAATGAAAGTGATTTTTAATAGTTTCGAATAATTAGAAGAAAGATCCAGCGGCATAACCAAGCATTGCACTAAAAACTGCTAATTTCGTTCCTTTTGCAAGACCTTCCGAAAACATTGTTTCAAAATCCTGGCGTGAAGCATAGCGACCATTTACAAGTCCAGACGAAATCACAGTACCAACGGCAGGAACGCCAGCAAGCAAATATTCCCAAGCATTTTGAGGTAATGAAACAACATCTGGATTTGAATCTCCTACATAAAATGCAGCAACCATAGTTGTAAGAGCAAAACCCCATTTAGCTTTCCTTGTTGAAAGAGTTCTCAACACTGGGAGCCCCTACAGTATCATCAAGAGATAATCTCGCTTCATCACGCTGTACCATTCACTACTTCCCCCCGTAAATCAAATAATCCAGTTTTCACAATCCGAACTTTAACTGAATCACCTAAATTAAAATCCCCTTCAACAATCACTGGTTTATAACAATAATTCCGACCAATCCATTGACCATCCTTTCCTTTCTCATCAATTAACACAGAACCTTCCCAACCTTTCCATCGTTCATTTTGCAGGGTAGATATATTATGAAAAATATCTGTTATCACTGTTGATCGTTTCTTTACCTCTCCACCATCTAACGGTTTTAATTCAGCAGCAGGCGTACCTGGCCGTGGCCAGAACCGTGAAATATTAATTGAATCTGGCGTTACTCGTCTAACAGCTTGCAACGTTCCCCAGAAATGATCTTCATTTTCTGTTGGATACCCCACAATAATATCAGTCATCAAATTAATTTCAGGAATCGCTTTCCTAAATGCATCGACTGTATCTCTAAATTGCTGCACTGTATACCTCCGACGCATCTGCTGCAGAGTATAATTATGACCTGCTTGTAATGGTAAATGCAAAAACTTGAAAATCTTCGGATGTTTATACACCTCAATTAACCCCTCCTGCACTTTCGGCATATGATCTGGGTTACCCATTCCCACACGAATAAAGAAATCACCATCTAACTTAACCAACTCATTGAGCAACTCCACAATATCTGTCCCAATATCAAAACCGTAACAAAATGTATCCTGTGAAGTTAACCAAATCTCTTTCACTCCTTCTGATAACGCTTTTTGAGCAACATCAACTATTTCATCAACAGAGTAAGAGATCAAATTCCCCCGTGCTTGTTTCGTTTTACAAAATGTACATGCTCCCAAACAACCTCTATTAATTGGAATAATTTCTACAACAGGATTCTTTCGCACTTTCGGCATATCCAATGGTGGCACTTCTTCATTTCCTAGAATCTGTAAAACATTATCATTCAGTGTTTCTTCCACTACCTGCACGATATGATGAATGCTTTGTGTACCAACAACTGAATACTCTTTAAACTTCCGTGGATCAGCCTCTGGGATACATCCAGCCACCACAATTAATTTATGCGGATGTTCTTGCTTAAATTGTTCCAAAGTTTTGAAAAACATAGATTCAGAAGGTGATTTAACTGAACACGAATTCATAACAATAACATGTGCTTCTTGAATTCTGTTAACTATGCTAAATTTAGCTTGCTCCAGTAATCCTGCCATCTGTTCTGAGTCAGCAACATTAGCACTACATCCCTGTGTAAAAAAATATACATTTGTCATCTTAAATCATATGTATTCAATAAATCATTCAACCGGGTATTTTTCTCTATTCCCCGAAATTGTTTTGATCCTTTGGAGGATATCCTCACACCTTCTAAAAAGGCACCCATTTTTAAAAATTTGCGTGAAGTTTCGATACTCCTGGATCGAATTCTTTTCCCCGAGATATTCATGTTGAGTCCAATTAGGCTAGCTATCTCTTTCCATTGTAAAAGTAATAGCGGATGAAAACAGACTAGGGTTAATTGTGGTCTATCGGGGAGATGCTTAATACCCCTGCTCCTAAAAACGGAACCATCACAGGACATTGCGATTCGAAAACACAGTTCAATTAATTTTCTCGATCGACCATACAACCAAAGCAAATTGGGTTGCGTTGTCTTCAAATACATTTCCCAATTTTCGGTGCCCCTCCGTGGTTGGTGTTTGGTAGTGGGAGTTCTTACATAAATTTCATCTAACACTTTCCGAGTTCTAGAATTCCTACTAAAAACAACTCGCAAATTATTTCTCGAATCGATTGTTTGTCTTGGTTCCAAGTTAAGTAATAAGAGTATGTCTGTAAATATTTGAAGTAGTGTTTCATCAGAATTAGTCAGTCTTATCATTCCATACTTATAATCAGCTGAGGCTTCAACAAGAAGAAACACAGTAAGAATATCTAGTATCCCTTCTCTTCCAAAATTCTTAAACCAATCCTTAACTCGCTTGGTTTTTTCTCCTTTTGGGCTAGTTCTACTCTTCGACAAGGTCATTAAGACTGTTTCAGAGCGTGACCTAAACTGAAATAATTCTTGTTCTTCATACTTTTTGAGTCTATGCCAAAGAGTAGCAGAGTTCATTCCATGAATTTTTGCAATGGTTCTCAAAGGAACTCCCAGCTCATACAAATCTGCTAGCTCAAGAATTTGTTCAATTTCGAAGTGATATTTTTTGTTCATCTCAACCCCTTTGATGAACAAAAATATTCTAAGAAATTGTTTATATACTTTATCCGGACTTGACCGGTGGGGAGTGGGTCTTCATCTGTTCAGAGTCCGCCACATTCGCTGAGCAACCATACGTATGGATATAAAATGATGTCATAATGGCTTGCTAAAGAGTGTATATTTAAAGATTTTCTAAAAATAGAGAATACGGCCACCACTAACCAATAGTGATTTAAATAGAAGCCAATTTGAAGCAAAAATGGGTTCAATCGATGCAAGCATCGCAACACAACAAACCGCTGGGTTTAGAGCATATGAACAAGGTTTAACCGATGTATTTAGAATTTGGTGGGAAGAACATAAACTTGCAGTTAACGGCCAGGAACCAATTCCAAAAGAAAGCAGAACAAGCCTAAGAGAAATTTTAGAAGCATCTATGGTGCAGACCTGGTGGAAATTCATAACCAAACAAGACCACGCCACATACGTTGATAAAAAAATACGAGAAGTAGACTTGGTTGTACGAACCTCCCCATATTGCCGTGTTGCAGTTCCCCATGGGTTTCCAACTTTGAGAACAATAGGGGAAAAAGGGCTCCTCACTGCAGTTAGAGTGGCATTAAAACTCAAAGAAACCTACGCTCGCGAACCCAGAAAATATCTAACGGCCACAGCCACCCTTGGACATGTAAGTTTGTCTCATCTCGGAGCAACAAAAGCTGCTATTGGAGTTATGGAAGGCCCAACATATATGGACCCTGTTGACATAGATTTAATTGATAGGGATTCGCCAAAAGGCTTAGACATGGAAGTTGCCAAGAGACTTGGTCACGGTAAAGCAAGAGGTTGTCCCGTATTCAAGAAACCAAGCCAAGACTGCTTCGAATATCTTCAAGCAACATACGGAGTTGATTCCAGAGCACCAATGGGAGTGGAATTAATCCTTTGGCTTGGAGATGCATACGAAAGATTCGAAGCTCAGAAAACAGCCACTAACCAACCAGAACCACGTTACAGAAAACAAGTTTAAATAAGAATAACGTAAACTGACACAAAATGACACGGAAACTCGCTAAATTCGGTGGAACTTCAACCGCAACAAGAAAAAAAATATTAAAAGTTGCAGAGGTTATGAGCGAGGGAGGCATTCAATACGTTGTTCTCTCCGCACCTGGGAGCCGTTATGATGACGATATCAGAGTCACAAAACTTCTTGTTAGATTAGCAGGGGAAAGATCAGACAGTGCTGCAGCGAGAATAACCATCAACAAAATCGTTGGCCGTTATGAAGAAATCTACCCTGGAAGTGCGGATAGAGTTAAACAGTCTTTAACAGAACGTTTCGAAAGTAAACTTCCAGAAGCGAGGTATTTAGCTGCACTCAAAGCGTTCGGAGAAGAATGGCAAGCACGATTATTTGCAGAAGAAATTGACGGTCAATTTATCGACCCACTTGAATTCCTCGTGTTGGGGGGTTCTTTTGATAAAGCAAGAGTAACCTCAGAGACCTACGAAAGACTTGCAAGATTAAGAGATGAAAAAGCGACACTCGTCTTCCCTGGCTTTTATGGAGGAATTGGTGGAGAACTGGCCACATTCACTTTCGGAGGATCAGACAAAAGCGGCGGAGTTATTTCACGAGGCCTTGATGTTGATGTTTATGAAAACTTTACAGACGGCCCACTACGTGTCGTTCACCCGAAGATATTAGCGGGAACGGATATAGTCAGAGAGATAACTCGTTTAGAGATGAGAATTCTTTCTTATTCCGGAATGGAAATCATCAACCCAGAAGCAATCACACCATTAGAAGGAACACCAATCCCCGTTCACATAAGAGGAACAAATCAATTCCCTGAAGAAGGCACCTATGTAGTAAGCGATAGATTATCAAAGCCAGGACATCCTGTCGTTGGGATTGGATACCGAGAGGACTTAGTTGTATATCACAATAGCGCTTTTGGCTTAAACGATAGTGCAGGAGTTGTTAGAAGAGTGTTAGATGCAGCTAGATACCAAAATGAAGAAAGAGAAGACAGGTCACTACAATTTGCTTTCTCGGGCGTTGATGACACATCATTTGTTTTTGACCGCGAGGAGTTATCTGGCGTTAATGAAGTTACAAGAGTTAAGCACAGAATCCTAGACCAAGTTCGCAGGGGACATGAAGGGTACCTTCCTGAAGACGCAGTCAGAGTTATTGATGATGTGGGAGTCATTGTAGTAGCTGGCCAGGGTCTAAGTCAAAGAGACATCGCAAACACACTTCTACACTTAGATGACGCAAACATAAAAGTGAGAGCTCATCAGAAGGGTTTTAACAGCCCCTGTCTTGTTCTTACAGTAGATAGAGACCGAGGATATGAAGCTGTGAGTCAAATCTATGACCAATTCTTCAAAGAAGCAGCTTAAAACCCTAATCTCGTTAACATCTTCTCTTTGTCGAATTTCTCTAAATCTTTATACTCCTGACCCACTCCTAGAAATAAAATCGGCTTTCCAATCACATACGAAATTGAAAGAGGTGCTCCCCCTTTCTCATCAACATCTGCTTTCGTTAGAATAGCACCATCCATCTGCACTAACTCATTAAACTTTCTCGCTTGTTCAACACAATCATTTCCTGTAATTGATTCGCCAACAAAAATTTTCAAATCTGGATTCGTTACTCTAATTATCTTCTCCAATTCCGCCATTAAGTTTGTATTACTATGCAATCTCCCTGCTGTATCAATTAACACAACATCAACATTATTTTTCTCAGCATACTTAATTGCATCATACGCAACTGCCGCTGAATCAGAACCATAATCATGCTTAATCATCTTCACATCTAATCGTTCTGCATGCTCTCCTAATTGTTGAATTGCTGCTGCCCTAAAAGTATCACATGCTGCTAACACCACAGACTTGCCATTTTCTTTGAGATAATGCGTTAACTTAGCTATTGAAGTCGTTTTCCCTGCACCGTTAATGCCAAACAACGCAACAACATACGGCCCTTCTTTCGCTTCAATATTTTTGAGTAGATCAACAGTTTCAAATTCTAGAATATCATTCAACGTTTTCTGTAGTGTATCGTTAATCTTTCCAAGAACGTCTCGTGGGAGTGGTTTGTCAACTAACTCTTCTTTCAAATCCTCTTTAATTTTCTCAATAACTTCTACAGAAACATTATTTTCTAATAATACAACTTCTAACTCCCAGAATAAACTCTCAAATTTATCTGCCGTAATCTTTTTCGTTGTTAGTGATTCTTTTACTTTCCCAAAGAACCCTTTCTTCTCTGGTTCTTCCTCTTTTACTTCTTCAACAGCTTCTGGCTCTTCTGTTTTTTCTTCTTTGATTTCTTCGGCTGTTTCTTCTGATTTCGTTACTTCTTTTGATTCTGCTGCTGGCTTTTCTTCCGTGGATTCTTTCTGTAATTCTTTATCAACACCTTCTTTTGTTTCTTCAACTTCTTCATCTTTCTTTCCAAAGAACGATTTTACTTTTCCAAAAAACCCAGACGACTCTTCTTTCGGTTCCTCGGTCTTCTCTTCAGTGATAGGCTCTTCTTTCTCCTCAGACTTTACCTCTTCAACAATCTTTTCTTCTGATTCAACAGGCTCCTCTTTCGCTTCTTCAATAACTGGCTCTTCTTCTTTTACAGTTTCCTCAACCGTTTCAACAACCTTCTCTTTCTCAATTTCCTTTGGAATATTCTTCACTGGTTTCTTCGCAGGCTTGTCATCCACCACATCCTGCGCCATAACTTTTTTCTTCTCAACTTTCCTGGGTTTAGAAAACTTCTCTTTTGTTTCTTTAACAAGATCTTCAGCTGTTGGAATTTTTTCCTGTACAGGCTCAGGTTTCTCTTCCGGTACTTCTTCAGAAACTTCTTCTACCTTCTCTAACTCTTCTTCTGGAATATCAACTGCTTCTTCCTCAGTCTTCTTAGAAAAAACATTCAACGCCCCTTTTAACTTATCCTTAAGTTTACCAAACATCTTCACGCCTTCTGAATCTCTTCATAAATCTCCATTGTTTGCTTCTGAAACCCTTCCACTAAATTCTCTGCTTCACCAATCTTCGTAAGTGCTTTCTTCTGTTGTTCCTCTAACAAACCAACAACTTGCTCTACTGTTTTCTCAACTACTGTATTCGCACCAACATTTACTAATAACTTCTCCCCCCCTTCTGCTTTCGCCTTAACAAAAATACCATTAGCAATCGGCGCTAAAACTTCTCTACCATCCTCAACTTTAGAATACTCCTGTAACGCAGTAATTGATTCCTGAATTTCCATATTTTGTTGATTCAGTTTCTGGATATGTTCAGTAATCTGTTCAATATGCTGCTGTAGCTGTTGAAATTGCATAAATTTTTGCTGTATTTCTTGTTCTTCCATACCTACAACAAATCAGAAGTTATTTTATAAGTGTTTTGTTACAAACTATTGCAAAGAAACCATCTGGTGAATAAACGGACGTCCTCTCCTCTTTACGTTACCATTTCCATCAAAGATATAAACTTCCCCAGGAAGAGCAAGACCAAAGAAACCCAAAGCCTCAGCCTTATGGGCTATATCTCGCCAATTTCCCCCCACTCCATAAAGCACCGTCTTTGCTTTTTCTCTCGGAGACCGACCACCAAGATCAAGATCAGCGTGAACTCTCGCACCACTCCCAGGACCAGCTGCATCTCGGAATCCTAAAACCGTACCTTCTGGAAAGTCCTTCACTTCACGACTATCTCCTGAAACCCATAGGCCGTGACTTGGAACAGACAAGCCATAACATTCCATACCCTGAACATGTAACGTCAGATGAAAACACATCTCTGGCATCCCTTCAACTCTCACCCTTCCACCAACGCTCGATCCAAAGTAATGGTCAAAATCAACTTGCCTTGGAGAATTGTCAGCGTACTGTTGGTCTTTCATTTTATCATGGAATGCTCTTTTTAATGCTTCTAATTGTGCTTCAGTTGCTACATGGATAGTTGGTCTTTGATCCCCTTCCCTTCCGAATACATTGTAACTAACAAATCCCAAATTTTCTAAGCCATTTACATGATCACCATGCACATGGCTAATAACAACATCAGTAATTGAGCCAACTTCTCCTGGAAAGTCTCTCTTGCCCATTGTGTTAAGAGTAGTTGCATCAAGATCAAAAATCACCTGTTTATTACCATAACGTAAACGAAAGTTCGACTGGCCTAACTCATAATTCATCGCTGAACCAGATCCCAAAACCTCAAAGTGTAATTCACAAGCCATAGTTCATCTCCATAATGAAAACTTCTTCGTAAGTTCAGACACTTTATTCCATTCACCAAAGAGGCAAATGCCAAAATACTCTAAATCTTCCTCCTTCGTTTGTTTAGTACTTTGATGCTGTTCAACATACGTCTCTCCAAGCATTGTGTGTGTAAAGTCAGTAAACACAAACCCTTGTTCCAATGCTATTTTTCGTAAATTCCTAATCTGTCCAGATTTCGCTCGAAGTACAATAAAAGGTATATCTGAGATTTGAGGATGTTTTCCCTCATCAGTATAGTCCTGAAGGCGCAACTTCTTTCTATCTGAAACACACCCGCCCAACCCAAGTGCCAGGTGAGCTAAGGCATTCATTGCGCTACCTTGTTCAATCTTTTTGTTCAGTACTGCCACAAGTTTATGTTCAAATGGTTTGAATTTCATAACGAACTAAAACAACCACCGACATATTAAATTGTTGTAGACCATAGTCTATCCTCTCTGAGACGAGAAATGTAGCATCACTTTATTTTCCGCTTTCCTAAGATGAGATAAAAAGACGGTTTTTGGAATATTCACCAATGCACAAATCTCACTTACAGACTTTTTTCGAGGCCACTCATAGTAGCCAAAGTGGCGAGCGTAGTTAAGCACTTCTCGCTGTTTCTTGGTGAGTGCATTCTCCATTTTCTCTTCTTTAAGAGAACTGATCTTTGTAGGATGGTGTTTCTTCAACAAATTATATACTACAGTTATATTTTTTTTATCAGCAGTCCCCAAAGTCCATAGTTCGTACTTCCCTTCAAATCGCGTCGGCACTACGGGAAAGCAATTATGCTCGAAAAAGAAGTCTGAGAATTGTGTCCTACGTTTATTCCTCGTCGTTAAAACCCTTAGATAAAGACTTTGATCATCTTCACTAAGAACCTCAACTTTGGACACATCTTTTCTCTGCTCAAGATACTGTATTATCCTTGTAAAATTAGCGGGATCACCACGAGCCAATAGAATATGAACTACTTGGTTCTTAATCCAACGACAATCCACCGATGACAACCGGTATTGAGGAAACTTCAGGCCAATCTCAGATCCCCAACACGTCTTATGATAAATTTTAAGTTCTACTTTGTACATGGTTTAAAGAATATAAATGACAATATAAAGATGTTGGAGTTCATTCTTCATAAAAACTCAATTCTTCCGTTTCCTCATCGACAAAGATCCCACGTTCTTTCATCAACTTCTCCCGAACTTCAACAGGAACATTATCTAATGTTCCTTTACCACTCAACCCAACTTGCGGCGTTTTGATGGAATACTCTGCAGCCTCTACACCTTCACCTTTCACAACTTCCTCGCTCCATTTGGGGAAATCAATCCACGTACACCACACACCATCTCTCTTATACTCTTTCCGCGCAAACATTACCACACGTGAAGGAATATGTTCTGAAACGATTTCATAATCATCTAAATACGCTGCCAACTTTTTACTAAACGCAACCACTTCTTCATGGAGCGGCATATTCTCTCTGCTTAACCTCTCCTGTGACGGACCAACGTGCATATACGCTTTCACTTCAATAAAATCACTCCTCCCACGGTTAATCAATTCTGCATACTTATCAACATGGGAATCATTCATATCTTTAATCACTGTTAGCCGAACACATGTTCTTTCTTTCTTCTCTTTCAAATAATCTAACGACGTATTCAATCGCTCCCAATAATCTGCAAACAATGGTACATCCACTTCTTTCAGCATTTCCTTCGTTGGAGCGTCAATCGAAATATACAACTGCGTGATTGGTTTCAAATTCTTAATCTGTTCAGGATACTGGCCATTTGTTACAAGAAACGTGCTAATACCATCTTTATCAAACAATTCAATTGACTCATTTATTTTCGGATAAAATATTGGTTCTCCAGTTAATGACAATGCAACATGTTTCACCCCTAAACTTTTCTCATACGCTCTCTTGTTAGCTTTATCAGATCCTTTAAACCCAACCAATAATTTATGATGTGCTTCCAACGATTGCTCATGAATCATCTGTGGATCGTCTGTTTCCCATTTCCAGTCTTTACTGACAGGCGCTTTATACCCCCGCCAACAAAATGTACACCTGTTTGCACAGCTAATAGAAGTCGTCATTTGCATACATTGGTTGGACATAATGCCGTAGAACTTAAGTTTGTAACAGCCACCCTGACCGTTAATCATATTCTTCGTCCAACCGCACGTTTTAACAGCACTATGACTACCAACTACTCTGTACGCTTGCTTCTCTAACTCTGCTTTCGCTTCTTGTGATAACATAGAATGTTTTTTGTCAGTTGTTTTAAATAATTAACTCCCTACTTTTTGCAGAGGTGATTTGTTTATTGATTTCAGGTGGACTATTTTTTAGCCTGCTTCCACATAATTTTAAAGTATTCCTTAAACGAGTCTGCAACTTCTTTACTAGTAATAAGAAATGTTACCAATTTATCCCAATTTACAATAGCTACATTATCGCCATGAATATTAATTCCGGCAGGGGTATGTTGATTAATATATTTAATTTCAGTAAGTTTACTATTTTTGAATGTTGTGGCAACCTCACTCCCTCTGAGATCTTCATTGAAGATAACTTTATACTTGATTCCTTTTTGCAACCTATTTTTATTTACTTGCTTGAAAAATATACGCCATATTTCAGGCTTAGCATCTTGGCCTGAACGCGCCCCAAAGATATACACTTCTTCTCCTTTGTCAAGAATATTTATGGCATTTCCAATGACAGTTTTCAAACCATTGTAGCCTTCAAAAACATTTGCTTTTTGAAGTCCTGGTTTCTCTATTTGCAAAGCCTTTAGCTTTGGAATAACCCTTTGTACTTTCTTCTTTTTCTCTTCTAATATATCAATAATAATTTCAGGACTTTGTGCTTCAAAATGTTTTACGTTTCCTTTGATCTTGTGAGAAACAAGCCCTTTAGATATCAACCGATCTAATGCCTCATAAACACGAGAGCGATGCATTCTTGTTTTTTTTGTAAGAGTACCAGCAGCTGAAGTCCCCAACTCTAATAATGCGGTGTAGGCTGTAATTTCATTTTTAGTTAGTCCTGCTTCTTCTAAAGCTTGAATCATAGGTCCACATTAAAAATGTGCATTTATAAATGTTGTCCTCAAAAGGAGGACAAAAAAATAACAGTTAAAGTTTATTGGAAAGACTATGGAAGAGAGAAGAATATCTAAACCCACAAAACTGCACTTACGCAAAGAAGTAGAAGACCTGATGAGTAGAGTTGGAAAAGTTGTTAGTGAAGTAGGCACTCCTGGGAATAGATATGATCCTCGCCTTTGTGAAAGTGTAGCGTGGTCTATATATTATGGAAACAAATATTGTATTGGTCAAACAGGTTCTAATAGCTGGACAATCACAAAAATATTCTCCAGACAGGAAATTGGAACTAAAATGTCTGACCCTTTCTTAGTAGAACACTTTGATTGGTCTAACGGTTGGAGATGGAGTGGATCGTGGGCAGTTTATGAGAATGGAAAATTTAATGGAGCAGAGATCCCTCAGTCATTTTCAGAATGGTTTGATAGTATTTGAGGGGTTATCTACAATATTTTTATAAGTGAAAACTTCATTATATTTTTATGAATGATTTAGAGGTTTATGTGTAATTGAGTGAATCCTAGAGGGATATTCATCCCACACAGAATTGTTTTTTGAGAAATTCTTAAATAGTATTCCTCCCTCCTGATCCAAATGGGAGTAATCGAATACATTAAGAGGGGGGCACAAGTAATCTACCAGGTTGCTTCCAACATAACATTATTTCCTGAACCCCTTACCTACGAGACCATACGGTTAGAAGACACTATGAAAGCCATAGGCCGAGATTGGCAAAGGGTGGGAGATGACCTTAGAGCTGTCATTGTGAAACTTGAGCTAGAGAGTGATCAGCCACAAGAGTAAGGTATAATTCTCTTAAATTTCTCTGTATAAATTATTCTCTATAAACGGTTTAGGCTAAAAACAATGTATTTATTCTTAGTATGACTATTTACAAAAGAGATGAATCCTCCCTCAATATTACTTTCAAAAGTTTTATCTAAAGTGATGCAAGAAAACCTACTCTTACATCTTTATCGCACAATTTCTGCATATATCTAAGCATCTGAGCACACTTGTCCCGATGTGTTGTTAGTAATGATCCATCGGCTGAAAGTTTTTGAAGTTTATCTGCAACACGATCAACAGTTTTGTATGCTTCCCTAACAACATGGGGCACAGCACCCATATCTCTTGCTCCAACCAGCATTTCTCTTGTATCAGGCCACCTAAAATCAGATCCCCTCCAATCGCCTCGGTGATACGATGCTCGCTTGAGTATCCCTCTTTGTGCAGAAAATTCAAATACCCATGTAGTAGCAGGAGGGTCATCTTCTAGAGCATCAAGGGCCTCTCTAATATCATCATAATCCTCTAAATTATCCTGTAGGAGAGCTGTCACATTAGAATAGTCAAGGTCGACTCGGTGAAGAGAAATTGTTGACGGGCGCCCCTGGATGTAAGATACTTCAAGATAATTTGGTTGTATAAGTGGGCGAGGAACATGGATGTCTGGAATAAAGCCCAACATATCTTCCACAATTTCTTTCAACCACTTAGTCCCCTCTGCAAAAATCTCTTCATCAGGATGTAATAGGTCTACCTCAAGCCTACAAGACATTTTGGATAAAAATTAGCCCACATATTTAAAGTTTGTTACTCCCAAGTAGGGTTGGTTTGACAAGAAGAAGAGATTAGTTTTATAAGTCAGAACAGTGTATTTGTACAATTACCCACTGAGAAAGAAAAATCAATGCTCATTTTGCAATATGTTAATACCTCAAACCCGAAAGCGTAACACTTACTGAGAATCCTTCTGAACCCTCTCTGACTCATCCATAACATAACTCCATGCAGGCGTATCTTCTTCAAGCAAAGGGTCTCGTCTGGGCAATACAAGTCCCCGCGCATCAAGAATATAATTCCGACTCATCTGGATATATCCTTCTCTTATTCTCCTAACGTGAAACTCTTCTTCAAAATGGTCCGATGCACCAACTAAACCCGCAACTGCATCTTCATAAAAAATATATGGGAAGATAGAACGATCGCAACCAGCATAACGTATTCTAGAAGCCACCTCTGAGTTCATTTGTGAAACCAATTACCATAACTTAATAAACATTACGAAAGAGTTTAGAATTCGATCGTTTACTAATCACAAACCGAAAAGAATTGACCGAAACAATTTTTTTGAAGAAGTTCGCGGCAAGAACCCACCCAGAAATTTTTCACCCAAATCTTTTTATTAGACCTCTTAGAAAAAACAGAAAAGATTATATAATAAAACATTATTTATCATTATAAAAAATAATAAAATGGTCCAAGCGATAATAAATATTGGAGAATATGAGGATAGAGTTCTAACTATTGTTAAAGGTAAATATGGATTTAAAACCAAATCTGAAGCCATTAATTTCGTAATTGATAGGTTTGAAGAAGATTTACTTGAACCTCAATTAAAACCAGAATTTATTAAGGATATAAAAAATCTAGAAAAGAAAGGAGATTTCAAAAAATATAAGAGTATGGATTCTTTAAGGTCAGATATTGAAAATGCGTGAATTTTTAATAGAAGATGACCTAAAGAAAATGTTGAGTAAGATTTCTAAAAAAAATAAACCACTGTATGAATCAGTGATGAAAAAATTTGAAGAGATTCTTAATTGTATTGATGTGAATCACTACAAAAATTTAAGAAAACCATTGCAAGAGTTTAAAAGAGTTCATATTAGAAGTTCTTTTGTTTTAATTTTTAAGCATATCAAATCAGAAGATAAAATAATTTTTTACAAATTAGATCATCATGATAATATTTATTCAAAACATTAAAAAACAACAAAATACTCTAACCCTCATGCCAGATTACCAAACAGATAAAGCATCAAACTATTATGAATGCATTCTCCAACTGAGAGACGTTTCCAAAGAAGTCATCCAATTCGCAGAAAAAGAAATTATGAAACTAAAATTAGGTGTTGCAAAAATAGCTACACTCAAAAACGGCAAAGATTATTTCACCAAAAGTAATGACCTCACAAAAAAAGTTGGCAAAGCTATCCAAAAACACTTCAGTGGGGAATTAACAATCACTTCCACGCTTCACACAAAAAAGAAAGACAAAGAACTCTACAGATTAACAATCCTCTTCCGACAACACCCATTCAAAAAAGATGATAACGTCATCTACCAAGGAGAAGAATACATTGTAAAATCGGTAACTAAAGACATTTTTCTACAAAACAAAACAACCGGTAAAAAAATCCACGTCAAACATAAAGATAGGAAACAAATCAAAGCAATTTCGTAAGCTTCCTCATCTCTTTCTGCATCGATTTCTCTCCTAATGCAACAAACTCATCCACTTTATCAAAATCTGACCATTGTAAACGGGAAAACGTGGGTGCCACAATAATATCAACATCAGCATTCTTCATCCGTTCCTTTGCAAAATTATCCGCAACTATCCCAAACGAATTATACATCACTTTCGCAATCTCCGGTAACTCTCTTCCCGCCATAATCTTCATCACGCGAGCAGGATACATTACTTTATCAAACAACCACAACAAAGTATTACGCAAAAACCGGGGCCACCGTTTTGGGAATAAATAGTTCCGCACATTCAACAATTCATCAACAATAAACTTCTCCCGTAACTCACGCATATACCCTTCTTCCCTTTTCCTACTAGAAGCCTTATCATATAAATCAACTGCTATCACAACATTCGCACCCATCTCCCGAACAACATCAAACGGCGTTGGATTAACTAACACCCCATCCACATATGAACTCCCTTTAATTCTTACCGGTGAAAAAATCCCAGGAATAGAACTCGATGCCCGCACTGCCCGTGCAACATCTCCCCTTGAAAATACTACTGGTTCATTCTTTGTCATATCATACGCAGCAACTTGCAACGGAACTTTCAAACGACCGAACGACTTCCCACCTAACAATGACCGCAATTTCTTCTCAACTAACTCTCCCTTCAACAAACCGCGTTTAGGAATTGTAAAATCAACAATACTTTTCCAATCAGTTGTCTGAGCAATCTCTTCCAACTCTTTAGGAGTTTTACCAGATGCATACAACGCCCCAATCACAGCCCCCATTGACGTGCCAGCAATATAATCCAGCTTAATCCCTCTCTTCTCCAACTCTTTCAACACACCAATGTGAACTAATCCTCGAGCTGCTCCAGAACCTAACGCTATACCCACCTTCTTTTTCCGTGCCACAACGGAACAATATTTTTACTGTTTATCAGTCTTTCTGCTATATCACAACAATCTTTATTAACCATGAAAAAATCAAAACATTATGAAAAAATACTTCTTCCTTGCACTGTTATTACTACTCACTCCATTAGCAGTAGCACAGCAAGATACATACCAACTTAAACTCTTAGCTGTACAGGAAGATCCAATGCATATTGTCGGCAGTGATGCAGATTTATTCCTCGAACTGAAAGACGGATCGGGCAGGGTTTTCTTAGACACATTTCCTGTTACCAGAATGGACACCCAAATCTCCACACGATTTGCCAAAGAGATAGCATGTAAACATTTCAATCTTAATTGCAACAATAACGATTTTATTTACACCATCAAAGCAAAATCTAATATTATTGGTGGACCAAGTGCTGGCGCCGCCATCGCTGCGCTAACAACAATTGCAACATTAGACTTAGAATACAACGATAAAGTTGCAGTCACAGGAACTATTAACTCTGGTGGGATCATCGGCGCTGTTGGAGGAATTAAAGAAAAAATCGAAGCTGCTGCAGGAGCAGGTATTACTAAAGTTCTTATCCCACAAGGAACTGCCACCCAACCAGCTATTGATAATCAGACAGAACCGCTTAACCTTATAGAGTATGCAAAAGAAAATTTCAACCTCGTTGTCATTGAAGTCTCAACGATCAACGAAGTGGTGTTTCATTTTACGGGTTTAGATTTAAACCACAAAGAATTCTCTATTGTAGAAAATGAACGCTATATTGACATCATGACTGGCTTGCAAGAAGTATTATGTGAACGAACCGAAAAAATAGAACAAGAAGCACAACAAAACAACGTCATCATTACTGGAGAGATTCTCACCACCGTAACACAAAAGAAGGAGGATGCAATAAATGCAACTAACTCTAATGATTTCTACTCTGCAGCGAGTTTCTGCTTCGGCACGAATATAGATCTCAAGACATATTATTATCAACAACGGCAACCAAGTGCTGCAAAAGTAACAGAGCTACTCAAGCAAGTTGAGCAAAAGACAAACATTCTTGAAAAGAAACTAGAACAACAAACGATTGATACAATAGGAGATTTACAAACACTCATGATTGTGAAAGAGAGGATTAGTGACGTACGGGATCAAATCACAAAATTTGAAGAACGTAACCCCACAGAACCGATTCAAAACTTTTACAGCTTACTAGCGTACACAGAAGAACGGTACTTTTCTGCGTTATCATGGATGCAATTTTTCTCTCTTGACGGAAAAAAATTCAATTTAGATAAAGAAATTCTTGAGAACACCTGTATTCAAAAAATATCAGAATCTGAACAACGAAAACAATATGCAGAATTATACCTCTCCCCTTTACATCTACTCAGTATTCAAGAAAAAATTGATACTGCTAGAACTGCATTACAACAGCAAGAATTTGCATTATGTCTTATCACCGCTTCTCAAGCAAAAGCCGATGCGAATGCAGTCCTCAGTACTCTTGGCTTAGAGAATGATACCATTGATGGTTTTTTCCAGAGCAAATTACAAGCAGCGGAACGAGTCATTGCAGAAAACAGCGCTGAAGACACCTTTCCAATCTTAGGCTATTCCTATTACCAATACGCTCAGTCATTACAAGAAACAGAAAAGATTACAGCACTAGTGTACATGGAATATGCGTTAGAGATGAGTGAACTAGGAATTTACTTCCCCTCAGAGAATGAACCAAATTACATCACACAAACGCCACCTCAAGTAACGTCAGAAATGATCGCAGCATTTGAAGGTTTTGTAGCCGGGGTAATTCTCGTCTTTCTTATCCTTTGGATGAAACCATTATTACTCCAAAAAAAGAAAAGGAGAAAACGAAAAACAACAAAGAGGAGAAAGAAATGAGAACATATTGTAGAGTACGAATTAGTGCACCAAATGAGGAAGAAGCGAACACAATCTCTAAAGAGCTCGTTAAACGAAAATTAGTAGCCGGCACGATGATATACAATGGAAAAAGCCACTACTGGTGGGACAACCAAATTGTAGAAAAAATCTATTGGAACATCGGCGCGTTTTCTGTGATGGAAAATAAAGACAAAATCATTGCAGCAGTGCGAGAATTACATAGTGATATTTGTCCAATTATTGCCCTGCATCCATTAGATGGTAATCAAGACTTCTTAGAGTGGATAGAATCATCTGTAGAGTGAAAACAAACCCCAGGCCGACCAGTGACTTGCCCACACCGAAGTGCGAGTTCGCTTCCCAATCGGCCAGGGGAAAAAGAGGTGATAGATGTTTATAGTCTTAGGAGAACATTTCTTATTTAAACCTTTCGGTAAGTTTAGTATTTTTGAGTAGTGACGCGCCTCGCGATAGGTTTTTATAGCACAAATTATTGATTTTTACTATGAAAAGGGCCCTAATCCTCTCAATCATCATCCTAACACTTATTTTCCCTCTAGCCTCTGCAGCTACCCTTAAAGGCTCTGTATACAGCGCTAATTTAGATCTCGAATCAAACGTACTATTAGAAATTAACACAGAACCTCAACAAAAATTCCTAGCAAAAGACGGGAATTACCAATTTGATCTCCTCCCAGGAACATACACCCTCACCGCAACGAAAGATTCAACAACAATTACAGAAGAAGTAACGATAACCAAAGACGGCACATTCCTCTACGACCTATTCCTCCTACCTGATTTCACTGATGATGCAGAAACTGATGAAGATCTTCTGGAAGAGCCAACTACTTCTCAAAATCAAACTTGGCGTTATTGGGTTGCTGGTATTATTATCTTACTACTACTCTGGCGTTTTCTTAATATGAGAAGAAAATTTGGACCACTACGCAAATTCCGTCAACACCATAAAGAAGAACAAAAAAAAACCATTGAACAGCACAAAGAAGATATCAACAACGAACCAGGGTATGTAGAAAAAACAATAGATATCATCAAAAAACATGATGGCAGAATTTCCCAAAAAGCATTACGGAAAGAACTTCTGCATCTTTCTGAAGCAAAAGTCAGTTTAATTCTCACTGAATTAGAACACAAGGGTAAGATCGAAAAAGTCAAGAAAGGCCGTGGAAATGTTATTCTATTAAAGTAAATCTTTTTAAATCACTTCCCATTCCCAAAAGCAATGAAATTTCCAGAATATAACTCTCAAACACTTGAACCACAAATATTAGCATTCTGGCAGAAACACAACACCACAGAATTTCTCAGAAACCGTAACAAAAACGGCAAACCGTATTATTTCCTAGAAGGCCCACCATATACTTCTGGTAAAGTCCACATCGGAACAGCCTGGCAGACGTCTATGAAAGATATCATTCTCCGATACAAGAGAATGCAGGGTTTCAACGTCTGGGATAGGATGGGATATGATATGCATGGGTTGCCAACATCACAAAAAGTCATGAAAAAATTTAATCTCAAAAACAAAGATGATATTTTGAAATTCGGATTGAGCAAATTCACCAAAGAATGTGAAAAATTCTGCACAGACATGATGCATGTGATGAACAAAGATTTCGAACGGTTAGGTCTCACATTAGACTTCACAGATCCTTACCAACCCATCTCACAAGAATATATGGAAGGCATCTGGTTCCTCGTAAAGAAAGCACACGAAAAAAACCGTCTCTACCAGGGTTTGCGAACCATGCATTGGGACGCTGCAACACAATCTGCTGTAGCGAAACACGAGTTAGAATATAAATCTGTCAAAGACACATCAATCTACGTTAAATTCCAAACAACCGATAACCCACAACGCTATTTTATCATTTGGACAACCACGCCGTGGACGATTCCACTCAACTTAGCAGTGATGGTTAATCCAAACCTAGAGTATGTTGACGTCAAAGTAGGAAGTGAAACTTGGGTGTTAGCGAAATCACTAGTAGAAGCAGTGATGGAAAAAACAAAAATCAACTCGTTCAAAATTCTCAAATCATACAAAGGAAAAGAATTAGCGGGCCAACAATACAACCACCCATTAAACATCAAGCAACACCTGCCAAAAGAATTACAAAAAAATCCTAAACTTTTCACCGTTTTGTTAACAGAAGAATACTGTGATGATACCGCAGGAACTGGTTTAGTACACTCTGCTCCTGGTTGTGGTCCTGAAGACTATGAAGTTGGCCACCAGAATGGCATTCCACCGTTTAATTGTGTTAATGAAGAGGGTTTCTTCAAAGACTTTGGAGAATTCACAGATTTGAAAGCAAAAATTGATGACAATAAGTTCATTGAAGCAATAGAAAATGCAAACGCACTTCTCGCAAAAGAATCCTACGTTCACGATTATCCGTATGGAGAACGATCTCACGAACCAGTAATTTTCCGAACAACAAAACAATGGTTCTTCAAAGTGGAAGATCTTAAGAAAAAAATGCTTGCCGCCAATGAGAAAATCACTTGGAACCCAGAAGGAGCAAAGAACGCTTTCCGCTCATGGTTAGAAAACCTCAGAGATAACTCCATTACCAAACAACGCTACTGGGGAACACCCGTGCCGATTTGGCAAGCAGAAGATGACAGTATTGTCGTTGTAGAGAGTGTCAAAGAATTAGAAAAACTTTCAGGGCAGAAAGTAAAGGACATGCACATACCAAATATCGACAAAATTACTATCACAAAAAACGGCAAAACATACAAAAGGATTCCTGATGTCCTCGACGTTTGGGTGGACGCAGGTACAGCTTCCTGGAATTGTCTTAACTTCCCACAGAAAGAAAAAGATTTCGAGAAGTTCTTCCCAGCAGACTTCATTTTGGAGGGGAAAGACCAGATTAGAGGTTGGTTTAACCTTCTTATGGTCGCTTCCTTTTTAGCATTTGACAAACCTTCATTCAAGAACGTCTACATGAACGGGTTTGTCACAGACATTGATGGTGTAAAAATGTCTAAATCTCTTGGCAACATCATCTCCCCACAAGAATTAATTGACAAACATGGTGCGGATGTGTTGCGCTACTACATGTTTCAAACAAACGCAGGCGAAGACATCAACTTCAGTTGGGATGAATGTACTGTCAAACAACGGAACTTAATGATCCTCTGGAATCTTCATAAACTCCTCATTAATTTGTCAAAAGAACACAATATCAATCCAACAAAAGTCGGTAACAGCAAACCACAAATCGAAGAAAACTACATCTTGTCAAAACTCAACTCAACAATTCAACACGTAACAGATCTCCTCGACAAACACAAATTAGACGAAGTTATCACACCGCTAGAAGATCTCTACTTAGAACTTTCACGAACGTACATCCAATTAGTAAGAGATAAGTCATCTATTGGTTCACAGCAAGAGAAAGAAACAGTCATCCATACAACGTATACAGTCTTACTGGAAACACTCAAAATGTTCCATATCATCTCTCCATTTATTTGTGAAGCCATCTATCAAAACCTCAAAGATGAATTTAAGCTAAAAGAAGAAAGCATTTCCCACTTCACCTGGCCGAAAGCAGACAAAAAACAAATCAAAAAATCATTAGAAAAAAACATTGACGTTGCTAAAAATATCATCCAGGCTGCACTGTACACGAGAGAAAAAGCAAAATTGGGGTTACGGTGGCCAGTCAAAGAATTTGTCATCGAAAGCACCCACCCAGAAACAGTAAAAGCAGTACAAAACGTTGAAAACATTATCAAAAGTCAAACGAATGCTAAAATAATAACAGTACAAAAGAGAGTAGCCGGTGTGACAACCACAATCACTGGCGATCCCGCAAGGCTAGGAAAAACGTTTGGGAAAGATTCTCCCACTATTATGAAAGCATTGCTAGCAACGAAAGCAGAAACAATTCTCAAACAACTTGATAAAGATAATTCATTCAAAGTAAAATCATTCACTCTCACAAAAGACATGATCAACATTTCTAAAACAGTCCCAGAAGGCTTCATTAGTGCTGAGACAAAGAACGCAACTATTTATCTTAACACAGCCAGAACACCGGAATTAGAAGCAGAAGGCTACGCGCGGGAATTAACACGCCACATCCAGAATGAACGGAAAAACGCAGGATTACAGAAAACTGACGAGATCGCACTAACAATCACAGCAGAGCCTAAACTTCTAGACAGTTTCACTAAAGAAATCAAAGAAAAATGTGGTGCAGCCTCATTAGAATTAACTACCAAACCAACAGGCAAACATAAAAGCACATTCAAAGCCAAAAACAAAGAGTTCTCAGTAGGGTTTAGTAAGAAGTAATTCTAAATAACTTCTGTTCTAGATTGATAAATTATATAAAAGAAAGAAACCTGAAAAAAATATGGCTAATGAAGACCCATACCGAGAAGCAAAAGAGATGTTTGATAAACATGGAATTGAATACATGGAAGCGGATGGAAGAATACATGCAACGCTTGGACCTTGGCAAGTTACACGAAACATGAGGAAAGGCTATTGGGAAGCTGAAGCCCCTTGGGGAAGCGATCAGGGAATACCCTTAGACATTGCAATAGAACTTCATGAAAGGCCGTATGAAGGCAGACACCTAGGAGAGTTAGTTAGAGTTCATCGCTACGCAGGAGGGAAAGACCCAAGAGAAGCAGCTTTACCAAAAATAGAACCAGAGAGGGATTATGGAAAAAAAAGTATTGCCCAGATAGGAGAGGAAGCTAGAGAAGCCGGTGAACCTACATTTATTAGTTCTTATCACATTAACGGTCTTGGTCCCTTAGAAATATGGATTAAAACAGCGATCCCTCTCTACCGTTAAATATATTGTTCTAGCAATCTTTATATACACACAAAAAATCCATGTTCTATGCCTTCAGAAGGACTTCCTCCAATTACTGTACGATACAATGGACTCTTTGATTTAGATGGTTTGTACGCCGCTGCTACCGATTGGGCTAAGAATTTTGGCTATTTATGGCATGAAAAAATTTACAAACACAAAGTCCCAACTAAAAAAGGAGCTGAGCAAGAGTTATTATGGGAATTGACCAAAAATGTTACCGAGTACATTTCACACACTATCACCCTTACCTGGCATATCTGGGAGATGACAGAAGTAACTGTCGAAACAAATGGTTCTCAAAAAAAACTAACTAGTGCACGACTATATGTTAAAATCGGTGGTCATATGACCTACGACCGTCAAAAGATGTTCAAAGGCAAACCGTTTTATGCAAAATTAGGTCGTTGGTACAGAAACGTAGTCCTCAAAAAAGAAATTGAAGGCGGCTACTTCGACACATTCTACTACAGAGTATGGAACCTCCATGCATTATTCAAAAAATACTTTGACATGCAAACAAAGAAATACGCATACAAAAGTTACCTAGGAGAGAATTAAGTCATTAGAAGAAATAGAATTCAGTAACTCTTCGCTACATACACAATATGCTTAGCTTTCTTACCACAGGCAACACATTTATCTGCCTTACCAACCTTCTCCGGTTTTGGATACAACGTCCCACACACTCTTGCTCCCTGTGTAGCGTCTTTCATCTTCTGCTCACACGTTTCCCCATCTTTTTCAACAGAACACCACGGGACTTTAACAAAACCACGGTGCTTCTTCATGATTGATAATAACTCTTTATATCTCTTCGTTTCCCTAACACGAGAATCAAAATAATGTTTAGCTCGCTTCTCCATTACAGAAGCATGTTTCTTGATCAACTCCTTCACTACACTGCCCACTTTCCCGGCAGCAACCTCTTTTTTCTCTCCCGTAGCACGACTCACAATCGTCACAACCTTTTTCTCAACATCCCTTGGACCAACTTCAATACGGAGCGGCACACCTTTCAATTCCCATTCATTAAACTTTAGCCCAGGAGAGTAATCTCTATCATCAAACCGAACCCGATAGGATTTAGACAACTTCTTCACAACACTTTCACATTGTTTCAACACTTTCTTCGAAAGCTCTGGTTTCTTGGCAAGTGTAATCGGCACAACCACTACTTGCACCGGTGCCATTTCAAACGGTAACACTAACCCCTGGTCATCTCCATGAATTCCTATTAGTGCCGCCATAATTCGCCAAATCCCTGGTCCAAAGCACGTTTGATACACATAATCTTCTTCTCCTACATCATTTGCCACTTTAATGCCATATGCTTTTGCAAAATTATGACCCAAATCATGTGTAGATGCAAGTTGATTTCGCTTCCCATCTGGCATAACTGTGTCTGGTGTAAACGTATCATCCGCTCCCATAAACTTATCCCACGCCGGCCGCTTAAAATAGAAGAATGGAATAGAGAACTTCCCCCGAATAACCTCATCGCATGTCTTCAAATCTTTAGCAATCTGATCTAATGCTTCTGTATGGGTATTAAACACATCATGCGTTTCAAAGAACAGAAACTCCCTCCCTCGTAAAAATGGGCGTGTCGTCATTTCGTTTCGAAATACACTAATTCTACTTTGGTACCCCTTAAACGGTAAATCTCTATGTGACCGAAACCACAAACTATAAACCGGATAAATTTGCGCCTCACCTGTTGGTGGTAGAGCGAACCTCTCCTCCAATTTTTTCGTTCCCGCTTCACTAACCCATAACACTTCTGGTATGAAGCCAGCATGTTCTGCTTCCTGCGTTAAATGCTTCTCCTTAACTGCTCTCGGGAAAAGAAATGGCATATGTCCTTGTTTCTCTACTTCCTGCTCTAGCGCTTCGTAAATCTTCCGAATAATATAGAAACCCCATGGTCTGTGAACAATAAACCCTTGTAAACCAAACCGAATATCTGCCAACTCCGCTTTGTTAATAACTTGTGTATACCACTCAGAGAAATCGTCATCTTTCTTGACAGTAATTCCTTTCACATCCTTCTTTCCCATACGCATAAGAAGTCAGAAACCCTATTTAAAAGTTGCTAATTATAAAAATAAACAAAAAAGAAAAAATCTTGCCCGAAGACCTACAGGGGGTGGTGTAGAGAAGAATCGGGCAAGATGGTAATTAGTATACCTAAACTAGCTCGATTCCTAACTCTCTACTGAGAGTAGCTGCTCTTGCCTGGGACTTCTGCTGATCTACTTTACCTAAGATCCATGGGCTATTTACACCTGTAATGATCGTCATCACAGTCAATTTCCCTTTCATCTCATCAGCAACACGAGCTCCCCAGATAACATTTGCATCGTCATCTAAGCTCTCCGTCACAAGCTCACCAATTCGAGATACTTCATCAAGCGTCATATCTGGCCCACCAGTAATGTGGATTAACGCACCGGAAGCTCCTTCGTAATTGATGTCAAGCAATGGATTGCTCAAAGCCCCTTTCACAGCTTCATCAACTCTGTTGTTTGTATCACTACTACCAACACCGATAGCTGCAACTCCGCCGTTAGACATGATTGCTTTTACATCAGCATAGTCCAGGTTAACCAAACTAGGCACGGCAATCGTTTCAACAATACCTTTAATCATCGTTGCAATTAACTCATTTGCTACGGAGAAAGCCTGTTGAATCGGTAAATTACCTGCAATCTGAACTAGTCTATTGTTATCAATTACAATTACTGTATCACAAACCTGTCGTAATTGCTGTAAACCAAACTCAGCTTTATCACATCGAGCTCTCTCAATGTTAAACGGCATGGTAACAGTTCCAATAACAATTGATCCTGTATCTTTTGCTACTTGCGCTACAACTGGTGCTGCACCCGTTCCGGTACCTCCACCCATTCCTGCACAAACGAAGACCATGTCAGAACTTTTCATGCATTCTTTAATCTGAATCAATGATTCCTGCGCTGCTTCAGCCCCTTTAGAAGGAAAACCACCACAACCTAAACCACGTGTACAATCTTTTCCAATTAAGAACTTGTGGTCAGCACCTGTAATGTTTAAATGCTGATGATCTGTGTTTGTCGCAATAATCTCTGCGCCTTTAATTCCCTTTTTGTAGAGCCACCCAACCATGTTGTTTCCTGCTCCACCAACACCAACAACCTTGATGTTTGCCTGCAGAACTGATTCCATTTCTGCGGCTGCTGGCATTGCGTCCAATGCCTTTTCTACGATAAAATCCATTTTTTACACCACCTCTAGTTTTATGTTTTTGTTTCACACCCTCGTGAATATGATTTATCTAATGTATTCTACAGTATACAAATTAATATATACTCGAATGACATTCTCATTTCCATACCAAAACCAGATTTTATCGTCTGCTACCAACAGTCGAAAGAAATCGAAAGTACAAACTTTAATTACCAAAATTTACCAAACCGTTTATCACGTCTACCAAACGTGGTTTTAGTAATGTACCTTACCTATTTAAAGATTTCTATTTCTTAGAATATATTTCAAGCAGAAAAGGAACTTAATCAAGTAGTGCCATCAATTCAAGTGCACTTGGTCTTCCCACATAGTGAAGCGTATCAAACCCTTCTCTAACAGCGTGCTCAACATTCCTCTCTGAATCATCAACAACAAGGCATTCATGTGGGTGCAGCCCCAATTCATCGGCAGCGTATCTAAACAGACTTGGCAATCCCTCTTCGACCTTTAACCTTCCATGAGCATATGAAAAAACTATTGGGTCGAAAAGCATACCATTATGATTCACTTGGTTTCCAGCAGAAGACGCAAGATTTGCCACTAATGGTGTGTCCCTCACAGGAATATACCGTTGTTGTTCTGCAATCCTTCTGCTAACAAGATATGCTTTATCTGAGGGCATATCAGACACCAACGCAAGTTTATATGCTCGAGCTAAGTGAGGCACTAACTCCCACAGATCTTCATTCAAATTAATTGAAAGTAGAAAGCTTTGAATTTCTCGGTGCGTTTGTTCAGGAACATAGATATCTTCCCTACATTTTCTCCAAAAATCGTGGGCAGACATAATGCCCCGTGCATAGTCTCTTCCCTCTTGTTCTAAATAATGATAGGTTATCGCCTTAAGTCTCTGATATGATAGTGCAACCGTACTTCTCCCCCCGTAAGATTCAGCTAAAAAATCATGCCATCTCTGAGTCGAATAATCCAAAAATCTTGAGAAAGTTACAGTGTCAAGCACACCATGCCAATCAAAGAGTATTGCTTTTACCACACTAGCAATTTACAAAGTAAAGTATATAAAGACTAAGTATCTTCAAGTAAAGCATGAACCAACTTCCCCGCACAAGGTTTGATCGATTCACATGTCCTATACAGCATGCTGTGCTTGAAATTGGAGATAAATGGACCTTATTTCTTGTGCGGGAGTTTGTATTTGGAGAACCACAGCAAGGATTCAATCAGCTCCTTAAATCTTTAAAACCAATCAGTTCCAGAACGCTCTCTTTAAAACTAAAAAAACTTGTAAATAGTAACATTATTACGAAGAAAATCCTTAGTGCTAAACCACCAAAAGTTGAATATAGCATTACAAAGAAAGGACTTGCACTTAAGAAACCATTACAAGACTTAGCTGAGTGGTATATTAAACATAATTGAAGGCCCCATTAGATCATTCTTCTTTACGTTCTTCTCCCTTCCCAGGCAACTTCTCTTTCACCTTCTCCACAACTGACTCACCAGCACTCTTAACCGCTTCCTTCACAGCACCTGCTTTCCGAGCTAAGATCGTAGCGATATCATGCATATACTTCGCTGGATCCCGCATCTTCCCTCTCCACTTGTGGAAATATACAACTGCTTCTAGTGGATATTTCGGCGGCTTCTGTGGCACTTCTTTTGGATACCCTACTGCAATAATAGCTTGCGGTCTAACTTCCTCAGGAATCCCACAAGCCGCTTTAACAGCATCTTCATCAAACGCCCCAACCCAGCCAGCTCCTAAACCAAGAGAATGTGCTTCCAACAACATATTCTGAATAGCAGCAGCACAGTTCTGTACCGTATACAGCCGCTCGCCCCGCAAGCCATAATATCTCTCTGCCTTCTCTGTGTCGCCGCACACCACTATCAATACTGGAGCAACAGTCATATCATACTGCTCATACGCTGCATCCGCTAAAGCCTGCTTTTGTTCAGGCTCAAACACAACAATAAATTTCCAATTCTGCAGATTCCCACTACTTGGGGCATGTCTACCTGCATCCAATACTCTAGATATATTTTCCCATGATACAAATTTAGGCAAAAACTTAGTTACATTACGCCGAGAAGTTATCATATCTAAAATATCTGCCATACTAAAAGTATATTTTTCCTCTATTTATATCTATCTTTTTCAGAAGTAAAAAGAGAAAAGAAATTTTATTCTAAGTTAAAGCCCTGCGTAGTAGAAGCTATTTTCTTCCCGGCCCCATCGTACAATATGAGAGTAACCACAACATTGTCTAAACTGATAGAAGCAGGGTTATATGCAAAACCATTTGGAACAGCTGTATCCGCCACATGAGTCTCTCCCGCAGAGATTTTCTCAGATTTGTACGATACGGGTACATCTTTTTCCAAATCGTCATATCCATCTACCAACATGAGGAAACGGTGTGGTTTGATCATACCAGCTTCGTTGTTCTTAATAGTATAATCAATACCCGTGATTTTCCCCCAATTATCAAACCATTTTGTATGGAGGTTATCAATGTTAAGAGCTACATTACTATACGTTGTAATAAGTTCTTCCTCTACTGGTTCCAGCTCCTCTGGTTCTTCTTCAGCAGCTTCCTCAACTGGCTCTTCCTCAGCAACGACTGCTCCCGTTAGCTCATCACCTGCCTCGGCCACTTCTTCGACAGCGGCTTCCACTACTTCATCAGCTTCTGCAGCTGCTGATTCAAAGAGAGCTAAAAAACTATCTATAAAGCCGCTAGAAACTTCTTCTGGTTGCTCAATAACAACTTCTTCAACAACTGCTGCTGGCGCCGTTAACCTTCCTAAAAAGAACACCACCAGAAGTGCTACAACAACGATCCCCCCAATCATCAGCTTATGAGGGTTTACTTTAATTGTAACCTCCCGCTCTTTAAATGCCGAGTTGCTTTGCTTTACTTCTGGTTTCTTTGGTTGCTTCTTCGTTCTAGAAGAACGCGCCGTAGACTTTGTCTTTCCTTTGTCTGGATCGGCCGAAGGCTTTGGCTCCGGCTGGGTCTCATCTTCCGGAGACTCTAACACTAATTTTTGTTCATCTGCCATAGTTTCACACCACGAATAATATTATTGACGTTATAATAAATACAAACCCCAAACCGATAGCAATATACGAAACTTGTTCACCTCGTGTGAGATTCTTAAAATTCTTCAGCTTTCCCACAATAAACGCAAAGAAGTCTGCTATGTGCTTATTCAACACAGCAAGTTGTTGATTCAACCGATTCATCACTTGATTTGCACTCATATCAGAATCAGAAATAAAAATGAATATAAAAAGGTTACTCTTATGCTTCCTGCGGCGCTTCCTCAGCCGCCGGAGCCTCTTCCACAGGTGCCTCTCCTAATGACGCTACACCTTTCTTTGTAACTTTCAAGTTCACTTGTCGGATGATCTTTGTAATCATTTCACCACAAACTGTTCTTCTTCGCATAAGGCCTTTCTGGTTTTTCCGGTTCTTCTTCTTACCAACTGCTCGCTTCTTTCCAGAGAACCCAACACTTTTTCCAATAAAGATAACCTTTCGAGGTTCTTGAATACCTTTTCTCATAGGAAATCCACACTTATCTGATCCCCCCGTTACAAGAAATTCATATCCTGCAAATCCCAAATTATCGCCAGAAATTGTTTCGCCAATTCGCTTTTTTAACAAAGCACCAGCGTGTGCATCTTTAACTTCCTTCTGATACGTTTTTCCATCCGTATCCCCTAATACTAACTTAAATTCAACCATTTTTGATGTCTCCCGAGACTCAAGAACCTAACGATTCACGCCCAAATAGGGTTATCTCAGCTATTTCTTTACCATTTTCTCAGATTATTTATAAAACTACCCCTCAAAACAAGAATCAGGCATCACATGCATCGCCCAAACCATCTTCATCAAAATCAAGCTGGCCAGGATTTTTCACACCAACACAATTATCATCCCATTTGGTGCTTCCTTTAGAATTATAAACACATTGCTCAGACACATGAACCTCATCACATACTTCCGTCTGGCCAACAATCTTTGTACTCACACAACTGTCACAAATGCCGTCATTATCCTTATCTAAATCACATGCTGCCCCATACTCATCTTCATCATCATTCATTTGGTCTGGATTAAACACATCAGGACAGTTGTCCGGGAACAAGAAACTCTTAATGTCCCTATATTCGCACTGCTCTGTTTCATGAACCTCATCACAAGTCATCGTTTGCGCTAACGGTTTCATTGTAACACAGGCATCACAAATTAAATCCCCATCAACATCTAAGTCACAAAGATCTCCCAGACCATCATTATCGACATCACTTTGATCTAGGTTCGGGAAGAACTTACAATTATCCTCACTGTTAATAATTGAATCCTCATCGAAATCCATTTTTCCTAATTCTTCCTCAATATCAACTTCCTCATTATCATCCTCTTCAGGCTCCTCATCAACTTCGGGTTCATCAATCTCAAAATCAATATCACAGACATCTCCAACACCATCAAAATCAACGTCAGATTGATCCGTATTCACCCTAAATTTACAATTATCGCATTCATCTCCAACACCATCAAAATCTGCATCTCGCTGTAAGTTATTAATCACAAACGGGCAATTATCACAGATATCTCCCACTCGATCACCATCATAATCATGTTGACCAGGGTTATCATGGTTTGGACAATTATCTATATCTTCAACTGGCGGAGCCATAGGAACTCTCACATCAGAATTATCTTCAAAATACAAGAAACCTAGTAATCCAACCAACACGACAGCAAGCACTACAGCGGTGTTACGCCATGCTACAGACTTTCTTTTTGAACTCATTACAACCTCTTTTTTATGTTAAATCACTCTAACAACTTCCGTAATTCTTCTGACAAATTTATATGTTCCGCTTTTAGTTGCTCTAACTGCTGCTTTCGGAACTCATTAATTTGTTTCCGAGATGCATCCCACTCCAAAGGTCGTATTCTACGCTCCAAAGAAGATAACTGTGCACGTAATTCCATTACCTTTTCCTGAGACATGTCACTAGTATCGCTTAAAACTATATAAAATTTTACGTCCTCAAATCATTATGCAAGAACAAACCCTTCTCAAAATAGCGGTTATCACCTCATTAATAGGTTTATTTCTTCTTTTTCTATACACAGAAGATCTTTCTGCCAGCAATACTGTTGATTCCATAGAAAACATCCCCGCTCAAGAAGACGTAACTATAACGGGAACTGTAGAAAGAATTCACAGCACCAACAATACCCAATTTATTGAGATCACTGGTCAAAAAACCATCACCACCGATGTTATTGTATTCACAGACGAACCACTGTTCATTCGTGCGGGAGACATCGTCACAATATCGGGCATGGTAGAAGAGTACAAGGGCTCAAAAGAAATCATCGCAAGTAAAGTAACACTACAAGGAAGAAAAAACTAATTTCCGTTTAGCTCACTAAACGCTTTCTCAATCTCTTTTTCTGTCCACCCAGTATGTTCAGAAAGAATATCTTTAATGTCTTCATTTGACGTTCCCATAGACGCCTCCTTATGAATCCACGTTCTTAATTCATCAAAGTTGTACGCCATGTAATGCTTCTTTCGAGTCACATGCACAATCACAACAATCAGTACTATGATAAACAATAACAAAGCGCCACCCCAAACAACATAATTTTGATAGTTACTCCAAATATTTGAGATTGGTTTCTGAATTTGTGCAACGACTTTAGAAAACCCACTTGCCGGTGCTGTCACGTCAGAAGAAGGCGCCGTCACAGAACAACCACGAGATTCCGCCGGTTTAAAATCTACCGTTGTACAACTGTGTTCATCCACACATGTCCTTGTTTGAACGCCGTTACTACAATCACTCCACTCTGAACAGATCCACGATTCATCACATCGTTCACATCCTCTCGTTTCAACTTTAGGTTCTTTACAATTCGTTTGATCAAAACATGTTCTGGTCTCTTCTAAATTAACATCACAGTACGACCACGCATCACAGTTCCACTTAGGGAAACACGCAAAACCGCCACCATTACTTCCACCGCCGCCAGGAGAAACCTCTCCATCAACAGGGGTTGGGTCGTCATCACCATCAACGCCAACACAGCTCTCCCCAACACAAAAATCAACTTGCTCAGCAACCTCATTTTCACATGCCGCAAGTAATGTATACGTTCCATCCTGTGGTGCAGTAAATAGTGCATTAAACACGCCAGTATCATCAGAAACTACTTGATCAAACCACACTGTATTCACACCAATTGCTGCCTGTAACGCAACCGGAGAATTTACCGCATCACACGTACCAGTTATTGTAACATCATTACCACTAACATCAACACTTATCTCTGCCAAAGCAGTAGAACTAAGTACAACGAAAAGAAAAAGAAAAACAACAGTCTTATTCAACATTATAAAGAACCTCTACTGGATCTTCTAATGAACTCCAACTCACTTCTGAAGACAGCCAACTATTCCAAACAAATGCTTCTACTTTCATCTCCCCAGTTGCATCAAGTGGAACCGCATGGCTAAATGAATTCAGCGTCGCTACGCCAGCATCCGCGGGATCTTTCGATTCAGAAAATTGGGTCTCCACAACACCACCATACGAGACTTTTCCAAGCACTAAATGGTTCTCTAAATTAGCCGTTGGATTCACAGTAATCTGAATCACATATGTTACTCCAGGCGTCACTTGCGTGGTTGTCACTTCGTTTCCAGCTAGGTCAAACATCTGTACACTCACCCCTTCAGGGGTTTCATCAATTTCTGGTTCTCCAACAGTATCATCCACATCATCACATGCATCTCCGATACCATCACCATCTGTATCCGCTTGATTATTATTTGCAACCATCAGACAATTATCAACAGTATTCGCAACCCCATCACCATCAAAGTCATCTTGGCACACGTCACCAAATCCATCACCATCGCTGTCAGTAACATCATTACTAATAGTTCCCGGACAATTATCACATGCATCACCGACACCATCACCGTCTGCATCTAACTGGTCTGCATTTGCGACAAGCGGACAATTATCGTTACACTCTGTTGCTCCGTCTATATTAAAAGGTGCACCATAACAAGAATGACCAAAACCTTCTTCCGGTATTCCATCAGCGTCAGCATCGGCATCTTCGTCACATGCATCTCCAACTCCATCACCGTCTGTATCAGTCTGACCGGCGTTTGGAATTAAAGGACAATTGTCGTTATCATTTACCCCAGGATTAGGACCATCCCCCACACAATACCCATCAAAATCAGCATCATTGTCAGGATCATTAGGACATTTATCTAAAGAGTCAGGAAGACCATCATCATCTGAATCTAGCAAGCCAAGGTCTCCACAGCCAAATTCATCAACTTCAACTCCAATAGCGGAGTCTGGACAATTATCAACATCATTATCAAATCCATCTCCGTCAATATCTGGATCACATGGATTTCCGATTCCATCACCATCAAGATCTGACTGACTACCTACTACCTCCGGGCAATTGTCAACAGCATCAGGAATTCCGTCACCATCTGTATCTAGGACTTCCCCCTCAACTTCAACGGTAACCGTCCCTGAACTCAATGACAATGCAATTGGTTCCTGGGTAGCAAAATCAATAACATCAAAATTAGTAAAACCTACGCTCGTTTCTCCTTCATTCTTGGCGTTAAATATAGCATACGCAACAACTCTTTCTCCAGTCAAATAGTTATCTCCACCGCTACTATCATAGAGCCAACTAAAATTTGCCTGAACAGTCCCAGGAGTAATAATCTTACTCTGAAGAGAATCTTGAACATTCAAAGGATACGTTTCCCCATTCTCTTCTCCAAGATAAAGATCTTGCAGTGGTTCGAAATTAATTGCTACATATGTTAATACCTCCGGATCATACTGCAGCTCAAACCCTAACGCCAAGGATTCTTTATTCCCAATATTCACCACAATTGGGATATGAGCCTGCTCGGAGGGAGCATACGTTCGAAAACCAGAGACGCCTGCTTCATCAATCTCCAAACCACCGGTATCAAATGCTTTTCCTACGCTGGAAAAAGAGTCGGTAAAAAATAACAACAATGCTAACGCAATCAACGCAACGACTACAATAATTCCAATTACAAACGGTTTATTCACTTCCCCCCGATCCGTGTGAGGATGCGCTTCCCACGTATGTGGAGGAAGTTTCTTGTATCGTCTCCGCGTCATCTTAACTTACAGTACAACCATCCTCAAAGTAGCACTTCAACTCTTTTGCAATGATTGAGAGTTGAACTAAAACATTATCCCCTGATAACTGTGCTTGAATATTTTGTAAAAGAGCTTGTTGTTGTTCGTTGTTAACAGTAACAGTAAAATCGCCAGTTGGAACTTCAGGAACACACGAATCAACAATACCATCTTGGTTAACATCATCGATTACTGAATATTGTCCTTCACTTATCAAAGTTTCAACCAAACTATTCTCTCCAGAAAGAGTCCCGTCACAATCTAAATCTGCAATTGAAAAAGCAACATTCAAACAACTTTCATCTCCCTCTGCAGCATCCTGGTAACAATTAACATCTTCATTATCAACGAGTCCATCAAGATTCACATCTCCTGGATTATAACCTGCACAATCCTCACCCGCATCAAGGAAACCGTCAACACACAATATTACTCCAACATCGGGATTACAGAAGTTGTTAACACAAGTAACGCCAGCCCTACATTCATTACTAGTATAACATTCCTCATAATCTACTGTACAACCATCGGCATCTATTTCAACACCTTCATATGGGACCACATTACAGAGGTCATCTTCGTTAGGTACACCATCTGAATCGTAATCACTGTCCGCGCCAGGATTCTCGCAAGAGTCAGTCGCATCATCTGGACACAAATCATTAGCGCCTTTGATATCGTTACCTAAAGCAGTGTTAACAGCCCAAGCAGTGTTATGTTCAGTTCCTTCACACCAACCATCACCGTCTTTATCGTTATCAGCACTATCAGCACAAGGGTCACAAGCGTCTCCAAATGCATCACCATCTTTGTTAGCTTGAGTTGCGAACGGTAAGGTAGGACAATTATCCTCACTATCAATAACGCCATCGCCGTCAGCATCAGGGCCCGTTAATGTCGTTAAAGCAGGACAACTCGTCTTCAAAGTCTCAAATGGAACTTCTGCATTGTCTATACATTTTTGCGCTTCTAATAAAGTAGGAGGAAGCAATAAACTTTTTGGCTGAGTCCATGCAACGTCAGGGTTAGCCATGTAGTCTGGGCAATGATCATCCCACGCCTTACTCCAACCCAATTGTTTGTAAAAATTGAACCTACCAAATTCAAAGTTACCACTCGTATCTTTCATGATAGCAACTCCTCGATAAAGACCAACACACACATGGCCAGAAACAGAAGTCCCAACTTCGCTACCATACTCATGTGCCCATGCACTACAGACGGTGTTACCTGCAGTTGAACCAACAAAAACAGAACCTTCTTCCTCAACAGCATTACATTCTAAACCGTTTCCAAGAGTTTCACAAACATCTCCTTCACCATCTTCATTAAAGTCCGCTTGATCAGCATTCTTATTAGCAGGACAATTGTCAGACAGGTCTAAAACGCCATCACCATCATCATCAATATCACAAGTATCTCCTAAACCATCATTATCCAAATCAACTTGAGAGGGATTAGACTCAGAAGGACAATTATCTTCCAAATCAGTTGTACCATCTCCATCCGAGTCAACGGTTGAATCAACTTGTGCACTAAATACATCAGAAACATCTGTGGAAGTTAGATTGCGGTCATAAAGAACCAATTCATCAATTTGACCTTTGTAATGGAACCCAATTGCACCATCATCTGCACTCCCAACTCTCCACGGTAGGTCGTGGTGGAAAACATCCCTTCCAGGAACCTCTAAAACTTCCTCTCCGTTAAGATACGTTGTTACAGTTGGGGCAGCAGCTATGTTAAAATTAAATGTAAGATGACTCCAGGAACCTTCCGGGATTTTAGGAATGTCATAAGAAGAATTTCCCGCGATAAAATCTTTCCCAAAGAAGGTGATTTTTGTTACATTTTGCTGCATGTTATCTAAAATTATTGTAAAACCATAATCATCGGAGTTATCTTTCTCTCCATCAATAAGCGTCATAACTTCATTAGAGGAACTTGGATTAACCCACATTCCTATTGCGAAAGAATCGAAATTCTCAAAACCAACAAGGTTCGGAGCATCTAAAATAACCTCGCTTCCCACATCAAAAGCAAACGCTCCATCACTATAACCTTCCGCAACTTGAATGCCGCTGACTGAAACCGGTGCAGACGTCCCTAAAATTCCTCCAGCAGAATTAATTTTCCCATCTACAGGTAGCTCATCAAATGCAAAGTGAACGAAAGGTTCAACCCCCCCTAAACTTACTGCTTCTCCAACACTAGTTCCATTGTTAACAAAAAATAATAAAGTTCCAAGCCCCAGAACGACAAGGGACACTACTACAATCATCCAAATATTATGTTTATCCACCATCTTTTGGTAAAAAAGAAACAGTTAGCATTTATATAGTTTCCGTCTACTTCTTCAGAAACTTCCTCAACATTTTCTCATCCCAACCTTTTTGGATTAGTTTTTGCGTAACTTGCTGTTTACTCATTCCCCTCTGACTTCCTTGAGAATAAATCGATCGTAACTCTGCTTTAACCCCTTCTGTTAAGCCACTTTTCTTTCGCAGATGCAATAACAACAATATGCCAATAACTAATACAACAAAGATACCTGCACCAACATATACCCAAATAGAAACACCATCTGTAGAACTACTACTAGAACCACTCAGGCCCAAACTACTATCGGAAGGCAGCCCTAACCCTTCACTGCTGGAGGAACTCGTTGGGGGAATGAAAGCGCCTTCCTCCCCACATAACCTTTTTTCAGACGGCTTATCCAGTTTCAAAATCGAATCAACATCACCATCCTCTAACTCTTCATCACAACTATCGTCCCGCACACAATTCCGCGATTGAATGCCTCCCTCAGCACACTCAGACCAGCCACCGCATGTCCAAGAATATAAGCAGACTTTTCCTTCATCTACTTCTTCTTCATCTTCCGCATCTTCTTTCTTCACAACATCGCCACTACCATCAGAACCATCACTGGAAACACTACATGACTTCTCTTCCTCAACTTCTAATTGATCAACATCACATAAATTTAGATCCTTACACGTTCTCGTTTTCACACCCCCAGAACATGAACTCCACGCATCACAATCACTGTAATCAGCAACACATTCCTGCGGTGCAACTTGTTCTGTCGTAATATCGAGCGGCACATTGGTAGATTCCCACGCCACATAATTCTCTTTAGCGACTTCAATACCATCAACGAAGAACGTAACTATATCTCCATTATCTCCCTGCACTAACAACAATTCAGTATAGCCGTACAACCCATCACATAAATCCCCATCACACGTTCCATCAGTAATAGAAGAACTATACTCATTCACCCCAACTTCAACAACAACTTCATCTGGCGTATCTTCTCCTACATCCCAAAACACTTTTCCATAGAACTGGTGGTTTTCTAATGCAGGAGGTTCTTCAGCAACAGCTAACGGGATCAACAAGAGTACAAAAAGTAGTAATAGTTTCTTCATCATTCCACTTTCACCCAATACGCTTTCATCGGTTCTAGCTCTGTAACTGATTGTGATGTTACCGCTCCACCAATAGTAATTTCATACACTTTTGTAACATCTTTTCCAACAGGGGTTATTAAATCTTCAACAAGTACAGATTCAAAGCCACTAATACCTACTAAATTCCACGTGTCATCTAACTCTGGCAGTGAAGTGAAGTCAGGTACAAATGGTAGCGTACACCCAATGGTAAATGAAACTTCTTCTTCCTCTTTCAGCTGTAATAAATATCCTTTATTCTTTCCTAACGCAACTAAGTCAGAAGGCAAATCTTTCTTCCACTGTTGTACAGAGGATTCATCATACGAAAGAATCGCTGCAACACTTTCAGCAGGTAGCTCTTCGATACTGGCAAATCCACACGGCAACGAAAACGGTTGCAACTGCACCGTCGGCTTAAATGTATACTGCACCGAGAACACACCCTCATCAACTGCTTTCATCACCACCTCGGGGAATTGTTCATCAAGTAACGCATACACAACATTGTCTGTTGAAAAAATAAATTTCTTCACAGCAATTTCATCATCAACTGTTGCTGTAACAACTAACACCCGAGCAGCATTTTCTTCCGTTGGCGTCCATGATAACTGTGCCAGAACAGACGTCTCATCTTCCTCAATAATAGAAAACTCCTCTTCACTTAACTCAGCTCCATCTTGCCACACGGCCGTAACCACTGGCGTTTTCGTACTAGCAACATCAAATAAGTATACAACAGGTTCATCTTTCACCACATACAAAATATTCGAATCAACAACCTCCGACCCTTCCGTTAATAATGTAATATTTGCAACTGCTGGTGTGATGTAATTAAGATTCAACACATGAAGATAGCCTTCAACTAAACTAGCACGTAAGTCAGGAACAGTATCCTCATTCAAAAAGATATCACCAGACTCGGAGAAAACAGAACTTAAGAGGCCAGTGAACTGTCCAGGAGTTTCCGCTTGATTAAGAACATATTTCACTTGATCTTTCTGATCTGTTGTAAACCACGTTGAGAGTTCAACAAAAAGAGGCTCAGTTTCACCTGACAGGGTAATTAAAAAATCCACAGAACCAATTTCTTCAATATTCAATAAAAACTCTTGTTCCATATCTAAATCTATCGGCCCTTCAAGAGGCACATCAATCTGTATAGCTTGCCCTACAGACGGTGTTCGCAACACTAAACTAATGAGTATCAGAATAACAACGAGTAGCGAAGCAATCGCTATCTTCACCCACATGTCTTTCGTCTTTTTGTTATTCTTTACCATTCTATTTGATTGTCATCATTTTATTCTCCCAGTTAGAGAAATCTACTACAATAACTACTCCATTTGGTAACAGAACCTCTTTCGGCACCAATTGCAATGTAGAGCCATAAAAGACATCTTCAAAATTGCCATCTTTAATACCAAACAATATAACAGCATTCTCATCTTCAATCGCGCCGCTGTACACTCCCCATAACCAATAGGTATAGACTTCCCCGCCAACTTCCGTGACAAACTTCACCTGAGAGAAATCGTTCGGGAGCGCCAAGCCATCACCAATAATCTTCTCCTCTAACACTTCAACATTTAACAAAATGTCTTCCTCTAAATCTGAAGTTAACTCTTGCTCAAAATACACAATCTCTGAACCCACCGTTACGAAACCGCTCTGGAACCCCTGCGCTGTTTCATTCAACCCAATAAAATGAGAAGAGCCAAAGGGATACTCATTAAGGCCGAAAGGTAATAAACTAATACCGTCCCCACCAAACAATTCAACTATTTTCTCGGACCAAACCAATAATGGCCGCCTATCGTTTGCCAAGTTCTCAGTTAACAATTCCCAATTACTGAACTGGTAACCCCCCCCAATATCAATTACATGCTGAAAGATAACAACTTTCTCACCAGGAGAAGTCTGTGTATAAAGCCCCGTAATAGTTCCATCAAACGCTTCAGGTACCCCAAGTAACAATTCATTAATGAGTATTCCGTCCCGACAAACTCGGACTTGAGCATCTATATCTTTTGTAATCGGCCCGTCACAAATTTCATACGTTTTTCCATTAAACAGCATCTTGTTATTCTCTGTTAGCACGAAAGAGAAATTATCTTCCGGTACAAACTCAATAATTTCCGTTTGTTGTAAAATCAACTCTTGCTCAACGTCGGCACTGGTAACCCCCTCAAATTCGATAGTATCAACAGTGTTAATGTTTGAACTAATAGAAAAGTCAATCCGTGAAAGACCCATATCAAAAGTGTACCCCTCTGCGGTTTGTTGGGGTATAAAAGTATTTTCTCCATCAAGTGTTGTTAACTGTAATTTTTCAGCAAAAAATTGAGAGGTACCATCCCATAGTTCAGAGTAACCCAACAAGTACACTTCCTCCTCGAAGCCAAAGGCAATTCTGTTTCCTTTCACAAGGGGGAGAATGAAATCCTCCGGGGTGAAGTCATGGACATGATCGAAAAGGGTTAAATCAGTATAAAGGTGAATAGAAGCATACTTATTGAAAGCATTTGGAGTCCCAGCATTAGCATTAGAACCATAATAAAAGAGAGCAGCATTTTGGAGTTCACCCTCGGGCAATATTTTTTCCTCACCAAAATTTAAGAGCTCTGTCTTTCCATCAAACTGAACTTTCATAACATTACCAAACAACTCATTGTCACCAGGATCAATGGTAATTAACCCAAGATCTGGGTCCGTTATAGAAACATACCCATATGTACTTACTGCAGTCTCTAACGCCACATTTAAATCAACTGTCTCTGTTAACAGTGTTTGAGAAGAGATTTCATACGTAAATTCGTTTGTCTCTGGGATCAAAACCGCCCGAATTCTGATTTGTTTCCCCAATGGCAAATTAAAGACAACTTCACTCTGGTCACCTTCTGAAACATACGTTGGTGTTCCGTCATTCGAAAGATCTGTTAACTCTAACTGTAACAAATCCAAGAAAGGTTGCGTTGGGTGCGATAATCTGTAAATCGTTCCGTCACTTTCTAAAGCCAAACTTCTTCCTTGCACAAGGTTTGTTGCGAATGTCTGCGCAGATTCTTTTATTTGCAATCCAGAGATTGGATCAACATCAATCAAATGGTACGCACTTACCTCCTTTTCTCCAGTTTGCCCAGGCGATTCATACCACAACACAACCGGCCAGTTAACACCAAAGGCATTTGGCGCGGATAAATCAACTACTTGCTTATGCTGCAAATCAATCTGCTCATTCTCCTTTGAACAAACAGTAACAAACTCCAACACTGGCGGATCTTCCTTGCAGATTGCTACCGTGTTACTAAAATCAGCTTCCCCCTCAACATTTATCAATTCAAGAATTTTGTTTTTCGCAAACTCCTCTTCATACACTTCAGATAAATCAACGCTTTTTTCTTTCAATTTTAAAATGCTAATGTCCTCAACATTAGAAGTGAAGCTCATAACCGCAAAAAAGTCCCCAGAGGGGAATAAATTAAACCCTAATTTCTGTGTCCCCTGCGCATCCAGGAACAATTCTGGTTCGTTATCCTGATCATTAAATGCAAACTGTTGTTCATCAACCACAAAGACATAATTATCGTCACCTTCCCAGAACAGTTGGAACGTATGCACTTCACCGTCAATAACAAACTGCTGTGGGTTACCTGAGGTAAGAACCGTCAATATATTCTCATCAGTATCCATAAAAGCAGGGAAATTAATAACGGGACTCACAACAAATAAAGCCCCCCCCCCAAAGTAGGGGTGCGACGCAATAATATTAAGATAAGCTTCCGTTTCCCCATCGTTATCCAAATCGAGAGCACGTTGTTCTGGAGGAAAAGAAAGAACAGAATCGCTCTCAAACTCTAAAGTGAACTGTTCCACAATAGTATCCTGAAAAGATTTAACAGTTACAGTTAAAGAGTCACCGCTATCCTCAAAAGAAATAACGTAATTCCTCAACTGCCCATCTTCGTGTGTGTATTTAAAAAATGATTGACTGTAGTCTTTTTGATAGACATTAGTTACGGAATATATCCCCGTGTATGCAACGTTATTAGAAATGTCAATAGCATCTGATATTTCATTACCATGGTCATCAATTCCACTCTCTAATAAAATATCTGCAACTAGATTTGAACCAGGGTATTCATAAGACCATGCAGTAAATTCTAGAACACAAAATGGGTCCTCCGTTGAAGAGTCACAAACGTGCCAGTCCACTCCATCACAAAAGAATCCCGCCTGTGTACCACCCGAAAGAACCTCTTCTTCCTCACACACTTCCCAATGTGAGAGATAGCACAATTGATCATCAACTATTCCTCCAGTACCTTCACATTCATGCCACGTTTCTTCACCATCACAATAGAATTTGCCAAGAGTTGAGGGGTGCACATAAGCATCATCTAAACAGGGAGCCCACCGGTTTAGTTCCCCCTCATAAAGACACGCAAACTTTGGGTTATCCTCAAACACCCCCCTATTTCCAGATTGACATTTGTATAAATCATTTTCAAAACAAAGGGAGTTATCTCTTTTAGTACTTCCAGAGCTTGGTTTGAACGGAGTTAAAGAATTACTAAAATAACACTGTCCATCCTTCTCAGCGTTGGCCCCCTTGTTGTAATAACAGACTTCCCCCACAACACTCGGCGGACAAAAACCCTCAAATTTCTTGTCAAAATCACCATTCTCATCAAACAAGTCAGTAGAGACTGCTTTAAAAGTCTCATCAGGATCATCTGGACAACCTTCGTTAATACAACCATCAACTGGCGCTTGTTCCCAATACGCTGCTTCATAAGCCGTCCAATCAGTAAACGTCGCCTGTCCTGCAACATTATCACCACTAAAATTCATCAACACTAAGAATCCAACAACCACAACAACTAACGCTGCAATAATCCCAAATTTCTGACCGTATAATGGAAATGGTGTTCGCCGAGCTACGACAGGTAATTTCTCTTGCCTCTTTTTAGATTTACGCATCGTACACCTACGTCTTAGAAACATTTTTCTGTTTATATAGCTTCCGATTACGTACCGAAGAAAAAAAGAGCGCCGCGGGCCGGACTTCCAAACCACAGGGTTTGTAACTCCCTGACGGAATTTGAACCGGCGATCCCAGATGGGACTGGATGTTTGGTATTGACGGAAATCTGAAAGACAGATTGTCCATAGCAATCTTACGCTCTGCACAGCTTGACACTGAACAGATCAGCGCAATACCAGACTATGCGACCGCGGCACGAGTTTACGAGTGACGCTTCCAAGAGACAACTCTTGATAGCGGCATACCCATTCAAGAACCCAAATCGTTTTTAAACTTTACTACAAACAAAAAGAACTATTCAAAAAATAAAAATTATTCAACAATTTTACTCTGTCGGTGAATTCTCGCAAAATACGGAACCGCAACAACATAATCTTCACCAAATCCAGCGATATCCCCTTCAATAGCTTGACATGTTTTCCGTAACTTAGAAACAGCCCGCTTCAACTCAACAAGGTCTTTTTCTTTCAACGGTTTGATATTCACTAATGCAATGGTGCTGCCCTCCCGCAGCACATCAAGAATTTCTTTAATATCTTCAAACTCCTCCATCACAAACGGTCGAACAAGCACTCTTGACTTCTCTTCTTTTGGAGATTCAGAGCCCACTTCAACATACTCTTCCGGCATCTCCAGAGCCTCTTCTTCCTCAATTGGTTTGGCGAATTTATCTTTTAATTGTAAAAAAAAATCTTTCATTTTTACCTACCCTCACACCTTAATTATGATGGTTTTACAATGCACGACTTATATATAAATGTTTGTATTGTCCCACATAAAGTCTCAAGACATTACAAGTACGGATTAAGTCAAGTGGGTGAGTGGCGCCCTGACGCAGTCGAAGCGGGTACTCCGAAAGAGTACGGCATCCGCCGTGCCCCACTCACAGGAACGGGACACAACCCGCTCAACAACCTATCCATTCAACCGGTACACATTAGAGAAAGCTTTAGACTTCTTGCCACCTTCTTTCTTATGGAACTCAACAACTGCTCTTGGCAAACTAAACGTCCCCAAAATATTAAGCTTCGCCCGTACTTTGTATGTAATTAATCGATGTTCGTGTGCATCCAACTCTGCTAACGCCCAAATAACTTTTGCACCTTTCTTAGTATGCCGCACCGCCTTCGGCCGTAACGTGCCTAATTCTAAGCTCTTTTCCACATTTGCAATCGCTGGAACCCAATCAATAATCTCAACATCTTTGAATCCTCGCTTTGATTTGTTGCGAACTTCTAACGTCACTTTAATCTCTGACAACGCACCATGTTCATGACTCTTCGTTGTAACAGCTTTTTTCTTAATAACAAGTGGAGATTGTACAATTGAATAAAATATCAAAAACACCACTAACACCACAACAATCGCTAATAAGATTCGATAATTCACAGTATAATGAATAGTTGTAGATTCATCCGCCCCTAATGTTACTTCCCAAAAAATCACCCGAGAACCATCTTCTGCTCTACCAGAATCTGCTCCTGAAACAAATAACGCTGACCAGAACGACATTGGAACCTCAACACGTTGCGTATTCAACACATTACCTGGATTATGAATTTCTGCCGCAGCAAATTTCTTCAGAAAAATATTTTCACTCGCAACATCCACAGTAAATGCCGGCAATAAAGGAAGAATTTCAATCTCTTGCTCTACAACCTTAACCGTTTCCCCATTCCGTTCAAACACAAAAAAGAGGGGGTACTCCTTTGGTTGCTGATGTTCGTTTGGCACAACAGTAAACTCAACCGTCTTCTTCTGCAATGGAGGGATATCAATAACGGCCTCCTGTGCAAATTCAGGAATATCACTTTTAATCTTCACAACTAAATCAGTTAAGTCGAGAGGGTTTCGATTATCAATAAACAATTTAATTGGCACCGCTTGCGTTGGATTTATCTTCTCGTCCATATCAACATTTACTTTAATCGTAGGCAAATAATCAATCGGGCTTTCTGGTTCTAAATACACTTTCAACGTCCGAGGGAATAGCTCACCAACATCACTCTCAACAATTACTTCTAAATTATACACTCCCGGACTAAAACTTTCATGCGGCTGTGCAACAATAGTTGTAGAATAACTACCACCAGAAGCAATAGTAATTATTTTGTCTTTCAACGGGGAAGGGTTAACATTCCATCCTTGTACAAATGAATAAATACTGTAAGATACAGCTTCTGTTGGATGATCATTGTCAATGACAAGTTTAAACTGTGCTTGTTCATGTGGCGCAATTTGATTTTCCAGTGCAGAGATACTAACAGAACTCGTATCAGAATCAGCCACTGCAACACTAACTAACAACAAAAAAGTAACTGAAAGTAATAATGCTATTTTCCTCACGTAAACCCACCTCTAATGCAGTGAAAATGAAAGGACACTACTATTTAAACTCTTCGCTTCACAATAAACTACAACAAAATGGTTTGTCTAGAATAGAACGGTTTTGTATACTGGCGCCAATGGAGGCGCATTTTTTCCTTCGTAAAAAATCTAAGGCGCCGTGCCCCAGCATACAAATAAGTGTTATTCTAGACCGACCACAACAAAAGAAACATTTAAATACTCTTTCCCTTTAATTCCACATACTAAAAAGAGGAAAAATAGATGGCAGAAGAAAGTCTTTTTCGCGGCGTAGTTGAAGTGTTCACAGACATTGGAGTCTATGACATCGTGCTACCATTGTTGTTAGTATTCACAATTGTTTTTGCAATACTTGAAAAAACGAAAATTTTAGGAATTGAAAAAATAGATGGCAACGAATACACCAAAAAGAATCTTAATTCCATCGTTGCGTTCATTGTCGCATTTTTAGTAATAGCATCAACACAACTTGTAGCAGTCATTAACCAAGTGATGGCTAACATTGTCCTTTTGTTGATTCTCTCCGTTTCATTCCTATTATTAATCGGTGTGTTTTTCAAGGATCAAGAATTTGATTTCGCAGGCGGCTTCCCCGCATGGTTAAAATTTTTTATGGTCGTTCTATTCATTGGTATTGTGGTTATTTTCCTTGATGCTCTTGATTGGTTACAGTTTGTATTAGCAATCTTTGTGTTATGGCCAGCTCAATGGACCGTTACAGTAGTGTTCCTCGTAGTCATACTAGGATTTATGTGGTATATTGTACGAGACCCACCGGCAAAGAAAGCGCAAAAAACCGAAAAGAAAGACTAAGAGAACGATGGATTTTTAAATGACAAATAATTACAACAAAACGAAACGTACAAAAGGAGGTTATTATCATGGCAACAGGATTTGAGGATCTTGCAATATTCTTTCAGAACTACGGAGTAATGGACTTTCTCCTACCATTCTTGTTAGTATTCACAATTGTCTTCGCAGTGTTCCAAAAAACACAAATTTTAGGCGACAGGAAAAATTTCAATGTAATCATTGCATTAGTACTGGGGTTACTGTTTGTTGTACCGCACATTATTGGAGCATACCCCCTGGGATATGACCCAGTAGTGGTTCTTAACTCTGCATTACCGAGCATCTCGTTAGTTGCAATCGCTGCAATCATGCTTATGCTTCTCATGGGAATTTTCGGCACAAGTTTTGCCAAAGCAGCTGCCCCAATTATTGCGCTAGTATCACTTGTATTTGTCTTCTACATCTTTGGAGCTTCATTAAACATTTGGACTGGTCCGTACGACATTTTCAGTTGGTGGAGTTCAGAAACTACTGAATTGCTCATTATCATACTTGTCTTCGGCCTTGTTGTGTGGTTTGTAACAAAAGAACCAAGCAAAGGCAAAGGTGTTGATACTGTAAAGAACATCTGGAAAGGCTTAGAGAGTTTGGTTGAGAAGAAATAGGTTTACATCATGGCAACACTCTTCGACATCAGTTTACTGCAAACATTTGACATAGTGTTTGCAGCAGTACTGATTTTTGCAATTGTGTTTGCTTTGCTACGGAAAACAGGAGCATTAGGCGCTTCACTCGGTGTAGATGCCGTTGTTGCTGCCGCCGCTGCATTCTTGGTAATCATCTCAGAGAAAGCAGTGGAAGTTATCAACTTCATGATTCCCTGGTTTGTTGTTGCATTCCTCTTTATCATGCTTCTCTTGCTGGTATACCAGATATTTGGTGTTGGAGAGAAAGATATTGCTAATTACTTACGAAATGATAGAGGCCTCGGCTGGTTACTCTTTGGTGTTGGCATCATTATCTTCATTGCAGCACTTGGAAATTCATTAGGGCAAACGTTCTTAGAAGAAGGCTCCGGAGGCAACGCAACAAGCATAAGTGGTGCTGGCGGCGTTGCAACAGATAATTTCCAAACAAACGTTGTTTCAACGCTCCGTCATCCAAAAGTCATTGGCATGATGATTATCTTCACTATCATGGTCTTTGCCATAGGGTTGTTGACTGGCCCCTCAGCCATTAAGTAAACAACAATAAAAACAGAATAAACATTTTATTTCTTCTTAACTTTCCCGGTTAAGTGACCTAACTCTTTTACATTCTCAACAAACGTTGGGATTACATCCTTAAACACCTTTCCTACTGCTTGTAGTTCTGTACCAACGTCACCCATACGTTTATCATACGTCTCTAATTTCCCCAGAACGCCAGAATGTAATGTCTTAAAATCTTCTTTCAACTTTTCTACATCATTTTGTAAACGACGCTGTGTGTCCTCTAAACGAGCTTTCCATTCCACAATCTTCTTCACTTCTTTAATTAACTCATCCCATTTCTCATCCACAATGCCTTCCGTAATTTCTTCGATTCTGTTATACATCCCATTCTGATCACTCGAACTTTGCATCGGAGCTGATTGGAACGCAGGTGCCATTTGCTGAGCCATTCCTCCATCAAAACCACTATTCTGCTGCTCTAAACCACTCAAAGCCATATGTACCTCATCAGGAGAATACCCCTGCTTTGATAACTCTTCTATAATTATTGCATCTGTTAGACCTTGTCCTCGTAATTGCATAATTGCTGATGTTATATCTGCCATGTGTATCACCCTTTATTGAAATGGAGAAATCTCCTTTGTATGTTTTGTTTTATTATGATGATGATCATGAAGTCGTTCCTCAACTAACCGTGCAACATCCTGCTGCGTTACAAAATGAAGTGGACTCCAAAAATCCAAATACTTCTTTATCACGGCTACCTCTTCTTTCCCTGCCGTTTGTTTTAACTCTTTAACCACTAAATCCATTTTCTGTGCAAACCCTGCTTGCTCCCGTTTTAACTCCAATAAGTCATCTGTAAACACAGTCATTTCTTTTTTCACAGTATCAATCTTACGCATCACATCACTCTTAATCAACTCCACTTCCCGCACCAGCGAATTAACTTTAATCTCTAACCCTTTCATCCACGTATATAACTTTGCTTGATCAAAACCCTGCTGTACTGGAGGAGCATCTACCATTCCGTTCTTAGAGGCAAGAATGTATAATAAAGTTGTGTGAGTATTTCTAAGTAGTACAGACGTATTAAGAGAGTTTTTGTACAAGCGACACTATCTCCTCAAAACTAGAAACGATCTTTAACGGTTTACCTTTTTCAAGCCTCTTTCTATCATGAAACCCGAATTCAACGGCGATAGTTTTTACTCCAAGTTTATTTGCTGCGAGAATATCACCCAGTGTGTCCGTAATAAAAATGACTTCTTTGTTAGTTAAGTCATAATCATCGAATAAACGTCTAAACTTAAATTCCTTTCTTCTATGCGTTTCAAGCCCATAGACATGGTCAAAAAGATCCTTGAGTTCCTGCTTGTTGAAGAATTCTTTTAAGACCGACTCACGATGTGAAGTAATAATAAATAGAGAAAATTTTTGTTTAAGTTTTCTCAGTATTGAGAGGATATCTGGTGCTAGTTCTTGTGTAAGAAGAAATTTTCCTAATCCTGCAACATAATTAAAGTTCTCATCCTTAACTTCAAGCTTAACTCTCATTTCATGAATATTACCTTCAAAGAGACGCTTGTGATCTTCTCTGCTAAGATCTTTATACTTTCTCGCATAGGTTTGATAGTGATTCTCATAGGTATTAACAAGTACTCCATCAAAATCAAAAACAATCGCTTTAAGCATAATATTTAAGAGTAACTAATTCTTTAAAAATCTTCTTCAACTACATGAAAAGAGAAATAATAATAAACCAAAACCACCCATTACCTCAAAAAGATGATAGATAAAAACACTAAAGCATGTTTTGCTTCCCAAACATACCACGAAGGAGAAGACAAGATTCTCAAAATTGCCTTAGAGCGATGTCCTTTCCCTCCATCAATCGAATACAGTAAAGTCTGCATGGGCAAAGTCATTGACCTCCTGCTTGAAAACAGCGGCGTTACCACAATCATCTTAACACAACAACGGCATTATGAATACGATACGGCACAAACAGCCTTACTCGTGGAATTGGCATCATTATACAAAGCAATTAACCATGATAACCGTTACAGTTATTCACAACTTCTCGTCGATCCACAACATGAACAATATATCCGTGGTAACTACGCCCGATTCCAAAGAATAATTTCAAAAAAACTGAAAGAAGACCCATTAGCTGCATTTATTGAACTAAAAAGATTAGAGCGGCACGAGAAAAACATTCTCAACAATACTATTAATCCTGATCACGCAAACAGTCAACAACGTTTCGTGCAAATCATGGTGGATGCAATTCAAAAAATTGAGCAACTTAAAATCATCCAACTATTAATGCCACACACCCATGATTATTCCTTAGGAAACAGAGAAATTTACCAATACACATTCCATCCGACAACGCATCCTGATTTCATGTACACAAAACTCATCCGGGAATTTCCTGAAGGAAACTTTCTTGAATCATACCAATTCACCGCAAACAACTCAACATGTGATGTAAATATTTTTGGCTTCAATGATAATATCAAAACTCTCTATCACATTACACCTCCCGAGTTTCGTTTCACAGAGGAAGAATACCAGTTACTTGACGATGCAAAAAGGATTATGTCTGAACACAAACCAACACAGGAAGAATTTGTGAACCCCGAAAGAATGCGAGAAGTCTTCCTTAACATAGGGAGAGATCTTCTCAACGATTTATTACAACACAAAAACCTCCAACTTTCTGAACAGCAAGTTAATCAGTTAGCACAAGCACTGCTCCGCTACACCGTTGGCTTCGGTTTGATTGAACTCCTGTTAGCAGATCCAAAAGTACAGGACGTTAACATTAACTCTCCCAATGGAGAACTACCAATCTTCATCGTCCACCAAGATTACGGTGACTGTTACACCAACGTCTACCCAACACGATTAGAAGTAGAAAGTTGGGCAACGAAACTGAGACTAATTTCTGGCAGACCATTAGATGAAGCAAATCCAATCCTCGACACAGAACTAAAAGTTGAAGGGTTCACCTCAAGAGTGTCTGCCATCTCTGCCCCCCTTAACCCATCTGGTTTAGCGTTCTCATTCAGGCGTCACCGAGACTTCCCCTGGACGTTTCCACTATACACACAACCTAAAATTCGATACATCAACGATATTGCTGCCGGTTTAATTAGTTTCTTAATCAACAACAACGCAACAATTCTTGTTGCCGGAACACGATCAAGTGGGAAATCCTCCCTGTTAGGAAGCTTCCTTGTAGAAATCACCCGAAGGTCGAGAATTGTAACGATAGAGGATACGTTTGAACTCCCACAAGAATCCCTCCGAGAACTAGGCTATAATATTGAATCACTCAAAGTTGCTTCCGCACTTTCTTCTGAAGGTTCAGAAGTTGATCCTTCCATTGGTATCCGTTCCACATTGCGTTTAGGAGATTCCGCTATCTTTGTCGGTGAAGTTCGAAGTAAGGAAGCAATTGCTCTCTTCGAAGCAATGCGTGTAGGTGCCGCTGCTAACGTCGTAGCGGGAACGATTCACGCCGATTCTCCGTATGGGGTATATGACCGTGTCGTGAATGATATCGGCGTACCAAAAACCAGTTTCAAAGCAATTGACATTATCGTTACCACTAATCCCGTTATTTCTGGCCTAAAAAAATTCAAACGGGTTCTACGTGTTACAGAAGTGCGAAAAGAGTGGGAAAACGACCCACTACAAGAAGGAGCATTTGTTGATTTAATGGTCTACAATCCAAAAACCGACCAATTAGAAGTGACTGACGAATTAATTAACGGTAATTCTGACATCCTCAAAAGAATGGCAGGAAAAATCAAAGAATTTGCGGGTGACTGGGATGCCGTGTGGCGAAATATTGAACTGCGTGCGAAGTGTAAAAAAGCGATTGTTGATGTTTCACTACAACAACAAGACCCTTCTTTACTAGAAGCAGAGTTCGTGATTAAAGCAAACGACATGTTTCATTTAATCTCTGACAAAGTCAAAGAGCGAACAGGAAGTTTTGACAACGAAGAAATTTTCTTTGAATACAACGATTGGTTACAGAAAGAAATTAAACGCCGACAAATGCAATAAACCAACACCATACCGTAAAAAATTTTAAATACCACTACTAGTTTTCCTTAAGTATGAAAAGAGTGATTTTGTTGTGTTTGCTTATAGCATTAACATTTCTTATTGCCTGTACACCAGAACCGATTGTAGAAGAGACTACAACAGAACCAATAGAAGAAACTCCTACGGAGGAAACATCAGCACAACCTGATACAGAATCTGAAGAAGTAACAATACCAAATCCAGAAGAAACGGACATGGAACAGATGATGGAAAACATGCAACCAGGTGATATGATTAAGCAAGATAAAGAACTTGGCAACGCAATGATGATTGAAATGATGAAACAAATGATGAATTCTGAGAAATACGAATCAGCAGAAGATCTTCCTAAAATAATTACAACAAACTTCATTGAACTTGGTGGTATCCAAAGAGTCTCACGATTTCGTGGAGGTTATGGACATGACTACTCTTTCGGAACAGATGAAGAATGTAGAAGCATGAAACATTATTTCTGGGCCCAGGGGGAGCCAGGGAAACCCCACAATCCCTCTTGGATGGATCGTAAATACTATGCTCCAACAACTGGAACCATAAAGAATATTCTTACAACAACACATGAGTACGGCGAAGAAGCGCAGTTTCGTTTCTTCCCATCTGAACAAAAGAACATTTATTTTGGCTTCTTCCATATAAAATTAGCTGACGGTTTGGGAGAAGGAAGTGTTGTTCAAGAGGGTGAACTCTTAGGAACAGTAGGTCATGAAGATACACATGCAGAAATAGCCGTACAAGTCAACGGTTTTGAAATTTATTCTGCATTCGATTTGATGTCAGAAGGTGTTCTACGGGAATACACTGATCGGGGTTTAGATCTAGATAAAATCAAGATCTCACGTGAGGAACGTGACGCCAACCCGTTAGAATGTGACACAAGTACAGAAGAAGGTCGTTTCATAGGTGGTAGTATCGACGGTTTAACTGATAGTGCTGGTTTGTCATCTTTCGTAGAACTCAATTAATTTCTGTAAATTTTTTAAAGAAATTAGTAAAATGAACTTTAATGAAACAAGACACAACACCATCATGGCAGATAAGAGAAATTCAACCTGATTATCTAGAAAGAGTTTATGATATAACGACTTTACTCTTAGAAACTGAAGTTCAAGATCCTGATTTAATCACAATGAACCTTGCAAGCGCAGCATACGTTCAAATAGGGGATGTTCTTGGTGTAAGAAAATCAAACCCCATCATTGCAGCACGCCACGGCACCTGGTTCGTCTTAAGAAAAAACACGCGCTTATCCCTCTCTGATATTGGCAGACTTGCCCATAGAGATCATTCGACTGTGCTCAATGGCATCCGAAAATTTGAAGCTGCTTACCATGCATATTTAGAGGAAAACTTTACACCACACTTCTCAGACTTGCAACTACTTCCCCCAGAACTCGAACAACTTCATGAACGTCTTTCTCAGTATTCCCTCTTCCAAGCGTAAATCGCAAAGAACTTCTCGCTTCTTCTTCAGTTAAACCGATTCTCAACAATACATGGCTTACACCAATTTCATTTGCGGTACATGCACTTCCTGAAGACGCGTAAATCGCATGTTGATTCAAATATAACAACAATGTTTCTCCTTCAACCCCAACAAATTGTAGATTTGCATTATTCACCACTCGTTTCTCAATTGAACCATTCACCACTACATCTTTAACATTCTCCAGAACCAAATCAACAAACAAATCCCGCAACTTTTTTACATGAGCATTATATGTATCCTTCTCTTGCTGTGCTAACGCTAACGCCTTTGCAAAACCGATTATTCCAGGAACATTCTCCGTCCCAGCTCGCAAACCATCTTCCTGCCCACCGCCATATAATAACGGTTTCAAAGAAACATCTCCCCGAACAGCCAATGCACCAACTCCTTTTGGCCCATAAATCTTGGAACCATTTACCGTCATCAAATCAACACCTAACTTCTTCATATCTAATTCCAAAAACCCTGCTTGACACGCATCGACATGGAACAAGACTCCTTTCTCTTTAGCAATTCTCCCAATTTCCACAATATCTTGAATCGTTCCAATCTCGTTATTTACATAATGTATAGAAATTAACTTTGTTTTCTCAGTAATAGCATTTTCAATAGCATTCAAATCAACTAACCCTTCACTGTCAACATCTACATACGTAACCCTCACGCCATCCAAACTCCTACACGTTTCTAATATTGCTTTATGTTCAATCTTCGTTGTAATGACGTGATCTCCTTCATTCAACACACTACGTAATGCTAAATTAATACTCTCCGTACCAGACGACGTGAAAATAACAGTATCACAACCCAACATCCTAGAAACAGAAGCACAAGCAGCATCAATCGCTTCTTTAACTTCTCTTCCAGCATCATGAATCGCACTTGGATTCGCAAACTTCTCAGAGAAAAATGGCAGCATAGTATCTAACACTTCCTGTCGTACTGGCGTTGCTGCTGCATGATCGAAATACATAGATATAACGAAAATGCCCCTCTATGGCATTTTCGGGATATTCCAAAAGTGAGTAATTCACTTTTGTTATACTCCAGAATATAGGTTTTTTATAAAAGTTTAGCCGTCATTCAACAAACGCAACCTCAATTAAATAGACCAAACCCCTTGACACCTTACCATTAAGAGTAGAAAGAGGATGACCAACAACATTATTTACTGGAGATCGTGTAGTAACCCTTAGAGCGCTTCCCTGGAGTGAATACCCTATGTTAATCCATCTTTCTGTAGAAACACCTGAACCATCAGCCGTAGACCTCTCTAGCCCAAAGACAGTATAATCAAAGTCACCCCAAGACTCCATGTAGCCAGTATCCGTTTCAGGGCACACAATAACACTCCCTCGGTCAGAAAGGCCACTAATACCAGAACTAGTAACCGGTTCTAAATTCAATACGAAGCCTTCCTTCCGCATCTCTTCAAGCAATTCATCATCTTGAGAAAAATGATCGAGAGCCCAGTCATAAAAACACTCATCACTCCCAGAGGCTAAGTAACGAATAGCACAAGCATAAAATCTTTCCTCCATACTTCAAATACCACCAAACTTCCTTATAACCATTTCTATTCCCCATCGCTACATTTTTAAACAATTCTCGCTTTATTCAGAGGAAGAGGCGATAGATTTTCCATGGAACAGGATGAGTATCAAGATTTAGTACAGAAATACAAAGAACGTGTGCGTAAAGAGTTCGGTGAACCAGCAAAACAACAAGTAAAAGTAACATCACGTGAATATTCTGAATTTAAGCGTGAACTCTACCCTACGAGATACACATTATATGAAAAAGCCTGTAACGCCTCGGAAAGACTTCTCAAAATCAAAGCAGACAAAAAGAAAGCAATAAAATTACAAAAAAGTATTCAAACCTGCCATCTCAACATAACTCCTAACGGTGTAACTTCCTTCGCAATCCTCGCTGCACTCATCATCATTGTCTTTGGTTCACTCTTCCTTTTCCTTCTCCCACTCATCCTTGGTTTACAACCAATGCTTTTCCTCGTAATCATCGCGTTAATTGGTGGCCTGTTAATGATCCCCGCATTGCAAAACACCCCCAACTTCATGGCAAATTCCTGGCGAATGAAATCTTCCAATCAAATGGTCCAGAGTATTTTCTATATGGTCACATTCATGCGTCACACTTCCAACTTAGAGAGAGCAATTGAATTCGCGGCCGACCACCTCTCCCCTCCATTATCATTAGATTTCCGAAAAATTTTATGGGATGTTGAAACGCAACGGTACAGCTCCATTCGCGATGCTGCGAACGCCTATTTAGAACAATGGAAAGAATATGACAAAGAATTTGTCGAAGCATTCCATTTGATAGAATCATCACTGTTTGAAGGCTCCGAAGAAAGAAGATTAGCACTCCTCGACAAATCACTTGACGTCATTCTGACAGGAACGTATGAAAATATGTTACATTATGCTCACAACTTAAAATCACCAATGACTATGCTTCACATGCTTGGTATTATTCTTCCAATTCTGGGATTAGTTGTCCTTCCATTAGTAGTAAGCTTTCTTGGCAGTGAAAATAGTCCGTTTGTGATGGCGATCTACATTGCTGTCCTGTATAACCTCAGTTTACCAATTGGAGTATTTTATTTAGGAAAACTTATCCTCTCCAAACGCCCCGTTGGTTACGGGAGTGCAGATATAGGGGAGCAGCCGGGTGTCAAGAAATTCAGAAACGTTAATATCCCTCTCGGAAAAAAACTCTCTATTGGCATTAACCCGTTATACTTCAGCGTTATGATTTTTATTGTTGCCATGCTCATTGGTTTCAGCCCCATCATCCTGCATTCATTAGGAACAGAAGATTTCTCGCTGGATAGCGGAGGAAACCTTAAGATGCTTGATTATGTTTGTCCACCAGATGTCGGGTTAAATTGTGAGGGAAGTGAAAAAATAGGACCATACGGTTTAGGTGCTTCCCTTCTCTCACTCGTTGTCATTCTCGGTTTAGGTCTCTCGATAGGGGTCTACTACGCTCTCCGTTCTAAAAACGTTATTAAAATCCGTAAACGCACGCAAGAGTTGGAAGATGAGTTCTCATCCGCCATCTTCCAATTAGGAAATAGACTAGGCGACGGTTTACCGGCAGAGATTGCCTTTGCTAGGGTTGCCCAAACAATGCAAGGAACGACCTCAGGAGAATTCTTCAATCTGACAGAAAAGAACATCACTAAACTTGGTATGGGGTTAGAGCAAGCTATTTTCGATCCGAAAGTGGGAGCAATTGCATCATTCCCCTCAAAAGTTATTGAATCATCAATGAAAGTTCTTATTGAAAGTATCCATAAAGGGCCAAGAATTGCTGCTCAAGCACTTCTCTCCATGTCCCGTTACATCAAAGAAATTCACCGAGTTGAAGAACGTCTTAGAGATCTGATGGCAGACGTCATTAGTTCCATGAAATCACAGATTAAATTCTTAACACCAGCAATCGCAGGTATTGTTATCGGAATTACGTCGATGATCTCAACTATTTTAACGAAACTTACCGCTAGATTGGGAGAATTTTCATCAAATGCGGAAGCCGCAGGTGGTTTCTCTGGAATGTTAGACATTTTCGGTATTGGCATTCCAACCTTCCACTTCCAAGTTGTTGTTGGTATTTACATTGTCCAAATCGTGTTCATTCTCACAGTTCTCAGTAATGGTATCGAAAATGGTGCTGATAAATTAGGAGAACGCTACGCTCTAGGGAAGAATCTTATTAGTAGTACTTTATTATACTGTATTATCGCTGGTGTTGTCATGCTATTGTTCAACTTCTTCGCAAATAGTATTTTAGCTGGGACACTGTAGGCACACTCGAAATCCTTATAAATAACCATAGAAAACAAGCAGATACGGGTTCGTAGCTCAGTTGGGAGAGCGCCAGACTGAAGATCTGGAAGTCGTGGGTTCAAGTCCCACCGAACCCACCTTTCTCTTTAAGTTAACTTTATATACTAAATCTCTTTACTTCTACCATGCCAAAAAAGAGGACGCAACCACGGTCACAAGTGCAAAATAAAACATTCTGGCTCGCACTAGCTATTGTTTTTATCGCTTCTACAATCACAATTATTTCGAATGTGCATGAAACTCCAAATTTAACAGGAAACGCAGCAGTTCAAACCATTGGTTACTTTGAAGCTGGAGAAGAGCTATACTTTGAAATCCGCAACGTTGAAGGCCTCAAAACTGCGCGCATTACATTCGCAGATACCATCAAGAATGGCAAAGTCCTTACAGAAACTATCGACAAAGTTTCGTGGGATTTTGATGGAGAGGTATATTCAATGTTCACAATTGAGTCACCAGAAGAAGCTGCTATTGATTCTGTTGAATTAGTATTAAAAATAAGAGAATCAGAACTATACGATAAAGGTATCTCACCGTTTGATGTCACACTTTTCAACAATGGGAAAGCTTTGCAAACAACGCTCACAAAAAGAGACAGTACGCATGCTACATACACGGTAACGAGTCAAGAGATTGGTGAGTTTATCATTGGTAGAGAAAAAGTGGTTGAAGAACCCACACCTCAACCTGAAGAAAAACCAGCTCAGCCACCAGTTGGGAAAACGATTCAACAACCAACTCCCGAACCAATTCAGGAACCTGAGAAACGAGGTTTCTTCCAAAAAATAGGTGACTTCTTTCGTAACTTTTTAGGATAAACCAAAAGTAATTTAACTACTTACAAAACCACTATAACATGTTCGATATTATCATCGTCAGCATCATCAGTGGTTTAAGTCTTATTGGTGTATACAACTTCTTCACAGCTCCAAGATTACGAAAAAGAAAACCAAAAGCATATCCTCTCGTTTCTATCCTCATCCCTGCACGGAACGAAGAAAGAAATATTGCAAACTGTATAGAATCAGCACTACAACAAAGCTACCCTCACTTTGAAGTTCTCATATACGATGACCTTTCGGAAGACAACACTGCTCAAATTGTAAAAGAGTATGAAAAAAAATCAGACAAGGTAACACTCATTCACGGCAAACCTCTTCCTGCTGGTTGGTTAGGCAAACCATGGGGTTGCCACAATCTTTCAAAGCACGCAAAAGGAGACCTATACTTATTCATTGATGCCGACGTAACAATAGAACCAGAAACTATTTCTTCAGCAGTTGCTTTATTCCAACAAAAGAACGTTAACATGTTAAGTTGTTTTCCAAAACAACAAATGCAATCACGAGGAGAACTTCTTCTTGTTCCAGTTATGGATTGGATGGTCTTAACATTTATCCCTCTATACTTAGTGTATACAACAAAGAAACTTAGCATCGCTATTGGGCAATTTATTTTAATTGACAAACCAACATACAAAAAAATCAACGGCCACGAAGGAGTGAAATCATTCAAAACAGAAGATACTGCTCTGGCTCGTAATGTGAAAAAAATAGGGGCAAAACTACTCGCTGCTCGAAGTACTGGTTTAGTCCGTTGTAGGATGTATGGTAACTTTCTCGATTCATTTAGAGGGTTATCCCGTTCATTTTACGAAGGGTCTCACATGAAACCTGTTGCATATGTGCTTGGGCTTGTCGGACTTCTTGTAATTCTCTTCTTCCCATTAATCACATCGCTTGTCGCTATGCAATATTATTTTATGCTCATCCCATGGATTATTCAACGAATTCTTACATCAATCACTGCAGGACAAAATGCTATCATCAACGTTCTTTTACTTCCAATTCACAGTATGTTTGCAATTGTTATTGGTATTTATTCCATTTACATTTCACTAAACAAAAAGATTGTCTGGAAAGGACGAAAATTAAATAAAAAAAAATAAAAAAAAGAACTTAGTAACCACGGCAACCCGTGCAATAATAACGATTTGCATTTTCAACGACGATTCTATTGCCGCATCCTTTACAACACCGCTGAATTTTAAACTTCTTAACTTCCTGAAATATGTGTTGTTTCAATTGTATCACCTTCTTTTTTTTGAAAGAAAAACACCTATTCCTCGCTAAAAGAAGAACATGTATATAAACGTTTCGTCATTTATCGAGGATAAATACGTCTAAAACCCTCGAAAGAAAAACGTAAAATAAATCCCAAACGCAACCATTGCGCTCCAAACATACGGATTCCAACGGAAAATCTTAATCCCATCAAAGTTTCCGAACGGTATCATGTTAAACAATCCTAACCACATATTAATTTGAAAACCTAATGAAAACACTAACGCCCATGCAGGAAAGACAAACAATAAACCGAGGAAAGTCATCGCTAAAACATAATTAACAATCGGTCCCGCCATACTGATGACTCCATTCTCTCGTAATGTTACACGACCAGAAATCATTACTGCACCAGGAGCTGCAAAAATAAATCCTACAAATAACGCTAAACCAACTGCTAAATACAACATTTGATCAAACGCTCTAAACTCTGCAGCACAACCATACCGTTGCGCAACAAATTTATGTCCCAACTCGTGCAATAAAAAACCTAAACCAGCTGTAAATAAAGAAATTAAAAACACTATCAAAAACTGCAATGAAAAAACACTTCCGACATTACCACGAAATAACGTAACACCTGAAAACACAAACGCAAACGCTACAGAGATTGCAATCCATGCCTTGCTAATGTCCACTAACTCAATCGTAGAAGTCTTAACCTTGCCGAGGCTCAATTGTTTCAAATTCATTCTCAATTCTCTCTTTAATAAATTCCTTTAACCGTTGTGCTTCCTCTTGCACTGTTATTAACATCGAAAGATCTGCAAAATTTTCTTCAGCACATTCTTTGCAATAGTAATCAGACGTATCTTTAATTTTGTACGACGCTTCAATACTGCAGACAATACATCGTTTCACCATTATTCCTCGTTAAACCAATTCTAATTTAAAAAGATAGCGGAAAAACAGGTAGAAGAATAAGAACTCCTATCCTAATAAAATGAAGTCTCAAAAAATGGTTCTCTAAGATATTCCTTATTCTTTTCACAAAACTCAAACAATGGACATTTCTTTTCAGACTCAAAATCCAAGAATTCACTAACATTATTTTCGTCCAAATTACACAGTGGTTCATCACGAATACAAATACTTCTAGCAATATGCCATTCAATCCAGTTTAACTCCGGTATTGTCCTACTACTTGCTTTTTGAGTTATCCTAAATGCTTCAATTACTTTTTCACGAATTAGTTTATCTTCTTTTTTAGTTATTGGTTTTTGCTGAATAATCTTAGATTTCAACTCTTTATCCTTAATTTTTATCCTTCCATTTCTCAATGATAATCGAATCAAATGATAATCAATTGCTGGATTAATGTTTTTAGGATCTTTAAAATCAACAAGATTAAACCGAGAAAGTAACTGAATTAGAATATTTGACTTCTTTCTCAATGGATCTTCTGAAAAAGCTTTGAAGTGATCTAAATTCCTCCTAAAATCAACTACTTTGAAATTTGATTTGCCAAGAAGAACACTTATTTCTCCATCAAAATTATTGTTCAAAACTTTACAAAAATCATTAATCATTTTAGTCCTCTCTTCAGAAAGAATTCTCTCGGGTTTGTGATAACCTTTCAATAATTTTCTTACCTCATCAACACCAATTTTTTCCAAATAATGAGAATTAAAGTTTTCTTTAGGAATTTTTCTCAAAGCTTTTTCTAGAAAGAATGAATTCATCTGATGAGCAATTACTGTGTGAATAATCCACAATAGTCTCTCATATTCTAAGTTGTCATCTTTAGGAGTATCTTGAGATCTTTTAATATCTATTCTTGAAATTAACGTACCTATTTTCTTCGAGACCTCTTCATCAATGTTAATCATAAACAACATAAAGTTGACTTCTATTTAAACATTAGTGCCAACAACACGTACCAAACAATCACTTCAACAAATAACTCTTCAATTCTTCAATCTCATGTTCTGTAACCGCACACCCATTCGTTTTCGCAGCCCACAATAACGCATCAACTAACACCCGCCTACCATACTTCTGTGTAGGAACATAATCTTCTAGCATCCTTAACTTATACGCAACACCAATAAGTTCAATCGAACGAATAATTGTAATACCTTTCAACTGATCACTAAACCGTTTCATCCTTGCTTCATTCGCCACAACATTTCTTCTAAATCGTCGTTCAAGCAACCTCTCCATTTGTTTATAATTCTCAATAAATAACCGTAACGTTCTCTCATCCATTACCACAGCTCCCCCAACTTGTAACGCTGTTGTTACTGATTCTACTTCCCCAGCTTGCATAATATCCATTGTTTTTCTGCCAACAGAAAATGCACTATTCGCCAATTTTTTCAAAGCCATACCTTTCTGCTGTGGCACGTTTTCATACACTTCAAACACTCCTTCACGAATTAACTTCATTACTTCCATTGCTTCTAACGCAAACCGTTTCGTTTGTAATGGTCGATCAATTAATTCAAACTTAACCGCAGGTGTGATGTAGAACTTCCCACCAAATTGTTCTTTTAATTTAGGCAAAATCCATCCTAACCGCGACATAACAAGCGTAATCACGGGACCAGCATCAAAGAAAAGTGCTTTCATCCTTGCACCCCAAATAACTTCATTGCTTTCTCTAACCGCTTATGAGCATGAATTTTCTCAGAATGTCCCGTAAGTGCCGGTGTTCCTGCTGCATATTTCTGTAAATCCCAGTTCGATAAACCCATTAACCCCGCTGCTTGACCTATTGACAACCCTTTCTGCAACAACACCATTCCCTTCTTCACACGCGCTGCTTGCATCACGTCCTGTAAATGTTCTTTCACAGACGCATTACAATGTTGGATTACTCGGTATAACCTCTTAATCGAACGATTATACATCCCAAATCGCCTACTCTGTAAATGTTTACGTGCAAATTGTAACTCCTTCAAAATTTTCTCATAATTCTCTGCATCTAAACAAAACAATACTTTGTAAATAGAATAAATTAATACTGTCACCGAGATCATATCCAAATCTTTATACAGCGCAACGCCTTCAATCGCTTTATCGCTTAACTCTCGCAACTCTTCAGAGTCCTTCGCATCTCTTTTTTCCAGAATTTCAATCGTGCGAGAGAGATTCTTCAGAATCTCCTTTAACATCACCTCTTTCATATATACAAGCATTGTTTCTTCGCTTTTAAGTTTTTTGATGTAAATAGAGGATAAGCAACTAAAAAAAAAGAACTAAAACTAACAAAGCAACGAGAAAAACATCCAAGATAGCTTCCCCAACTTGCTCTTTCATATACAACGACCCCAGTTTCCAGCGAAAATGTTCCTCGTTCTTCAAATGCGAGTAATCTAAAATTATGTGAGAATAATACCCAATCGCTACAGCCAACGCAATTTTCCAAGAAAATACTGCAACAACCATAAAAATCCCTGTCAAAATTAAAACACCAATTCCATAATGGATAAAGCTCCTCTGATTAAACCGATGATATTTTACAGCATTATTCCACGCAGCTCTCAGAGAAAAGCGATTCTTTTTACTATGCACAATATTTTCAACATAATGATCAACATCTATCAACATTCCAACTACCCCTGCAAGAATTGCTAATGGCCATGTGAACACACCAAGTTCAACAAAAATAACACCAATAACAAACGGAAATAAGAAATGTGTATGCGGATCCATGCCACAAAGAAAAACAATACAATTAATAAACATTTTCTCCAGTACCGATTTACATTTAAACAAAAAAAGTATTCCAAAAGCTTTAATGGCTACGCCCTACAAAAGAGTAAGCTACAATCTTAGGGACTTACTTACAGAGGTTAGGCTACACGTTGTTGAAGACGATCGTCAAGAGAGGGTGATTATTCTATGTGATGGCGAAATACCTAAACCTCTAGAAGAGGGTTTGCAAGAGTTAGGTGTACCATACGAATCCACCAAGAGATACGATAATAGAGGAAAGCCACCACGAGCCTACGAAATTGATCTCATCAGTAACGATTTGTCAATTTAATTTTACATACTTCTTTATATACAGGTAATCCAACCAATTTTACATGAATCAAATACAACGTGAAATTCTGTACAAATTACGCTACCAAGCATTTCTCTCATACAACCAACTCTGGAATAAACAAGGAGACTCTTCTAAATTTGCCTATCATCTTAGAGAATTAGAGAAAAAGGGATTAGTAGAGAAAAAACAGCAGGGTTACAAACTGAGCCTACAGGGAATCAAAACAATTGACTATCTACATCTTAAGTCACCACAACCTTTAGTTGTTGTTCTTGTTGTCGCAAAGCAAAGCGACAAAGTTCTGATTATGACGAGAGAAAAAGAACCCTACAAAAGCTACCAAGAATTTTGCAGTTCTAAAATATATCTTCACGAAACACTTGAAGAAGCAGCACAAGACAGGCTTAAGAGCAAATTAGGGTTAACAGGAAGTGTAACATACAAAGGCATCCAATTTATTCAAACAAAAGAGGATAACGAATTAATTATGCACCATCATTTACATGTCTTTCTCTCGGAGAACCCTAAGGACACTGCAACAAACGGAGAATGGATTCCAATAGAACCATTTGGAGCAACGAAACCCCTCCCCCATATAATACAAACGCTAAAAATCATCCAGACACCTGGTTTTAGCATTGCCGTAAGTGATCTGATTAAAGAGGGTGAAAGCTACACACAATATATTACACATTCATTCAAGAACTTCAGATAACCTCACTTCCCACTCTTCGCTAAACAACCCATACAACAGCTCTTCCGCGATTCTTTCTTATTAACAACAAATCGAGCTTTACACAAGCGACAATACTTCACAATGTTATAATCCACCATAGAGTACTCAAAATGAACGGCTTTTTTAAATTCTTTGACGATATCTTGGCATTTCAATCATTCACCAACCCCCCCCCTTGAAAACATCTTAGAAGGGTTTCGTACACATGCCTATTATATTGGGGATATTCTCTCATCAAACTCCTAAAATTATAACCAAGATCAAAGCAAGTATTTAATGCAATAGCCACAGCTGGACTCCTATGAAATCCCTCTCGACAATGCACAAGAAGGGCCCCATAATGATCACCAGATTTATGGGGAAGCGTACGATCCTCATAGAAATTACGAAGTAATTCCCGTGCTATTTCATCATTGAAGACGTTGTCTGCATCAGCTCTACCACCGAAAGTTATATCAATATCAGCAAAGTAGTACACCCTAACTTTGAATAGGTCAGAGTCTCGTAATGGATAAATCTCACGTTCACCAGGGGATCGACATCGAATCACCAGTGTTGGGTCTTCCGGCACAAATCCCTTGGCTTCCCTAGCACTTAAGATATGAAGCCTCATAGTTAATCTAAAAATAAGCTTTTTTTAAAAATTTCTTGAAAACACACGTATCTAGTTTCTTTTACTCCACAACTTCTGCTACAATACTCCGTAACATATGCCCAACAACTTTAACAGAAATTCTCTCCTCTAGCGGCAATCTTCCTTTCACTCCAATCACTAAGGGATACGTTCCCATCTGCCTACAAAACGTTGTTTTCCCATCATACATCTCTGTAAATACATCTGTTAACACCGTTCCCACTGGAACTAACCGTTTCAACATCTCAAAATCAATCTTCTGACGGATATCATTCCGCCATTTCCAGTATAGATGTTTATTCTTCCGTAAATACTTATTTCCTCCATGCTTCTCTAAAAACGTATCAGGTAACACTGCTACCTGTCGAATATTAATTCGCCGTAGCAACAACTCTTCATCCATCACTGCTTGCAATGCCTCCATGTTCTTTACATGCGTTTGCTTTGTTTCCTGCAACAACCCAAAAATAATATTGATCCCTGGCAAAAACGCATGCATACCATTTTCTCCCCTTACCGCGCCATATTTATTGATCAACCGGATTGCTTTCATCGCTACTAATGGCGCTGTGTTCAATAAATTTCCTTTCACAACATCTTTATCAAACGATTCAACTCCAAACGCTGCGATATTTCCAGAGGTGCAATATTTCACAATCGCTTTTGTTATTTCTTCTCCTCCTTTCTTCACCACAGAATTGGGATTGACATTATCAATATGCAACACTTCTATTTGGGGACATTTTTTCCGAATCTGTTTCAACATCTCAATCGGCCGATCAGAAGCATAGAAATCTGCTTGTTTTCCTAATCGAAAATAACGAGCCCCTTTCTTGTAAAATGCAACTACCTCTTTAACCACATCTTCCATTTTTCTATTAGCAAAATTACTCTTCAACGGTTCCGTACAGAAACTACACTTCCCAACAGCACATCCCCTACCTGTTTCGATTTCAATGACTCTTCTATCTGGAATCTGTTCAATAATCTCTACACCAGCTAATGCGTTCTTCTCTAGCTTCTCAAAACTCATAGAATAATCTTTTATCTCAAAATCGTGTTTCACTTTCTCAAAGAACTTGCCCCCCTCCAATTGTGTTCCAAATACTGCTGGACCCGTCAAAATAATTTCATTTTTGAACCCTTTGACTAAAGGCACAACTTCTTTCAATGTTCCAGGTAATGCAGTTAAATATTTTCCAGGGACATGAACGCCCAAGACAATAATCAACCTATCAGTCTTTCGCAACACCTCTTCTGCATTATTTTTAGTTAGGTTATACACTAAAATATTCGTCTTCTGCTTCTCGTTGGGTTCTTTCTTTACACCACCATACCTTTTCCACAGACGCAAATCATCAATCGTTAAGTACGTGACAGAATGTCCTTCCTCTCGCAATTGCCCAAAAATATAACGAGGATATGTTCCAAGATATGGAGGTACACCTAACCCCGATGCTTCATCCGTGTAACAATCTAAGATAGTATAGTGCATAACAGTTATTTTAGAGAAGTGTTTTATAAAATATTCTACATAACCAAATACTTTTTAAGAAACCAGTAATTCCAAAAAATATGAAAAACGTGAGGATAGGTGTTGTTGGAATTATGGGTGCAGGTAAGTCAACTCTCGTGCAGAAATTAACTGAAGCACCGTACGACGCACGACTTCTTGCAGCTGCGGGGTATAGAAACGGCAGTGGGGTTTATGGTTCTCCAGAGGATGTTCATGAAAAATTATTAAGAAACTTCTACGAGAATCCAAAAGATCATGCTTTTAAATTGCAAATCTGGTTCCTAACATCACATTTTGAACGAGAAAGAGTATTGGCAGGAAAAAGGGGGATCGCCATCATTGACAGAGTTATGGCAGGAGACTATATTTTCGCCGCAACTCAAAGAGATTTGGAGCGAATGAGTGAAGATGAATTTGCATTATATCAAACAGTTTACAACACATTTAAACCAAAAATTCCTTCACCCGATATTCTCGTATACTTAGATGCTACAACGGATACTCTTCTTGAAAGAATCGGACAAAGAGGCAGAACAGGAGAAAATAGTATCAAGCCAGAGTACTTAGACGCATTACGATCACACTACGAACGGTTTATCAGCGATCCTCCCTGCCCAGTTGTTCATGTTGATGCCAATCAAGAAGCAACAACAGCATATTTTGACGAGATTGCAGCGAGGCTCACTGACACACTAGAGCAACTAAGAACAGCGTAACGTTTAAAAATAGGCCTCAATTCTTCGAAGTCACGGCCCCGTGGCTTAGCTTGGTAGAGCGCACGATCCGCAAGGATGCGACACTGATATCAACTTAAGTCAGCTATCGTGAGAATCAATTGATTCCGATAAAGGTCCCGTGTTCAAATCACGGCGGGGCCATACTTTTCTAAAGTTTCCCGCTATATTCCCCAACAAATCGTGGAGCCACACTCAACCACTACACTATATATTCTCTCCCCACTAAATCTTTAAATACGAGTTGTCATTCGAGAATACTTACAAATAGGTAATAGTGGGGTGTATTTGAATGAAAAAAAGTGTGATTACTATCTCTGTAATATTAATGTTCATATTTCTAGTGGGGTGTCTTGACTACAAAGCATACGATGTTCCGCAGGAAACAGAAAATACTGATCTCATTGATGAGATTGCGCAAATTGAAGCGGAATTAGGTTTAGAGGAGCAAGAAGAGGAAGACCTTGTTGTTGAAGAAGATGTGATCCTACCAGAACTAGAAGAAACACAATCAACAGAGGCGCAAGAAATTTTTGTAAAAGAAAATAGTTTAGTTAGATTAAATGTTGATGTAACTGACCCCGACCAAGATCCGGTAACATATACTTTCACCCCTCCAGTAAACGACCGAGGGGAATGGCAAACCCACTATGGCGATGCAGGGGAGTACATGGTTACTCTCACCGCTACTGACGGACAATTAACAACAACGAAACAAATCCGCATTATCGTAGAGCGAGTAAACGTTCCACCGGTATTAACAGGAATTAGAGATCTCTCGGTACAAGAAGGGGAAGTAATCAACTTCGAACCAACAGTTAATGATCCAAACAACGACGCTGTAACAGTCTCTATCTCTGAACCATTAAAAAGTGGGACCTTTGCCACTGACCACACCAGTGCCGGAGAGTATAGTATCACAGTCACTGCAGACGATGGTGAACTCAGCTCTGAGGAAACATTCACTTTAACAATCAATGATGTGAATGAACTTCCTGTTCTGGAAAACATCGAATCAACAATCAGTGTTCAGGAAGGGGAAACTATCACAATTAAACCAACAATCTCTGACTTGGATGGCGATGACGTATCGTTAACAATCAGTCAACCAGTTGGTGATGATGGTGTTTGGGAAACGGGTTTCACCGACCACGGAGAATATACCATAACTGTAACAGCAGACGATGGTAAAGACACCGTTACAAAGCATGTTAAGCTTACAGTAAGCGATGTAAACATGCCACCAGAAATTGTAAGCGTTTCTCTACAATAAATTTTTTTCTTTTTCAAATAACACCAACAAAACTACATGAGGAATTACAATGAATAGAAAGACCATAACCATTATTCTCGCACTCATTTCTATCCTCATTATTGTTCAAACAGTATTTGCTGCCACAAGAACATTTGAAGTTTCTGAAGGTGACTTTGTCAAGATCAAGCCGGAAGCTGTGGATGTGGACAACGACAAGATTACATTCACATACACACCACCCCTCGACGCTGAGGGCGAATGGCAAACAGACTATGATGACGCTGGAACGTATGACGTAACCATTACTGCCTCTGACAGCACATCAGAGACAACAGAAGACGTCACAATCATTGTAAAGAATACCAACCAGCCACCATTTTTAGTCAAAAACAAACTCTCTGCACAAGAAAAAGAAACAATCAATCTTAAAGAATTAGTACAAGATCCTGATGATGACGCCCTTATTTATTCTTTCACACCGCCGTTTAATAAAGAGGGGGAATGGCAACCAGGATACAATGACGCCGGTTCACAAACAGTTGTATTTCATGCAAACGACGGCGAGTTCAATGAGAGGTTTCAGGTTGAAATAAAAGTTCTTGATAAAAATCAACCCCCAACGATAACCCAAATGTTCTCTACTAAAACAGCATTATCCTTCGTTGAAGATAGCACGGTTGAATTTTCAGTACAAGCACAGGACAACGACGACGACCCAATTACATATTCTTGGTTATTAAACGAAAAAGAAATAACAACAAAACTAAGTGGCGCTCATTACTTTGACCACAGTAGTGCCGGGGAGTACACATTGAAACTTGTCGTAGGTGATGGCATAAATACTGAGACTAGAGAATGGGTAATCACAATTGAAAATGAAAACCGCAAACCAGAAGTCTCCCATGTTCCAATTATTGTACACGAAAATGAGAAAGTTACACTTAATCTTCCAGCAACTGACATTGATGGAGACGCGCTAACCTATACATACAAAGACCTGCTAAACGAAGATGGTGAATGGCAGACCAACTACGAAGATGCAGGCGAGTACACGGTCATAGTAACTGCATCTGATGGAGAGTTTACAGACACCATCACTATTCCAATCACTGTACTTAACGTGAACAGAGCCCCAACATTAATTTTACCATCCTTACTTAGTGCATATGAAAACGAAGAACTTTCCTGGATAATCGAAACCTACGACCCAGACGAAGAAGACATTGAAATTTCTATCACCAACACGCCACTTAACGCAAAATTGAACCAAAAAAAGAAAACATTTACTTGGAAACCCGATTACACTACAATTCAACGAAAAGACAACGCTTTTACAACATTCCTCAGCGCATTTGGGTTAGAAAAATTCTTACTGAAAAAGAAAACCGTACCACTTCACGTTGAAGTGTGCGATAAATCATTATGCTCCGTTGGCACCGTAAATGTTATTGTTCACAACACTAATCGCCCACCAATTCTGCAATCAACATCCCCAATCAACGTAACGGAAACAGAAACCGTATCCATCCAACCAACTGCAGTGGATCCCGATGGTGATTTCATCCGTTATACATTCTCAGATCCAGTACACAAGAAAACAGGCAAGTGGGAAACTCACTACGAGGCTGCAGGAGTGTATCAGGTAAATGTAACAGCGTCTGATGGAGAATTTTCAGACAGCTCAACAATAACATTAACAGTCCACCAAAAAAATAGAGAGCCCTCAATAAAAATAAAAGACGATACAATCACAGTAAATGAAGGGCAAGAATTTTCAATAGACGTAACTGCAACCGACCCAGATAACGATAACCTCAACATTGTCTTAGAGAACATCCCACCCGGTGCTTCATTTGTTGATGGCACATTTACATGGGTACCTCAATTCAATAGCGCTATTGGAAAAACAGATAGCGCCTGGCACAATTTCATTAGTTCTTCATCCTATCTCAACAGAAAACTAAGTAAAGAGAAAGCGGTTGTCTGGTTAAGTTTCGTTGCCTCTGATGGAACAACAACAGTAAATTATCCTGTAAAAGTCACGATTAAAAATACTAACCAGCCGCCAACAATCCTCGATTATTTACCCCAAACAGAAATTACGGTAAAGCAAAATGAGCCAACAATCTTCCATGCAACTGCTAAAGACCCCGACAACGATCCACTCAAATACACGTGGACTTTCAGTGCGCGTGAAGGAAGGGTAAAAGGCACAGACACTGTTGAACGAACATTTACAACACCCGGTAAGAAGAAAGTTCGCCTCTCAGTCAGCGATGGCAGAGATACAATCGTTAAAGAATGGCACGTTACAGTAACACCAGAAGAATACATTCCTCCGGCCCCACAAATAGAGAATGATATGTTCAATATCTATGTGATTACGCGCTAATCCATACTACCAAAATTTTCTATCCAAACTTTAATAAAACCTTCATTCTCCGAACTACCATGGACCCCATTCTCAAGCTTGCTGTACAAACAATTGAGAAAAGCAAACAAGCGATCATCTTCACTCCGAGCAGAGCTAGTGCTGAAAAAACAGCCGAAGAAATTGCAAAACTCACCACCATGCAGCTCCCAGAACTTGAGCAAGAAATTCTTAAAGCAGCCTCTACTCCAACAAAACAATGCCGTCGTCTCTCGCACTCAATTCGTAAAGGTATCGCTTTTCACCATGCAGGATTATTACAAAAACAAAAAGAGCTCATTGAAGAACAATTCAAAACAGGACATGTCAAAATCATCTGTGCCACACCAACATTGGCAGCTGGCCTCTCACTACCAGTGTTCCGTGTTATTATCAAATCACTTAAACGCTACTCTGGCAGATGGGGTATGGATTGGATTCCGGTATTAGAATATCTTCAAATGGCAGGGAGAGCTGGCCGGCCGGAGTATGAAGCGTTTGGCGAATCAATTGTCGTTGCGAAAAGTGACGCTGAGCGAGATGAAATCCACGAACGCTACATCTGTGGAGACCCAGAAGACATTTACTCAAAACTCGCTGTAGAACCAGTGTTAAGAACATATCTTCTCTCGCTCATTTCTTCAGGTATTATTCGTAATGAAACATCAATGAAAGAATTTTTTGCCAAAACCTTTTGGGCACATCAGTTCAAAGACATGGACAAACTCGAATCCATTATGCAAAAGATGCTTTCTTTCTTAGATGAATGGGAATTCATCACCATTCACGGCAAAAGCACAGAAGATGACTTTACGCCCGCAACAGAAATTCATAAACCAAAAGAAACACAAAAAACCATGCGTGCCACACCGTTGGGAAAAAGAATCTCTGAGCTCTACCTCGATCCGCTTACCGCAAACCATCTTCTGCAATGCTTACAAAATTTCAACCAAAACCACACTTCTTTCTCACTCCTACAGATGATTTCCTACACGCTAGAGATGCGTCCTCTTCTCAGAACGAAAGCAAAGGAACAAGAATACATTGAAGAAGAACTCACAAAACAATACGATCTCCTCCTCATGGAAGAACCATCCTCGTTTGATATTGACTATCCTGATTTCATCAATTCTATTAAAACCACCCTGTTCTTCGAAGCATGGATCAGCGAGAAAAATGAGGACTTTCTACTTGAGAAATTCAACATCCGGCCAGGAGAGATTCGATACAAAATAGAAAACGCTGACTGGCTGTTATATGCATGTGAAGAACTTTCCAAAATAATGAACAAAAACGAATTAACCAGAGAACTCCATAAACTACGAACACGAGTCAAGCACGGCGTTAGGGAAGAACTTCTTGCCCTATTAAAGTTTAAAGGCATTGGCCGCGTACGAGCTAGAAAACTATTCACACAAAACATCAAAAACGTCGGTGACATAAAGAAGACAGATATAACCAGCCTCACCCAAATCGTTGGGAAAGCAGTCGCCATAAACCTCAAGAAACAAGTTGGTGAAGAAGTAAAACGGATCAAGCCAACAAAACGCACTGGTCAGCTAAGCATTCAAAAATTTTAAAGAAATTAAAAGAATAATAAATTGAGTTTAATTTACTTCTTCCGGTTATTAAAGAACCAGATTATGATACCTGCTACAACAATAACTGCAACAACTATCCATACCCAATTAGGAGCTCCGCCACTTGTTGAAGCCAAAGCATCAGCCAAGCCTTCCTGGACACCTTCTACCTCCTCAGAATCCTTGTCAGGTTGCTCCGCAGCACTATCACTAGTTTCGGGGGTATCAGCAACTGCTGCACTCGTTTTCTCACCAATGACAAAGTAACTAAATCCTGGAGTTGACGAAGCGTAATGCACGTAACCATCTTTCTCCCCCGTCTGTTCTGTTTCGAGTTCAACCCACTCTCCGTCAACATGGCGGAATAAAGCGACATCACCATTACCGAAACCCTTACTACTCAACCATTCTTCAGCCACTTTAAACTCAACAACGATATCCTGTAAATCAACTTTTGTTCCTGAATTCTTAGTAATCTCTAGTTTCCTATAGACCTCGCCACTAAACGCGGGGACAGTGCTTGGGAAACTCTCCTCTTTATCAATTTTAACCCAGAGTCCGTAAGCATCTTCATCCACGGAGAAACTTACTTCCGTAACTCCAATTGCCCCATTGTCAACCTCAACAGTAGCAGTTTCACCAGCAAAGATAGAAGTCCAGGTCTTCTTTTCAAACTCACCTGCACTGCCAGAACTACTTCCTCCGCTGGAACCACCAGATCCCCCTCCACCTGATGAGGCAGTGGTAAATGAAACTGAGGAAGAGGAAGTTGCAGCGTGATTATAGATATCCTGGCACCTCACATAATAAACGTAAGTGGTACTAGAACTAAGACTGGAAACAGACTTAGTGTGTGTGGCCGTACCTGAACCAGTCATCTCGGTTCCCATATTTCCATAACCAACATCTTCAGTATCTAGTTTGCAGGTGGCTGCTTCACTGCTAGTAACTGAAATCTTGGCAGAGCTGGAGGTTACTTCTGAGGCACTTATAGCACTTATTGTCGGAGCAGCAGAATCATAGGAGATCGTCCGAATTTCCGTTCGATTAATATTACCTCTTGTATCATTTGCAAAGACAGTAATATTATGGGATCCGTCCTCTAAAGACGCAAGCGTCAATGTTGCATTCCACTCCGTACCATTAGTGTTCGAAGCAGTGATGTTAAAATCAGCAGAGCTGCCATTTGATAATTGGAACAACACAGCATCAATATCAGCCACACCAGTTTCATTCGCCACAGTCACATTAATAACAATAGAGGTATTAAGGTCACTTAAAGCCTCATCAGCAGGAGGCGTATTGAAACTCACCAATACTGAAACTTCTTGCGTACTGTAATTACTGAAACTTGTTACATTCGCGTCTAAAACTCCAGTAGACGAATCATACGTAATATTACACTGCAGACGGTTCGTTTCATTATCACATCGAACGCCATCCCTAAGAAGGATCGGTAAACCGGAATACGTTAAATTGCGGATTTCAATAGCTGCACTTGCATTTATACTTTCATTGTCCTCCGTATGGGATTCTAAACCAACCAAATTCTGCTGCAAGATAATTGTAGTTCCAATTGAAAGGTTAAGTCGAGCGGTAAGATTAGACTTCGACCAGTTCATATAACCATACGTGTTGTTATAAAGTAATGTGTTATTATCATCCACTCCGTCAAAAAGCCCATAAGACCCACTAAGATTATTATTCAAGAAAGTATTATTCCCCGCAGAAGAAGATATCTGCAAACCATAATCATCACCAGAGTTAGCATGGTTCGAAATAAATGTGTTATTGTGAGACGCTTCAGCAGTTAAAGCCGCACTAGTGTTTGTATCTACAAAATTGTATGAAATATTGTTATCATTCGCACCGCCTGTTAAGTAGATACCTCTTGTCTGTTCAGCAACGGCTGTGTTCCTTTCAATAATATTCCCATCTCCTCCAGAAGAAACTATCGGATACGGTGAGGCCCCACCAGTAGTTTTTACAGTGTTACTCACAATAGTGTTATAGTGAGAAAGATACATACCGTGAGATCCTTGACCGGTAGTTTTCACTGTGTTGTTTGTAACATTATTAGTATTCGAATTAAAGTAGATGCCATGACCGGTATCATTTACTGTGTCAACAACATTGTTGAGCAACAAACTTGGCGAAGAGCCAGAATCCAATGTGATCCCCCAACTGTTATTTCCACTTGCTTCAACAGTGTTACCAGTAAAATTATTATCCGACGCGGCGATGTATATAGCATACGTATCATTCCCCGAAGTATTGAGGATGTTTGAAAAGAAGTAATTATTGCTTGCAGAGGAGGTAACTGATAACACATTTGAATCATTACCAAATGTTGTGACATTATTCAATTCAACCGTATTATTGCTAGCACTAGTAACTATAATACCAGTTCCCTCTGTGCCCCAAAGCATGATTAAATTAGAGGAGATATTGTTCCCTCCAGAACTAACTCTCACTAAAACACCATTTGAAGTGTCAGTGACATTGTCTGAAACGTACATAGAGTTCCCATAAAGGGTTGTACTATTTGACTCATCAATGTCAACTGCGTTTGCCCCTGCCGTCGTTTTACTAGTATTCATTACATTGTTCTGAATAACCGAATGCAACGCGTTATCTACTTTGAATCCCGCGTCTGCAGCATCAATATTGTTACCTTCAATCCGGTTGAAATCTGAAGCACCAACCAACCAAACAGCAAACGTCGATTCGCTTGCAGTTAATATGGTATTTGAAGAGATATTATTCCGAGAAGCACCCGTAAGGAGGTAAATTGCTCCCAGAGTGTCTCCATCAGTAATAACTGTATTTGAATCAACGACATTGTCTGTAGAAGTCTGCAAAGCAACTCCCGAACTCTGCGTTCCTCTTGTTGTGACATTGTTAAGGGTGACGTTGTTAAATCCCCCATTTACAATTCCAATCCCACTGGAGCTAGTGCCATTAGCTGCGTCTACCGTATTATTATAAATTAAAGTAAGAGAGGTATCAGTTAAACCAACCACTACCCCATCAAAAAGAGTTGTGTTAAAGAAATTATGTGTAAGATTTGTGCTATTTGCTCTTAACAGAACAACCGAATTATTACTAGCCCAAACAGTGCTGTAGTTTATCAGATTATTAAAACTGTCAACAAGAAAAAAACCAGTTGCTGCACTAGCATTATCGGAGTCGATAGTAACGTTAAAAATAAATGAATCATTAACATCTGTAAAATTAACTGCCTCAGTCCAATTATTCAAGCCAGCAAAATTTCTAATAGTAATGTTAGTTGCTCCCGTTACATTAATCCCCGTACCGGTTCCACCGCCACTAATAACAGTTGAGTTCCCTCCTTCCAACAGAACATGACTTGTCGTAACATTAAAACAATTGCCACTGGTATAATTAATACTTGTATTAAGAGTATACACACCTGAACTTGAAATGGTTTGACACGTTCCAATCTCCGCCGCACCAACAAGCATAGCAAAAGCAGCCAGAACCGCCAAGAGAAACACTAATATTAATACCTTTTTCAATCAACCCACCTCTTTTTCAAAAAGTAGAACATTTTCTTCATTTATAAATATTCCGATTTCATAAAAAACAAAAAGAAAGAAGATTACTTCTTTTTGCTAGTGAACCAAAAAGCAACCCCTGCAAGGATCACAACGACAAGAACTACCCAAAGCCAGGTAGGAACCCCCCCAGCGCTATCAGCTGCAAGGGATTCGTCATCTGACTCAACGTCTGCACTTTCAGATTCACCACTCTCAACAGCAGGAGAGTCTTCAGTAAAGCCGCCATCAACCAAGCCAGCTTCACTAGCACCAGTCTTTTCCCCAATCACAAAGTAACTAAATCCTGGAGTTGACGAAGCGTAATGCACGTAACCATCTTTCTCCCCCGTCTGTTCTGTTTCGAGTTCAACCCACTCTCCGTCAACATGGCGGAATAAAGCGACATCACCATTACCGAAACCCTTACTACTCAACCATTCTTCAGCCACTTTAAACTCAACAACGATATCCTGTAAATCAACTTTTGTTCCTGAATTCTTAGTAATCTCTAGTTTCCTATAGACCTCGCCACTAAACGCGGGGACAGTGCTTGGGAAACTCTCCTCTTTATCAATTTTAACCCAGAGTCCGTAAGCATCTTCATCCACGGAGAAACTTACTTCCGTAACTCCAATTGCCCCATTGTCAACCTCAACAGTAGCAGTTTCACCAGCAAAGACAGAAGTCCAGGTCTTTTTCTCAAACTGACCAGCACTACCAGAACTACTTCCTCCACCAGAACCACCACTACTTCCACTAGAAGAAGTTGTGAAACTGATTGAAGTCCCCGTAGTCATAGCGTTATTGTACGCATCAAGACACTTAACATAGTAAGTGTATTTCGTGCTTGAAGACAAACCCCCAATTCCTTTAGAGTGAGTTGTACTTTCAGCACCGTCCATTCCATTAGCCATGTTGTCATAGGAAGCTGAAGAGGACGTATCAAACTTACATGTTGCTGCCTCATTTGTAGTAACCGAAATAGTAGCACCACTTGACGTTATTCCTGAAGACCCAGATTCAGAGATAGAAGGTGCAGCACCATCCGCCGTAAAGTTACGACTCAAAGAGACATTATTTAACTCCACCGTATCATTACAACTCACACTCCAGTTATGTGCCCCATCTGCTAAAGCGCTGGTAATGTTATACTCCACTCTTGTTCCATTAACTGCCGCCAAACCAGTGACATTAACATTATCGTCTATGATAATTTCACAGAGTAAAGTAGTAGCAACTGAATCATTAACCTCCCACCTAAGAGTTGGGGTTGTTTCGACTGTAGCAGCATTATCTGGAGATACTAAAGAAACATTTCCTGGAGCTTCCCTATCAATTAAGTAAGTTATATTCTGGGTCCAGTTAGTATTCCCTGCAGTATCATTAGCATAAACAACCATCGTATGGTTCCCATCTACTAACCCAAGGGTAGTGAGATTTATAGTATAGTTAAAACTTGTACCATTCTCGGCATTAGCTGTAAAGTTCAACCAGATACCCGTTCCATTTGATACATTAAACTGAACAACATGAATCCCTGAAACATTGTCATCATCGACAGCAGATGCATTTTCTACCGTAACATTAAAAGGGATAACATCTAACCCGGCTGTAGAGGTAAAATTCTTGCGATCTTCAAACCCATCAGTTACTGATAATACATGCGGAGGAGTATTATCAACCACAAAGAACTCAACAACTGTAAAAACTGAACTGTTCTCCAAAACTGCATCATCAGAAGCGTTCGTAGCATTTATCGAAACATTGTAAACACCATCGGGTAAGAAAGTTGATGTGTTAAGCGTAAGATTAAGCGAAAGGTTATCACTTGCATCATTAGGATAAATCGTTACGTTATAAACAAAAGGGTCCGAGGAATTTGAGAAGTTCCAGAAGAAAAGTGTAGCGTTAGTAATATTACCATCACCCGCGGAGATATGTGGAGCGGTCACATTCAATAGATGATTTCCACTGAGGTTATTATAAGTAGCAGGTGAAATAAGAGCTACGTTACTTGTTCCAGTATCTACTGCCAATGCAACCACCAAATATGCAAAAACTGCCACTAATAAAATCACAAAAACAATCAAATATGAATTTTTCCTCACCGTCACCAACTCCTTTTTATTATTCCAAAACTTTCATCAGCAAATGAAATGCGAACTTTGTTCTAGAATTATAGTCATACCCCTTATAAAAATTTAGCTCCACTTGAAAATAGTAAAACAGAACTAACCGGATATATACCGGGTTTACCAAAAGATTCACAAGACAAAATATAATATAACTGGCAGAATTAAACAGCCCATCAAATGGTTTTTTCCCACAGTCCATGCAGATGCAAGTAAACCAACTGCTGTTGCCGTTATTAAAACTAACAAACCAACAAGCCCATCAAAATACGCTGTAAGTAATATAATAAACCCAATAATCACAAACACAATAGAGGAATATTTTACTTTAACAACAACTTTAGCAAATATTTTCGAAATCCTTACTGCAAGAACTGTTGCAACCCCTCCAACAATCAACGCAACAAATACAAACAACAATAATTCTTGTAACTGAACACTCCCAATCAACTCTTTTACTGCAACAATTGCTCCATTCCTGGCTTTATCTAACACATACGCCGTCCCTATTGAAATAAGCATGTTGGCTGTATTGATCCCCCCAACTAATGTTAAGAAACCCTCATCTCCAACGTCCCCCACGACCATAGTTGCCATTATCGCCGCTTGGCTACTCCCAAATCCTGGGAGAAACGCAGCAATAAAACCCATGCTTGAAGCTGCCGACACAGTCTTCCCAACATTTTTCTTTGAAATTGCTAACGGCTTTGAGAAATCTTGTTTTGGGATAACTGAAGATTCAAACAGGCTTACTAAGAGAATTGAAAATCCGAACAAACCGGATAATAGGGGAAAGAGTGGCTGCGACAGTTGAGGAATATTAAATACAACCAATCCCAGAACGCCTGCAAACAGAAAGACTACCAAGCTCCGTAACCATTTCCCCCTATCTTTTACAATCATAAACACCATAATGGCAATGAGAATATACCCGATCATCCCACGTACCACTGGAAAGATAACTGCCATACTCGCGATAAAAACAGGGAGAAGTAGAACACAAACCACTAAACTGCCCAAAGAACCAAGAACAGTATACACAACCGCATTATGACCAAGTCCTTGCTGTAATAAGCGATGCCCCGGAAGAACATTCAATTCTGTTCCCGCATCCGGGGCTCCAAGATAAATTCCAGGAAGTGAATCCAAAAACGAATGGGTTATCGCTAAACTAATAATAAACACCCCTAAGACTGCTGGTTCAACAAAACCCAATAGCACTGAAGAGAAAGATAGCATTAACACCGAAATAAGATTAACATGAATTCCCGGCACTAACCCCGTAATGATCCCGGAATGCACGCCAAGCACCATAGCCACTAAAATCTCTAAAAATGCCACTTTGAGAGCTTGACAATGCCATATCAGATAAAGATTTACCCGATATTACAAAACACCTAAGACGATTATTTCTTTAACCCCTTAGTGTCTGTTATTTATGTATAAAAGCAATAGTTATTTATATATTTTTCGACGGTAAGATGCACCCCCGGCACACCACCTATGAATTTATTCGCCCTAGAGCTTTTCTTGAAGAATTTGTAAGATTTTTCTAACATTATCATTTGTTTCCCGTATTGTTTTTTCTGTAAAAAGATCATTTCCAAGAGCCAAAGAACGCAAGTATGATGAAGCTGACTGAAAACCTTTTGCTTGAGCATTATTATGTAATCGTTGATGTTGGTTCTTTGTTACACGAAACTGCACTTTAACATTTTTTGGCATGAGAGAGATAGAGTTAAGATATTATTTATTTGTAACCTAAGCCCTGTGAGGGGTGCTGTAGGGGGTACGAAACGTCACAAAACATTCCAAAATAAGCTTAATTTCAGTCAAAAAGAGATCTCAAATAAGGTCAATAATTAAACGCACTTTTCCTTTTTCCACAACTATTTTACAATCAACTTCTCTTCCTTTATAGAATCCGCTTTCTGGAGATAAGTTTTGGGAGAGATAAATGTAAGGAATCCCCCTCTTACTTTGAATTATTCTTTTCCAACACAAAACTTCCACCCTCATAACATCCACCACCCCACATTCCTCATCTTTCTATATGTTAGGTGTCTTTTATCTATTTCTACTAAAAAATGGCGGAAAACACGCAAATTTTAAAAGAACCTGCATTCTACTAGAAAGATGATTGATGAAAAAGACAAGCATATCCTATTTGAATTGTTCCAGGATGCACGGCAATCATTCTCTAAAATTTCTCGTGAATTGAAAATACCAGAGAAAACAGTTACAAATAGAGTGCAAAAAATGCTCGATAGTAAAGCGATTCAAAGATTTTCTACTATAATTAACTACCAAAATTTAGGAATGAGTAGACATTCGTTATATTTAGACTTAAAAATTCACGACCAACAAAAAGAAAAGGAACTCGTGAAAAAAGTATTGAAAATTAAAGATGTTAGTTGTTGCTATTTTCTCCATGAGGTAAGTAGATGGAAGCCATACATAAGTGTGTGGACACGTACCATTGGAGAGTATGACAACATACAATCAAAAGTATTAAGCATATTTGGTTCAACCGTTATTAACTATGTGAGTTTTCAGAGTGTGCGTAGTTATACATATTTATCGCGTTTGTTAAATCCTACAAAAATTGCGAAATGTGATGTAAAGGAAGAGGTTAAGGATATTAAGTTAGATCCTATTGAAAACAAATTATTGAAGATTCTTCACAAAGATGCAAGGATTCCATTATTGGAGCTAGCGCAGAAGTTAAACGTTCATACTGACACCGTTAAACGTAAAATAAAGAAATTGCAAGATAAGAACGTCATACTTCGTTTTTACCCATTAATTGATTTTCAACAAGTTGGAGTACGTGAATGGACTTTCATTACTAGATTAAATCTAGCAGTAAAGGATTCTGAGAAGAAAATAGAGACATTTATCAGGTGGGCGAGGGCGAATCCACATTTTGTCATTATTATCAAAGCAGTAGGATGGGTAAACCTTTACTATGCTTTTCAAACAGAAAATGATCAGCAGTTTAAACAAATACGAGCAGAGATTCATAAGAGATTAGGTGACTTAACTTTAAAGGAATTTAGAATCGAAGTTGAGCAGATTATTCATTAAGCAATTCTTTGCACTCTTTTCTCATAATTTGTGTGAGTTTAATTTTTTTGCCTGATTTTTTGTTAAGATATTTATTGGTAGTAATAATCTGAGGATGACCGGCTTTAGCAGCATCTTTAATCGTTGAACCGTAAACAATGTTTTTAATTCCCGTAATCCATGCCATGTAAAAACACATAGGACAAGGTTCACTGGTTGAGTATAAAATACAGCCCTCCAACGACCTCTTTTTTGTTGCTAAGATTGCAGTTGTTTCGGCATGGAAACGAGGATCCCCAGGGGGCCTATCATTACCTGATGCGATTATTTTGTTATTCTTCACAATAACCGCGCCAAAATGGTGCTTATATTTTCTAGCGTCATCAATAGCGGTTTGCATAAATTTGTTATGATTCATACCATCTAGAAAAGAATATTTGTTTTTAAAATGTGCGAAAAAATGGTAGTTGAACTAACACTAGCTTAGCTGAGTAAATCAAAATTGGAGATTTTTATCGGATCTTGTTTTCGAGGGATAAATGATCCTTCAAATATAGTTTATTATTTAGTGGGAACATCCAAACAGTAGAAAATTGCTGAATTTTTTAGTTCGATAGATTTCCGACATTTTTTGTCAAACTGGTGAACGAGTAATTAAAAATGAAAAAATACTTAATGGACTGAACTAATCTTAGTTTATGGTTAGCTCTTACATCTCTCCTGAGAGACTTAAAGATTTGAAGCGCCACCGGCCGGATTTGAACCGGCAATTCCCGAAGGAACTGGTTCTCATGCAGTTGCTTCAAGACCAGCGCAATTTTCCGCCATGCGTAAACCGGTGCTCACGCACAGTACCAGATTATGCGACAGTGGCATAAGTTTTACAAGTAAGAAAGCTGTTTATAAAATTTTAGGTAAATACAACCACCCAAATCAATATAGCACACTTCGTCACTAAGTTTTATATAAAAAAGTGAAATGATGGGCCCATGATTTATACCATCAGGAAAGTTTTACTCGGGTCTGCAATTGCTATGGCTATTCTTGGTTCTGCGGCTTTAGGATCGTATCATTGGAGGACTCAGCACTACATGGAGCTTGAAGATGTGAGTATAACTACAGAAGGCTGCATGAAGCAATCGGATAATTTTGATGGGCTCCCTTTTCCATTTTGCGAAGTCCCCTGGGTTCGTGTTCAGGGGTATGACCAGAAGATATGCTATGATAGGGATCGGTTTACATTAATGAAAGGAACAACCGTTGATAGTTTGTTGGTTAACGAAGAAAATTCTGAGGACGACTGTGCCAGAGTAATTAGTGGAACGTATACGATTTATAATTTGTAATTCTATTTCAATCGAATAACTTCCAAATTCTTCGGTGCACTCGTTTCAATCCGATAGGCTTTATGTAAAGAAGATGCTAAGTCTAAACATCTTGAGGCTTCACCATGAACAACTAACACTTTACGGGGTTGTGGGTTACATCGTTTAACATAATTCATTAACTGGCGTCTATCAGAATGGTTTGTGATTTCAACTTTATGAACGTCAAGATTCATAGTGACCATTTTCCCTTCCATCATAATGTCTTTCTCACCATCTCTAATTCTTTGTCCAAGACTGCCACGAGGTTGATAACAACTAAAGATAATGGAATTTTTCTTGCCCTCTGCCAAGTGTTTAAGATACTCAACAGATGGGCCCCCTGTAAGCATTCCAGATGTTGCAAGAATTAAACTTGGCCCCTCTTCCTCAATAACTTGCTGGCGTTCTTTGCGAGAACCAACTTGTTTGAAAATCGATGATAAAAAGGGGTTATTCTCTTTGTGGAATATTTGTTGCCGTAAATTTCTGTTAAGATACTCGGGATATGCCGTATGAATTGCAGAGATATCCCATAGCATTCCATCAACGTAGACTTTTGCTGAAGGGATTTTACCTTCACGCATTAATCTCTCAACGATAATCATTACTTCCTGTGCTCTACCTGAACCAAGAACAGGAATTAGTACCTTACCGCCACGTTCAAATGTTTGTTTAATGACGCGGACCATGTACTCATCAGCGGATTCTTCTTGCATAACGCAATCCTTTCCCCCATATGTTGATTCCATCATTAATGTTTCAATACGAGGAAACTGTGTGTTTGCTGCTTCTAGGACATTTGTTCTTCCATATTTTAGATCCCCCGTATAGGCAAAGTTGTGTAGGCCGTTGCCGATGTTAAAGTGAACAATGGCACTACCAAGAATATGGCCGGCGTTGTAGAACGTCAACCGGATGTCAGGAGTGATGTCGGCGACTTCATCGTAATTTAGGCAAACAGTGTGAAGAACGGTTTTCTTGACTTCCTCACTGGTATAAATGGGTTCCTTTCCCTGATTTCTTTGAATTTTGATCATATCTAGTTGCAGTAAAGACATGACGTCTCTTGTAGGATAGGTACAGTAAACTGGTCCAGTATAGCCAAATTTGAAGAGGTAGGGAACAAGACCGCAATGATCAAGATGAGAATGTGTAATAACAACTGCATCAATCTCTGTTACGTTAAATTCCGGAGCATCAAGATAAGGGTATGTTTCCGTGCCGTCTTGCCCAGGGTCGATCCCGCAATCAATGAGGACACGAGACTCAGGTGTCTGGAGTAAGAAGCAGGTTCGGCCAACTTGCCGGGATGCCCCTAAACAGGATAACCGCACCCATTCATGTTTTTTCTGACGAATCCAACCATCGTAAATCCGATGACCGGTTTTATCTAAGAATTTTTTCCGTTCTTCTGCGTGTTCGTAGAGAACGGAGCGGATACTTTCAATTAATTTTGAACGGATTGGCGGTACACGTTTTACTAAAGGAACCCAACAGGTTTTTGCACTAATTTTTCGTAGCTGCTCCCCTTGTTTGCCAATTACCAAGCCCGGTTTATCTGCATGAATGATGACCTGGGAACGAGGAGGGTCAAAAATAAATTCTTGGACCCCTGCTTCTTCCGGCACCATCTCTTTAATGAGGCGTTTCGTTTCTTCCTGATCAATACAGAGAGAAGGGTCTGGACGGAGTTCAATCCGTTTTTTGAATTCCTTCACTGCTTTAATGATCGTTCCTTTATTATCGATGAAGTAATCTCTATCTTTAGTATAGAGCACAATATTTGCTGCTTCAAATGTTGCGTCAGAAATTTTGTTTGCAGGAAGTACTTTTATTATTTCTTTTAAGATATCTGCCATTTTTAAAATTGTGAATAATTAAATGTTAAAAAAATTAATAGAGTGTCATTGTTACTTCTTTGTGCATTACCCTTTTGATACCCTCATTCGTGACGATTACGATGTCAATTCCATTTCCGGAAGCACTATCACGTTGCATTGCGGTATCAATTGCTTTTTGTGCTAGTTTTACGCCTTCTTCTGTTGACATGCCCGGATTGTAGTGTGTTTCTAAGACACCGTATGCAAAGACACTACCAGAACCAGAGGAAATAAACTTCGGAACTTTAGTGATACTTCCATCTGGGAAGAGATCGTATAAATGTTTACCATGAACATCTTTTCCTGCTAAGAGGAAGTGAACTACGCCTGGAAGCATACTTGGTCTTCTGATGTTTGAATATAATAAGCCACCTAAAAGATTTGCAGCTTCTTTCGCTGTTGGTTTCTTGGTTGTGCGAACTTCTTTCAATTTTAATTCCGCACGAATTAATTTGATTAATAATTGAGCATCTGAAACGCCCCCGGCGATTGTTAACGCAAAATCATCCGTGATTTCGTGGACTTTTTCTGCTCTTTTATCCACGATCATTGTGCCTGCTGTTGCACGAGTGTCAGCCGCTAAGACAACACCATCTTTGCAGACAATGCCAACTGTTGTTGTTCCTGTTTTTAACTGTTCATTCATTGTAAACCTCGAGAACTCATATCTATCAGGTAGGGAAAAGAGAGAGTTATTTATAAGTTTTTTGGAAGAAGGTTAGCACCGCTTAAACTTCTTCTCTAGCTCAAACACACCTGTCTTAATCATCGTGGGACGGCCATGGGGACAGGTATAAGGATGTTCGCAATTAGATAAGTCCTTGAGAATTCCCTGCACTTGTTGCGTTGTGAGGTCATCACCGGCCATGTAGGCAGAACGGCAGGCCATTCTGGTTACAATCGTTTCATGCAGTTTTTGTAGAGTGTTTTTTCCATTAGAAAGGCTATGGAGAAATTCTTTGACTTGCTCTTTTGGTTGTAATCTGTTAAAAATAAGTGGCACGGATTTAATAGCAAAGGAATTCTCCCCAAAATGGTCAATCACAAAACCAAATTGTTCCAATGCCGCATGGTGTTCATTTAACAACGCTACCTCAGCAGCAGTGAATTCGACTACTTCCCCTTGCAATAATGTCTGTACTTCCACTGCTTTGTCAGCGTATTGTTTCATGAACCGTTCGTACAACACTCTTTCATGCGCAGCGTGTTGATCAATGAAGAACACGCCACCTGGTGTTTCCGCTACAAAAAATGTTTTATGAATTTGACCAAATAATTTGAGTGGTGGGAATTTTTCAGTTTCACTAAGTTGTGCTTTGACATCTTCTTCTAAGGGCGCGAGTTCTGGCTCTGCAGACTGCTCGGCCTCTACAGTTTCTGAGATAATGGAATGAAGTTGCTCATGTGACGTAACTAAAGAAGGTTCTTGTAAGATTGTTTGTTCCGATGGTTCAAAGTTATATTTTACGCCTGGTTTCTCCACTTTCGGTTTAGGAGTGGGTGGAGCAAGTGTTGCTTGTTGTTCAAACTCAACATCCACAACTGGAATGAGATTGTTTGCTCGCAGTGTTTCTTTGACTGCAGCCGTAACAGCTGCTGCAATCTGTTCCTTTTGATCGATTTTAATTTCAGATTTTTGCGGATGGACGTTCACGTCAACTTTTTCCGGATCGAGCGTGAGATGAAGTACAAAGATTGGATGTTTATTGACAAATAACATTGAATGGAAACCATCGTAGACAGCATTGCTTAGACCACTATTTTTCACCCAACGATTATTAACAAAGAAAATTTGCTGTGTTTTGTCATTCCGACAGTTAATTGGTTTTGAGATAAAGCCAGTAAGAGTACAAAGATCATCTTTATACGCAACTTCCAATAAGTCTTTAGCAGTGGAAGTACCGTAAATAGCAGAAATGTTACTGCGTTGGTCCTGCACTGCTGGCGAGGAAAGTAATTCTCTGCCTTCATGGTTTAAGCGGAATGAAACGCCCGGATGGAGTAAGGCGTAATTGGTTACAACGTCGATAATGTGACGTAATTCAACCCCGTCCGTTTTGAGAAATTTTTTTCTTGCGGGAGTGTTGAAGAATAAATTATGCACTTCAATTGTTGTTCCCGGATCAGCAGCGGCAATGGTTTCATTAACTATATTGCCCCCCTCAATGACGAGGGAGAAGCCTTCTAATGTATCTTGTTGTTTTGTTGTTAATGAAAGTAAAGAAACAGCAGCAATGCTCGCTAATGCTTCACCTCGAAAACCAAGTGTTTGAATCGCGAATAGATCATCTGTGGTGTTAAGTTTGCTGGTGGCGTGGCGGATGATTGACTTTTTCGCATCGTCTTTATCCATACCAGACCCGTTATCGGTGATTTTGATTAATTTTTTACCGGAATCTTTGATGTCGATGGTGATGGTGGTAGCGTTTGCATCCAGTGAATTTTCTATTAGCTCTTTCACCACAGATGCAGGTCTTTCAATAACTTCTCCGGCAGCGATTTTATTGATGAGGTCTTCTGATAGAATGTTAATACTGGCCATAGAATATTAGGGGGTTGGGGAATTTATAATAATTATTGTGATAAGAGGGTTATTTCCCAAAACGGCGTTCCCTACCCTTAAATTGAGTTATGATTGTAACCAGGTCTTCTCTCTCAAATTCCGGCCAGGTTTTCTCCAAAAAGAACCATTCTGAGTACCAGGATTGCCAGACGAGGAAGTTAGAGGTTCTTTGTTCTCCTCCTGTTCGAATAATAAGATCCGGCTGGCTTGAGATGTAAAGATTTTTTTCAATTATTTCTTTATTGATGGTATCTGCAGTTATTTTGCCTGCTTCTAAGTCTCTCCCAATTTGCTTTACAGCGTCAACAATCTCTTCCTGGCCACCATATGCTAGAGCAAAATTAACAGTGTATGTTTTGTTATCCTTTGTTTTTTTCATAACAGAAAGCATTTTTTGGTAGAGTTCTTGTGGGAAGAGGTGGATACGCCCAATGAAATTAACACGGATATTTTGCTTTTCTAACCGGCCGTCATTTTCTAATTTAGTGAAGAATTTCTGAAAGAGTTGCATCAAATAATCAAATTCTTGTTTTGGTCTGTTGAAATTTTGCATAGAGAAAGCGTAGAGGGTAAGTTCTTTAACCCCAAGTTCGGTACACCAATCAAAGAGTTTTTCAACTTTCTGTGCGCCCCACTCATGACCTTTCCAGGGTTGTTTCATGAGCTTTTTAGCAAATCTACGATTACCATCAAGAATAATGCCAATGTGGGAAACTGAGTTCATATGGAGTAAATTAGGGGTTTCATTAAAAAAATTTGTGAATGGAAGTAAAATATATATAGCCTAAAAAAAAGGTAATAATATGAATAAAATTATTTTAGCTGTATTGTTTGCAGGGTTTGGTGCACAATTGGTGAAGTTAATTGCGTTATGGTTTCGGCATAAAACGTTGAATTGGAATGATTTGATTGTGACGGGAGGGATGCCGAGTTCTCATTCAGCGTTTGTGGTATCATTAGCTACGATTATCTTTTTGATGGAAGGGGCTTCCACGGCATTTGCAATTAGTTTAGTGTTGGCATTTATTGTTATTCGAGATGCCTTTGGTGTACGGAGAAGTGTGGGGAATGAAGGGAAAGCAATTGAGAAGTTATTTCGAGAACATAAAATTAAATCGAAATTTCATTATTCTCTTGGCCATACGCCGTTACAAGTAGTGGTGGGAGCGGCGGTTGGTTTTGTGGTTGCTGTTATTGTGTTTCTGTTATGATTATAATCTTCCACCCTGTTGTAATTCCCATAATTTCTTGTACAAGCCGCCACGTTTGTTTTTCAATTCTTCATGCGTGCCAATCTCTAGAATTTGGCCTTTACCCATCACAACAATAGTATCTGCTTTCATAATGGTTGAGAGTCTATGAGCTATGATAATGCTCGTGCGGCCTTGCATTAGTTTGTCCAAGTCTCTTTGAATTTCTTTTTCTGTCTCTGAATCGAGAGCGGAGGTCGCTTCATCAAGTACGAGAATTTTTTTATTTGCTAAGATGGCTCGGGCAATGGATACACGCTGCTTCTCCCCCCCGGAAAGTTTTACTCCACGTTCACCGACAATAGTGTTTTCTTTGAATGGCAATTCTTCAATGAATTTGTCAAGTTGCGCAAAGCGGATTGCTTTCCAAACATCGCGTCGTGAAGCCGTAGGATTGGCGTAGGCAACGTTGTAGTAAATGGTGTTATCAAATAATAACGGTTCTTGAGGGACAATGCTCATGCTTTCACGGAGAGAGTGTTGTTTGACTTTACTGATATCTTGGCCATCAACGGTGATTGTCCCTTCGTTTATATCAAACAATCTGTAAAGGACTTTAACCACTGTCGTTTTACCGCTGCCAGAAGGACCAACAAGTGCTACTTTAGTGTTCGGTTGAATGTCAAGGTGAAAGTCTTTAAGCACGGTTTTCTCATTTTTCTTTTCGGAAGCAGGGTAGGCAAAGGAAACGTGATTGAAGTCGATCTTCCCTGCCTTAACTTTCAGTGAGGGTGCACGTGGTCTGTCTTCAACTTCATTCCGTTCTTTGAACATCGCGAAGAGTGCATCAACATCAACAGTACTTCGAATAAACTCCCGGTAGCCGTGAATCAGACCAAAGAGTAGGGGGATTAACCGCCAGACGGCTGCGTAGATAAGAGTGATGCTTCCTAACGTGATACGTCCTTCCAGGAAACCAGTAAAGGTTGTGTAGAAAATTGCAGCGACACCAACGCCAATGACAAACGTTTGAATACCGGCATGCCAACTATAGTAGTGCCAAAACGTAAGCCGTGCTTCTTTCAAGCTCTTTGAGAGTTTACGGAAAAAGCGAAAGGTTGGTTTTTCCTTTGCAAAATACTTTACAGTGTCAATATTCATGAATACATCGCTGAGGTTCTGTTTCAGGATGTCTTCTTTGTAGTTAGCGATACCTTGCGGATGTTTCTGCATATTTGTGACAATAACTCCCACTGTAATGAAAACGACAGTCATAGCAATGAGAATTAATGCAGTAATGATATCAAAGTAAAAAATCACACCCACTGATAGCAGTAAACGGAAGAACACGGGAAATACATGAAACACAAACGCCCCAATAAATGATTCTACCTTGTTCACTCCCCTTGTGAATTTAGAGATAATTGATCCTGTTTTTTTATCTGCGTGGAATTTGTACGAAAGATTGGTAATATGCCAGAATGCTTCCTGTTCCACGGCGCTCATGGTACGCGCGTCAAGTCTGTTAATCAACTTTATCCGGATAAACCAAACAACTGCTCCAAGAAAGCGTACTGCTAAGTACACAAGTACTGAATACAAGATAATTTGGGCGAAGACAGCAGCAGTGATTTTATCCTGTGAGAAAAGGGTCGCTTTATCTACTAAGTATTTGAATACGAAATTGTCAAAGAAGGTAATAGCTTCACCAATAAACGAGAGAATGATTGTACCATAGACCAATAGCTTTGATTGCGAAATAAATCGCCAAAATGTCTTGAGATTGTACTTTAAATTGATTGGTTTGTCCCAACCGCGAGAATTGTCGTCTACCACGAGGGTGAGAAAAGGAGAAACTTTAAATACATTTCTTTTAGAGTTCAGGTAATGATAACCACAGCTGAAATGAAAGCGTTGGAGAAAGCCGCTGCAGATAGAGGAATTTCAGAAGAGCGATTGATGGAGACTGCAGGTAAAAGGGTATTCTTAGCTGTGAAGAAGAAGATGGATTTAGCAGACCAACATGTTGTGATTTTCGCAGGACATGGAAGTAATGGTGGTGACGGGTTTGTTGCAGCACGATATTTTGCTGAAGTGTGTAATGTGATTGTGTTATTTTTTGGACAAGAAGAAAAGTTAGGGGATGCTGCACTGCAGAATTATCGAAAAATTAAAGACAGCGTTCCAGTGATTGAAGTGCAAAGTCAAGAGGATTTAGAGAAATTTAGAATCCAGCAGAGAGATAACATTATTTTGGTGGATGCGCTTCTTGGCACGGGTGTGAAAGGAGAGGTAAGAGGACCAGTTTCATTAGGTATTAATTATTATAATTCGTTGTTGGGCTATAAAGTAGCGGTTGATGTACCATCGGGGATGCACCCAGATACAGGAGAAGGAACGTTAGTAGGGAATGCTGATTTAATTGTAGCGTTACATGACGTGAAAGTTGGTTTAGAATCGATGCAGGAGAAATGTGTAGTTGTGGATATTGGGCTTTAGAAATCTGTTAATTTTTTTGTACTTGCGTAATGGACAAGTGTTGTATTGCCGTCTTTTCCCGTAACTTTTTCTGACGAAACGAAGCGGCCATCTTGTAATTTCATAACTCTTCTATGGAAACTTTTGTAACTTAACTGACCGCCAGTTTGTTGATACTCACTATACATATCACCAATTTTCTTACCAGTGTGGGCTTTAACAAGGTCAAGAATTGATTGTAACTCCTCATCCAATCCATCCTTCGGTTTGATATGAAAATTTTGCACTTTCTTGACAGCTTCCGCAACGTGCTCTGCGTTGATGGTTCTAGAACTTTTATCCTCAGCTACGTTCCCTGCTTCCCGCATCATATACAAACCAACACGCACGTCGTTTGTTTCCGTACATTTCTCAACAATTTCTTTAAACGCGGCATCATCCCAGGCAGTAGGTACGAAAGCATATTCTTTTCGTTGCTTGAGAATTTCTGCAACTTCTGATTCGTTATACGCTCGAAAGCAAAGGAATTCTGGATTTAATCTACTACGAATGCGTTCATCCATTTCGGAATAGCTGTCTCTGTAATTTGTAATAAGAATAATTGATTTTCTGTAAATGTCTTCCAAGATCGTGTAGAGGAAGTCTGTATCTTCTAATTTGTCGATTTCATCAAAAACGAAGACGGCACTTACTTTGTTCAGTTTCTGTGCGATTAACGCAAAGAGTTCTGTGGTTTTTTTACTCTGAATAAATTTGTAACCAAGTTGTTCACAGATTTTGTAGAAGATTTTATAGGTTGTATTTTCTTTCCAACAGTTGATGTATAAAGGAATGACGTCATCAGTTTCATCTTCCAATTCCCGGAGGACATGTTTACAGGCAGTAGTTTTTCCAATACCTGGGGCTCCATAGACGAAGACATTTCTGCCATTGTGGCCTTGTAATAAAGGGCGGATAGCTACAGCAAAGCGTTGTTGTTCATTTTCCCGGCCATGGAGGATTTTTGGTTGAAAATCGTAGCTGAGAAAGATGGTGTCTCTGAACAACGATTCGTTGGCATGGAGCATATCTTTGAATAAGGACATCTCATGATGAGAGAGAAAGGTGTTTATAAGGATTTTGGGGGTAAAAGGGCAGTTAATCAATATTATCAATAGCAAATGTCCTGGACAAAGGGTCATAGCCAACTAGCTTATTGGTAACAAGTTCTACTGTGCCTGGTGGAAGAGTGAAAAGTTCACCAAACTGAGATTTCAATTCTAGACCATAAGCAAGAACATCTTTACCAGCAGGAACAGTTGAGCGAATAACATGAACTAAATCCTCAGCAACCATTTCAATGTCATCTTTGTGGTAAGTCACATTTAGGGGAGTAGTAATTATTTTATAGGTCCTTAAACTAACACCCGCTTCACCAGGAGGAAAGATGCCTGGAAATTCTTCCGAGAGGTCTACGGAGGGCATTGGATGTAAAAACGGGGGCCGCCAATCAAGAAAATTGAAGACGGGTTCAAGCATAGAGCAGAAAAGACTTTCTGAGGGATCTTCTACTATTACCTCAAAATCATCAGGATATGCTTGTTGTAATGAAAGACAAACATCTTCTTTGCCTTCTGGAGGTTTTGAAGTGGCAGCGTAATCATCACAGAGTATATTCAGGATATCTCGCCGGCGGAATGTTGGTTGATCATCAAGAGCGTTGTGAATCTCTATAACTGCAGCAGGTGGAGCAAATGGACTTGGTTTTGCACCATCACGGTGGTTATCATCATACATGTTTTGTAAAAAGTAAATAACAAAGTCAGGTGAAGGAGCTTTTGTTCTTAGTTCTCGTAGGACAGGAGAGTCACACGACCTGCCGAGACGATGATAAAGATCTTCCCGTAGGTCTTCCATTCTACCACAACCACGGTCAAGCTCACGAATTTCAGATTCTTCCGCTAAAAGGTTCCACCATTGGGGACATCCCGTACTGTCAATGACACTTTCAGAAGGATAGTGATGAATTCTCCGAGTGGTTGTGCAGTATGAGAGAGCTTTCCGAGGCAGGGTTGGAGGTGGAGTGGTGGTTATAGAGGAGGTTGTAAGTGCGGCAGGAGGTGGGACCGATTCAACAGAAAGTGGACTGAGAATACTTGCAGTATACGGTTGATGATACGCTGCTGCCAGTTGTAGTGGTGCTCCATCACTCAGAAATGTTGTTGCTGCTATCCCCCCAGCGAGTAATGTTGCGAGGAGGCTCTTAAACATTACGAGAGGAATGTATATGAAATATATAAATGTTGCGAAAATGAATCACTACAAAGTGACACTCATTTTGTTGGTTTGATTACTTTAATCCCATTCATATACGGCCAGAGGGCTTTCGGAATTTTCACGGAACCATCTTTCTGCTGGTAATTTTCGAGAATAGCAGCAATTGGCCTGGTGTCAGTTAAAGCGGTATTGTTAAGAAGATGAACATACTCTCGCTTGCCGTCTTTGGTTGTGTATTTTGTGTTAAGAGAAACTGACTGATAGTCTAAGCAGTTGCTGCAAGAGGTTACTTCTCGATACGCTCCTTTCTTTTCATTCTGTCCTGGGAACCACACTTCAATATCATACTGTAATGATTGTTTATTTCCTAAATCCCCCGTACAGATGTTAACTACCCGATACGGAAGACCAAGCTTTTTGAAAATATCTTCAGAGAGTTTTTGCAATTCGTTGAAGTATTTCTCTGAATTCTCTGGTTTACAATAAATGATTTCTTCTACTTTGTTGAATTCGTGGACACGAAAGATTCCTTTGTCATCTCGACCGTGTGCACCTAATTCTTTTCTAAAGCAAGTACTGACACCAACGATTTTCATTGGTAGTTCTGAGGCTTCAAGAACTTGGTTACGCTTTAATGCAACAAGGGAATGTTCAGAGGTTGCAATGAGGTAAAGATCTTCCCCCTCAATTTTGTAAATAGTATCTTCAAAGTCGGTTAAGTTTACTCCGCCCGCAAGAGCTGCACGGTTGAGCATGAATGGTGTTTTGATGAGGGTAAAGCCTTTCTTGAGAAGAAGGTCGATTGCAAATCTCTGGAGAGCTTGGCTTAGAAGCACTGCTTCGTTCTTGAGATAGTAGAAACGGGAACCAGAATTTTTCGCTGCTGTTTCTAAATCAATTAAATCAAGTGATTCTCCTAACTCAATGTGGTCTTTAAGGGGAAACGTAAATTTCGGTTTCTTACCAACCTTTTTTAATTCAACATTGTCAGAATCATCTTTGCCTTTGGGAACTGTTTTTTGAAGAATGTTACCAATGCTCGCCAGCAGAGTGTTACGTTCCAGTTCTACTTTCGCAAATTTTTCTTCCTGTTTCTTCATATCAGCGATTACAGAGCGCATCTTAGTAATTTTTTGTTGCGCTTCTTTCTCTTTCTTCGCTTTTTTCGCTTTGTTGATTTGTTCGGAAACAGTGTTACGTGTGTGGCGAAGTTTTTCTACCTTCTGTTTAAGAGAACGCCATTCCTCGTCTAATGTGAGAAGTTGGTCAATTCGCTTAGGATCACGACCCCTTTTCTTCTCGGAGGCTTTTACAATTTTAGGATTATCACGAATAAATTGGATCGCTAGCATGGAAGGCAGGATTGCAGAGAGTTATATAAAGATTACGACTACATGAGGAAAGGGAATTATAGGCTTTGCACAAATGATAACCCTACGTCTGTGCAGCATAGATTTCTGCACAATGAGAAAAATCAATTTCTAGCCCAAGTTCAAACGACTCCTGAACCAAAACCGAAAGATTGTGGCACAAGCACTTCATCAAAATTTCATTGACATGAGAAATATCTTTCTTTGTTCTGAGATTATTTCCAAACTTCCGCTTGATCATGTGGAAAGCTGTTTCAACGTTTGACCGTTTGTGATATGATTGATCGAATCGTTCTCTGTTGTTAAGGAAGTAATCATACATTCGACTCCATGTGTAAGAACCTCTTGCTTTTCCTGTTGTGTTTTTCTTGAAAGGCACATACGGAATCGCTCCAAGTTGGGAGACCGCTTCGAGATTTGATTTACTTGAATATGCTTTGTCCGCCGAAACTTCTTCAACGTCAAAGAACCCCCTCGTTTCCCTTACCAGTTCTATGAATTCTGAACAGTCAGGGGAACTGCCAGATGTTATTTTTACAGCAGTGATCACATTACTCTTAACTCCGACTGTGATGTGGCATTTCTTCCAATGTCTTCTTCTTGTTACTTTCTGCGTCCTGTAATCTACCCATCTGTCGAAGAGAGATGTTGAGAAACCCGAAGAGTCAACAGCGAAGTCTTTCTCCACGTTTCGTAATGGCAACGCCGTGAGAGTGATTAACTTCTTGATAATGGGAGTTGTGTTGGGATCGGCAAAATAGTTCAAGATTGAGTTAAAGTGTGGTGTCCTTGCGATTAAACCCCTCTGGTGGGCGATCTTAACATCAGACATACAACGTCTTGAGCTAAGTCCAGAAAAGTTGTAAACGAACATACAGAATATTTTATCTTTCACAGAAGCGTACTGGTCGCCTTTTCTTGCTGGCTTGATGTTAGCTGTCGCTTCTAGCAATTCTGAGAGTAATCGTTCAGCGAGGATTTTCTCCTGCGTTTTGGCTCGATTGTATGCTTCCCAATTTTGAGGGTAGGTGAGCTGTTTGACTTTCTTGTTGAATTCCCGTAGTTCCATTTGTCGTTCTCCTAAACGACCTCTTTTCCACATCTCGGTTTTTCTCTTTTGTAACACACATCATCCTCCAGCTAACCGTGCGTGCAGTAGCAGTAACAACATCCATAATATCAACCTCGCAAGTTTCATTTTACAATATTTAGTCTATTTATTGTCACTTTTATTTAAAACTTTCTAAAAATTACCAATAATTAGTCTAATTATGATGAAAATAACGATAATTATATAAATCAATAGACTATTTATTATGAAATAAAGATTAATATTTAGTTCCAATGAGAAAGGTAATCGAAGAAGTTAGAGAAATAATCGAAGGAGAACAAGGTTCTGAGTTGACTGCAAAAGTTACGCTTCACAAAAACACGGGGCAGTTCTCGGTTAAAATCCCAAAAAGGATCGCCGAACGAGCAAGACTAACTGGCGATGAAATAATGCGATTTAGAGTTGAGTTAGACAAAAGTGAGCATGGCGAGATGGTTCCTCGTCTTTTCGCTGAGGTGGTAGATGACGAGCAAACCGATACTTAAAGATAAAGAGAGAGAAATAATCAGGGCGATTCATAAACACGGCGGTTTTATGACTGCTCATGAAATATCTAAGTATACTGGAATAAGTTATGTAACAGTTAAAAAGTATCTTGATAAATTATACAAAGAAGAGATTTTGATTAAACATGGTGAAGAAGAAAGCTACAAAAACAAGAAGTAAGCCTAGAGGCAAATCAGTTAAGTGGAGCCTTAACTATGCCAAAATATTCTCTGCTCCAAAAAAGAAAACAAAAAAGAGGAAAAGATAGATGGTTCATTCAAAAAAACCTAAAAATTCAGAGGTTGATGCATATGCTTATATTAAAGAGGAGTTAGAAGAATTAGGTTGGGTAGTAAAAAATCCTGCCAGGGTCCCAGAGGGAGAGGTTTACAAACAGAACGAATGTTTGTACAATGAAAATATTAAACAAGTTCTAGGTAGAGATATGCCTGAAGCCGTTGTGTGTTTGAATGATTCTGAATATTGGGTAATAGAGAGCAAAAGGGACAAAAAGGATATTAATGAAGCATTGGATGAAGCAAAAAACCAATATGCCAAGAAGATAAATAAAAGTAAGAAAATTAAATGCCTGATAATAACAGGGTTAGCTGGAAATGACACTGATGGTTATACAATAATCAACCAATTCCTTCACGATGGCAAATGGGAAACAGTGTTATTCAATGGAAAACCAAAAGATACATTATTATCAAGGGAGCAAGCAGAATACTTACTATCAAATAAAACACCTAATTGGAAAGAATTTCCTGATTTTCCTGAAGAAAAATACTTGGCATCAGCTGAGAGAATAAATGAGATATTACACAACGCAGGGATAAACAAAAATAAAAGAGCGAGGTTTATAGCTGGGCTTGTTTTATCTTTGTCTCTAAATGAAGAGATAAGTTTAAGGACATCTAAAACAAAACTTCTTGTTGATAATATCAATAATCTCATTAAAACAAAGTTAGAGGAAGTAAATAAAGAAAGTTTTTTTGATTTTATAAAACTAGAAGTGCCTCCAAGCAAAGAGAACCATATTAAGTATAGAAGAGCAATAATAAACACACTAAAAGAACTCCAGACCTTGGATATAAAGAATGCTATGGCATCTGGTAATGATGTCCTCGGAAAGTTTTATGAAAAATTTTTAAAATATGGTAATGGTGCAAAAGAGATTGGCATAGTCCTTACCCCAAGACATATAACCAAATTTGCGGTGGATGTCCTTGATATAAAACACAATGATTATGTTTTTGACCCAACCTGTGGAACAGGTGGTTTTTTAGTGTCTGCTTTTGATTATGTGAAAAACTCTAGCAATGATAAACAGCTAGACAAATTCAAAAATTATAATGTTTTTGGAATAGAACAAGATGATGAAGTGGTTTCACTATCGCTAGTTAATATGATTTTTCGAGGGGATGGAAAAAACAATATCAGTGAAGGGAATTGCTTTCAGAAGAATATAGTATACACTCAAAAGAAAGGTTTTCCAACAGGAGAATTTAAAAGAAGGGAGGGAAATAAAAATGAAAGTCCCATCATAACTAAAGTTCTTATGAATCCCCCGTTTGCATTAAAAAAATCTGATGAAAAAGAGAGTCATTTCATAGACTATGCGCTTGAGCAAATGCAAGACGGTGGGCATCTTTTTGCAATTGTTCCAATATCCGTCCTTATTGAGTCTGGTGGTAAGCAATGGAGGAGAGAATTATTAAGAAAAAACTCCCTTGTAAGTGTATTGACTCTCCCAGAGGAGTTATTTTACCCTGTTGGTGTCCATACTGTTGGGATGTTTATAAAAAAAGGTGTACCTCATGATTTTATAAACCAGAAGGTTTATTTTGCAAAGGCTAATACAGATGGTTTCATAAAAAGAAAGGGGAAAAGAATTTTTGACAAACAAGAAAGTAATAGGCTTCTTGAGATTAAAGATGAATTAAAAGCCTTTATGTCCAACAATAATCATCAAGTTAAGGCAGTCCCAGAATTTAAAATTTCCACAGAATTAGACCCAGATGACGAGTTATTGGAATTAGTTCCAGAAGCGTATTTAGAATCAGATTTCTCATCAATTAAGATAAGTGATTTTGAGAGAGAGATGAAAAAATATTTGTTATTCAAAGAATTGGGTGAGGAAGTTGATTGAACTACGTGAATTGTTTGATATGGAGTATGGAAAAGACAACCTCTTAGTAAGAGATACTGTTGATAGAGGGAAAACTCCACTTATCTCATCAAAAGGAACCGATAATGGAGTTGTGGGTTATGTAGATATTGAACCAACCTATAGAAATGTCATTAATGTACCCAGGACTGGAACGGTTTGTTATGCATTCTTACAAGAGAGGGGTTGTTGTATAAATAGTGATAGCATTGTTCTTTCACCAAAAAGGAAATTTTCAAGGGAGGAGATGATGTATTTTGTCCTTTTAATAAGAAGGGAAGTTTTTAGATATAGCTATGGTAGAAAGGTTACACCTAGTAGGCTTGGGAGAACATTGGTTGAGATTAATATGCCCTCGTGGGTCTATAAAAAGAAAAAATTTGTCCGAAGGAATCTTAATGCAAGGTTATTAAACGAAAAAACAAATTTATCAAGTAGAAAGTGGAAGTATTTCTTGTATGGTGAGGTATTCGCAATTGAAAGAGGATTTTATAATAAAAGGCCAACTAAGGAGGGGGAATTGAAATTCATCTCAGCATCCGTTTATAACAATGGCGTTACAGATTATCTTGACAAATCGATTGTAGAAAAAGTCTTCAAGGGGAATTGTTTAACAGTAGTTAACAATGGCCATGCTGGTGCTGCATTCTATCAACCAGAAGAATTTACTTGTTCTCATGATGTAAACATTTTAAGAATCAAAGATGGGCATCTAGATGTATATATCTCGATGTTCTTAATCCCTTTAATTGGTAAAGAAAAATATCGGTTTAATTACGGCCGTAAATGGAGATTTGATAGGATGTCAAAGAGTAAAATAATGTTGCCTGTCGATAAAGATGGCAGGCCAGATTGGATTTTTATGAGGAATTATATTAAATCATTACCTTATTCAAAATCCCTAAACTAAAATGGCATACAAACTCTCCCCTTCAGCACTAAGCCTTCTAAAAGAATGTCCACGTTGTTTCTGGCTACACCATAATAAAAAGTTGCGTAGGCCTAACGGAATCTTTCCAAGTTTACCTTCTGGAATAGATAGAATCTTAAAAAACCACTTTGATAAGTTTATGAAGTTGGAAACACTCCCTCCAGAATTAGAGAAACTCAATGGTGAAGTAAAACTCTTTGATGATGAAGAGTTACTTACAATTTGGAGAAACAATTTCAAAGGTATTCAGTGGACGGACAAAGAAGGAAACCTCTTTCGTGGAGCCGTAGACAACATTCTAAAGAAAGGCAACAAACTCATCGTTTTAGATTACAAAACTAGAGGATACCCATTAAAAGAGGATACAGCAGACCATTACCAGAATCAGTTAGACATTTACAACCACCTACTGCAGTTAAATGATTACAAAACCGAAGATTACGCTTACCTGCTCTTCTACCATCCAAATAAAGTTCACGAGAATGGCGATGTTGACTTTCACGCAGAACTAATAAAAATGAAAGTTAATGTTAACAACGCTAAGAAAATCTTCAAAGAGGCGATAGCGGTTCTTGAAGGCAGTTTGCCAGAGAGCTCTGAAGAGTGCGGGTTTTGTAAATGGGTAAGAGTCAACGAACCATTAAGAATATCTGAACTGCCATCAACAACAAAACCAAAATAGTCAAGCGGATTGTATCTCGGTTCAGGCGTAATAGCCTCCCGTTTATTTTTTCTTGTTTCCTGATATATGCTAAATTGACGTAGAAATTTTTCTTAGATCTAATCCGATCTATGATCTCAAATGTTCTTTTGATATTGACTGCTTTATTCGTCTCAAAACGTTTGTTAAGTATTTTCAAAAGGGCCCTTTCTGATTCTGTTTTCTCAATGATTTTCTCTACGATTTTTTTTAGGTCAGGATCATTTCTGTTCAGACCAAGCAGTTCTAATTCATCATCTATGTCTTTTCTATTCTGCTCTTCAATGTTCTTTTGTATTTGGCGGATTCTCCTAATAGCCTCTGACCCCCTAATTTTAACCATGACGTATCTTACGGCTGATATTATTTAAAAACTTCTTGTGTGGAACACATAGTTAACTAAACACCCAAAAAACCCCTAATTTGGGGAGATATTGTTTGTGCAAAATGCAATCTCTTTGTGCAGAACTAAGCGTTTGTGCAAAGCCGGAATTATAGGAAAGTATATAAATCAAAAAAGGACTTCTTTAATGTAGGAAAAAGAGGACTATGAAAAAAAGTGTGTATGTGCTGTTTGTATTGCTGTTTACTATAGGTGGCGGTTCGTTTGTCTTGGGTGCAGATATTAATTTGGAGGAGATGTGTACAAGTAATGCTGACTGTTCTTTGCCATGTGAAGTGTTTACGGGAAGTAGTGATGAAATCTGTTATTGTGGCGTTGAGACGTTGACATGTATGTGGCAGAATCCTAATGATATTGATGATGAATCTGTTGGGGGGACGGAAGAGGAGTTATTTTTTGAAAATTTCTTTGGTGGAGGAGAAGAGATTAATGACACAAATGTAACAGAAGTAACACCAAGTGTTGATCAACAAGTAATTGATGAATTACAAGAGGAGGTAAGTATCCTGGAAGCAAGTTCTGCTGATTTGGAGAGTAGAGTCATGCAGACAGAAAGTAACATTTTGGTATTGCAGCAGCAAATCAATGATCTTAACGACAATATTCAATTACTAAACTCAATGCAAGGTTCGATTGAAGGAGATGTACAAGAGAACACAGTGGGGTTAGCAGGGTTGCAAGAAGATGTGGAAGCTGCACAGGCAGAGTTGAAGAATGTGGAACAGGATGTTGATAAAGAAAGAGCATTTACAAAATTTTTAACAGTCGGTTTGTTTGCACTATTAGTGTTTATGGTAGCGTTCTTTGGTATTAAGTATGTAATGAAGTCTAAAGGTTCACCGAAAGTTCATCCAGAGGTAAAGAATTACATTACAAAACACATTGCTGCGGGAAAGAAGTTTCCCCATATTAAATCGAATTTAGTGAAAGCAGGTTGGCATCCAAATGATGTTCAATGGGCGTATAAGGAGACGATGCGGCATAATTATAAGAAATATAAGAAAGCTGGTTCCCCTCGGGCTGACGGTAGTGCTGAGGTTGATGTAGATATCCACAAAGTAGCGTTTATTGCTGGGTTCAGTATTTTAGTGTTGGTTGGCGTGTTCTTTATCTTGAAAGGAGCAACAGGACATGCAGTGTATTTCCAGTCAGAAGCGCAATTACATAGTTCTATGAAAGCGGAATTGGGGACGTATCTCACGAAGAACGCGTTTTATGACAAAGTTGATGCGTTCCATATCTGTGTGCAAACGGTGGATGGACCAAATAGTGCATCATATCATGTTGTGAAAACTCCCGGCAAGAGCGATTTGATCTTACGGTCAAAGCAGCAGTGTGAAACAGGTGTTGAAGCTGATTATAGTGTGAAGTTCAACAGTTGGCAGGCATTCCAGAAGACTGTGCAGAGTTTAACGTGTGGTTCCATTGAGAAAACACATAAAAGTAAAAGAATGTATGTGTTACCATCAGAATATGTGTTGAGTGGTTTCATTAAGAATCCTGAGAAAGAATATTCGCAATATTGTAAAGTGCTGCAGCAGTGTTTTACCTCTGAGGAGATTAGCAGCGTGATTGGTATTAATTGTTAATAAAATTCTTGTCGTAATTCAAAGTCGAAACGGCGCATGAACTCTTCAGCAATTTGTTCGTTATGGTGTTCAAGGAAGAGGTAGACATCCTTACTGAAACAGTGCGCACACAGGTTCATGGAATCACCACAGGAGATACACATGGTCTCTCCTCCCGGGATGTGAGGGGCAGTGATTTGCATGGCTAGAGCTTCGTTGTGCTCAGAAACCATAACTTGCATCTCTTTTGCTAGACAGCCGGGACAAACTGGGTTAGTAATCACATCGGTACATTCAATACACCTATTAAATGGTGCCGTTTTCATTGTTATCATATCCACCTCCAAACTTTGTGTTTGTGCAGTTGGCAAAATAATAAGAAACTCTGTTAATACTGACGCCAAATATTGTTGTTGAGCACAGTTGGAAGAGAAACGTTGAAATATATATGTATTCCACATCTACCCCATATGGCATATATGCGTACTAAAAGCGGTGGTAACGGCAGGAATAAATAGTTGCGTGAATTACTTCTTTTCCCACTTGTTTCTTTTCGTTGATTTCTAAAGATTTATATTAGTGTATGAGTTGTTCGTTGCATGGCCTATATTCGTTGTAAAAGAATTAACGGAAGTCAGTATGCGTATTTAGTAGAAAGTACAACAACACCCCAAGGGCCGCGGCAGAAGGTGAAGAAGTATTTAGGGAAAGTGCATGAATTTTCTGAAAGAGATGAGATTGTAAGAAGTGGAGAATATAATACGAAGAAAGAATTGGTGCGTTGTTTAATCGAGAAAGAATTATTGTCACATGGGTTTGTGAAGAATAAAAGTAGTTTTTGTTGTGAGAATGTTGTGTTTGATAAAAGTTTAAAACAAAAAAATGGGAAGTCAATTGTGTTAAAGATAAATGAAGGGTATTTGTGTGATTTTACGGTAAAACGTATTTTGAATTTTAAAAAGAGTGATGACGTTGCGAAAGATGCACCAATACTAGCAAAACATTTTATTGACGCCGGTTTTGTTATTTCTGAAGAAGAGTTTGTTCAGTATTATCGGTTGCTATGATGGAAGAAGAACATTTCGAAGAGGAGAAGAAAGGTGTGTGGAAGATTTTCCTAGGGTTGTTTCTGATTTTTATCATTGTTTTATGGGCTGTGCCGTATTATGGAGTGAAACAAAATCCCGAACCAGTTATGATTCCTAGCATAGAAGAGGTAGGAGTGCCGCAGATGAGTATTCCAGTGGTAAGTGGAGGGATTACTTCATATGTGCAAACAACGTCAGAGATTAAGAAAGTAGCTGACAAAATTATTGCGTTATCATGTAAGGAAACACATCGAGTGTGTATTGCCAAAGCGATGTTTTATTTTGTGCAGCAGAATTTTAAGTATGTTAATGATCCATTAGTGTATGAGTATTACAAAACACCACAGGAAGCGTTTCATTCTTCTGTTGGGGATTGTGATGATTCTTCTATTCTATTATCTTCTTTATTACAATCTGTGGGTTTTAGGACGCGATTTGTGTTTGTGCCGGGGCATGTGTATGTGCAAGTGTACTTGCCAGAAGCGACACCGCGGTATAAAGATGCAGAGAATTGGGTAGATATGGATGCAACGTGTGTTGGTTGTGGTTTTGGAGAAGTACATTACAGTTATGCAAGTAAAAATAAGAAATATGTTGAGTGAATTAAGCGCGGTAACCACGACCAGGTAACCGGTCACCTACTTCAGCTGCAACAAAATTTCTAAATGGTGCTTTTGCAAAACCCATTTGACTAAGATCGTAGGTTGCTGTTAATGCTTGGACCCAATCGCCAGGGTTGCCTTTCTCACCATAAATCACAACTTGTCTACCACCATATTCAGCGACTAACCCTTCGGTATCTGGATCTATGTTGATTCCATGATCTTTAAAGATTTCTGAGATCTCTGGAACCTCTTCACTACCAATTGGTTTTTCTCTTAACATCGTAAACAGTCTCTTTCTTGGTAATTCTTTTGCCATTTTTATTTCACACTCCAAATTGTTTTGAGAAAGCGCTGGACCCTTGGTTTGCTTATAAAAGTATCGTAAAAATAGCCTCAGAAATCATAGGGAAGTGGGGCCCCCTAGAGGGGGTGAGGGTGGTAGAATCGAAGGAGCCCCGTTATTGTGGATAGTTAGGGTAACTATCACCTCTTTTTCCCTTATTGAGTCTCAAAGTAGTACTTGTATATAAATGTTACGTTTTTGTATACTGGTTGCTTTTTTGTTGTTTTGTATACAAAGCAATAAATTTGCCAGAAAGTATAAATGGAGGGAAATATTCGCTTCTTGATGGAAGAGTTTGGTGGAGGAAAGCAAGCTGTTTGTGGGATGAAATACGCATCTTCCTGTCACAACGCTTGTTGCTACAAAGCCGGGAGGGTTGTTGCAGAAGAAGAGTTAGATCGTATTGGTAGGGAAAATGTTAAGCGAAGAAGGGGAAAATGGGCCATTGTATCAAAGCCCGAGTCGATCGCTTGCCTTTTTCTTGATGAGGCGACAAATACGTGTGGGATTGAAGAGAGAAAGCCATTTTGGTGTAGGCATTATGATTGTGGTAGAGATGAAAGTCCGGGGGCAATAGACATACTACTACAGGAAGCACAGCATGATCGAAAAAAGCGAAGGGACAAGCCAAAAACGTATTTTCCAATTCTTAACAACTTACCAGAATTCCGTTAAGTATTTTGTATACTCTTTGCTAACGATTAAACCCTCGCGTGGTAAGCAACCATAATAGCGTGACCAGGCAAAGCGTTCGTCTAAATAAATAACGGCACCTTTATCTGACTCACTTCTAATACACCTGCCAGCCGACTGAATACATTTAGAGATGGCAGGGAATGTATAGCCATACTCCCACCCCTTGCCGAATTTTTGCTGGTAGTAGTTGATAACTTCTTTCGTTTTCAAGTCTGGTTTTGCTAAAGGGATACCAATAACAACGACGCCATGCAATAAATCACCAGGGAAATCAACACCTTCAGCGAAGTTAGCGCCCGTTACACCCAACAGAACGCCACCCGTTTCTTTTATTGCCCGAAAGTCCCTGAGGAATTGTTCTTTTTCTTCTTTCTGCATAGAACTTTTTTCCCAAAATAATTGTTTCTCTGATTGGAAAAACTCACCAACACAGTCACGAACGTAATAGGAAGGGAAGAACAGAGCGACGTTTCCCGGAACAAGTGAAGCGATGGTAGAGCAACGTTCTGCAATTTCTTTATACATGCCATTATTACGGGCAGTGTATTTGGTAGTTGTCTCAGGAACAACAAGAGCAAGTTTATTCTCCGGTGGAAATGGAGAGTGGTACTCTCTCTCAAGTGGGTTATCTATGCCCAATACGTCGCTGTACATAGAGACAGGAGTAAGTGTACCACTCATGATAACACCAGCATGAACACGGGAAAATACGGGTTTAGTAATAATAGAAGGATCTAAACAGAGATATTTGAGTGCAATACTCGGACCGAATTTGGTTTCTGTTTCGTTAATGATTCTAGTAAAACCATCATCTGCACCATTCCATGCTTCTAAGAAAGAAGCAATTCCACCAAGATAACTTTTTCGCTGCCGTTTGCGAACCTCATCAGCTGCGGCATCTAGCTCTTCAATGAGATTTTCATAGTCAATAAACGCCGCTACCTTCTGTGAGAACTGTTCTCGACTCACTTTCTTTTCTTTGGAAGCATCATCAAATACTGCCAATTGAGTAAGAATTTCTTGTAACTTTTGTAGCCACTCAATAAGGCCTTGGTAATGGTATTTCCTTGCTTCCATAATGGCATTTTTGATCATGAGGCTGGTGAGGGTATTACTTACCATGTCTGTAACTCTTGCAGGGAGGTTGTGACCTTCATCAACAATCACAATGGCATCCTCCATCTCTTTTTCCATTTTAGTGAAGAGAGTAGCTTGAATAAACGGGTTGAAGAGGTAATAATAATCGCCAATAATTACAGTTGCTTTCTTGGCCATGGCCATAGCAATTTCATAACTGCACATCTTTTCTTCTTTCCCTCTGGCAACAAGTTCTTCGTTGTGGAGCGTTTGCCGTTCAAGTTCTTTAATCAGTGCTTGTGCTGGTACGCTGAGGCCTTTCTTTGTTCTAATGTTGTTATAGAATTCACATTCGCCTTTCTCAACGATTGACTTGCAGAACTCGTTAAAGTCACTACCAAACAAGCTGGAAACTTCTTGATTACACATCCATCGTTTTCCAATTAAATCAACACAGGAAAGGGGTTCATGCGTTTTGTCACGGATGTGTTTGATCGTTTCAACAGCAATGCGGTGTTGTGTGTGTCTGTTAGTGAGAAAGAACACAACTTTCTTTTCTTTGATTGCATAGGAAAGAATTGCTGCTAAAGAGCTTACAGTTTTTCCTAAACCAGTAGGAGCATGTGCAAGCAGAATTTTCTGTTCCTTGCAGGTACGTTCTACGTCGTTAATGAGTTCTTTTTGACCATCTCGTATCTGGTCGTACGGGAAGAATTCTTTGACATCTGGAGAAAGCATTTTAGGTAATATGTAGTGAAAAAACGAACCAGAAAGTTTAAATAAGAATGTGTTCTCCAAAATATCCATTAGAGTCAATAAATGTTTAAATATACCTATTCAACCCGAATGATCGGGGTTAGGTGGATGTTTGGGGGGTTTTACATTGATCAAAGAAAAAGGAATATTCGACGTTTTTTTCAGAGAGAAGCCGGCAATGATGTTGGTTGAGTTAAAGAATGCAAACAGCAATGTCTACGCATCTGTCTTGGCAAAGCAAATTGATTGCACATATTCTCATGTTGTAAAGATTTTACAAGAGATGCAGAAAGCAGAGTTAATTAATTTTAAGAAAGAAGGCCGCTTGAAGTTATTAGAGTTAACGAAGAAAGGTCAAGACATTGCATCTTCGATTGAGAGTATCAAAACTATGCTCTAGTTTTGGAACTTACTAGCGCAAGTATCAAAACTATGTTATAAGTTTATTTTTTTGTTGTTTACACTTTTTCATGAGACTTATATTCTTCCATCATTTTCTCAATTCCAAAATCAACAAATTCTCTTGTGAAAGGCCCATAAAAATCTTGCCTGAAGTAATCAATGGTTGTTTGGCCTTCAGAGAGAGGTTGTTGGTCTCTAAATTCGGGATGAACCCAATAACACTTCATAACAGGAGTGTCTGGAGCAAAAGTTCCACCCGCCCAACCATCGCGGTCTTGAAATGCAGTAGGCATGGCATCACCGGACCTTACAATCTCGAAAATCACTGTTGTGTCAAGAGACATAATATAGTCTCCAGGATTGCATTTGGTAAATTTTGTTTTTGGTAAGTCACCCATTGTTTTTTAATTGAAAAAGAAAATAAAAAACTTATTCTAAGTAAATCTTTAATCGATTCATGTCTAATTTCCAATCAGCTGGTAGTTTCTTTGAAGCTTTGTAATACTTCACTAACCGTCTGATTTTGGAACTGGTTAAGAGTAAACCACGCTTCGCTGTTTTATCTTGTCGGTTCTTCTCGAAGTGTGTTTTTACATGAATCATTTTTCGGATTAAGTTTAGTAAATCTTCTGGAAGGGTTTTAGTGATACCATTTTCTTCCATGATTTGGGAAATTGTTTTTTCGGTAAGTGCTTTTACACTTTGAATTCCGTAATTATCTCGTAAGATCATGCCAATTTCGCTGGAGCTGTGATCTGCCTTTGCGTATTTTACCACTAATTTCTCGACTTCCTTACCTTTGTGAGGTGCCCAGGAGGGGATACTCTTTGGTGGTTTGGAACTTCGACTTTTTCCTTTATCTCTACTATGCATTCGTGCCATTATATTTGCCTCTTGGAGAATAAGTCTATGCTTCTCTCCAGTATACACAAGCCGTAGCCGGTGTACCTCTCGATAGAGTGTTAGTTAGGAGGGTTTTTTATAAAGGTTATGCTCAATTCTGAGAGGTCAGTATTGTTTAACAACCAAAAAACTTATTAACGCTAGAGAACTTCATACTCCCTGAAAACGAGGTCATATTATGGTTCATCCAGCAGGCGGGCATTCAGCACATCATCACGTACGGTTCTATATAGTGATGGTAACGTTGGTTGTTGGTGGTATCTTTATTCTACTCTTAGCGAATAATGATGGGGATGGATTTAGTATTACAAATGCTATCGTAAGTTCGATTGGGAATACAACGGAAAAAGCGGACGATGCAGCAGAAACAACTGCTACTACGAGTACAACGAAAACGTCTTCTCCTTCAAAGAGAGTAGATATGATTCTGGCGTTTGATAAAGTGCCGACGTTTAAAGAGGAAGCGAAAGTGAAGAATATGCAGTTGCGCTTCGATGATAGTGCAGCTGAGATTAAAGTGAATAATGATAAATTAGAGTTAAGTAACTTAAATGAGGTTGCGTTAGTTATTGAAGATTTCAAAGGAACCGTTGACTTTCAGGGGGTTGGTTTCTCTATTAAAGGAACCGCAAAGAGATTAGAAGTTAACGATGTTGCACTCTCAGCGGGAAAAGAGATTGCTATTTCCTTTAGTAATTTAGGATATGATTACCTCTATATTGATGAGATTGAATTGAAAGATCTGCAATTAGAGCGAGGTAGCGGCGAGTTAGTTGTTGGTGAGAGATTACAGCAGCAGTTAGATGGGGATAAAGTATTCATCGATTCATTTGACGGAGAATTTTTGGTTGACAAAGCTGCTGAAGAAACATTACAATTACAGGGTCTAGCACAGGGAATCCGTGTGAGAGGCGATGATTTGAATGTTAACTTAGGTTAGTAAAGTCCTTTTTCTTTCAGACTTTCTTTTTTAGCTTCTCTTCTATAGGAAGCGTATTTATCTTGTAATGAGAATTTCGGTGGACAGGGTAATTCTGTTTTCGTGCCGCAAGAACAAGCTTGATTCAGAGTGTATTGTGAACAAGAAGGACATTTATGGATTTGTTGCTTCATTCGTTTTTCTCCCGTTGGAATGTTGCAGTTGACTGTTTGCCATTAAACTTCTCAAGAATGTCTTTAGCTTTTGCTAACGTTTTCTCAGCTGGCTTATAGTCAAAATCTTCAATCGTTAATTTATACCTTCCAGCTCCTAAGTAGAATAAATCAATAGTGTCAGAAACTTTTTCAATTGCAAGAAGTGTTTCTTTAATTTTCTCAATACCTGCAGGATCGTATGTCTGTAATGTGATCTCTCCTTTGAGGGTGATTTTCTTCGGTTTGAATTTTTCAATAACGGCATCCGTAAATTCTTTGGCAATTTTTGTTGGGACACCAAGTTTTGCTAAATCAACTTCCCCATCAACAATATCTTTGAAGCATAGGTATAAGTGAGAGTACTCTTTGAACACTTTCGCAGTGAGTTCTTTGTATAATTCTTCGGTCTTTTTTCCTAATTTTTTTGCGATTGTTTTAACAAGTTGTTCTGACTTTAGTTCTTGTTTAATCTCATCTAATTTTTCTCTTCGCTGATTAGAGTTAACTCGTCGTAATGAGAGATCGATATGACCACGATCTCTATCAATTCTAAGAACTTTACAGACAATTTGTCTACCGACACTTACATAATCACGTAAGTTCCGGATTCTTCCCGGAGAAACTTCTGAAATGTGGACCATTCCTGAATCACGGTATTCTAAGAGATCAACGAAAACGGAGTTTGGATAGATCTTGGTAACTTTACAGAGAACGATTTCTCCTTCTTCCGGTAAGCCAGATAATTTATAGAGCATTTTATCTGTAAGGAAGAGAGCTCTTTAAAAAGATTGTGTCGTTTACCCAAACACTTCTAAAACACGTGCAGAAATCTTGGATTTACCGCCAGTTGGGTAGGCCATTTCTTTGCTACATACTAAGCACTTTACAACATTACTTGCGTTACCAAAAATAATCTGTTCGTTCTTACAATCGGAACATCGTACTTTGATAAATTTGCTTTTTGGTTCAGCCATTTTAAATTAATTCCAATCTCTTTGTTCGCTTCCCGCTTTTCTGAGAGAATTTCATTTTACTCTCTGTACATTCAAAGACTAAATTGGTTTTCTTGGTAGCTTTCGCACCAGTCCGTTTGAACTTTGTTACGGCAGGTTTAGAATATCTACCGTGACCGCCAACACCACGTGCTTCTCCTCGTTTCTTCGCTCGATATTTTGAACCTCGCTTGAGAGAACTAGCCTGACGTTTCTTCACTTGTACTACTTTATGCACGGTATGCTTCCGTAATTTCGGATTATACCGTTTAATCGTCTTTGGTAGCTTCATAACAGGTTTGGGACGTAGTTTATTTATAAATTTTTGGTTAGAGAAGAGGTAACTCACTCGTAAGATGGTCGATGGTTTCTTCTTCATCCGGACCGATTCCCACGCAGGTCTTTGTTCCAGGAGCGATGACAGTTCTGCCAGCGTCTGTGATTAACGAAGCTGTGATGCCCTCATCTTTGGCCATTTGAAAGTATTTGATCAATTCTTTCTCATTCTTTACTTTCAACACAATCTTAGCCATACCTGTTGCACGCCAATCTTTGACGAGTTGTGGAGGGGATTTGAGAACAGCTTCCACAGAGGCATGGGCTGCTTGCGCTGCTGCCTTCCCTTTCGGTAGTTTGAGGTCTTGTCGTACGAGAATTACTTGTTTTAAGGACATAGAGAAAGAAAAGAAAGGGGGTTTAAAAATTTACTGATCTGGTTGTAAGCGAGCTAATAGTGCTTCCTCTCTACTCGCGGGAAAGCGAATAGTTAGACCACCATAGCCCGACGTTTCATCTGCTTGGCCGCCAAATTCCTGAGCTAACATGAAGCCATAATCCGACGCGCTTAGTGGGTCCAAGAGTAATCCACCTTCGTAGATTACTTTCCCCCGTTTCCTTTGATCCGCAAGCCTTCTGCTAGAACTGTGGAAAAATCAGCCTCATCACCATCTATTGTCAAAGGCTCGGCATAGACACCAACACAGATATAGTGATCAGATTCTTCAGCAAAGCGGGAGTGGCCAACGACCGGTTCTAGAGTCACCACAACAAATGTATCGATGGTTCCCATTTTAAAGCAAAACCTATTCTAATTTAAAAAATTATTTCCTCCATTCGTTCTGGAAGAGGTTCTCGAAGTAGCTTACGAAATACGGTGCGTCTAACCATACTGCACAATCGTAACTTTTGTGAACGTTCTTATCATCTGTTAAGAATAGTAGTAATTCCTGACCGTCAACCATACAGAATCGTGCTGTGGTGTTTTTCAGCTGCTTCACTTTTGCAACGGTCTCGAATTGTGTAATAGTTTCTTTGCTTGTACCAGTAGGAACTGTTACGTTAATTTCAACACCATTCTTTGCTGCTTTTTTGAGATGGTTTGCAAGCAAATCTAATTTTCTATCTGCTCCTTCTTTTGAATTCATTAAAGTAATGTTAGACTTTGCTCGCTTTACCATAGAAACTAAGTGGTCATGGACTTTATCTCGGCCTCGAAAAGCGCCACTCTTATCGGTTGGGTCAACTAATTTAACACCTTCTGTGTGAAGTGTGTTTAATTCTCCAAGGATATTTGAATCTTTTAATTCTGTTAGAATTTTATTCCGCTGTTCTGCTTCGTCTTGTACTTTTTTCTTTACTCTTTCAATAACTTCAGACGGTGGAACAGCAAGATATTTGATTGGTTTTCCTACTTTTACAATAATAAAGCCCTTCTTTTCTAAACTTTCAAGAACATCATACGCTCGTGATCGAGGTACGTTTGAGATATCTGATAATTCTCCTGCGGTTGAAACGCCACGGCTTAAGAGAGCGATCCAGAGTTTACTTTCATATGAATTGAGACCGAAGTCTTTGAGTTTGTTCAGGAAATCTTTTTGGACGATCATTGTTATTTGCCTCCATTAACACATCGACCACTCTCAGAACCTCTTAATTACTCTATAACTGTAAACGCTTTATAAATCTTTTGGTTTATTTAGTACCGTTTAGTGGTTACTCTGCATCAACTGTGAATAACCTATCGTCTTTTACGTCAAATAAACCAATCCTTGCCCCCGCATCAAGCCAGCCATGGGCGTAGTTTAGAGCAGCAAATGCTAGGACTGCATCTTGCTTTTCATTGAGAAAGAAATGAGCGTCGTTGTAGTAGCGTTCTGCCATATCGAAGAAGTCTGCTGCTTCCGTTTCTCTTTGAGGATTGAATTTATCACGTGCCATATCCAATGCTTCTTTGGTGATCGAGAAATATTTGTCCAGTTTTTGTTGGGTTATTGTGGAGTTCATAATTGTTATCCAAGCATTGTGCCCAGTGTATTTACTACACCAGTTAATTTTGGATGTCTGACTGAGTATTCCCCAATGCGTTGTTTTAAGGTTTTAATTCGGGGAATCCAGCGAGGAGTTCTTTCTTTGTATTCAGCATAATTAGGACCAAAATCTTTCAGGCATCTTCTCTCTTCCGCCCTTGATTGTGCTTCAGAAAAGGTTAAAGCAGCTACGGTTAATCCTATATTTATTGGAGTTGGGAACATTAATCCCATTCCCACATTTGCTGCTCTAAAGCAGGAATAAATAGGGTGTCTAACCAGACCATAGGGACCATCTGTAGCAAGTGTATTTTCTAAACTCCCATCTGGATTATGCGAGAAATGTTGCTTCATGTAAACTTGAGTTCTTACCCCCAACCCAACTCCCAAAGCCGTTAGACTAGCACCGGTAATTGTTGTGATTGGGCTTTGTGCCAGTTGTTCTTGAAATGAGTCTGGCAGGCTACTGATAGTGTATACAAACTGAACCCCAAGAGTGTAAAAATATAAAGGGTGGAAAAAGCCTTCCTTCGACCTGGAACGATCTTTGGGGGTGTAAACAACTGCCCTTGCACCACGCTTCCTACGACGTTTTTCCTTTTTTCTAGCCATAGTTAGTAATATGGTAGGTTCTTTTATAAGTCTTTCGTCACCCACAAGTGGTTTCAAAAAAGCATAAAATAAAGTTATTTGGCCTTCGCAATAGGTCTCTTAACGGTGATTGGAAGAACTCCCTCATCAAATTCCATGATTGCTAACTGAATCACGTCATATCTGATTTTGGTTAATTCTTCTTCACTTAACTTTAGCAAGAACGGAGCACCCATTGAAAGCTGTAAAGCTCTGGATCCGATCATCCGTGCTTTTTCGTACTTTGTGTATGTTACTTCGTCATGTGCCATGTTAGTTCACCTTTGCATTTACTTTCTCACGAAGAAATGCTGATTTTTCCATTGCGATGTCAGCTACTTGTGCAACTTCTTCAACAGTCAAAAGACCCTCACCACCTTTCTGCATTGCTGAGATTGTGCCATTTTTATCAATAGCAACAGTTAACCGAGCATCATAGGCGTTCTCTTCTTCCCGTGTTGGGTCAACAACTAATGCGCCGTTGATTTTGTACACAGTTACTGAAAGAGGTTCTTTGTCGAGAGGAACAGGTGTATCTGTTTTCTCTTTGTAGTTGATAGCTCCAGTTGCTTCATCAACAACTGGGAACCGTGCTGCTTTCAAAGCGGTGATTGCTGCTAAGCTTGCTGCGTCAAACAGGTTTCCATCATCGTTAATCGTTACAATATCAACAATAACAAACCATGCTTTCTCGCCAGGAGTTACACAGAGTTTCTTCACATCGATTGCTTTCGCTTCTCGAATTCCTCTGTCCGTTACTCTCGCTAACTCAATAGCTTTAATTGGCGGTGGACCAGCTTCATACTCTGGACTTGATAGAGGAGTTAGTTCAGCATTAATCATAATGCCACCCTCATCGGGAGTATCGTTGTATGGTTTCTCTAGTGATAGTTTCACACCAGCCATAACAACGGTCTTGCCGATTGTAACTTGCGCTGAGCCTTCTGCGGTCCATGAAATTTCTGTCGAGATTTCAATTGGTTCACGGTAGTCGGTTAAACCACGCATGTCTAGTCGCTTGCCTTCTGCTGCAAGTTGTTTTACTGTTCGTTTGTTGCTAATCATTGTGCGTCACCTGTGAATTTTGCTAACAGTGCTTGCTTCTGCACTTCGTAGATCTTTTCCATAGCAATTTTTGCAAGTTCTAATGATTTTACTAAATCATCCCGGGAAATTTCACCATCCATTTGCAGAAGTGAAATCTCTTTGGTGTTATGCAACATTGCTAATGGAATGTCGGATACAGGAGCGTCCTTTGATTCCGGATTGAATTGACCGATCTGCTCCTCTTTGTACGTTAGGTCTGCGACGATTTTATCATCAACATTTCCCACAGCCACTGAAGAGATCATGTCTTTCATTGGAATTCCTGCATCTGCAAGAGCCATGGAAGCTGCAGTAATAGCTGCACATCGTGTTCCTGCATCAGTTTGTGGTAATTGTACAAAGACATCAACAACAGCGTTTGGAAATTCTGTTAAATCTAACACCGGAGATAACGCTTTCGTCATAACCATGGAAATTTCCTGAGCTCGTCTACTTTTTCCAGGACGGATTCTCTCTCCTGAACCTGAGAACGGCATCATTGTGTAATGACATCGTAAAATTCCCGTTTTAGGATTCTGTAAGAACCTAGGAAACAGTTCCCTTGGTCCGTAGACTGCTGCAATAGCGTGTGTTTTCCCAATCTTAAATGAAGCGGAGCCGTCAGCGTTTGGAATAACACCAACCTTAGCTTCCATTGGACGTAACTCGTCGTCTTTTCTGCCGTCTAATCGTTGTTTGTATACCATTACGCTGCACCTCCTGCGAGGAATGCTTCAATTTTCTCGGTTAAACCAGACTCGTGAGATTTAGCTTCAATGAGATGGATAGCACTCTCAACTTTGAGTTCGTTTTCTGGTGTTCCTTTAATTGAAACAAAGCCGTTTTGGCCAACTGTAATTGAACAGCCGGTTTTTTCTTTCAGTAATGAGATCATACTTCCCTTTTTTCCGATGATTCTTGGAACTTTGTGGGAGTTAACTTTAATGATTCGACCACCCTGAATTTTTCCTAAACCAGGTTCTTTCATTGTTACATCAATCAAATTCTGAGAGGTAACTTTGGTAATAACCACAGTTAGGTAATCGCCAATTGCTAGAATCTGGCTCAGATCTTCATCACGCTTAATGAATCGTGTCGTTGCGTCTTTGACATTTAACATTGCTGAGTACGCTGTGCCTGTATCAACACGCCAACCACTCATGGTGATGTCAATGACCTGCGCAATAATTCTGTCTCCTACTTTTGGAACGTAAGGGCCAGACATTGCTGTTACTCGAATGACTCTGTCTCGGATTGAAACTAAGCCAACTTTTTTAGAATGAATTTTATCATCTTCTCGGTAGGTATTTTCGCCTGGAAGATTATCCATTCCTTCTGCAAGAATTTGCCCCGGGATAACAATTTCCCGATCTTCTACTTTTATATTACTCATATTTTGTCTCTATCCACTTTCATGCTACTCTAGCGGATAGCCTCCGTATTTTTCTTTAGAGTGTTAGTTTGGGGGGTTTTTTATAAGGGTTTTGGTTGATTATTGGTTGTTACTGATTTGTGGTTATTTGAGGCAATATTTTTATAGTAATTACCTCAATTGTCTAGGATGGGTCTGAGAGAAATTGTGGATGGAATTTTAAGCATATCCGGGTGGCAAGCAGCAGTAGTTGGAGTTGCGATGTTGGGAATTGGCGCGTATTGGGCAAACCAACAAGCGACGGGCCAGAAAGCAGCGTTCTGCGAGCGGTATGGACATTTGCAAAGTGTGCCGGAAGGAAGTTTTGAAGAAGCCGCAAGAGAATATTTAAGAGAGACGTATCGAGTTGAAGTTGATCTCTCAGAAGATTATGGAGTTACGTTGTACAATGATTTTGTGCGAAGAGTAAATGAATGTAGTTAATTTTTCTTTTCTTCGATCATTACCTCGCCTTGCGTTAAGCTGTTGAGTTTATCGATAACTTCCGGCGCTAAACCAGCAGGAATTTCTATCAGAACAAACCAGCTCCCGTCAGATTTCCATTCTTCTTTGATAATGGGGGCTATTGACTTTACGGCAGCATAGGCTTTCCCAGTGTAGGTAGAAGGAATGGTAACAGCTAACTTTTTTCTCTCAATACTAATAGGGATGATTGGACGGAGTTTAGAGATTATGTTGTCAAATTGTTCTTCAACAGATTTGTGGTCATCTAAATGAATTTTACCTTCTTCTAACGCAGCTTCGATTCTCGTAACTGGATGAGGTAAACCTGTTTTAGGATCAACAACTTGTTTGTGGATTAATTGAATTAGTTGTTTTCTTCGTTGCTCCCTCTCAGCTGCACGATGCTCTGCGCTGACTTGAATCTCTCCTTGTTTGAGAATTATTTCTGCGATTTTTAATGGATCAGTTGTTTGGAATGCTTTGGCAAGGTTTTCAGAGGTTGCTCTCAGTCCTTTCTTTGCATCGGTATAAATGTCGTCTGATTGGAGCGCTTCTCTAACGTCAGTAAGAGAACCTTCTTTGAAAGCAACTGCTTTATCTTGATCAATGCTTATTTCAAACGTTTGTCCGAATTTTTTGATTCTCGCGAGAGATAGTTTTTCTGACATGCATGAATCACTTCATCAACTTCTTCATTTCGTCGTTACTTAACTTTGTGTAGCGCTTATCAGATGCTCGCACAACAACTGTATCAACTCTATCAAAGTTAAACTCAGAACCTAAGAACCCTTTCAGTAAACTTAAGCCGAACCGAATTCCATCCTCACAGGACATGTTTGGTTTGTAGCCCTTCTGTAAAGCAGGTTCAATGTCATTTTCACCTTCTCCAATAACAGCTGCTTTAAACTGGAAGTAAATTCCATATGGCTCTGTTAAGAAGAGTTTCACTTCACCATCCTCATCCACTCCGCCAAGTAGCATGGAAACACCAAACGGCCGTAAGCCAGCTGACTGGGTGCAGATTTGTTTCAAATCGCAAATATCTTTCACAATAGAGAGAATATCAATCTTTGAATCGTATGTTACAGAATGCTGTTGTGCTTTTAACTGCACCCTATCTACTAGCACTCTTGCATCTGAGATAATGCCAGAAGCGGTTGCAGCGATGTGGTCGTCAACTTTAAACATTTTCTCAATAGCCTCAGGAACCATTAACTTTGAATTAATTCTTTTATCAGCTACTAGAACGACGCCATCTTTACAGGCGATGCCAATGGCGGTTGAACCTTGTCGTACGGTTTTTTTTGCATATTCTACCTGTAATAATCTACCATCAGGAGAAAACATAGTGATGGAACGGTCGTAGCCCATCTTATCGATCATTTGTTTACTTGGTTGCATAATATCCACCTCACAGGAATGTGCTTGCTTTTTTTATTGTGCCAGATGTAATCACAGAACGGAAGATCACTGGCCTCTTTTTAATGGTTTTGATGAGGATAAGTGCAGATTTACACTCATCTACATATTTATGATTGACTTTTAATATAAACTTATTGGAAGTATATTTCTCTTTGATGAACATCGGACCTGCTTTTGCGATGCCTAACTCACCCAGGAAAGAATGGAGTGCTTCCTTCACTGCTGCTTGTACTTCTGAAGCGGAGAATTTATTATCTGAGATTATTTCAAAGACAATGTACCGCTTTTTTTGTTTTAATGCAGGTAAGAGTTTCATAGAATTATAATAAAAAAAGAGTATATAAAAGTTCGGTCTTATTCAACCATCTCTTCATCTTTGATGACTTCTAAAGATTCTTGATCTGGTTGCGGTTGGCCCAACATTTCAGCACTGTTGGTGAAGACTTCTTGTGAGGATTGTTCAACAACTTCAATCTTACCAAATTTACCTGAAGAGAGTTGTCTTTCTCCTTGGTATTCAGAACACCAACCGTTTTGCAGATGGATTTTATCACCTACATTTACTTTATCCACATCTTCATTCCATAAGGTAAGTTTAATCTCCCCAGAACCGTCTTTAGCTTTCGCGTTGCAAACTCTTCCCTGTTTTCCGAATTTCTCAAACGTCCGCGGTTCTTCTTTCGCCACGATTTCGATAACCACATCAATATTTCCCTGATTTGCTTGAATGTCTTTGATTTCCATTGTGGGGGGGTTGGGACGTTTGTAGTATATATAGATTTCTATGATATTGATTAGGTCCCTCGACTCAATTTCTCTTTCATAGCAACGATTTGCGGGTAGAATTTCTCTTGTACTTTCTGTGGCAATTTCTGAGAATATGTGTGGAGTAACTCATAGATCTGCTGTTGCTGTTGTACTGTTCCTTGGGAGGATTGTTGTAATAATTCTTCTACTTTTTTCTCTGCTTGTAATTGGTCTTCAATTGTTTCCCTAAGAGAATGGATGTCTTGGTAGAAGTGTTGTTTCTTCTTTTCAGATAATTTCATGTAGGATTCGTAAATGGCAACGTATTTCTCCCGGAGTGTTTCCAACGGCTCCTTTTTGATGAGGGAATGCATTTCTTTGATTGATTTTTTAAGATGATGAGAGGGGGAAGTGAACGTTCGTACAATATCTATCACTAAGAACAGGAACACTGCGAAAAGGAGTGCGAGGGATAACCATTGTATTCTGGTGTCATCAATAAGAAAGTACAGCGCACTCAGTCCCCCAATTAATAATAGAGAAATAGTAATAGTGATTGCAAATGCTGAACCTCTTTTATTCATAGTTAGAAAAGAGAAGTGAGGTATATAAAGTTTACTTCGACAATGTTTCTAATAAATTAGCAATAGGGATGCGTTCTTGCTTGGTTGTTTCTCGATCTCTGATGGTAACACATGCATCTTCAAGTGTTTCGAAGTCGATTGTGATACAGTAGCGAATTCCGATTTCATCTGCACGTGCGTAGCGTCTCCCAATGGAAGAAGCTTCATCATAGAAGCAGGAAAAATTTTCTTTCACTACATTATAGACTTCACGTGCTTTCTTGGCAACTGCTTCTTTGTTCTTTACTAACGGAAAGACAGCACAATGAAATGGCGTGAAGAGTTTTGGTAAGTGTAATACAATGTTTCCTCGGTCTGCATCGTTTTGGTAGGAGGTGTCGAGAAGAGCGTACACCGTCCTATCAACACCGAAACTTAACTCCAGCACATGCGGAATGAATTTCTGTTGTGTTGCTTCATCCAACACTTCCATTTTTTCTTTGGAAATATCTTGATGCCCATGGAGATCATGATCTGTTCTGTAATGTAAACCGCCGACTTCGTAGAAGCCATGTTCTGCTAGATCAATTTCAATGTCAAAATGAAATTTGTTGTAGAATGCTTTTTCTTTATCGTTTAATTGATATAACCGAAATCTGTCTTTTGGGATTTGTAGAACGTCAAGATAGAATTGTTGGATTTTTACTAGATGAAAGACATAAAACTTTGGTAATCCCAATTCCAATAACATTTCTGGCGTTCGTTCGGTAATGGTTTTTGCTTCCCTATCTTCTACTAACATTGTTCGCAGAGGGTAGTCTTTCACGTCATCAAAATCCGGATGTTCATTGATGTTGTGGGGGTTGAAGAAAATTTGCAATTCTGCCTGTGTGAATTCTCGTTGTCTAAGAGTGAGGTTACGTGGCGAGATTTCATTTCGATATGCTCTTCCAATAAGGGCTAACCCCAAAGGAAGTTTTTTTCTCAATAACTCATACTGCAATTTGAAGTTCACGTAGGGAGATTGTGCTGTTTCTGGTCGTAGGTAGGCTTTGTTTGTGGAGTTTACTCCCATCGTTAACGGAAACATCATGTTGAAGATTTTCACGTCAACTATCTTTGTGCCGGAGGTAGGACATTTGATGTTATATTTGTCAATTAATTCTTTGAGTTCCTCTGATGAGAGGCCTTCTACTCTTTCTCCGATAGCTTTCTCAATTAAATGGTCAGCTCGTTCGAAATGGCCCGATTCTGAGATTGCGACAGGGTCTGTGAAATTATCTAAATGCCCGGATGCTTTGAAGACTTTTTCATGCATAATATTGGCTGTCTCAATTTCGTAGAAATTATCATTTAATGAGAGGAAATAATTTCTCCAGACATTTTGAAAATTGTGTTTGAGCTTCGTTCCAAGATGGCCGTAATCATATAATCCTGCCACACCGCCGTAGATAGCGCTAGAAGGATAGATGAAACCTTTCTTTTTACAGAATGTTGCCAACTCTTTTGCTGTGTGTTTCATTGGTTATTTGATTTTGTTGAGGTTTATTAAGGTTTTTATGATTACTTCCTCAACCAGCTAACTTCGTCATCAGTTAACTCCAACTCTTCTGCTATAGCTGTGGGGTTAGAGTGACGGAGCATTGTTTGTAAATACGGTAATTGTTGCATCGCTACTTTAGTAGAAGTGTGAGTATGCTCAGCTAACTTCTTCGCAATTTCTTTTTTCTTTGCATTTTTCATGTTTGATTGCCAAATTCGCAACAAACGCATCGTTTGTTTGTATTGCACAAAATCTGGATTCTTTTCATCTTTGGCAGAGGAGATGCCGGCTGTTAAGAGATCAAAGATGTACACTAAGAAACGCCAGTGTTGTCTGCGTCTAATTCTACCGTTAAAGATATCTGCCCGCGCTAAATGCTCATACGCTCGTGCTAACGCAGACGGTTTGAGGTATTCTTTTGGTAAGTTATAATCTAACCATAAAAAAATGTGGTTAATGTCAACGTCAACATCGTTTAATGCACCTAAAGCGTTTTCAGCTGAAGAGGATTTGAAAATAATACGTAGAGCGTTCATGATGGACTCTGTACGTTTTCTGTCTGACAAATGGAGGACAGAGTCAAAGGTTATTTCTCCTAAAGAAGCGCAGATTTGGAGGTCGATAAGCGCAGCACGCATATCTCCATCAGCTTGTCTGGCTAACGTGTTGAGTGCTTTTTCATCTGCTTTGATATTTTCCTGCTCACAGACCCATTGTAAACAGTGGGTAATGGTCCGATATTGTAATTTATGGAAGTCAATAGTGAGAGAGAGTTTTTTCAATGGCTTGAGTTTCTTATCCGTTGCATCGTTGGCAGTGAAGATGACAGGGAATGACGATTTCTGAATGGCTTTCACAACAGCTGGAATACATCCCCGATCCTTCACTCCAGAGATGTTATCGATTTCATCTATCAGGATAATCTTCGGTGTGAAGAATAATGATTGCTGCCCAAGAGCAGAGTCGAGAAATGACTTGATATTATCTGCTTTCCGTAAATCGGAAGAGTTGATTTCCAGAATGTCATAGTTGAGTTCTTTGGCAATTGCGTAGACGGCAGAGGTTTTACCGGTGCCAATTGGACCGTTAAGTAAAGCAGCTTTCTGTTGTTTGGTTTTGTAATTAACAATGAAATCTTTCAGTTGAGACACTGCTAACTGCTGGCCAAATAGTTGTGCGGTGTTCTTGGGAGCGTATTTCAAGCTGAATAAGGTCATGCTTTGTTTTTGGTTAGTTATGTATTAAAGATTTGTGGTCTTGGTTTTGTTTATTACTTTGAAAGAGTAAATTTATATAGTTGCAGTAAATTCTTCTGGTATGGCCGAATATTTCTTTAGACCGAGCAGCATAGAACATCCAACAAAGGGAGAGAAGGATTTGTTATTTCGAAGATTGGGGCATGATTTGCAAGGGTGTGAGCAAGCGGTAGCGTGGATTGCTGAATCCCTCGTGGAGAGTTATGATGGGGCTTTTGCGGAGCGGTTATTGGCCCTTACGAGACACCAGGCAGCCGTCACTACAGCTGTGAGTAAATTGGGTTTGTATGGAAGAATAAGTGCTGCAGACTTCTCTGTAAGGGATGTTTTAGCAGATTTAGCTGCTTACATGACAAAAAGAGAAAGTAGAATGAGTGTGGTGAACGATTCTTTTGAGATTGAAGAGGTAAAAGTGCTAAACTATGGTTCTGTAATTTATACCCAGCTGTTTAACTTTGCAAGAAATGCACAGGAGGCTTATTCTCGACTTCACGGGGGAGGCGCGGATTGGGATTTGGCTCTTATAGGCAGAGTTGTCACACTGCCAGAGGAACTCCATGGATATCTCGGTCCGAATACAGGTATATATGGATTGGAAGACCCATTTATTGAGATCTCTGTCACGGATGATGCAGAGGGAATCACTGAAAAAAGCCTTCCAAAGGTCTTTGAGCCGGGATGGAGTTCTAATGGTCACAACCGAGGGATAGGACTTGCATTAACTGACATGGTGTGTGGTTTAATTCATGGTTTTGTAAGAGTTGAATCTGTTGAAGGAGAAGGAAGTACGTTTACATTATATTTCCCTCAGGAAAGAAAGAGTGTCGAGAGATAAAGAGTTAGACTTTTAAAAAAATGCTAGTTTTTAGAGAAAATGAGTCGATTACCAGAAAGAGATAGGCCGGCCGTAGGGTTAGCGGAGATTTTAAAGAAAGGACCAGGAAAAGTTACGGGAAGTGAGTTGTCTTATGCCGTAGCTGTTAAAAGAGGTCTAGAGTTTCTAGAGTTTATGGGGCAATATGGACATACACGAACATTTATTGAAAGTGGCGACCGTTATAGCATGGGCGTGGTAGAAGCGTTAGAGCACGAGGGGTATGTTACGTTAGATTACCACCCAAGTAGAGACAAAGAACGGTTTTTAGTAAAAGTGGAAATCGAACCCAAGGGAAGAGCTTACCAACTCATGAGAATGTTGTATCCCAAAGCTCCTCGTTAAAACCAATTAAAAAAATATTCTTGCCAATAACAAAAGGGCGTTTGATGAGATTACCGTTGTTGTGGAGAAGTTGTAGTGCTTGTGACTCCGTTAGTGAAGGAAGTTTTTCTTTGATGTTTAATTTTCTATAATCCTGGCCAGATGTGTTGAATAATTTCTTTAAAGGATATCTGGTGAGCATTTGTCGTAGTTCGTCCATTGAAGGAGGTTGTTCGCGGATGGGGATGAAGTCATAAGCAACATTATGTTCTTCTAAAAATTTGATTGCTCTTCTGCAGGTGCCGCAGCCTTTGTAGCCGTAGAATTTCATAGAAGGAAAGAAGTGCTGAATGTTTTTATGTTTTCCGTCAGTAGTTTTTTAAATATATCCAAAATCACTACGGAGATGGAACTTCCAAAGCGATATGATCCTAAAGTCTCTGAGGCAAAGTGGCAGAAGTACTGGGAAGAGAAGAAGGTATTTGAGTATAACCCGGATGAAGCAAGAGAAACGTATGCAATAGACACGCCACCGCCAACTGTTTCCGGAAAAATGCATATGGGACATGCGTTTTCGTATGCGCAACAAGATATTGTTGCACGCTATCACAGAATGATGGGGAAGAATGTGTTTTTTCCGTTTGGTACTGATGATAATGGGTTAGCAACAGCGATCTTAGTAGAGAAGACGAAGAAAATTTTATCACGGAAATATTCCAGAGAGGAATTTGTTAAAATTTGTAATGATTTTATCAAAGAAAATAAACCTGCATTCGTGCAAGATTGGCGGCAGATTGGCATGTCAGCCGATTTTACGAAATCGTATTCAACCATTAGTGAACATTGTCAAATTACATCACAGGCATCGTTTATTGATCTGTATAAGAAAGGAAGAGTGTTCCAACAAGAAGCGCCAGTTGCATGGTGTGTGAAATGTCAAACAGCTATCGCGCAAGCTGAGTTTGAATCCGTTGATAAGAATTCCCATTTTAATGACATCAAGTTTATGAGTGGGGACAAAGAGTTGATTATCTCTACAACACGACCAGAGTTGTTGCCAGCGTGTGTTGCGTTATTCTATCACCCAGGGGATGAGCGCTATCAGGAGTTGGAGGATAAGTATGCTGTGGTGCCAGTGTTTGGTCAAAAAGTGCCGATTTTATCCGACGAATCCGTCGACAAAGAAAAAGGAACTGGGTTGATGATGGTCTGTACCTTTGGAGATAAAGAAGATGTAGAGAAGTGGCATAAACATGATTTACAGTTACGAGTTGTATTTGAGAAGTTTGGTAAGATGAATTCTTTAGCTGGAGAGTTCGAGGGGATGAAAATTGTCGAAGCACGAAAGGCCATTTTAGAGAAGCTGAAGGAACTTGGTGCGTTAGTAGGACAAAAAGAAATTTCACACGCGGTAAATGTGCATGAACGATGTAAAACGCCACTCGAATTTTTGAAAACAAAGCAGTGGTACATTAAAGTTCTTGATAAAAAACAAGAGTTATTAGATGCAGGAAACAAGATTAAATGGTATCCGAAACATATGAAAGTGCGGTATGACCATTGGGTACAGAATTTGAATTGGGACTGGTGTATTTCTCGTCAGAGACATTTTGGGATTCCGATTCCTGTGTGGGTGGATAAAAAGACAGGAGGAGTGGTGTTGCCTGCAATGGACGAATTACCAGTTGACCCAACGGTTGACAAGCCAAAAAATTATACGGGAAATGTTGACAATTTAGTAGGGGAAGTGGATGTGTTAGATACGTGGCAAACCTCTTCCATCACTCCTGAGATTGCACGAAATTGGGTGCACCAGGGAGAATATAATGTCTCCTATGTGGACGAACCAATGGCTCTACGGCCGCAGGCGCACGATATCATTAGAACATGGTTGTTTTACACTATTGTGAAAAGTTGGTATCATTTTGGCAGAGTGCCGTGGAATGATGTTGTTATCTCTGGCCACGCACAAGATCCACATGGCAAGAAGATGTCAAAGTCTCTGGGGAATATTGTTGAACCGCAGAAAATGATTGAGAAATTCTCTGCAGATGCGTTACGGTATTGGGCAGCTGGTTCAAAGTTAGGTGATGACCTACCGTTCCAAGAGAAAGATTTGTTGACAGGACAGAAGACGGTGAACAAATTATGGAATGCATCTAAATTTAGTATCATGCATTTAGAGGATTATTCTGATGGAGAAGTTGTTGAGATGTTTGATAAGTGGTTAATATCGAAGCTGCATCGGACTATAAATGTAGCAACGGAAGTGTTTGAGAAATATGAATACTCTAAAGCAAAAGCGGAAACTGATGCCTTCTTCTGGAAAATATTCTGTGACCAATATTTAGAGATTGTTAAAGACAGACTATATAACCCAGATGCAAGGGGGGTTGAAAAGAGAACTAGCGGCCAAGTAGCACTGTATGCAGCCGTGTTAGGAGTATTGAAGTTAATGGCACCAGTGATGCCACATATTACGGAAGAGATTTACCAACTATACTTTGCTGGGAAAGAAGGGCACGTGAGTATTCATAGTGGCGGGTGGCCTACATTTGATCCTGCTCTCGTAGATGAGACTGCGGAGAAAGCTGGAGATGTTGGAGTAGAGATTATTAATGTGGTTAGAAAATGGAAGTCCGAGCAGAACGTTTCTCTGAAAGAAGAGATTTCTAAGTTAGTATTGAAGAGTTCTGATGCTGATTTTGCTGCAGTTGTCAGTAGTATTGAAGGGGACTTGAAAGCTGTGTTAAATGCGAAAGAGATCTTCTTTGAAGGTGAAACTTCCCTAGAAACAGCACAATTTGGTATTTCTATCGGTATTGAGAAATAAGCGTATTTTAGGGTAAAATTACGAAAGCTTTTTAAGCGTCCGCGCTTAAATTATAGGTAGAGGGCGGATTATTCGTTCTATCTACAACTATCGAGGTGTTCAATATGACTGAAGGATATTGTGTTAAATGTAAAGCAAAGCGTGAAATGAAAAACGCAAACGAAGTAGCAATGAAAGGAAAAGGTGGCGTTCAGCGAAGAGCAATGAAAGGCCAGTGTCCAGATTGTGGGACAACAATGTTTAGAATCTTAGGTAAAAAGAAATAATTTTTACTTTCCTTTTCTTTCTTTTTCTTCTGCTTTCTTGATTCGTTTCTTACAAGTGTTGCATAGAGCGTAGCTCCGTCTTTCCTTGGTTACCCAATTAACTTTACACATTCCACATTTAATTTTAAATTTTGGCATTCGTAAATACGTTACAAAAACAAGCAAATGCTTTCATAAAGCTGTTGTGAAGAAAGATGTTGCCTATTAAAAGTGTTTGGGTTTGCGGATGTAAAATTCTATGTTTTTCTTCATTCGAAACATTATTAAATCTAAAATTATTTCTTTTACACATGAATGCTGTTATTATTCCGCTTGTATTTGCGGTTGCGATTAGTGTTACGGAGTACCTCAGTAAGAGTTTAAACTTAAAGAAGCGGCCGTATTTCCCAAAACTGTTATCATTCTCTGCAGGGGTTTCAGCGACGTATTTGCTGTTGGAGTTGTTACCATTGTTTGCAGAGAATGCATTCAGAATTAACAAGTTACTATTCATTGCGTTGCTTGTGGGGTTTATCGGTCACCACATAGCAGAGAAATCAATTTATCAACATAATAGACGGCATGAGTTGGTGAAGATGTTATCGTTAGAAGAGAATATATTCTATTATATTTACCATGTAATTTTGGGAATTTTATTGGTGTTATTCCTCTCACAGAATGTGTTGGAAGGAATCTTCTTTGGCGTATCAATTTTAGCGTTTACTGTTGTGAGTAATTTACCGGCAGTACCACACAACTCGGAAAGGAGAATGATTTTTCTTTCAAGTTCGACATTCGTTGGGGCGTTATTAGGAATTGCTATTGGTTCATTTGTGCCGATGTGGTTAGAGTTCTTGTTTGTAGGGTTGGTTGCGGGGGTATTACTTTTTACAGTGACACGACACCACATCCCGTATGGAAGAAAAGGAAATATTGAATTCTTTATCTTTGGGTTTTTATTGTATGCGGTGCTGATTATATTGAAGTGGTTCTTATGATTAAAGCTGTCGGGTTTGATTTCGATGGAACGTTAATCATGTCTGAGGATAAGAAAGGCCCAGCGATGGTAGCTGTGTTTAAAGAGAAATTTGGGGTTTCTAAAGGGGTTAGAAAAGCGTACGAGGATTTAATTGGGAAGGGTTACAGCAGAGATGCGAAAGTTGTGTTGTTGTTTAAGAGGTTTTTTGATAGAAAGCCTAGTACGAAAGAGTTAAAAATGGTTGCTGATCATTTCGGAGAACATTATGTGAGAAGTATGAATACCTGTCCGTTGTTTCAATGTGCCAATGTGATTAAAGAGTTGAAGAAACAAGTGAAGTTTACATTTATGTTGTCGTTAGAGAATTCTCGGGAGGTTCGTAAAGTGGCTCGGCACTGTGGGGTTGCGCGTTACTTTGATGAAATTTTAGGTGGCCCTACATCAAAGATTGAGAATTTCAAGCATGTCATTGCAAAGCATGGTGTGAAACCGTCAGATGTTTTGTATATTGGTGATGCGCATTCTGACGTTGTTGCTTCTAAAAAAATGGGGGTGAAAATTATTCTGTTAGGGAAGAAACATACGTTTGAGAAATTGAAAGGAGATTTAGAAGCTGATTTTGTATTTAGTAATTTATGCGATGTGCCGAGAAAGTTGGAGAAGTTATGATTTTCTTAACACTTCAGGGTTAACGATTTTAGGTTTACCTTTCTTTTTGAGAATTGTAATAATATTATTTGCGGCATCCTTACCCATCTGTAACCGTACTTCCACCGTTGCAGAAGCAGTGTGCGGTGTTAAGATGCAGTTGGTTAATTTGTGGAGAGTGTGATTGGTACTTGGTTCGGTTTCATGCACATCCAAACCTGCACCAGCGATTTGTTTTTTCACCAAAGCTTTTGTTAACGCTTTCTCATCAATGACAGGACCGCGAGAGGTGTTGATGATATACGCCGTCTTTTTCATCATCTTTAGTTCTTTCGTGCTGATTAAATGATGGGTCTTCTTCGTGAGGTTAACATGCAATGTAATGAAATCGGACTTTTTGAGTAGAGTGGTAAAAGAAACTTTCTTGGCGTTGAATTTTTTTTCAAACTTTGTATCCTTGTAGACATCATAATAGATAATGTCCATGCCTAAACACGCTGCTCTTCCTGCAACACCTTTACCGATTCTACCTAAACCAACAATACCCACTGTTTTACCAGACATCTGTGTTCCTAAAAGCAGGCGAGGTGCCCAGGATTTCCATTTATGTTTCCGTACGTGGCGTTCATCCTCATGTAGACGTTTTGCTAAGCCTAGCATGAGTGCGAATGTATGTTCAGCAACAGCATCAACGACTTCTTGTGATGGCGTATTACAAACAGGGATGCCTTTCTGTGTAGCGTATTTCACATCAATGTTATTGTAACCAACAGCGTAGTTGGAGATTACTTTCAGGTTTGGATTAGCGTCAATGACTTGCTTATCAATTTTTTCAGTGAGAATGCATAAGAGAGCGTCACACCACCTGGCTCCTTTGAGAAGTTCTTTTCGTGGAATTTTTTGATCTTTAGGATAGACTCTTACAGTGAAGTGTTTTTTGAGAGTTTTAATTGCGTCACCCGGAATAGAACGTGTGACGAACACTTTTTGTTTCATGGTATTAAGAGTGTTATATTGTATATAAAGATGCGTTACTATGAGTTAGGAAAGATATCGATGGATTTAAATAATTCTTTGTGGTTATCGTAGATGGAAAAGGAGAGACTATGAAATCATTTGATTTAATTGTGATTGGCTCCGGAGCGGGGTTAGGGTTGGCGAATGATGCTGCTCGTAATGGCTGGAGAGTTGCATTAATAGAGAAAGGAGCATTAGGTGGAACGTGTCTGAACAGAGGGTGCATTCCATCAAAGATCGTTATCCACTCCGCTGATGTAGCTGAGGGAATTAGAAAGTCATCCATTTTTGGTGTTGATTCAAAGGTTACTGGTGTCAAATTTAAGAAAGTAACAGATAGGGCTAACAAACTTGTAGATGGAGATTCTAAAGGGATTGAAAAGGCATTGTTGTCAAGAAGAAATCCTACATTGTTTCAGGGAGAAGCAAAGTTTGTGGGGAAGTATGACGTTGAGGTTAACGGTAAGATTATTTCTGGAAAGAGAATTGTCATTGCAGCTGGTGCAAGGCCGTTTATTCCGCCGATTGATGGATTAGATAATGTTGATTATATGACCAGTACGGAAGCGTTGCGGCAGACAAAACTTCCGAAAAGTATGATTGTGATAGGTGGAGGCTATATTGGATCAGAGTTAGGGCATTTCTATGCAGCATTAGGGTGTAAGATAACAATAGTACAACGAAATGCATTATTATTACCGCGAGAAGATCGTGAGGTTGCGGAGTTATTTACCGCATTGTGGAGGAAGAGGTATGATGTGTTAACGAAAGCTGATGTTGTTAACGTTGCGAAGCGAGGGAAGGGTGTTGAGGTTACTGTGAAGCAGAATGGACGTAGGAAGAAATTGCGAGCGGAGAAGTTATTAGTAGCAACAGGAGTTCGGCCGAATACTGGTTATCTTAATGTGGCGAAGGCAGGCGTGAAGATGGATAAACGAGGTTTTATTCGGGTTAACCAGTTCATGGAAACGAATGTGAAAGATATTTGGGCTTTAGGAGATATTGCAGGAGTGTATATGTTTCGACACAGTGCGAATCTCGAGAGAGATTTTGTGCAGTATAATTTATTTCATAAGAAGCAGCCGGTTGACTATTTTCCGATGCCACATGCAGTGTTTACGACTCCACAGATTGCAGGCGTAGGGAAAACGGAGCAAGAGTTGAAGGGAAAGGGATATGTTGTAGGAAAGGCGTTGTATAAGAATACGGGTATGGGAGAAGCGTTAGCGGAAGAAGATGGATTTGTGAAGTTGTTAGTAGATCCTCGTAGTAGAAAGATTTTAGGCTGCCATGTTATAGGGCCGCATGCTTCTGTGTTATTGCATGAAGTGTTGATTGCGATGAAAGCAGGAAAAGACGGGTTACGGTTATTACGAAATGTTGTGCATATTCACCCTGCTTTAAGTGAAGTTGTGCAACGGGCAGCGATGAATGTGCCGGTGTGAGAAATGGTAAGTGAAAAACAGAGACAATCAGCGAAAGAGAAAGCTGTACTTTTAGCACTGCAACATGACATGGCACTGATTCGGAGAGATCTTAAAGTCTATGGCATGAAGAAAGATGGATCAACAAAGTTTATTTCTAAAAGTAGAGAATATGATGATTTGTGGCAGGATGCCCTGAATGCATTGCAAAAAAAGTTTACAAAAAAATAAAATCTAACACTCACAACAAGTTATGCAAAACTTGCAACCATTACAGGATTCGGGAAGCTTCATGTCTTCCCCACATCTCGGACATTCTAACATATTATCACCTTACTAATTTTTTTGCTTCGCGATAGATGTGTTTCGCACTTAAGCCAAAAGCATGTAACAATTCCGTTGGTTCACCACTTTCTCCATAACGATCTTGGACACCAACTCTGCGGATGGGAGTGGGATATTTCTCAGATAGGAATTCAGCAATTGCACTACCTAGCCCCCCAGTAATTTGCGCTTCTTCTGCCGTTACTATTTTACCACATTTTTTTGCTGCAGCCAGAATTGTTTTCTCGTCAAGCGGCTTGATGGTGTGGCAGTTAATTACCATGGCATTGATGCCTTCTTTCTGCAGCATCAATGCTGCTACTAAACATTCATGTACTAGCGGCCCAGCTCCAATTAAAGCAATATCGTTTCCCTGTTTCAACACTTGCGCTTTGCCGATTGTAAACGGCGTTTTGGGAGTGGTTACCTGCGCTGTTTTATTACGAGCAAAACGCATGTAAGCAGGACCTTTGTACTTTGCAATAGCTTTGGTTGCTTTCTTGGTTTGGTCATAATCTGCAGGAACGACAACAACCATGTTAGCTAAGGAACGCATGGTTGCAATATCTTCCAATGCTTGATGCGTTGCGCCGTCTGGCCCAACAGAAATACCCGCATGTGCGCCAATGATTTTAACATTCTGGTCGTTGTAACAAATAGTTGTTCTAATTTGTTCCCAACACCTGCCAGGACAAAACGCTGCATAAGAGGAAGCAAACGGTATCTTCCCAACAGCTGCTAAACCAGATGCTACGGTGACGAGGTTTTGCTCGGCAACACCCATTTCCACGAACTGTTTTGGGTATTTTTTTGCAAATGCAGATACTCTCGTAGAATCACTGAGATCTGCGCAAAGAACCATAATTTTTTTGTTTCTTCCTAGTTGTACAAGTGCATCACCATAGCCATTTCTGGTAGGAACGAGCTGGCGGAAAAAGTTTAGGTGCATTGCTTTGTTCAGCTTTTTGAGTTCTGTTAAGTTCATTTTTTCGGATGGAGTGGTTTCAGTTTCTGATGTTGTGTAAACCAATCACCCCTCTCTTCAACTTCATGCGCATGGATTTCTTCTATTGCTGTAGTTGCTTCATCGGCTTTCGGTGGTTTACCGTGCCATTCGTATTTATTTTCCATGAAATCAACACCCTTTCCAGGAACGGTGTTAGCAATAATCATTAATGGTTTGCCAGTATTGTTACGGGCTTTCTGTAACGTTGTGAGAACTTGTCGCATGTTGTTACCATCAATCATTTTGACATGCCAGTTAAATGCTTTATATTTTTCATCCAACGGATCGAGGGGCATCACGTCTTCAGTGTTACCATCTATTTGAATGTAATTGCGATCAGTGATTGCAATGAGGTTATGTAATTTGTACTTCCCAGCAAACATTACAGCCTCCCAGTGGTTGCCTTCATTTTGCTCACCATCACTACACATGCAGAAGACTTTGTTCGGCTTTTTATCTCTCTTGAACGCCAAAGCCATCCCTGCTGCTTGCGATAAACCAGAACCTAAGGGGCCAGATGTTGTTTCTAAGCCAGGAAGCGCAGTTCTATGCGGGTGGCCTTGTAAGCGTGTGCCCAACTTTCGGAGTGTCAGAAGTTCTTTTTTAGGGAAATAGCCTACATTCGCCATTGCAGCGTACATACCGGGGCAAATATGGCCGTTGGAAAGAATGAACCGGTCCCGTTTTTCCCAACGAGGATTCTTTGGGTTATGTTTGAGAACGTTGAAGTAGAGGGCTGTAAAGATTTCCGCCATGCCAAGAGGGCCAGCTGAATGGCCGGAACCCGCTTCTAATAGTGAAGAGATAATATCTTCCCGAATAATATCTGCCATCATTTGCAGGTCTTTCACGTTCGTTATTTTTTTCATATTAACAATAGGTGCAGACGTTCTTGCCGCTCTTGATGACTTTAGGTTTTTTCTTAGAAGACGATTTTGTTGCTTTCTTAGTTGGTTTTTTGGCAGTTTTTTTAGCTGGCATATAGTCACCTCTCTTTGTATTTTGAGAAGTGAGAGATGTATATAAATTTAACTTAACGCTTTTTTCTTTAGAATAAGTGAAATAAAGAACGTGATGAGGATAATAACATGCACAACAGTACACCAAGGACAGATTGCTTTGAGTTGGAATTCTGCGAAAATGAAATAGAGGACGAAGACGACTCCAAGAATGTTCCAACCGTAGAGTTCACGTGTGAATTTTTTTGATTTGAATGTTTTGAGTGCAATTAACCCAAGTACAATAAACCACAGAACACCAAATAATGCTACTGGAATGCCAAAGACTTCAGAATAAACACTTTGATTGACAATTGTGCAAGAAGCAACGTGATTAATGTCGCATGGTGCTAGATCGGGGTGCTCATGACTGTATGTTAAGTAACAAGAAACTGCTATCCCAATAACTGCCAAAATAAGGGTAAGTTGTAATAAAAGTTTTGCCCGCACCATTTTGTGTTGTTTTGTTGTGTTTTTAATAAAGATTTTGAATCTGTTGAAGGGAAAAGAGTTATAAACTATGGTGGTTTAATAGAGTAAAGGTGATATGATGGCGAAGGTTACTGTTTATTCGACAAATTCCTGTCCATGGTGCAAAAAAACCAAAGAGTGGTTGAAAGAGCATAAAGTCAAATTTTCTAACAAGAACGTTGAAGAGGATGAAAAAGCTCGGAATGAGATGATTGAAAAGTCTGGGCAGATGGGAGTGCCAGTGGTAGATATCGATGGAACTGTTATTGTTGGGTTTAACCCAGATGAAATGGAGAAATTGCTCAAATGAAATACGGATTACGAAACGTGCCGAAGAAGGATCATTTTGTAGTTGTAGATGGGACTGTTTTAAAGAATTTAAAAGATTTACAGCATGCTATTATTAATATGGAGGAAGAATCGTTTAAACATCATGTGAATGCTAGCCAGCATGACTTCCATGATTGGGTGAAGAATGCTCATAAGGATGCTGCATTAGCATCACAGTTATTGAAAGCACAGGACCAAAAAAGTGCAGCTGCGGTGTTACATAAAAGGGTACAGAAGATTCAAGCCGAAGTGTTGAAGGAACGAAGGCAGAAACAACAGCGGGTAGCGACGAAATCTGGGAAACCACTCGTTAGGTCTGTGCGGAAAGGAGCGCAGTTCAAAGCCGGTAAGCATCATTTTATTACTGCACCGCCAAGCAAGTTTGCTGCAGGACAATATCAAACAATTGCAGGAACGGTAGCTGCCGTGTTAATAATTATTGTTGTTGGGTTAACATCTCATGCATCTTCCATTACGGGAGCAGCAGTAGCTTCGGTGGGAGTAGGAGAAGTACAGGCATTAGGGATGGGTGGTATTATTGCAATTATAGCGTTGTTTCTGTTATCTATAGTAACAATTCAAAAGCATCATAGGAAGATGCAGAAGTAATTATTTGATTGGTTCGTATAACAATGTTTCAGGATGAAAAGCGTACCAAGCAAACCACATATCCCGTTCTTTGATAATTTCAGTGTCAGTGTCAAGATTTGTTACTTTCACAATACCAACTTCATCTCTCTCTATTCTGATGTTAACTCCATTGATTGTATCTTCAATAACAGGTGTTGCCTTCAAATCATCTTCTTTATACGCTTTGAATGTGCCATCAACTTCCACACCGAAAATAATTGTTTTGGGATGGATAACGTTGTTTTCATTGTCAACTGGGAAGAAGAGTAAACTATCTTCGTAATAACTCCCGTACGGATCATTCCTGTAATTTCTGTCAAAGCCCGTTACCTTGCTGAGGACTTCAGCAAACTCGTTCGCTGCTTTGTAGTCTCGCCAGACAACTGTGTCGATGGAAAGTTCTGTTAGTTCTTGACCCGTTAACTCGCCTACAATCGCTTTCCCGTCAATTTGTTGCCAGTACGTATCTGTAGTACGGTCATACATGACTAGGTTAGAGTTGTATAATTTGCCTGACGTGCCGAATTCTGTTGGGACTTTCTCTCCGTTAATGGTGATTGTTCTTTCATACGCGATTCCAGAACCGCATAGCGGACAGTAGGTAATAAGAATTGGGTCGCCAGCAATTTCATCGTTGACGATTTCATGCCACACTAAAATTTGTAAAGGGTAGACTCTTTTTACTCCTTTGTATTCAATCGCCAGAACTAGTTCATTATCTTGAATCCAATTATCTGCAATTGCAAGAGGTTGATAGATAGGTTCGTCAATGGAGGGAATGCCATCTTTTGGGGGGCCACCGCCGAGAATTTTGTTTGGGTTAACAATATATTTCGTACCGTCAGGCAGGGTTTGAATTTCTTCCGAGAAAACTTCAACTGGTTCTGCTGAAGGTGTTTCCACTGCAGTTGTACATCCAACTAGCACTAATGAAACCATAACAAGGATGGATGTAAAATATTTCATTTTATGTTAACCAAAGATGTTGAAGACGAAGATAAGGTAATAGAGTGCTATTCCTAACATGATGATTCCTGCAACAATGTCAATTGGTTTTTTGTGAGTGCCTAACCATGTTGTGAATCTCTGACCGGCAGAAGCGGAGATGAATGCCAAAAGTAATAGTGGAAGACCCATGCCAATACCGAAGACGATGAAGTTGAGAAGATTTGTGATGAAGCTTGTGACAGATGTAGACACTGCAAAGAGAACTGCTAACGATGCAGGGTTACAGGGGAGAACAATTGCTCCGAAGAACAAACCGAAGACTAAAGCACTCCAATACGGGCTTTGCAACACAGGAGCGTGGGCTTTTGGAAGGAATCGCGAGAAGTCTACATTGAAGATCAATAGAAGCGAGATGATTGCCAGAATACCAAAAGCGATTGGGGAAATAATACCAATTGCTTTTGTTAATGAGGATTGGAAAATTCCTGTGAAGAGTAATCCAACAATAAACATGGAAAGAATCACCCCTAACGTGATGATCACGCTGAACATGATGATTTTACGTTTGGGATTTTCATCTTGTGTTACTTTACCTGCTAAGTATGCAAGAAAGCCAGGGTATAAAGGTAGGACACAGACAGCTCCAAGAGGAGCGAACAGTCCTGCAAGAAACGCGATCCACAAATTTGCTAGCATGTTGCAATCTCCTGTTGTAATTCTTCTACTGATTTTAAACCGTTTTTGAGAAGTCGAGCTGAGTGATCTGGACAAATAAGCACAATAGGTGCTCTTGGTGCATTGACAACATTGATACCAAATTGGTCAATTAGTGATTGTGTTAATTCTGGTGGAGAAATGGCGTAATACCAATCGAAACCATGTTGGTTGATGTGGTTTTGTACTATAGCGGTGTCTTCGTTAGGGTCTGTGTCTAAAGAGATTGATGTTACTGTATCCCCAACAATTTCGTGGAGGTCTTTGATGATATTTTGTTGTTTTGTACAGGTAGGACACCAGACTGCGAATGATTCTAAGAGAATTGGTGTGTTGAATTGGTCTAAAGTGAATTGCTGATTTGTTGCGATGTCTGTTAAAGGTGTGGAGAGCCATTCAGCATTTTCTGTGGTTGTTACTGCAGGTGCACTTTGACATGCTGTAATAAGTAGTGTGAGTGTTAGAAGTGTAATAATTAGGATATGTTTCATCAAATCACCTGTGTTGAAGAGGAATAGGGACAATATAAATGTTGTGTTGATGGTTTGAAAGTTTATCCTTACTTTTTGTGACTATGAAAAAGTGGTTAATTCTCAAAAGATTTATATGAAAAAGGGTTTTTAGGCACATTATGAGACAGATTAGTACTGAGGATGCGAACAATGAACTTTCCTGAAGAAATGATTGATTACTATTCCTATCAAGGAGAACTGATTGGGAGCATGGAGAAGAAACAGCTCCATGAAAAGATGCGAAAGGAGTACTTCAAGAAAGGCCAAGTAAGTGTCAGACACAAACACGTCCGCCTCATTTTGATGACTTCTAAGGGGAGGGTCATTCTACAACGAAGATCAAAATGGAAAGGAAACAATGCAGGCTTATGGGATAAAACTATTGGTGGTCATGTATCAAGTGGAGATTCATATGATCTTACAATGCTTAAAGAATGTGCTGAAGAGTTGGGTATTCCTGCAACTGTTGTTAAGAATGAACTTTTCGAGAGAACTGTTGCAAAAACCGATTTGCATGTCCTCGCAATTTTAACCAAGTTAACTGAATTGGACAATTTCCAAGCAAATTATTCGGTAAAAGGAAAGAAGAACTGGATTGAACCACAAATGACTCGTTTCTATATTGGGTACTATGATGGACACATTAAGTTCATTGACAAAGAAGCGTGTGGAATTCAAGTATTCACCGCAGAAGAACTTGATGAAGAATTACATGAGAATCCCGATGCGTTTTCAAAAGATATGCATTACATTCTGAAGAAGTTCAAGCACATGATGAAACCTGCACCTGCGAGAGAAGTGCATGTTCTCAATGATTAGATAAAATGAAAAATAAACAACCAAAAGAGAAATTAAAAGTATTTGATTTATTCGGACAGTTCTTGGGAGTTCAGGACAGGGTCCGATACTATAGAGAAGCTAAGCAAGAATTCAGAAAAACCGGTAAAGTTACCAGACAAGTACAAACCATCAAAATTATTCTTCTAAACAGAAATGGAGGGATTTATGTTACAAAGCGAAGCCGTTTCAAAAATCAAAATTCACTTCTTTACGATAAAACAATTGGGGCAAATATAAAGTATGATGAAACAAAAGAATACACTCTAATGAAAGAGTGTTCCGAGGAGATGGGTTTCCCTGCTGCAGTTTTAGCTGAGAAAGAGTTTGATGCAGCGTTAAAGGAAACAGACTTGGGGACAACCGGAGTGTTTAAAGAAATTGTCACACATAACAATTTTATGTCGGAACGAGTTCACAAAGATGGACACACATATATCTTCCCTCAAATTGCAACCATTTACATTGGAGTATATGACGGACGCGTTAAGTTTAAAGATGGAGAAACATCGGGAGTAGAATTGTACTACCCAAATGAAATTGAACGAGAACTTCTCGAACACCCTGAGAAGTATACTAGAGAAGCAAAATTCCTTATCCCAAAGTTGTTGAAAGAGATCAAGAAAATAATTAAACGTATTCCGAATAAAACATTTGTATTCGCGGGAAGCGCAGAATAAAGTTTGAAGCTATCTTTTCTTCAATTCATACCCGCCATCCGTATCATCAATTGTCCAACCTAACTTATTGATTTGATCGCGGAGTTTATCAGAAGTTGCCCAGTCTTTCTCTTTCCGAGCGGCTAATCGCTTCTCGGCTAGTTTCTTAATTTTGTCCGGAACATCTGCACGTTTGATATTACCTAAATTGAAGCCAAAGATTTTATCAAATTCTAATAACAAGAAATATTTATCGTGATCACCTAACTTTTTATCTTTGACAACATCCCACAATATAGCAAGTGCTTTCGGCGTGTTTAAATCGTCGTTAATTTCTTTGGTAAATGTAGTCAGGTATTTCTTTCGTGCAGTTTTATCATCTTTACCATGCGTACTGTCTTGTAATTGTAATACTTTTTCAAACAGCCGTTTACGAGCAGTTTTTGAACTTTCTAAAGCAGCGAAGCTAAACATTAATGGGTTTCTGTATTGCGTGCCTAAACAGAAATATCTGTAATCCAACGGATCGAAGCCTTTCTTTTCTAGCGTAGCAAGTGTTAAGAAGTTTTCACCAGATTTCGCCATCTTCTCGCCTTTTCCTAACACCAAAAATTCATTATGTAACCAATACTTAACCCATGGCTTCTTACCAAAAGCAGCTTCTGATTGAGCTATCTCATTCGTGTGATGGATTGGAATGTGGTCAATACCTCCACAATGGATGTCAAACTGTTTGCCGAGGTACTTAGATGCCATGGCACTACATTCAAGATGCCAACCAGGATAGCCAGTTCCATACAGGGAATTCCATTTCATTTCCTGATCTTGAAATTTTGATTTGGTAAACCATAAGACAAAGTCGTGTTGATTCTTTTTGTTAGCATCCTTTTGTACACGCTCTTTGGTTTTCGCTTTTAGATTTAATTGAGCAAGTTTACCGTAATCTTTCAGTTTCGATGTGTCAAAATAGACATTACCGCCTGCCTGATAGGTGTAACCATTTTTCTCTAATTGTTTAATCAAATTAACTTGTTCTTTGATATGGTCAGTTGCTTTACACCACGTAGTGGGTGGGAGAATGTGAAGTTTCTGCATATCCTCCTGAAATGCTTTTGTGTAAAACTCTGCGATTTCCCAAACGGTTTTCTTCTCCCGTTTCGCTCCTTTCAACATCTTGTCCTCACCATGATCATTGTCTCCAGTAAGATGGCCAACATCAGTAATGTTCATCACATGGTTGACTTTATATTTGTTGAATAATAGTGCGCGTTTGAGAATATCTTCAAAGATATAACTCCGTAAATTACCGATGTGAGCGTAATTATAGACTGTCGGCCCGCAGGTGTAAAGACTCACAGACGTTTTTTTGAGGGGTGTAAATAGTTGTTTTTTCTTTGTGAGTGTGTTGAAGAGCTTTAATTTCATTACAGAAAGAGTGGTGGAGAGGTTTATAAAATTTTATCTTATATTTCACACGATATTTATCGCTAGCCACTGGACAACCACAGGTAGCAAATATAAATTCTGGGATTAAAAAAAGAAATGGCCAAGAGAGGCCAAAAGCAAATGACTGACAATCAGTCGACATTCCGCAATAATACTTCAGAGGTATGAAACTATATAATATTTTCGTTTCAGTAAAGGCAGGGTGGCTGAGTCAGGCTTAAAGCGCCTGGTTGATAGTCAGGTTGACATTCCGCAATGTCACGCGGGTTCGAATTGACAACCACGGAAATCCCGTCCCTGCCGCTGTAAACAATCTACTTCAGCTTAACTGCAGTTCCATATGCAAGAACTTCTGCTGCCTGCGGCATGACACTAGAAGTGGTGAATCGGACCATAGTAATGGCATCAGCTCCAAGTGCCTTTGCTTGGTCGGTCATACGGGTGATTGCTTCTTCCCGAGCACTTGAAATCATGTCAGTGTATGATTTAATCTCACCACCAACAATTGTCTTTAGACCAGCCATAATGTCTCGGCCAACGTGTCGTGAGCGGATTGTGTTGCCTTTAACTATTCCAAGAACTTCGGCAATTTCTTTTCCAGCAATATTTTCTGTGGTTGTAATGATCATTTTTTCTCAATTATCTCAGCGTTATTTAAACTTTGTTCTAGTAATGGTTGAAGATTGGCTTCTGCAAGTGCTTTGGCGATAATCTCGGGTTTAGATTTTGTGGCAGGGCTTCTTGGACCAAGCAGATCACAGATCTCTGGACCTTTTGACGTTTCATACGTTTTGATTTCTTTCGCTTTTTTGATAATTTCTTGTTTATCGTATGTTAGTAATGGCCTGAGAATTTCCAATTTAATGTTCTTTGTTATTGTAGTGAGGTTTTGTAAGGTCTGGGAAGAAACTTGCGCTAAATTTTCTCCTGTGATGAGATATTTCGCATTTTCTTTCTGTGCGATTATTTCCGCAGCTTGTAGCATTACTATTTTGGAAAGAATGAAGTAGTTTTTATGCTGAAATTTTTCCGTTAACGCTTTGAATACTTCCACAAACGGAACGATGTAGAGTTTTTTGATGTTGAGAATCTTTGCTAGTTGTTTTACTTTCTCGATGCTTTTGTTATCTGTGAGAGGCACTTGGTGGAAGTGGATTGCAATAAGCGTTCACCGTTCTTCATCGCTGGTTCTGGAGCGTACGAAGGAAAAGTTCTATTGGTAGATGAAACAGCTCACTTAGCGTTATGTGAAGCCTACCTCAAAGCAGTTGAAGATGAAAATGTAGAACATCAGGAATATCTCAAGCCATTATTACCAGAAGTTATACTTTACGGTTCAAGGGGTGCAGGAAACGTGCAGGGCAGTAGACATTACCCCGTCCTGAAAGGTATGGAGGAACAAGGTGTGCTTATTGCAAAAGTTCCACTTGATGGAGGAAGGGTACCAGAGCAAATGCATTATGCTGTTCCTGGAGGCGATATTGTGGGTGTGAATATAGAAGCGAAAACTGCCCGGTACAAAGCACAGTGTGTCTTAGCGTTAGCAGATCAATTACGCATAGAACCAGAGCGTAAAAAGGATTTCTTTGAAACAATGATGCGATTTGAGTTTGGAGCAGAGATGTTACCCCAAAACTGATTCTTGTTTAATTAGATAATATTTATAATACTGGGAAATTTGATAGATATATGAAAAGAGTATGGGTTGTTCTGTGTATATTGCTATTGGTACCGTTAGTTGCTGCTTCTCCGCTATATCAGAAAGAGTCGATGGATTTACAATTAACGGTAGAAGGAGAGTATGAGTTAGTTGGAGGAGGAAGCGTGAAGGAAGTTACAACCAATCTACTGTTAGTGCCGCAGGAAAATTATCGGCAAACTGTGGTGAAGTTAGAGAGTGATGGTGTGTTGGGAGAGGAGAGTGTATTATTTGAATGGGAACAACCTGCAAAAGGAACGCAAACATATTCTTATACAGCAGATGTGGAAACAAAGAATCAGCGAGTAAAGGTAACGAAGAAAGTGCCGTTTCCCATTGCGGAAGTGGATGTACAAGAGTTTCAACAGTATTTGCAACCAACGGTAACAATTGATTCAGATAATCCACTGATTATTGCGAAAGCGGCAGAGTTGGCAGAAGGGCAAGACGATTTGTTTAAAATCGTCTTCTCATTAGCTGAATGGGTTGATAGAACCGTGGAGTATGATTTAAACACATTAACAGCAACAGCATCACAGAAAGCAAGTTGGGTGTTGCAGCATGAAGAAGGGGTGTGTGATGAAATGACGTCTCTCTTTATTGCAATGTCTCGATCTTTAGGAATTCCAGCACGATTTGTATCTGGGATTAGTTATACTGATTCTGAACTCTTTGCGGAAAATTGGCAACCGCATGGTTGGGCAGAAGTGTATTTCCCAGAAATTGGCTGGGTAAGTTTTGACATTACATTCGGAGAGTATGGGTATGTTGACGTTACCCACATCAAATTGCGGGATGGGTTTGATCCCACGGAACCTGCGACAAAATTTAAGTGGTATGCAACTGGTGTTGATTTAGAAGCGAAGGAGTTAACTTTAGACGTTACGATTACAGGTGAAGGGCCAGAGATTCCAGAAGAGATTGTGTTAGAGCAGGAAGTGCTGGCAAAAAAAGTAACATTTGGCAGTTATAACGTGATTAAAGGTGTGTTGAAAAATAACGCTGATTATTACGCCGCTTCAACGCTTAATCTGGCAGTGCCGGAAGAAGTTGAAATTCTGGGAAGAAATCGAAGAACAATCTTAATGGGGCCAAAGGAAGTAAAAGAAACATTCTGGACCGTAAAAATTTCAGATGATTTGAATGGGGGATATTGGTATCAATTACCGGTGATTGTCTATTCCGAGAAGAACATTTCTGTGGAAGATGTGATAGTTGCACAGGAAGGCAAACCATTTTACACTGAGAAAGAAGTGTTAGCGATCGCAGAGCAAGATGAAGAAAAGAGTTATTCGCGGAAAGTGGCGTTTAATTGTGGTGTGTTAGAGGAGATGAAATTAGGAGAAGAACACAAAGTTACATGTTCAGTGAAGAATAATGGAAATACTAACTTAATGAATGTTGAGTTTTGTTTAAACGGGATATGTGACACTGTTGATTTATTGATTAACCAACAAGCAGAAAGCATAATTACGTTACAAAATGAGGAAGTTGGTTGGCAGAAATTGTTTGTGAGTGCGGAGAATGATGTTATTCAGAAGAAAGATACGGTTGATTATGTGGTGTTAGATGAGCCAAGAGTGAGTGTTGCGGTAGAAGCGCCAGGAAGTGTTTTGTTTGGTGAACCACTTGATATGGTTGTGCTATTAGAAAAAGTATCATTCGCGAGTGCTGAGAATATTGAAGTAGTGTTAGAAGGAAGGGGATTTGAGAATACATGGACTGTGGCAAATTTACAAAGCACAGAAGAGTTAGAATTACATTTAGAAGATTATCCGTTGCGAAGCAATAATGCATTTACTGTTGAAGTGACATGGAAGGATAATAGGGGAAAAGTCTATTCAGAAGTGCAAGGGTTTTCTGTGCAAGGAGAAGGGCAGAGTTTTGTTGAAAAGGTAAAGTTGTTTGTAAATAGCATTATTCCAATGTTTTCTTGATACCACTAGCTTTATATAAATCGTAGCCAACATTTTCCTATGGCAGTTAATTATTATAAAAATATCCCCCTTCTTTACATCTACAGCATTTTAGTTAAAAGGGTTTCAATGCCCATTATTATCCTCTACTTTTTACTGAACAATCTTAATTTCACACAAATTGGAATTTTAGCGGGAGTTATCGCTATTGTAACATTAGTTACCGAAATCCCCGGCGGGATCTTTGCCGACCTTTATGGCAAAAAAGTATCTTTAATCCTACATGCACTGTTTGGAATGGTTACGACTATTTTATACTTCTTTGGTGATTCATTTTATTGGTTTTTAGCGGCAAGTTTTACTTATGGGCTAGCGGGAGCTTTTATCTCCGGAACGAGAAACGCGTTTCTTTATGACACATTAAAAGAACTAAAGCGAACATCTGAATTCAAAAAATTTAATGGAAAAGTTTTGTTATATTCGCATGTTACAAATGCTTTTGTCTTGTTGTTAATCCCCGTTATCTACACATTTAACCCAAAAGTGCCATTTCTCATTGGAACTAGTTTTTTCGTTACTGCGCTGATAATTGCATCCTTCTTTGTTGAACCACCAATTAAAAAGAAATCTGAGAGGAAACTGAGAACATTTAGTTCTGCTTTCTTTGAATCTTTAAGGGAAATTAAACTTAGTAAATCACTATTAATCGCAATTGTTCTTAGCGTCGTTACCGCCTCCTTTGTTTCCATGAGTAATGAATTTTACCAACCATTACTTCAGATTTCTGGTTTAGAGGTAATTTATTTTGGAGTGATCTATGCTTTGATGAGGGGAGTTATGGGAGTTGGCGGAGTAATTACACATAGATTAGAAAAATATTTTACATTACAATCCCTGTTATTAATGGGGATCTTTGGTATTGCTGTTAGTTACTTGGGATTCTCTGTGGGAGCAGGAGTTATTATAGTAGGATCTGTTTTAGTATTGAAATTGTTTGAAGGTCTTAATAGAGTCGTTTTAGAAGATGAAATTAACAAGAATATTGTATCAAATAATAGAACCACAATATTATCTATATCTAGTTTATTAAAGTCATTGTTGACGGCTGGCTTGGTTTTATTTGCAGGGATAATCGCAGATTTCGTTGGTGTGCAAGGCATGTTTGTTTATATCCTTGGACTATTTGCAGTAGTGACGATAACACTGATTGTAGCAATTAAAAAGTGATTTTTTAGAATTAATTAGGAAAAAAAGAAAAAAAGAAAAAATTTATCTTCGTTTACGCGTACGTGCAGCTTTCTTACCAGCTTTTCTTCGGGTAGTAGTGGTTCTCTTCCGTGTTCGTGCTGCCTTTTTACCAGCTGCTTTACGGACTGCAGTTCTTCTCTTACGAGTTGCCGCCGCTTTCTTACCAGCTGCTTTTCGCACATTTGTTTTACGCTTCCGTGTTGCTGCTGCCTTCTTTGCTGCTCTACTCCGTGCACTCGCTTTTCGCTTACGGGTAGCTGCTGCTTTCTTTGCTGCTGCAGAACGGGTTCGCGCTGTGCTCTTTCTCTTCGCTGGAGCCTTTCTACGCGTTGTTGTTTTTCGCCTCGCAGGTTTCCTCTTCGGTGCAGCTTTACGTCGTGTTGTTTTACGTTTTGCTGGTTTCCTCTTAGGAGCTGCCTTACGTCGTGTTGTTTTCTTCGCTGCGCGCTTTCTTGCTGTCGTTTTACGTTTTGTTACTCTTTTCTTAACAGCAGCTCGTCGCTTTGGTGCAGCTTTCCTTTTTACTGCTCGCTTTTTTGGAGCGGCTTTACGCCGTGTTGTTTTTCTTGGAGCAGCCTTTTTTCTTGTCGCCATCATTACACCTCTCTTTTTCGGTAACTGTAGCAGCAGAAAAGCTGTTTGTGTTTTTAAAAGTTTTGTTTTGTTCGCCATAAAGTTGTCGCAAAAAGTAATTTTGTTTTTGTTACATTGTTTTTTATTTTTGCGATTGTGTTTTTTGTTTTTTGAAAATGACATTCGTCATATCAACATTCATCCAGTAAAAGTTTAAAAAGGAGAATTCTTTTATCGTGGTAAGATGAAAAAATCTGAGATTACAGAGAAGCAAACATACACGGAACAATTAGGAACTATCGACCTAGAAACAGAGAATAATATGTTAGCTTCCTCACTGGAACAGTTAGAAGCAGAAAAACGTATTATGGATAAAACGCTGACTCGTTTGGAAGAAGAAACGGCAATGTTACGTGAGTTGTTTAACAATGTTAACACGGAATTAAACAACATTAAGAAACCGGCGTTACTTGTTGCGGAAGTCGTAAGTATCATTGATGAGCAGAAGTCAATCATTAAATTACCAAACGGCAATAAGTTTTATTGTTACATTTCACAGAACATTGATGATTTACAAAGTGGTGATTCTGTATTGGTTGATCAGAAAACGTTGAACGTTATTGAAAAAATCCATGTAGGTAATAATTTAGACGTTGAGAAATATGTTATCATTGAAAAACCACAGGAAAGTTGGAAAGAAATCGGTGGGTTGAAGAGAGAGATTAACGAAGTAAAAGAAGTTATTGAATTGCCTTTGGTGAAGCCGCAATTATTTGAGAAAGTTGGAATTCATCCGCCAAAGGGCATTTTATTGCATGGGCCGCCAGGAACTGGAAAGACATTGTTAGCGAAAGCAGTTGCACATTCTACCAACGCGACGTTCATTGAAGTTGTTGGGTCAGAGTTGGTGCAGAAATTTATTGGAGAAGGAGCGAAGTTAGTGAAAGAAATTTTTGCTTTAGCGAGAAGTAAGGCGCCAGCGATTGTATTTATTGATGAAATTGACGCGCTGGCAGCAAGCAGAATGGATACGGGAACCTCAGGCGAAAGAGAAGTTAATAGAACATTTATGCAACTCTTAGCAGAGTTGGATGGGTTTAAACATTTAGATAATGTGAAAATAATTGGTGCAACGAATAGATTAGATATTCTTGACACTGCAATGATCCGGCCAGGAAGATTAGATCGGTTAATTGAAATTGGTTTGCCAGATGAAGCAGGGAGATTAGAAATCATTAAAGTACATACTCGCAAAATGAATTTGAAAGGTGTGAAGTTGAAGGAACTTGCTGCATTATCTGAAAATTTTAGCGGTGCGGAGTTGCGAGCGATGTGTACAGAAGCAGGATTCTTTGCAATTCGGGAAGATCGGGAACACGTTCTACAGCAAGATTTTGTGGAAGCGATGGAGAAAGTTCGAATTCAGGAAGAGGAAGAAGGAGAAGTTGGATTCTTTGGTTGAATTAGTGTGCTCATCAGTTACTTAGTTCTTAAGGCACAGTGTACGCTGGGAAGTTACTTCCGTTAATCATCTCCGCGAGGATCATATGGTGTTCACATCCGTCATAGCGTATTACACGCCCGAAGAACTTTTCGATTCTCAATTAAGTCTCCTAAAACTTCTTGCTTCTCAGAGGCATATAAGAATGAGAAATTATTATAAAACTTGCGTAAGTTTTTCTGCCCTTTGATGTAGAATCGGCCATGAAACTGACGACCTTTCTGTTTTCGCAATTGAATATAGGAAGTGGTAATCCCAAAATGATAGAGCATAGTCCTTATTTGGTTAAGGAACTCGAGGAGATTAGGCGTATGCTCTTTTGATTTTGACAAGACGAATTGTATCCTCCAACGGCCATCTGAAGGTGCTGAGCCCTCATTTCCGATGACTGTAGAAAGGAATACTTTTTTAACCTCATCTGGCCCATGATAAATCCAATTTGGCACAAGAAACTGCTGAAATACTTTATTTCCTTTTGGAGCCCCTAATGCATGCAAAGTCTTCGCTAAATTGGTACTTTTGCATACACTCACAGTATATGAAGCACCGCCGTTATTTGGTTTTATAGTTAGATCCTTTGTGGGAAACATCACCTTAAATTTTTTAGCGAACTTCTTAGCATCACTTTTTCTACGAAAGAAGAAAAGTAGCCGATTGCACTTTTCATCAATACTTCCATCACACATGACAAAAGCAACAAGATGTGCCAGGAATTTTTTTGTTTCTTCCTCAGTAGAGTTCTTTAATAAACAATTAATGGTATCGCTCTTGATGTTGGAGAGACTTATGAGAACTTCTTGCTGTAATGTCTCAAATTCATTTTGGTTTATCTTTGAAATCAATTCGGGATCTTTCTCAAATTCCACAGGAAGCAAATAATTCTCCTGGATTTTTCTAAGTAAATTCTTGTTACTTAAAGAGTAATGATACCCATTAGATAGTTGGGTCTCCGTTCTATGAACCACGCCCTTTCTATAGAGGCGCGTCAAAATCATTGTGACGATTTCTTTGCTGGTCTTTATGGACCCCGTACTGTTAATAATTCTCACTAAGTCTGTGCTTGTGAATGATTTCTGGGGATTTCTAAGAAAGACGGAGTGAACAGACTGATGGATTGAGGTTTTGGATTCCATTAATTATAAACAGAGTCAGATTCTATTTAATTTCTACCCGCACCTGTCTTGTGGGGAGTGGCTTTGGTCCATTAACTCCCTACAAATTGGAACTGTAGTATCCCGTTTTAACTACACAGTACATTAACCACTTTGGTGGTTATAAT
>CAYFMJ010000001.1:0-412874 GCA_964344235.1 uncultured Methanosarcinales archaeon | reverse complement strand
AGCGGCCCCTACAGCAAGATTAGTCCGAAAGCTCAAGAATTAGAAAATCCTCCGAATCTGTAAACAATGTTGAAGGGAGACGATTTTCAGATCACCTTTGTTTACCAAAAGTATAAACAATCATAGTTAGAACATACACACGATTCTTAGGTCAAACCGTTTCTGGACGATTATACACAGAACAAGCAAAAGGTTTAAGTATTTATTAGTCTGTTGTAAGTTATGGTAACTGATTGTGGTGATGAACTTCAAAGTCTGAAACGAAGAGTGCAAAAATATGGGGATAAATTGGAACAATTAGCATGAGAAGAGCGTGATGTAATGAGGTGAAAATATGGATCAATCTAAGAATCTAGTGAATATAGAAAAAGAGATGAGGACTTTAGGTGAGTGGTTTAACGAAATTGCTGAAATTTTAAGGCATAGAAGGGAACTCAATGAAAAGACTGAAAGATCAATGACAATGGTTGTTGACCCAGATCGTGAGCGAGCGATACGAGATGATGCTATCAAGAAACTTACCTTGCTTGAAGCGAATTTGAATAAGATTCGCAATAAACTACCAGGGTATATTGCTCAGATTCAATTGGTCCTGAGGGAAGAAAAACAAAAGATTTGAACAAAGAGAAAAGGATAGATGGCTTGCTATAAACTAAATAATCCTCCTGCAACATTACTCAAATTGATTTGTTTGATTATTGCTAAATAAGACACCCCTTGTTTCCGAATATTTATAAATGGTGAGCTGGCTCTTCCTGGTGAATGGTAAGGGTAAAAAAGCTTCACAAAAAAAACGTATTGTTTATTGGAGGTCCTTCTGGAAGAGATGAGTTAATGTTTACATTAGCGGATGAACTCAAAAAGACTCTTGATGTTGTTCCTTCCTTTATTTCGTTTGCTAAAGGTGGTGATGATTACTACCAGTCAAAGAGTGTCCCTCGAAGTCAATATAGTGCTATTCTCCCTGACGAACAGCCCGTTGCCCCAAAAATTGATACTGCCTTCTTGCGTCAGAGAGAGGACCTATATGGAATTAAGTTATTTGACCTATGGCAAATAGCTGCTCCTCGAAAAAAGAAACGTCTAAAGATGTCTGCAAAGGAAATTTTAGGACGCATGGAATATACAATAAAAAAACTGGAGAAACATATCGCAACTGTTACGCCAGATTATGCAGTTATTACGGGAATTGCAGGCTATATGTATGTGATTGCTTACAAAATTCTATTACAAAAAAATATTCCTGTTCTTGAATTGACAAATGCTAGGCTGCCGGGTAAATTCACATTCGATAACCAATTACGCTCTGAATGGCCTTTAGTATTGAAGAGATATAATGAGATTAAGCGAAGGGGTTTGAAACCTAAAGAACGTGATGAGGCTTTAGGGTTAGTTAATAAGTTTCGTGATAAACCATTCAGGCCAGATGATTCTGCTAAGAAAACATGGACCATGAAGCAAAGGGTAAATCAACTAAAGTATTATGCAAAGGTTTTGTCTTATCGGAGACAACTACCTGATCTACGGCAATGGGTGTGGTACCCCTTAAAAGATAAACTTTTGAGAAACTCATCCCGCTTTGAATTTCCTAGGAATAATGATAAATACGTCTTCTTTCCTTTGCAAACACAGCCAGAGGCATCGACGTCTGTGCGGGCGAAGTGGTTCGTTAACCAACTTGACCTTATAGAAAAAATTGCGAAGAGCCTTCCTTGTGATTACAAATTATATGTTAAAGAACATCGTAGGAATTATTCTAAGAGGCCTTCAGGTTTTCATAAAGAGATTAAAAAATATCCGAAAGAGACATTCTCATAAAAACCCGCGCTTGTTTATACAGGGTTATTCACAGGCACATGAATAAACGCCACCACGAAAATGAGGGGAATGTTTAAAAAAACACGTGCATTTTATACCGTAAGAGCTGATTCTGGTGTTTGGAAAGTTGTAAATGTCAAACAACGAAATAATACTTTGGGAATTAGCGATCTAGATCAGGTATTACAACGTCATCAACCGTAGCAGTATTATCAAACCATCCTGTGCGTACTCGCAGTCTACTGTTATTCCCAACACCAAATTGTAAATAATTCAACTTGCCTTCTGGGCCAGTAATACACACTCTTTCCTCTCCCCCAGAACATTCTTGGACAGCATAACATAACTCTGATGGTGAGACTCGCACTTCATTAGTGACACACCCATCTATATAAGCTGCCGATCTGTCTAAAACAAACCCTTCTAACGCAATAACACTTGCAACAGCTAATGCTACGCCACCTCTCACAATATATTTTGTCATTTCCATTTTTACATAGTTTGTTTACTTCTTTATAAATCTTTCGGCGAATAACTACTATGAGGTGACACTTTAGTGGAAAAATCCTCGGAAAAATGTTATAGGAGGACAATTGTGTGTTTATTCTCTGTATGTTTTTTATCCAGATTGTTAAGAACCGCCCCGATGTGGACTAAAATGTTCTAACACTAAAAACGGCCATTCTTCTTAAAGTGGGACAGTACATAATTCCTCAATTGTTCTGCAACAACAGGATTTTTCATAACAGTCATTTTCAGCTCCACTTTTCTTCTCAACAACTTAATCAACCTCGTAACATCAAAACTTTCAAAATCTTTTGCCTGATGATAAATCTGGTCCATCTCTTTGGTTAATTCTACTGGATAGGTACATTGAATCACATTATCGCCATAAACTGCAAAATACTTAGAAGTATCATTCTTCTTCTTCTTCAAAGTTGTATAATAAAATCCATGATCTTCATAATATTTTTTACTCCATTTGTCTAAGACCAATTTCCCAATTGCTAAAGTATAGAACCTAATCTTATTTTTCTGTATCTTCTCCAGAGTTTGAGTTTCTTCTTCAAGATTTGCAAGGACATACCAAGTATGACCAGATTGCTGTACATAATATTTCTCTTCTTTACTATTCTTATCTTCATCAAACCATTTTCCAATTAAACTGTTCCAGAAAATATCAACATCAACAAGATTATCAAATGTATAAACCTTAATATCCTCTCCAATTGCTTCAATATTTCTTACTCTCTTGCTTTCTGTAAAATAGGATTCGTGTAATTTTTCTGTAAACTGGCGTAACTTCAAAATCCATTCTTTGCTTAGAGAGTATTCTTTCCCTTTTTTCACAACAACATCATTTTCCACTAGTTGATTTGCTGCTTTTCTCACTCCTTGAAAAGTCACCGAAGCTTGAAATTTTCTCTTGATTTCATTAGTGATTTTTGCTAGAGTAACTGGATAATTGTACATTAACACACTCACAACTAGATCTTTCGTTGATTTCTTTGCCTTACCTAATTCCGGGGTAAGTATTTCCATTGCCATTTAACTAATAGTGTTATGTTAAACGTATTTAAACTTTTGGTTTAATTTTTTCTGTACCAAATATTAATCAAGATTTTACTAAATTGCCTTTTGTGATTACAAATGACAAATGATGTCTTAAGAATCGAACTAACGGGGAGAGAAATTGGGCTAAATAACCTAGGTTGTAATTTTGCCCGAGTCCCATTTAAAGCAATGGGGCTTGGAGAAGAAATTGATGGTATGTACGAGAGGATAAGTGGATTATATGTAAATAGAAGAGAAGTTTACAGATTACACTTGCAGGATCTATTTTTCTCTTTAGAGTCTTTACCCTCCCTCTATGAATTCATAGAAATCATTACAGAGAAACTAGATCCAATATTAGAAATACATAGACCTCTCCCAGAACATATTGGAGACTTTATCCGTTCTGAGATTCCCCACCAATCTGTAAGCTATTATGAAACTTTACAGGCAACATATAAGCCATCCAGGAAAACTGATACTCCATCACATCGAAGATCAGTTGGGTTCCAAAGAGGACCACCAACTTTACTTGAGAGCGAGGGTAGATTCCCTACTATTAAAGCTAAAGATAATTTTCAACTAAAATTGGTTCTGACTGATTATAGTGGGGAGAACTCGGCAGAATATATGAACACACAAATATATCTGCTTAAAGGCCTCGTAGGATACTTATTGAAAAACCCTGCTAGTATTGTATAACTAAAAGAACTAACCTCCGAAAGAGAAGCTGAGCTGAAAATCCCGCGTACGTTCTAGACACGATTTTTTACGTTTTTAGTGAATATACCCTAAGTGAACATAGGGGCAATTCTCAGAACAAATTATTTTGCGGAGGAATTAAGAAATAGCTTACAAACCACCAATAGCTTCTAAGATTTTCTTATGACCCTTCACAAGAGCATTAAATCTATTGATTTCTTCCACAACGATTTTATGCCTTTGCTTATCTTTCAAACCTTTTGAACGCTTTGATTTTTCCATGTTTGATCCACTCCTTGATCTCATCATCTGAGTAATACTTTTCACGTACCCCAAGCATTACTCTAGCTTGTTTAGGGTCATCCTTTATATTAAACTTTCCCCCATTTTCTTCCAAGAACTCTTTAGTTACTATAAAAGCTGTTCTTCTATTCCCGCTTGCAAAGGGGTGTAATTGAATAATTCCTTTAAACAAACTGACGGCTTTGTCATATACGTCTCCATCGAGGTCTTTACATTCTTTGATAATGCGATCAATCCTCGGTCCGCTAAGAACCTCTGCCCTATCAGCTTTCTTTACTTTTATGATTGTAAGAGCGAGGACATTATACTCGATTATTCTATCAGCGCTGGGATATCTCAACCTCTTTTCCATCTGGAAATAAATTGCCTGAAACTTATAAAGCTAACTAAAAACACTTTTCATTACTTGACCATATACAAGTACATACTACTTCTCTCAGGATTGTGTTTGAAGAATATCGCACCATGCTTTCGTAATCGAAGTAAATTTGTAGAAACTGACGAGGAACTTGTTTTGAGAGCTTCTTGAATCTCTTTTGAAGTAAACCATTTACCACGGTTCTTCTTAAGAAATTGATAGACTGAATCTTGACTCATCTCAGGAAGAAAGAGAATAAGTGTAATAAAAGTTTCTACGCATCGACAAAATACCTTATGATGTGCTCTTTCTTCACGTGCACGATATCAATATCCTGTACAATTTCACTAAATTTCCGGTATAGTTCTTCTTCAATTGCATGGATTCTGCTTTCAGCGCTAACATACAGCTCAACTTTGTAATCATAAAAGCCAACACTTCTTTTCTTAATATAGAAAATCTCTGGTAGATTTACAAGATACGATTCAAGTTCATCATTAGGAAGAGATGCGTGAATAAGTAATATATAGAAGTAATATCCTGCTCGGCCAGGGTGTAGTAAAACAGTATAGCGTTTAATTATTCCTCTCTTCTCTAAAGATTTGCTTCGCAAACGTACTGTTCTTTCCGTGACACCAACGCGTTGCGCGATAAACTTCTTTGGTGTGCGACAATTCTCTGTTAAGACTTCTAACAACTTCGTATCAATAGGATCAAGCAAGACGGGCGTTGTGTAATGTTTTGATGTCTTAAGGGAAAACTTTTCAAATTCCTTAAAAAACGGGTACGAGAATTGTTTTGATTCCACTGCATGGTTTGTACATATTTTCTTTAAATATTTGCCAAACATGGAACGCACGTAGAAACACGCTTCATAGAATTGTTCTGGTGTTCGTACAAGGAACGTGCAACATAAGGTAAATGGGCCGGATGTACTTAACAACCACCCGGTAAATTTGTATGCTTTCAGTTTTTCAATAGACTTTTGCAGCTTTTCTGGCGGAATACCATGTAATTTAATGAACGTCTCATAGAATCGTAAGCCTAATGCTGAGGAGTTGACAATAGCATAAAATTTCTTGAGAATTCCTTTTTTCTGGAGTTGCTCAAAACGATACTTCGCTGTTTCTTTCGGTAAACTGACTTTTTTGGCAATTTTAACGAGGGGGAGTGTGGCATCTTGTGAAAGCTCCCAGAGAAGTGAAATATCTTTTTTGTCCAATCTATTCCTCAATTTATGCAATGGATGGCACTTATGTTTAAATATCTTCCCGTTCTTGCTAATTTTGATCGCCATAGTTTTATAATAACGTCTTGCTACTGCGAAAGAATGGATGTTGATGTATTTTTATCTCAACATTGAGGTATTTATGAAGAAACGATACAAATTCATGCTGACAGAAGAGCAAGATAAAAAATTGCAGATTCATGCTCTTAACGGAAAGTTTACAGATCGTGCTAATCAAAGTGGAATCAAACCAATTTCAAAATACCGCCAAAAAGTTTAAATAGGAGAAAGTTATAACAAGTTATAACGTGGAACAACTAGATTATTTTCAACAACTGTACAAGGATAAAGTAGTAGCAAAAGAAGACGATCGGGAAGCTGAATTTAATGCCTCAATCATCAAAATAGGGAATTCACATGGTATTATTATTGAGAAGAAAGTTCTTGATAGTCTAGGACTGAAAGTAGGTGGAGAAGTAACAATCAATATGTGGTCAAAGGAGGATCCTGAAGTTGTGAAATGGGAGAATGAACTTCGTGAGTTATTATCAAAAAGCCCATTCACTCAGATGGAGATTATAAACTTCTGGTTATACCTTCAGGAAAAAACAGGGGCATCTGGTGGTATGGGAGTTAACATAATAAAAAATGAGAGATATTATCAGAATGTTTCAAAAGCAAAAGAATCATATCTAAAAGTAAGAAAATATCTTGACAAACATTACCTTAATATAACTGTAGATGGAGATTTAGCAACACTTTTTTCAAAGCTGAAAGAGAAAGGTATCTCGCAAGATAATTTCTCTGCATTCACTGTTGCCGTGACGTCGTGGCTCGCAGAGGGAAGACAGAAAGAGTTGTTAGAATACTTACCGAAGAAGAAAGATTGGAAAAAGAAAGTGCGCGTAATCCTTGAAACACAGAAAATTCTTAATCAGTAAACGGGTGGTAGACATGGGGGTGGTTACTACGCAATCCAAGAAGCAATTATTGTCGTTGCAGCAAGTGACACAGTTTGAGGGAGCTATTTCCTGCGCCAGCGATAGAAAAAGGATTGAACTGACAAAGAATTTTAGAGACTTATTCCCAAACCTTAACAATAGCTCTTCGTATGTTATTGAAGTGAGCCTTAATAAAGAAATGCTTCTTGAAAGATTACAACAACTTATCATGGAAGAGAAAATCATTCCTTCTTTACTCTATTTCTGTAAAAAGTAAATCTTTTCGGGTACAAATTTGTACCCGAAGCGGGTACAGAATTGTACGACAGTACTTTATATAGTAGTTTAACTTTGAAAGGAGTATAAGGATTGATAATAATAAACAATAACAGGAGGTAGCGTGAGCCATGCCATGCAAACACACACAAACAAGAAGAGAACGGGGAGAAATCACATGCAGACAGTGTGGTCTTGTTCTTGATATTATGTACGATCACTCTTCTTTCACACAAGAGACATTCGCAGATCATCACCTTGCTGGGGGTGAACCCGTTGCACCAAAAAGAATTCCGACAGGGTACATCTATTCACCACAAGAACGAGAATATCTTGATGGGAAGGATGACATCCAACTGATGCAACTTCCCTCATTCGTTGAGCAAGATGCTCTCAATTTATGGAAGCAATGTGTACAAAATAAAATCTCAAAGGGAAGAAACAGAGATGCAGTGCTTGAATCATGCGTATATCTAGCAGGGTTACTTCACAAGAAAGAATATGATCTTAACACGAAATATGCAAAAACGATCAAAAAACACTTTTCCCTTCCTGTTGTCATCCCACAAAGTAATGAGGCAATGCTCATTCAGTATGGTCAGCAATTACACTTTCCACAGGAATTAATCAAAGAAGCCATTACAATCTTCAATTCTCAACATTTCCACAAAAAAGGAATGAAAACAGTGTTTTGTGGCGTTTTCTATTATCTTAGTCAACAGCATAACGTTGGGATACGTCTGATAGAATTGTGTCGGGTTGGGGATGTGACCCTTGAATCGGTGAAACAGGTATCACGTCTTGTGGAGGAGCACTATGGCAAAAATTGAAGTGATGCAATTCCGCCTTGGTGTAAAAGAGCGAGAAAAAGTAGTTCATCTTATGAACAAGAGGGGATACACAAAAATTTCTGATTTTATGCGTCACCTCCTTGACAAGGAACTTGAGAGAGAAACCCATATTACTGATTTAGAGTACACTCTTTTTCGTGTTTCCCGTGTCATTGAAGCGTTGAAGAAATAAATTGTATGACAATTGTCATACATTTCTAGAACCAATGAACAACCCATAATATATAGGTGAGATATTATGGCTTTTACATACAAACGAGAACCATTGGAAGAAAATGAAATAGTGCTTTTGCGAAGGGCATGTAAAACCTTTTGCGAACAGTTAGTTATCAATGTCCTTCTGGAAACAGGGATGAGAGTGAGTGAATTAACTACTCTTTCTGTTGACCAAATTAGTTGGCAGAGAGATTGTATTACCACATGGGGAAAAGGAAACAAACGACGCGTGATCCCAATGAGTAATTGTGCAAGGAAGTATCTTCAATCATATTTCCACCGTAGGGATAGAATAAAAATGACATCTCGTTGGGCACAGCAAATCGTGAAACGAGTTGCTGAAAGGGCAGGAATTAGGAAGAAAGTAACGCCTCATGTGCTACGGCATACATTCGCAGTCACGTATTTACATCGAGGAGGGAATCTCCGTGCATTACAGGGAATTTTAGGGCATTCAAGTATCCAAACGACAGATATTTATCTTAATTATTCAGGGCAGAGAGTCCTGGAAGATTTTAAGCGAGTGTGGGCGACATCAGAGAGCGTTTAATCCTTCCTCAATCTCTTTACGAATTGCGGAGATATACAAATCAAATTGTAATTCGACTTGTTGCCACATTTTTTTACTAATATCAAGACCTTCATACTTATTTTTGTTCCTGAGTGTCCTGATTTTCTCAAGAAAATCCCAATCTAAAGCAAGATCGTTAAAATTGAGTATAATAAATGCAAATAACCCTTGATGGTTACTTATTTTTTGCTTGTGAAAACGTATTAATTGGTCACAGAGTTCACGGAATACGTCATAATGAACATTAAATACGACGCGCCAACTTGGATTGGATGATCTCCTAATTTCTTTACCAAAGGTGTAATCTTCTATAGTCATTGTAAGAACTTTTCTCACTTCATCTTTATCAAGATGCGCCTCGTGGTATGCTCCTTCACGTACTAACTTATCATAAATCTGGTCTGGAGTGTATTCTCTAGGCATGGACAGTCACCTCAAACGGTTCAATACTTTCTGTAATATGAAACCCTTTAATGATATTTGGAATGACTTTTGGGTCTAATCTCTCTTGTACTTTTTTTGAATTGTTATAAGAAAATACTTGTATTTCCCTTCCCAATTTTGTTTCAAATTTCCCCTTTTCAAACTGGCTATCGTCACCATAGATAAATAAATCAATATCACTTGATTTACTCCAATCGCCTCGTGCAAAACTCCCAAAAAGAATAGCTGTCGTAACACCTGTACATTGAGTAAGGTGACTAAAGAGTTCTTCCAATTGTTGAAGCCCAAAAAGACGTTTCTCTGCACGAAATGAAGGAAGATCACGATTCGCGATATAATAGGGCATTTTACCTTGTGGCTTTACTCGTTTGATGAATTTCTCTTTACACAGTTTTTTAAGGAAATGGTGAACTCTTTCTCTACTGACACCCGCCTCCCGCACAATGGTTCCAAAATGCCATCTTCGTAGAGTCTCATCAAAAAATAATCTTTTAAATTTTGCTTCCATTTTTAGTATGATAAATCGAACTGTTATTTAAATGTTTAGGCCAAACTTGAACTTTGCTGTAATAAGTCCAGTTTATCTAAGTATTCTTTCTTGCCAATATCCCCCTCAGCTAATTTAAGTTGTAACAACTGAATTGGATCCGTTGTATTGTGCGCTTGACGCTGTTTTGAACGTCCAGAACCAAACGCTGCATTAATCTTATTGTGGAGATCTTTCTGTCCAATATACGCGTAAATTTGGGTTGTATGAAGGTCAGAATGACCGAGTGCACGTTGGATATAATGTAAATCAACACCTCTCTCTAACAATAATGTTGCATATGTATGACGTAATGTATGAAATTTGTAGGCATAAATAGGCAGCCCAGTTGATGACTGACCAACTTTCATGGACAAACCTGCTTCTTTAAGGTATTTCCTAAATTTTGCTTGGAACGAACCAACATTATAATGTCCCTTGTACGGTGCTGGGATGACATAGGGAGTATCTGGGTGAACGCGGAACCATTGTTTCAAAAATGGAACCAGTTTTGATGGCACCATTACATAGCGATCTTTATGTCCCTTTCCCTGTACAACTTTAATCCTCTCTGAATCCAAATCAACGTCATCTTTTCTTAGCTTGCATATTTCACTAATGCGAAAACCACAGAACAACGCCAGTAATGCAGCGACAAAGATTTCTGTTTCCCGGATTGTAAGAAAGAGATCAACCAATTGTTTCTTACTAAAGACATTCGGAAGTTTTCTCCCTTTCTGTTTAACTGCTCGAATATTTGCCATGTTAAAGACCCCTGATTAACATCATTCCACGTTGTTTAATATCAATTTGAAGCGCTGAATCTGTACATCTCTTTTGTTTTGTCGCAAATTTCTTTGCTTTCTTCTGGCCAAGTAATCTATGCTGCAGTTGATACTTAATTTCTTCAGGAACGCGTTCTAAGAGGCTCCATTTGTACGCCGTGTAGGGGTTTATACTGTTCTCTCTGAGTATGTTGTATATTTCTTTGTGTTTTCCTAACAACATCCCTTTCTTCTTATTGTAATGGTGTGTGCCTATCTTCCCAAGTAGAACAGAGATATTTTCTATTTCTGGATCAATTTGGTGGATGAGTTGCTTTACTTCTTCCAACTTGTCAAAAACACTTTTGCGAATTATTACCATTTTTACGAAGCCTCCGTTTCTTATTTTTCTCAAATGTCCAAATTTTCGTGGATCAGAAGCTCTGTCGCAAGTATTCGCAAAGTATAAAAGTTTCCACCAAACACCACTCGCCAGAGACAACAACAATTATTAATGCTTTCATTATTAGGTTAACGTATGAAACGTACTCGTATTAAGGCAAAGGACGCAAACAAGTTATTAGAACCATACAACATAGAGCATTCAAAGAAAGATAAAATAGAATCTGTCCAAACGGAAAAGTATAAACTCCTCGTTATCAATGACATTATTTCATTCTTTTACTACAACAACACAATTCTTCCCACATTAAAATACTTACAAACACACCCAAACATACTAAGACACATCACAGTTGATATGGGTGCAGTGAAGTTTGTGATCAAAGGGGCGGACATTATGCGCCCAGGTATCACTAACATCGCAGACAACATTGCAAAAGAAGAATTCATCACCATTGTCGATGAAAACAACCAGAAACCACTTGCCATTGGCATCGCACTTCTCGACACAACCGAAATGCAAAATGCAACTTCTGGTAAAGTAATCAAAAACATCCATTACGTGGGAGATGAGGTGTGGAATCTATGATAATCAACAAAACAACAAACAAAAAGATTTCAGACAAAGAAATCCTCTGCACTACCACTGTACAGCAGACACGTGGATTAATGTTTAGAAAAAAACAAAACCTCATCATGGTTTTCAAAGAACCAAAGAGAGTCTCACTTCACAATTTCTTTGTGTTCTATCCTATAGACATCATCTTACTAAACAAAAACAAAGAAGTTATCGAAATAAAACAGAACTTTAGACCATTCACGTTCTGGAAGTCAAAAAACAAAGCACAGTATGTCATAGAATTAGCAAAAAACAAATCGAAAGGAAAAATAAGAGTCAATAATCAATTAGCTTTCGTATAGGAAAACATCTTCTTCTGGAACAAAAAACTTCTGCCCAGGAACATAAGTGCAACCTCTAGATTTGTAACGAAAACCAGGTTCACCTAAGAGTTTAACTTCAACAAAGCGCCGGCCATTTTCTGAGTAATCTGGGTCAACAACAACTGCTGAAGCGGTGCACCATTGTTCAGAAGGCCAATACCCAACCGAAGATATCAAAACTTCTTCTCCAACGGAGGGCCTATTGTGCACCAAGAGAGGCACCTCAGCCTCAACACGGTTTCCAAACCTACCTGAAAGTTCAGTAGCTCAAAGAGTTGCATTTCTAAGCCCCCAAACTTCCCTGACTTAACCCTTTCCGCTGCACAATTTGATTCTTAACTTTATCCTGCAACTCTCCAGGTAACTTCTCGAATGTCTGGTCAACTAGTGAACTGTTTCCACGACCGCCAGTTGCGGATCGTAAATCATTCGACCAACCGAACAATTCTGCTACTGGTAATTTAGCTTTCACAACAGTGACATCTCCCTCTTGATTCATATCAAGTAACTGACCTCGCTTACCTGAGATTAACTTAGAGATCTCTCCCACATACTCGTTAGGAGCTTCGATTCGCATCACTTGTAATGGCTCATACAGTACAGGCTTTGCTTGCATCATCGCTCCTCTAATTCCTTCTCGTACAGCAGGGTACATCTGTGATGGACCTCTGTGGATGGCATCTTCGTGCAACTTACAATCCATTAAGCTTACCTTTACGTTTAAACATGGTTCTTTCGCCAGAGGGCCTGCTTTCATCACATCCTCAAACATATCCAACACTAGCTCCATGATCTCGTTAATTTGAACAATACCACGTGTCTGATCGATAAACATGTTACCATCAAAAATTCCCTTAACTTTTGACGCAACCTTTGTATCCCATCCTAACTCACGTAATACTGCAACGTTATCATTATCTTTCTTCTTCCATCGGCCTTTCGGAAGTTGCCCCTCTTTAATCGCTTCCACAACGTTTTCTTCAAGTGGTTCAACAACAAAGTACAACTTGTTGTGTTTGTTCGGAGACTTTCCTTCTACTTCTCCACTTTTTGTGGTTACAGCTTCTCGGTATACAACAATCGGAGGAGATGTTTTTACCTCCACTCCTTTTTCTTTAATGATTCTGTTTTCAATAACTTCTAAGTGTAACTCTCCCATACCGTGCATCAAGTGCTCACCAGTTTCTTCGTTAATTTCAATAACGATGGTAGGGTCTTCTTTCTGTACCTGTCGGAGAACATCAATTAACTTTGGTAAGTCTGATGGTTTCTTTGCTTCAATAGCTTTTGTCACAACCGGATCGAAGATGTGCGTAATTTTTTCAAACGGTTCTGTTGGACCGCCAGAGGTAACTGTTTCTCCAGGAATACCTGCTCGCATTCCACCGATACCAATAATATTCCCTGCAGGAACATTATCAACAATCTCCCGCTTCGCTCCATTGTAAATGTAGACTTGCTGTACACGTGCTGGTGATTTCGCTAAGTTAAGATAGACTTCCTCACCTTTCTTCATTGTCCCACCAAATAACCTACCTGCTGCAATTTCTCCAGCCTGTGGATCGACAACTACTTTAGTAATAACGAAGAATAACCGACCGTTAGGATCACACCGTAACAATGCTTTTCCATCAGTACTCTCTAAATCTCCCTGCCACAATCGTGGAATTCTATATTCCTGTGCCTCTGCAGGACCAGGATGATGTTCAATAACCATGTTAAGCACAACTTCATGCAGTGGTGCTTTTCGAGCTAATGCTCGTGTTTTTTCTTTAATCTCTTCATCTGTTCCTTGGTATGCATCAATTACTTCCTGAAATGTTACTCCTTTCTTCTGCATAAATGGTAAACTCACAGCCCAATTATGGAATGCAGAACCAAATGCAACCGTCCCTTTTTCAACGCTTACCTGCCACTTCTCTTTATACTCTTCTGGCGCTACGTTTCGGATGATTTTGTTAACTTCCGCAATCTGCTTCACAAACCGCTCTTGCATCTGTTGCGGTGTTAATTTTAATTCTTTGATTAGCCTATCAGTTTTGTTAATGAATAATACTGGTCGAACTCTTTCTTTCAATGCTTGCCGTAATACAGTCTCTGTCTGTGGCATCGGTCCTTCGGACGCACAGATTAATGTAATCGCTCCATCTACTGCTCTCATAGCTCGGGTAACGTCCCCACCGAAATCAACGTGACCAGGTGTATCAATTAAGTTAATTAAGAATTCTTCTCCTTCAACCTCATGAACCATAGAAACGGACGCAGAGTCAATGGTAATTCCTCTCTCTTGCTCATCTGCATGGAAGTCTAACTGTCTTGCTTTTCCTGCAAGTTCCTCTGACATCATGCCAGCTCCTTGTAATAGATTATCTGAGAACGTTGTTTTACCGTGATCGATATGTGCACATACCCCAATATTTCGAATGTTTTTTGGCGACTTCATTAATCGAGTCACTTTTTCCACCATTTTCTCTGCCATTATGAAATTCCTCCGTGAATATGATTATTTTTGCTATTTTTAGTGTGTTTCCAGCTTCTTTTTAAGTCTTTTGCCATAGTTTATCCCACATATTTCCCATCATACCCGCCTGCATGAAGGTTTGTGTGAGTTCCTTTAACTTTCGTAACAGGAAAGCGTTTCTCATAATCTTTCATAGTTCTGTCAAACGCCTTCTCAGCATCAACACCGGTAAGCGCTGCTATTTTCAACAATAAATATAATTGATCACCAATAAAGTCTTCCCATTGATCATGCTGTTCTTTCACTAACTCTCGCTGCTTCTCAAGATCGACCCATTTGATTAGGTTCCACGCTTCACCACACTCTTCCATAATGTTAAGCAAAAGATCTTTGATATCTGTCTGACGACTAAACCATTCTCGTTCTTCATTAAATTTCATAACAGTCCTCTGCGCTGACTGTAATGCAACTCCCCGCGACTGAGCCACTTCATCAAGAACCGCCAGTATTTTCCCCATGATTTCCTGACCATGCGTCCCAAAATCCTCATTAATGAGAAGATTCTTAAGCAAACCTTTTTGTGTATAATATTCAATTAACGGTGCAGTTTCTTTCTCATATAACTCTAACCTTTGGCGAATTGCTCCTGGTTGATCATCTTCTCGTTCATAGATCTCACCATTACAAAGATCACAAATTCCGTGCTCTTTTGGCAACATGTTTTTCTTGTGATAAATCCTACTACAATCACGGCAGATCATTCTACCAGTTAGCCGCGAAATGATAACTTCTCTATCTGCTGAAAATGAAAGGACCAAGTCAATAGGAGTAAACTGTTCTAGTGCCTCCGCCTGAGCTATGGTCCGTGGGAATCCGTCCAACACAAACCCCTGTGAGCAATCATCTTCACACAGCCGTTCTTTGATAAGAGCAATCGTTAATGTGTCAGGCACAAGTTTCCCTGCATCTAAATACTGCTGCACTTGCTTTCCTAATTCTGTTGCTTCACGAATGTGGTGGCGGAACAAATCCCCTGTAGAAATATGAAGAATTCCTGTCTTTTCGACCAGTGCTTGTGTATATGTTCCTTTTCCAACACCCGGTGACCCCAAAACAACAATTCTCATTATAATTTATGCATTACTTTCCAACGTTCTTTACTCCAGCTATGAAGATCTTCCGGTGAAAACCATAAGTTTACCTCATTTTCTGCTTCTTCCTTATCTCCCGATGCATGGACTAAATTTCGTAATGGTCTTGCCAGCGCATCAGCCATTTGGTATGACTCAACACTAAAATCTCCTCGAATCGTGCCAATTGGTGCTTGTCGTGATTCCGCATGCCCAACAATCTTTCGGCCAACTTCAATCGCATGGAACCCCTCCCATACCATTGCAATAACTGGGCCCTCTGTAAGATATTGAACATTCCAATTACGAACTCTCGTTGCAATTTCCTCGTTCGTCTCCTTCATTTCAATACCTTTAGCAGCTGCAGCTTTTCGAGTGTTATTACCCAATTTCTCAATAAACTCTGGAGTAAGTTTGTAATGTTGCTTCGCCATCTCTTCCGTTGGCAGAATCATTTTGATACCAATTAACTTAAGGCCTTTATCTTCAAACCGAGAAATGCAACTCCCAACTAAACCCCGCTGTAAAGCATCATGTTTAAATGCAATAAATGTTCGTTCAATTAGTTCATTTACCATTGGAATCCCCTTTCTTCTCCTTGGTCGCCTTCTCTTTTGTCTCTGCTTTCGTTTCAACCTTTTCCGCAGGAGCCGCTTCTTTCTTCTCTTCTACTGGAGCTTTCTTCGCTTCAGCTTTCGCAGCAGGAACTTCCTGCTTCACTCCCTTCTTATGCTCTTTACGGTAATGTTCCGTCCATTTTGTCCGCAAAGGTTTACGTTTTAATTGTAAAAAGTTTTTACGAGCTTTAGAATTCTTAAACCATAAGATCTTTCCATCTTTTAGCACGTACATTAATCCTGTTCCTTTCTTAATTGATTCTCCTGAAAAAGCACATTTAGGCATAAGTCATCACTTCCGTCCTCGTCTACCGCCTCCAAGACGGTGCGCTTCAAATTCTGTTTCCAGTAGCATTAAGATATCTCCCACTTGTACAGGACCTTTCACGTTTCGTCGTAACGCTTTATTTTGATCTCGCCCTTCAAGTACCTGGCACATAACTTGTGATAATTCTCCTCTGCTACCAGTTCTTCCGACAATTTCTTTCACTTCAGCAGGAATTCCAGGAGCAAATCTAATTTCTCCCTCGGCCCCTTTCGTTTCAGCGCCTTTTTTCCCTTTTGATTGTGGTGTTGCTTGCTTCTTCGCCATTTTTCACCTATTCAGCCTTGCTGAGTGATTCAATTAATGATTTTGCTTCTCCTTCTTTCACAACTGCCACTGCTGCTGTTGCGACAGGTAAACCAGCTGCTGCTCCTAAATCATCTTTCTTTGAAATCTCTACACATAACACATTCTTCTCTTTACAAAGTAATGGTAAGTGCATCACAATTTCTTTCGGAGAAACGTCTCCTGCGTAAACTACTAATTTTGCGTTACCTTTCTCGATAGATTTAGTAACTTCATTTGATCCCTTTGAGATCTTTCCAGTTGTTCGTGCGATTTCAACCGCTTCTAATACTTTTGCTTCATCAGCCATTTTTGAACCTCCACAGTAACTTTCAGAATATGAGAGCTACCTTGTTGATATTGTTTTTATACCAACTCATTGGTAATAATACGTAGAAAAGTGACTTTTTTATAAAGATTACTGTTAAAACTCCTGATCCCTCACATCATCTAGAATAATCCTACTTGTAAACCCACCGCGTTCTTCTGCCTTCCGAGACCGAATCTCCTCTAATTTCACTTTATCAACGTCATGAACATTCCCTAACGCATGCACAACTTCTAAAATATCTGCTAATTCCTCAACATCTCCACTTTCTAAGAACTCAGCCACTTCTTCCTGCAACTTTTCCCGAAGCCGTTCCAAATACTCCTCATCAGACGCTATACGCGTAATCGGCACTTCTCCATTCCCCCTAATTTTGTCTGGAATTTTATCTCGAACAAGCTTATCATAACCCATACAACTTATAGGATTACAAACTATTTAACCATTTCCATAATAAAACTTAAATAACACACCTAAACCGCAACCATTATGTCAGATTTACTCTCAACAATTAAACAAATCCGCGCTCGTGGTGGACACGTTATCGCAAGCGACGACAGCCTAATTATCGGAGCAGGCCACCCAGACATTGCAAGACAATGGCCAGATATTCTTCAAAACTTAGGGTACGAACGAAGAAACGGCAGATCTTACTCACATCCCTCTGCAGAACTCCCTCCAATTAAACTAGGCAATTCTATCGCCGCAAAACCTCCTTACACTACAATGCACATTAGCACAAGACACTACGTTAACGGCGACTGGACAACTCACCCTGCTGCAGGCTTATTAGAAGAAACACTTATATTGATTGAAAGTTCCTACACAAACAATGTTAACAACCACCCAAATCCAGCAGAAGATCGAGCAAGGCCTGCCAGGTTCGAAGGTCCGGATCGAAGATCCCCGAAAAGACGGCATACACCTTAAAGCCATTGTTATCTACGCAGGGTTTAAAGGCAAACCATTATTAGAACAACATCGTATGGTGTATGATACACTAAAAGAAGAATTAAAAGAAGAAGTCCACGCATTAGGATTAGAGACACGAACACAATAGGACTATGGAGTTACAATATTCTGCTCACGCAAAAAAGAGGATGAAACAGCGGGCCATTACCGACATTCAAATTCGCCTCGCACTGAAACATCCCAAGTACACAAGAAAATTAGCGGATGGCAGAAAAGAAGCAATAAGCGAAGTGGACAGCCGCCAAATTAGAATTATCTTCACTGAGCAAGAAAAGTATATAAAGATTATAACCATAATGTAGAAAATGAAATTAGAATACGACAAAGAAGTAGACGCAGCCTATATCTATTTGCAATACCCCATCAAAGAGGGTGAAGCAAAGAAAACAATTGGTTTAAACGATAACATAATTCTTGATTTCAACGAAAACGACAAACTTATTGGCGTAGAAGTGTTAAATGCAAGCAAAACACTAAGTCAAGAAGTACTAAGTGAAGCACAGCAGGCATAATTTTTCTATAAAATGGACGAACAATTACAACACAGAATTCAAGAACTCATTAACTCAAGTAGAATATTTCTTTTCATGAAAGGCACTCCCGAACAACCACAATGTGGTTTCTCAATGAAAGTGGTGGAAGTTTTAAAACAACATAATGCAGAATTCAAATCGTTTGACGTTCTGGAAGATGAATCTATCAGACAGGGAGTCAAAGAATTCGCTAATTGGCCAACATTTCCCCAATTATGGGTTAACGGCAAGCTCATTGGTGGTTGCGATATTACTTTACAATTAGCCGAATCTGGAGAGTTACAAAAAATTCTAGAGTAAATTATGGGAAAACTCGCAAAACAAATCGCAACATTCGGTGCACAGCTCAATGGTTATTCTGGTTTAGCTATTGACATTGATGACAGCCTAAGTGAAACAACTGCAGCGTTTATTGAACGTCTTAGCCAAGATTTTCCTCCACCCACAGGTATGCACATTACTGTAGAAAGTGCAAAGCGACACTATGCTCTTAATGGAGAACCGATTTATTGGGGTGGTTTACCGGAAGCACGGCTACTATACAAAACAATGGCGTACGACCCTGCATTTCACAGAACTTTTTCACCAATGAAAGGTGCCCGAGAGGGGATACAGCTCTTAGAAGAAGCAGGGCTAGTATCATGCTATGTGACTGCAAGAACTGACGATATGGAACAGGAAACACGGGAGTGGTTAGAAGAGCATGGGTTTCCACAAAAGCCAATCATGCTTCGTGATAGAACCATCGCAGATCTCCATCATACGACCTGGAAAGCAATGGTTTTAGAGAGGCTATATCCTATTGTATCAGGTGCGCTTGATGATAATACTGGAATTGCTCGTCATGCAGAGAGGCTACAATACAGAGGAAAATTCTTTCTTTTCGGTCCAGGATCAGAAGAGTACGAAAGTCAAAATGGCAATGTCATTCCCATAAGGGATTGGCAAGAAGCTCCTGAAATAATTCTCAACCATTTACAATAATTGTAATCCACTCCAGAACAACAAACCCCACACAATAATTGAAGTGTAATACTGTACTGGCAATCCTAAAAACCATGTTGGATGCCACGGGATGAATTCTTTCTTAAATTTCTTAATTCCATACGCGGGGTTGAGCACAAACCACAGGAAGTCTTCCACTCTACTCACAAACAAATGGAATGAAATTAACAACAATTCTATACCAACACTCCATTCGATAAAAATAAACACAACGTGTAAAATTGAAAATCGATACAAACCCATATAGAGATGATATCCTGTAATTTCTTTATCAGCTCCTGGAATAAACTTAGTAAACGAAAACTTCTTCCGCCATGTTGGCAACTTTCGTGCCCAACCATTCTTTCCCTCAATTTGTATCTCCAACAACGCAAAGAACAGCGACACTAATATTCCTAACCCAAAATACAGAACATAAAACATCGCCATACGGAAACGATTCTTCAAAAGTATAAAAACATTCCTTTGTTATAGTTTCCAAGCATAGTATAGGTACACAAGACTTACTAAAAGATACAGAACTGCATTAACAAGAACATAAATTGTTTCGCCATAAATCAACGCTACAATTAACGTAAAAAAAATCAAGCCAGCAACGGGCCTATGAAAGTATTGATGCACAGGAAGTTTTGGCTTTCCTTTACGAACATGCATTGTTCCTGCAGTAAAAGAAACCAATTTTGCTAATAAGATAACTAAAACAATTATCAACGAGATATAATCCAAAACAAAAACACTCAGCAAAAGCGTAATTGAGAACATACCATCAACAATTGGATCTAACTTCTTCCCCAATTCTGACTCTTGTTTCAATGTCCGAGCGAGATAGCCATCCAAAAAATCCATAAACACATTCACTGCAACAAGAACCGATGCCACCATTACATCTCCCTGAAACAAGTAGTATAACACGGGAATTAAAAGAAACCCACGAACAAGAGTTATAACATTCGGAATAGTTACTAATTTTCCCATAGAGCAAGTAATGAAAGATTGTATAAAAACCTTCTCCACAACAACAATCCATATAAACTTCTCAGCCAAAAAATAGTGCATGAAATATGCTCACTTAGCAGATCTCCATTTAGGTGCATGGCGAGAAGAAAAAATGCGTGCTCTTTCCACCAAAGCGTTCCTACAAGCAATCGATGAATGTATCCTACAACAGGTAGACTTCATTCTTTTCGCAGGAGATCTCTTCAACACTTCCCTTCCAGCAGTAGACACACTGAAAATAGTAACAAAAAAAATTAAAGATTTGAAAGATCACAACATTCCGCTCTACGTTATCGCAGGTTCCCACGACTTCTCCCCTTCAGGAAAAACAATGATTGGCGTATTAGAAAACGCGGGTCTATTAACAAACGTCTGCAAGGGAGACATCAACCAGGAAACAAAAGAACTCCATCTCAAATTCACAACAGATCCAAAAACGCAAGTAAAAATAACAGGAATTTTAGGAAGAAAAGGTCAACTCGATCAAACCTATTACGAAAACCTCCACCGACCCTCCCTAGAAAACGAGCCAGGCTACAAAATTTTTATGTTCCATACCTCAATCACAGAAATGCTACCTAAAAGTTTAGCGATTATTGATTCTGCTCCTTTATCATTCCTCCCAAAAAAATTCAACTACTACGCTGGCGGCCATATTCATCATCCAACAAAAATAGAACAGCCAAACTATCCCTGCGTTACCTACCCTGGCGCATTATTCCCAAACAACTTCCAAGAATTAGAACAATACGGGAAAGGTGGCTACTACCTAATAACAAACGAAACAGTAGAATGGAAACCATTAGAAGTCATCAAACATGCTTCACTAAAAATCAACTGCGATAACAAAACCCCTGACATTATCACTTACGAAACTCTCCAACACTTCGAAAACCAAGACCTCACGAATACCATTGTCACTCTACGCTTCCACGGCACTCTTTCATCAGGCAACACAACTAACATCAACTTCAAAGAGATCTTCACACAATTATATCAAAAAAACGCGTATTTTGTGATGAAAAACACGGCAAAATTGAATTCATCAGAATACGAAGAAATTGCTCTGGGTCAAGCTGCCAACCCTGAAACGGTGGAAGAAGAAACAATCAAAGAACACCTGCAACAAACCACTGTATTCAACAAAGAAACCGAACTCCATCTTATCAAATCTCTCCTCACCACAATCAACACCACAAAGAAAGAGGGTGAAACTACCACTGACTTCCAAAAACGTGTCAAAGAAGATATGAGTAAGCTTCTTAACACGGAATAAATTTTATATACCCCAAACAATTCTTCAAACTATGAAACTATTCTCTCTAAAAACGTTCCCAGTACAGAATAAAACCGTTTTAGTAAGAGTAAACTTCGACGTCCCATTGAAGAGTGGAAAAGTAATGAATAATTGGCGTATTCTCTCTGCAATTCCCACTATCAAATTCTTACAAAAACAAAATTGTAAAATAATTCTTCTCACACATGTAGGCAGGCCGAAAGGTAAACACACGAAAGAGTTCTCAACAAAACAATTACTGAAAGAACTAAAGAAACATTTCCCACAAACTAAAATCACCTACACTAACGATTGTATTGGTAAACACGTCAAAGCAATAATTGAGAAAGCAAAGCCGAAACAAATCATCCTTTTAGAGAACGTACGGTTTTACAAAGAAGAACGCAGCAATAACCCAGTGTTTGCACATGCCCTAGCCAACTTAGCAGATGTGTACATTAACGAAGCGTTCTCCAATTCACATCGAAAACACGCATCAATGCACGCTATCACGAAATTCATCCCATCACTTCCAGGACTTTCATTAGAAAAAGAGATACATTACCTTCAGAAAGCGTTACAACCAAAACGCCCTGCAATCTGGATTTTAGGAGGGGCAAAACTTGACAAAATCCCACCCATCAATCAAGCACTCAAAAAAGCAGATTATATCCTCGTGGGAGGAGCGCTTGCCTTCGCTTTTATGAAAGCGAGAGGTTTCCCAATAGGAATGTCAAAAACAGATGTTCAATCATTTCGCATCGCAAGAAAGATTCTCAAAAAAAGAAATGCAAGAAAGATCATTTTACCACCTGATTTCATAACAACAGAAAAATTCTCAGCAAGAGCAAAAACAACAACTACAAAAGCCAACCAATTTACAAACCGACAAATCGGCCTTGACCTTGGGCCGGAAACGATAAAACTCTTCAAACAAAAACTACGAACAGCTCATACAATTATTTGGAACGGTCCTCTTGGGTATTACGAATGGACACCATTTGCCACTGCAACAAAAACGATAGGGAGATTCCTCACGACACTCACTGCAACAACTATTTGCGGCGGTGGAGAAACTGCTGACGCAGTAACAAAATTCCATTTAGAACATAAATTAAGCCACGTTTCAACAGGAGGGGGAGCAAGTTTACTTCTCCTTTCAGGCAAACCATTACCTGCAATAATTGCATTAGAAAAAAACTACAAACGGTTTAAGAAATTAGCGAGACGTGACCCGAATCTGTTTGCCTAACCCCACACTCACCAGGTTTTGGAATTCCAGAACCTTATTGGTATACGTATCTTCAAGCTCTTGCTTCTTTTCATCAACTTCACCAAACGCTTCCTCCAAGCTATCATGCTGGCGTGTAAAATGATCAACCCGATATTGTACTTCTTCCACCTTCTGTGCAAAATCACTTTTTACACTGGAAACCCTCACTCTTCCTTTCTCTTGAGACAAAACATTGAGTCTTCTCTGGAGATCTTTCAATACGACTGCAATATCTTTCTCTAATAATTCTGTTGCCTCAAACGAAATCTCTTCTAATTTTCCTGAACCATGCAAAGCTTTCACATGATCAATACAATGTGTAATTTGCAAAAACTCATCATCCCGAAATGCCATCACAACATCATCGCTATATCTCTGTAAGAAACGACGCGTTTCTTCTCCAAGAGGTAACTTCGCAAACAGAGGGAGGATTGGTGTGAAAAAGTTAACAATTTCTTGTTCCAACTGCACCATTTGACTTTGCACACTCTCTTTCATGCGTTGGTGTTGAACATATTCTTGGTACTCCTCCTCCTTCTGCAACTCCTGTAATTCGGTTTCTTTTTCTATCTTCTTACGACCCAACAAACGTAACCGCTCTTGCCGTTCCATTACGGTCTCAGCAAGTTCACGTAACTGCCCTTCTTTATCAATAAGAACCCTAGCACGTTTCTCAATACTATCCATCTTCTTTAAACCACTTCGAATAATTTGCTGTTCAAACACCAACCATCGGTCATTTAACTCTAATAATTCTTTATAGAACGGGTTAACGAGAGTCCCTTGCTGTTCCCGTTTATCATCTTCTGTCATGATTGGAGTGAAAGAATGCTCAAAATCACTTTTCTTAAGCAACTTAAAAAGTTCTTCAATAGACTTCCCAAACCCTCTATGAAACATAATAACTGTTGATACGGGACTTTCTTGTCGTTCTGGAATTTGATCAAGGGCATAGCGTAATACTCTAAACATTTCAGCAACCTCTTCACGGATAGGATCTGAAAAACCAGCAACATTCTTTTCCCATTCATCTAACTTACACTCAACAAACCACCGTCGAGAAGCCAATTTTTTCAAATAAACGCTAGCATGCCTCTCTAACTCAAAACGAGTAATGCAATGCTGTCGCTGGGTCTGTAGCCAGCTAATAATCTCTGCTACTGGCAGAACTTCAACCATCTCTGACCCTGAATCAGACCGCAATCCACTAAAAATACGTTGGAGCCACCCCATAAAACTATTATTGAAAAAAGCATATTTAACTATTTAGGTAGAAGAAACCATAGATAGAAAACAATATCATCTCCCTGCAACAATCTCCACTACATCTCGATGTTGCAATAGGTGATCTTTTCCAACCGTCCTCTTTGTCCGCACATCTATCGCTCGGATAAAATTCTTACCTAAATCTGTATGCAATTTATATGCAAAATCAAGCGCTGTACTTCCCTCTTGCAATAAAAAACAATCCGGCAAGACATTTCCATCTTTATCCTCTAACTTGCTTGCTCCTCCTGGGAAAATCGCGATATACTTTAGCAATTCGAACACTGCTTTATCTATAACAGTCTGCACACCAGTAGAATTAAATTTGCCTAAAATATTCTCTTGAATAAAATGTAACGCTGCCTGTTGCTTCTCATTCAAGTCTCCTTTCACTTCAAACTTTTCACTACCAGGGACATACTCAACCAATTCTCCTTTAGCCGCTTCTTTCAACGCTAACTCTGATTCGGCAGAACAGCCAACAAACATATAATCTGAAAATTCCTTGCGCAACCTTTCTAAATTCTCTGCTGCTCCGGGGACATCAACTTTATTACACGCAATAATCATTGGCTTTGTCTTACGGCGTAACGCAACTGCTAACTTCTTTAAATCATTAGCCCCCCATAACTGCGGTTTATCTTTATCTAAACTCAAAACACCAATAGCATCTTCAATCATCTCTTCTGTAACTCCTAAACCCGACACTTGTTTCGCAAGCGCAACATGAATTTCTCTCTTTTCTTGCACAACTGTTCGAGCAAACTTCTCCCAACCTTTCTGTAAAATGCCAAGATACCACATATCTAGTTCCACTTCTAAGAAACGTACATCTTCCACAGGATCATAACTTCCTACTTCAACCGTTTCTCCCTTTTCATTCGTTCCCCCAGACACATCAATCACATGAATCAACACATCTGCTTGTCGTAAATCATCCAGAAATTGGTTACCCATACCTTTTCCTTCATGTGCTCCCGGAACCAGCCCTGCAACATCTATTACCTTAACAGGCACAAACCGCCAGCCGTTCAAATAATACCCTTCACGTGGGTTCGGCTCTTTTCCAAAATCCTGCGCAGCAGATTTAACACGCACATAACCGACACCCTCATTTGGTTTAATTGTTGCGAACGGATAGTTTGCTATCTCCGCCTCTGCCAGAGTCAACGCCTTAAAGAACGTTGATTTCCCAACATTTGGTTTTCCCACAATTCCAACTAACATGCTAGATCCAAAAAACAGTACTTATATAAATATTAAGTAAAAAAATAAGAGTTAAGCCGTGTAAGTGAGCAGCGCCAATGGAGGCACACGGTGGCGTAGAATAAAAGATTCAATAAGTCACCGTAATCGTGCCGTGCCCTGCTCACTGAAAAAGGCTTAACTCAGATAAAATGGCTTTTGCATTTACACACCTCATTGTTGCCTGGATTGTTGGTACTATTTACCAGAAAATCACAAAAAAAACCATCTCGCACAATACGTGGTTCTTCCTTTTATTCGGAAGTATTCTCCCCGATGCAGATCTTATTATTGATTGGGTCTTCAAAACAGACTTGCATAGAACATTCAGCCACAGCATTCTCTTCGCCATTATTATGTTCACACTCGTTTACTTTATATTCTACAAATCAAACGAAAAAAAACAATTTGCGACAGCAATCTCCGCCGGCATCCTCACCCACGTTGCTCTCGATATCTTAACATATCCCGGAACCACCCTGTTATGGCCTTCCACATTATTCTTCTCACTCCAAGACGGCATAATGCAACTTGATCCCTCTCTATTTGGATTCTCTAAGATGTCTGGCGAACAACTCATTGCAACAGTACGAGAAGCAATTGTTGACATGGGGCTAGGCACAGCATGGCTCTTCTACCTGTGGTTTAAGAAAAAAATTCAATTCTAACCCCTCAAAAACATTTATATAACTCTCTTTCTTCCTCTAAACATGCCGTTAAAGGATCCAAAGAAAAACAAATTCATCTTCGTATTCCCAGAATTTAGCCCCATGCGGATGAAATATAAAGATATTTTTGACATGAAAGCCTTTTACGACTCCCTTAAAGAGTGGATGTGGGACCATGGTTGGAAATCAGATGAGAGTGACCTAAATAAAGAACAATGGGAGAGTTATTACTTCGAAAAAGTCGACCAGGGTGGCGCAAAAGAGCTATGGATTCGCTGGAGATTAGCAAAGCAAGCACCTGATGCTCCGATGTTAAAATATTACTTAGATCTTGACTTTCACTGCCTTGGCCTTAAAGGGACCGAGGTTGTCAAAGATGGTATGAAAGTTAAAGCCCATAAAGGAGAATGTGAATTGCATATCCGGGCGTTCATTGAACCATTATATTTTAAACAGTTTAAAGAACATTCACTTCTCAAAAACGTTATTGGCATCTTCAATAAAAGAATTTATCGCAAAACAATTGAATCACGGAAAAAAGCATTATATCAAGAATGTTACATTCTCAACAACTTCATCAAACAATGGTTTAAGTTAAAGCGCTACTTACCATACGAAGAAACGCGGAACTTCTATCCATCCCAGGCTTGGCCATCCCACCTAAAAGAAGGATAAACTTAATAAAGAAGTCATTGCCCCGTACCACATATTGCCCCGGTGGCTTAGTGGCTATAGCACCTGACTTGTAGCCATCTATCTGCTATGTTTTCAATAGAGCACAAGCATGGTAAGATATCAGGAGGTCGCGAGTTCAACTCTCGCCCGGGGCTTTTCTATATTCCCTCAACATAATTGTCTAAAGTTATCCAATACTGTAGATCAATCACTGGTCCAGACGCCGATTCATCAACATATACCTTCTCTCCATTAAAAGAAACATGGGGCTGTCCTCCTAACTGTCTTAAGAGGCGAGCATGTGTTGTTCTTGGAGATCTCCCAACCCTATGAAGACGACCACTCCAATTTTCTGTGCTTTTCGGGTCAATCAACAAATCACCAATAAATGTATAGGTTACGGAAGGCAAACCTCTGGCAACCTGCTCTGCTACCAACGTTTCGGTAGCTCTAAAGCAACACCCAAGAAAGAAACCACCCGTAATAAAAAAATTAGGAGTTCCCTCTGAGAACAATCGTGTCAAATACGGCTCAGGGATTTCTCCCAGTTCTGACACCGCTACAGGAATACTATCTTGAAGCACTGGTGCAGCGTAAGCTAGAGCTAGTTCATAGTCTAACTGAACACCTGCTTCCCAAAGCCTATCGAAATGTTCCCTGTACGAAGAATGCACATCAATTGCTGCAGTGAATCTATCCTGCATTTTCATCACCACCAACGTACCAGGAACTAACACCATACACTGCTGCAATATAGCCAAACTCTAACGTTTGTCGTACAGTTAGAGAAAAATCTTCAGTAAATTCCGCATTACAACCATTATGGGCAAGATACGCAATGCCCAAACCCACTACTGCCGAGCCAATACGTGCAAGATTCTCCAGTTTTTCACTCATCCTTTCACCTTCTTACTCATTTTCCTACCAATCTTATGTGCAATATGCAACGGTTCCGGCATTTTATGGGGAGGAATAACCAACTTCGACATAATTCCCAACACGCTACCCAACGACACTAAATGCCCAGGAGAAATGTAAATTGGGTTAGCATGTTCCCGCGTCCGAAATTCAAATCCTCGAACTTCAGAATCAACAATTACTTTACCATTTTCAACGCTACCTAAATTCAGCTTCGCCGCCACTCCAACCGTAGGAACATTCAACGCTAACCCAATGTGAGAAGCAATACCAAAACGGCGTGGATGGATTATCCCTGTTCCCTTAACCAATAACACCTCTGGCTCTTGTTCCAACTTGTTAAACGCTTCAATAATTGCTGGCATTTCTCGATACGCTTGATACCCATTTCTAAACCCTAACGGATTTGATAGCCGATACGTTTGTTTCTCTAACAATTTCATTGCAGGAAACTCACATACTACAACAACTGCAACCAAATCATCTCCCACGTGAACACACTCCGCTCCCCCTACAGTCTTAATCTCACGAATATTAACACGATCTGCAAGTACAATCTTCTCAGCCAACCGTAGTTGCTCTTTCTTAAGCTCTAAAAGATCCATGGGTCACCTTTTTCTCCACCCCTAAATTCTCAGACCCATTTATAAAACTTTCCGCAAGTAACCACTATCAAAGTGTAACAAAACCCCCCGAATATTTATATACCTAAAACTATCATAAAACCAGATGAACAAAAGAGGGATCTCGCCCATTATTGCAACACTTCTCCTAATCTCATTCGCCGTAGCGCTTGGAGTGGTAATTATGAATTTTGGGAGAGCACAAGTTGAATTAGAAGCGGAATGTGCTATCGACGTTGGATTAAAACTCGCAAAGATTTCAAACCAAGAACAAGTCTGCTACAACACCGCGCAAAAGAAAGTTCAATTCACGGTAGAAAATGGCGTTAACATCCCTGTAGAGGGTCTTATTGTCAACATCATTGGCCAAAATAAAGCAGAAACTTTCGAATTAAATAATGCTAAAATGACTAAAGCAGGAACATATCTCGGTCAAGTAAACTACAACGCTGCCGTCTCAGGAGCGATCCGTCAAGTCAAAATCACACCTAAAGTTATTCTCTTTGATGCAGAACAAATTTGTACCGAAAAATCCCTCATTCTCGAAAACATTAGAAATTGTTAAGACCCTTCATAATTATCTTCTTCAAATCATCAACACTTCTAATACCCTTAAAAAAATCACCAGAAGGATAGACCACCGCCACTCCTCCATCTGGATTACAAAACCCTAAACAGCTTGCTTTCGTCACGTACACTTTTCCCACCAGACCTTGGGATAACACCCATTGCTTAACCTCTCGCACCATTTCTGCAGTGACAGTTGGTCCACAACTTGGCGTCGCACCACCCAACTTATGAGACCTATCGTTAACACAAACAAATACATGAATTTGCGGTTTTGGGAAAGCCAGTTTCTCCATCTACGAGTCATTCAGCACTATTTTTATAAGCATTCCCTTCTTCCTACACCCATGCAAATAGAATTCGACCTCACAAAATCAGTAGATGAAAATGCTGGCACATACTTCAACCTTGCAAAAAAAGCGAGAAAGAAACTTGAAGGAGCACAGAAAGCACTGCGAGACAGCCAACATAAGCTTAAAACTCTCAAACAGCAAGAATCAACTTTCTGGGAAGAGGAAGAGAAGAAGGAAGCGAAGCGTCAGAGAAAACAAGAGTGGTATGAAAAATTTCATTGGTTTATCTCTTCTGAAGATTTTCTTTGTATTGGAGGAAAAGACGCAACATCAAACGAAATCATCGTAAAAAAACATATGGAGAAAGACGACCTAGTCCTACACACCGACATGGCAGGTTCCCCCTTCTTCATTATCAAAAACGGACAAGCAGCAACTGAAACAACAATTCAGGAAGCCGCGCAAGCTGTTGCAGCATATTCAAGAGCATGGAAACTCGGCCATACCACTGCGGACGTTTTCTATGTAAAACCAGAACAGGTGACGAAAGAAGCGCAAGCCGGAGAAAATCTTCCTAAAGGCGCATTCATGGTGTATGGAAAAACGCAATACTTCCACCCAAAAGCCCAATACACTATTGGTCTATTAAACGAAGAAATTATTGGAGGACCGCTAAATGCAATTAAAACAAAAACAAAGAATTACATCGTTGTCATTCCAGGAAGAAATAAAAAATCCGCATTAGCAAAAAAGATTAAAGCAAAATTGAAAGGTGGAGACTTAAATGATATCATTAAATTCTTACCTGCTGGTGGGGCCGATATTGCGAAGCGCCAATAAATTTTTAAAATAACTCCTTCTCGAACCGTTAGTGCTCCCATCGTCTAGCATGGATCTCTCAAAGAGTGCAAATAGGACGCTAGGTTGCGGACCTAGAAATCCGGGGTTCAAAATCACAAACGTGAATGAAAGTCCTCGCGGGAGCATTATCTTTTCTTACGTGGTTTTTTCTTCGTTACTTTTCCCTTAACAGATTTTCTTTTGGAAACAGTTTTCTTCTTTTTCACAACTCGCCGTTTAACTGGCTTCTTTCTTTTCACTTTATCTTTAATCCGATGCAATAAACCTTTCCGCATCTTTTTCTTAATTTCCTTTCGATACGACTCTGGTGTTCGTTTCTTCTCAAACCGCTTTGCTAACTGTGAAACTGGGATGTAATCCTTCGATTCTTTCATCTTTACAGTCTTCACGGCTTTAGAATAATCAGTCACATCAAGCACACTCTGTTTCTTCTTAGAATGCTGTAATTTATCGACAAGAACATCGAACGGAATATATCCTCTCGCACGTCTTTTCTGTGGCGGTTTTTTGTGAAGAACTTTTCGTTTCACAGCTCTCTTCTTTACGGGCTTTCTTTTAACAGATCGCTTCACTGTCTTTTTCCGAACCGGTTTCCTAACAACTTTCTTTCTTCTCGTAGCTCTTTTTGCAGCAGGCTTACGCTTCACAACTTTCCTACGAACTGTTCTCTTCGTCACCTTCTTTTTCATCAATAAAAAGAAAAGAATAAGAGGTTATAAATCTTACTCACGCCTCAAGATACGGTAAATCAATATCATCCCAAATCAATCGTTCTTTTTCCACTTCCCCCATATAAAAACTAGGAGTCACTAAACCAACCAACTTACCGCGCCGAAATAATTTCATTTTCATTTCTATCACCTCGACATTCTTAGTGAAGAAACTCGTTTATATACTCTACCCGTGGTTGTCGAGTGGGTAGTGAGACATTTCCATGCAAAGTAGTAACAGTTTTTTGCGTTATGGGATTGAGTAGAGGCTTTGAATTCAAAGAATTTCACTACTTAAGCCCAAAGTGCACTTAAGTAGTCCGTATGTTGAATTTAGAGATCAGGAATTAGGACGTAGAACTTGAATAACCCCCACCATAAAATTATTTTTGCTTATGTAAATATACCTTCTGTTCACCACTATCAGAATCTATTCTTCCAAACCAATGCCACTCATCTTTTACTTCAATATCTAAACTAGTTTGTACTCCCGTCCACATTGAGTTAGCATATTTTCGTTTTCCATCAGTCCTTAAAGAGGTTCCTAAAAATTCAGGTAAATGTTCTAATGCTGCTTCTCTTGATTCATACGCTCCTGCTCCAACAAGAACATCTGCAACTTCACTTAATGAATAATCAGGACTAGCACGTTTACTTTTTTTTAAAAATCTAGAAACACCAAAAGAAACTCTTTGTCCTAAATCACCAGCAAATTTACCAACTAAACTTCTTACAGCAGCATTATGAACTCTTCTATTTACTTCACTTAACTTTTGGTCACCATCTTGAGTACAACCCATTTCATCATAAAGAGTAACATGCAAATCTCCTGCATTAATACCTTTATCCAAAAATAATGAATGATCAAATGGAAATTCTCTGTATGTTAGTAATTGTTGCATAAATAGTATGAGAAACCTCTTTCTTTAAAAATATTACTAAAAAATAGTAAAAGATGAGTATGGCAGTGAAATTCTACAATGGCGGGGGTAAAGCTTGTTCCTGATTTCTAAACTTCCTCGCTAACGCTCGGCTGGGAGGATGAACCTCCCACAACATAACATCGTTATGTGCAATATTTGAGTTGCTTGATGTTTACTCTGCTTCTGTTTACTGACTATAAACTGAATGCAGAAATTCTATTATTGATGGGGCTTGGCTCTATGTTAAAAACTAAAATGTAAAAAGAAAAAGAGGGGCTTAAGTTAAAAAGAAAAAATAATTTTAAAGATACATGCGTGCTAATTCATCAACACTTTTGTATTTAGCAGTATCTTGCTCAATTGGTTGCAACAATAAAGTCATTTTGCCATCTCTTGCTAGACCTTCAAATTCTGTATCAACAGTTGTAGATAATTCAGAACTTCTTTCAGCAACTTTAGCAACAGCAAACCTTAAATTATTGTTACCTTCATATGATCCTTTAGATGGATTACTTGGATCTCCTACAAAGAATCCTGCTTGTCCTTCTTCAAATGGACTATTCATCCAATATGCACGAGCAAATACTAATTTATTTTCTGACATTTTTATTGACCTCTTGATTTTAATGATTATAGTCTTAGAAACGGCTAATCATTTATAAATCTTTCCTTGATTTATTCATCATTTAGTAACAACATAAATACAGAAAAATTTATATATTTCTTACTTATCCTACTTGTAAGAATTACTAAGTAGGTGATCAAAATGCCATTAATCGAAATGAGAACTGCAACTGTAACAGAGAAAGGTCAAATTGCTATCCCAAAAAACATTAGAAAACTTGAGGGATTCAAAGAGGGAACAAAAGTAGCAATTTTAGCCTTTGATAATAAAGTAGAACTACGACCGTTAAAACAATTCAATGAAAAAATGTTTCCAGCTTTAGCCAGTGAAAAATCTTTAGCAAAAGATTGGCTTACTAAAGAGGAGGATGAAGCATGGAAACACTTGTAAGAGGAGATGTCGTTGTTCTTCTTTTTCCTTTCTCTGATCTAAGTTCATCACGGAAACGACCAGCAGTAGTGGTGGCAAATCTCACAGGTGACGATTTAATTCTTGCACAGATAACAACTGCTTCTGCTCGTAGCGATGAATATGCAGTTCCTCTTGAAACAGAAAATTTTCAAACTGGAAAATTGACAGTATCAAGTCTTGTAAGACCAAACAAGCTTTTCACTGCCGATGTTTCAATCATTTCTTCAAAAATTGGCACTTTGAAAGAAAACAAAATCAAAGAGATTCAGGATTCTTTAGTAAACATTTTCAAAAAGTAAAACTTAAGCCCCTCTAAAAACCAAAACTATGCCAAGCCCCTTTCTATGACGCAACTCAAATACTTGCTCCACTCCCTTCGGTCGTTACGCACCCCGACGTGAAGTCGGGGGCACATAACATCGTATATGCCCAATTTTTGAACTACCTATTTTGGATACTACGCTAACGCTAAATTAAACAATCTTAACTGGCGCCTTTCTAAGAACTAAAACTATGATTAACACTAAAACTTTAACGGGGGAGTTCCTAAAAACAAAAAAAAGAGGGGGGACAATTTCTAATCAATATTTCTGGTTCCTGCATTTAAACATTCTAATGCTTTATCCCATCTCTTAGGTTGATCCCTTGTGCCAAAAGAGTCATCATCAAAATACATTATTCGTGTATCTCCTACTTGAAAAATTCTATCAGCGTGTCTTGTTGCTTTCAAGTACATTAGACTTCCTGCAACAGATCCTTCATGGTGGTTTGTTGCAGACACAATTCCTACTAATGGAATTGATGCTTGTGAACAGATCATCCCTACTGCATATCCTAAAACACCAGGGGAATTGTAACCACTGTACAAGTCTTTTACATTCATAGGAAAATTCATATCGCTAAGTACAGCATCAAATTTTGGATCTTCAGGAAAGTTATAATTACGCTTCATTCTATTATTCGGCGCGTCAAAACAAGTACCTTTCACTGCGTCGAGGAATCTTTCGAAATCTCCCACCATTGTAAGTTCATACTCACCAAGTTGTTCTCTAGCTGCCTGAATATGTTGTTCAGTATCCTCAACAACAAGTATTCTTTCAATGCTTTCAATTTTTGCCATTTTATTTAGCTCCTAGTTTCATCTTGATTATTCATCCGAAAACCCGCCTTTTGCGTAAAGAATAGCAGTTGCCCTATGGCTGTATTCATCTTTTTTCTCCCAACCATCCGTCAACAGATCTCTTATTGATTGTACTGGTTCGGTTAGTCCAGTAGCTTCAAAAAACCAGTGGCTGCCTTCTCTTGAACTGCCTCCACGATCGTAATGATCTCTAGCGGGTACCAACATTTTTGGACGATTGTCTAACCACATCCTAAATTGATTCTTACCATACGGAGTGTGGATATATGATGCAAAAACAGTTCTACCCAGACAGTTTTCAATAAGAATGTTAGTGCTTGGACTAAATTCATTAGTACTGCCTTCCTTTGGAACCCCCCTGCAAAATTCAGTTTGTACACCTGGAATTACTAATCTGCTAATTGCCTGTACTTGTGTTAGTAATCTCTCGTCAAGCCCATTATTTTCTTCTGTCATTTTTAATTCCTAAGTTATTTATTTAACAGTAGCAACTACTTTCTTTAATAATTTTATCATACCACCACTAGTATGCTAATTAGAAAGATTTAAATAAAACAACCAATCATAAACAAAGCATGGACATTTCAGCCCTTCAAGAAGCAGGATTAACTGATGGTGAAACAAGAACTTACTTGGCTTTGCTAGAGCTTGGTTCGTCAACAATCGGCCCTATTCTTGAAAAATCTGGAGTAAATAGATCAATCATCTATAGGATTCTTGAAAAACTAATCAAGAAAGGGCTTGTTTCCTATGTGACCAAAGAAAAAACTAAGTATTACCAAGCAGCACCGCCAAATACACTCTTGGATTATGTTGAAACTAGAGAAAAAGAGATTCAACAAAATAAAGCGAAAATCCAAGAGATGATTCCCCAGTTAATCCTTAAACAAAAGTTAGCCAAAAAAAGTGAGGCTAATATGTATGAGGGATTTAGAGGATTAATGACTGCTTACGAAAACCGCTATCAAAAATTGAAACAGGGAGATGAGGTTGTTTTGTACGGGTTGCCTCCGCAACAACCGGGCTTTCATCATGCGTATTGGAAAAAGCACCATCAGATTTTGGCAAAAGAAAAAATCAAATGCAGAATGCTTTATCATCCTGATGTAACTAATGAAAACTTAAAGAACAGAAATAGTTACAAATATTGCGAAGCCAGAAGAATGCCCCTCAATATTGAATCTCCCTCTTGGGTAATGATCTACAAAGATGTGGTTCTCATTGCAATCCCTCAGGGTGAAATGCCCTTTGCCTTTGAAATAACAAGTCAACAAGTTGCTGATTCTTTTAGAAATTATTTTGAATGGTTCTGGAAACAAAGTAAACCTTTCAAGTAACTAAATTGTCCCCCCTTTAATGTGTAACTAAAACTAACGGAACTCCCCCTTCTTTGAAATACTAAAACTAAAAACTGTAAGTGTTAATCGGCGCCAGTGTCAATGCACGGTAGTTCAAAAACTCTTCGTCGCTACGCTCCTCGTGGGGACGTAAAGTCCCCAGGGCATAACACCTTCCGCTCAATTTTGTCGTCGAAAAAATACAGCAACAATTACTCCAACGGCACTCCTGACCACAACGTCCATTCTTCCGACGGGCTATATGCTCCAAACACGAAATATGCAGGTTGATTATGTCCAAAGAAACCATACTGCACATTCCCCCACGTTGCTCCTTGTCCAGACAACCCTCCTCGTCCATAGACTGGTAGATCAAAATGTTTCCATGTCTTCGCAAGTGACGCAAAGCCATTTCCCGTATCTGTATAATAATCTGCACCGGGCTCCACAATTAATTCTCCTTTGTACCCGTTCTTTTTTAACACTTTCACCATCTCTTTAATCGGCGTATTCCCTTCACCCGGAGCGAGATGATCATCATGATACCCATAATTATCATCAATATGTACGTGGCCAATAATCTTATCCTTTGCTAGCTCTCCAACTTTATCTAACATCCATTTATCAAATGCTTTATCATTTTCTTTGATACTTTTATTTGGATCCCCTCGCCAATACTTCCGCCACATGTTAAGATGCCCGGTATCAAATGTTGCAGTAATGTGCGCTGTGGCTTTCTTCTTAGCCGCTTCTTCAGCCATTCCTTGCTGTTTCAGCAACTCAACCATCCTCTCCCGACTCCCAAGCACTAAACTTTTTAACTCATCAGGGTGTGAACCATATGCTTCTGGGAATAAATTTTCAAGAGCAACTGCAATCGGCTTCTTCAACTTACCTTTCTTCTCTAACGCATCACTCTGTCTCATTGCACTAATTGCTGATTGTGCATACGCATCATACGCTTCTTTAATTGCATACGTCTCCGCACTCTCAATATTCCTGATCTGTTCCACCGCTTCTTCTGATTGCGCCCATTGTGCTGCTGAAGATTCACGCGAATATTTCATTTGCCGATCAACTTCTTTAATCTGCTCTCTCAAAATTTCAGAGGGAAATTTAGAATCAGGCGGCACCAACCCACTCGGTAAACGCAACTCGCCAATTTCGCGCTTCAATTGCCACTTCTCTTCTTCATCAGTTGCTTCTTCCAATTGCTCATAAAACGCCAGCGCTTTCTTAAACTTCTTCATTTTTTTGATATAATCATCAAAATTCCCCCCATAATACAACGCCCAACCCCTGTCCCTAGCAGCATTGGTTTCTAATGTTGAGATAATATACGCTTCCTCAGCCCGGACGTTAACATCTTTAACACTCTTCGCATCCCTAAATCGAGCCCAATACGATTTTTCAAACTCTTTATTACTAATTCTACCAGCTTTCCAATCTTTCCACACCTCTTTAGCACGGGTAGTCATTTCTTTTGCTTCCTCAACAAGATCTTCCCACCCTAGCTGCACCACTTCGAATTTTTGATCATCTTTGTTAAACTTCGGAACTCGTAACTCTGGCTGTACGCGGTTTCCCTCATAATCTAAATACACTTTTTTTCCTTTCTCACCCTTTTTTGTCACCCCATCAAAGTCGACATACTCTTCTCCCTCTGTAGCAACATTCCATACTGGCCGGGAAACTTTTCTATTCTTCTGAGCTGACTGTACCAGTCTTCCAGTTCTTCTATCAACAACCCTATACTCCGTTCTTCCTTCCTCATCAGCATACCGAGTAAACTTCCCTTTGTACGGATCGCCTTCCTGTTGGTTCCACTCAGCGTCAACAATTGGCCTGTCAAACTCCCCAGTATGAACAACAACGGGCCCTCCCTGTCCCACATCTGCAGCGAATTCAACTGCTCGCTTTAACTCCAATAGAGAATCCTGCTTACTTGCTTTTGAGAAATTCCCTTGCTGATCCATCCCTGCTAAACCCATAATGCCAACAGCAGAGTGCGTTGTAAAATCAACTTTATTTGATCTTCCAATCTCTACTAATGCTTGTCGTTGCTTAAACCCATACTGTCCTGGCGTATGTCCCTGAGCAGAACCTTTTCCTCGACCAAAAAATACGAACTCTAACTTCTTCGCTCCGGGATGAAGACGCGATTTAACAGTTTGCACATTCGGCACCGGACCTAAACCCATACTTGTTCCTAAATCACCGATAGAAATCCCTACATCACTTGTTGCTTTCCCTGAAACCCCTGGAAAACCATGATGTCCATGATCATGTGCATGTCCACGGTCCATCGGCATATAATATCCATCACCAAAATCAGCCATAGGAGAAAGAACAGTTTATCGTATATAAAATTTATCGTCATTTGAGTTGTGTCTTAAATAACCGTCTGTGCCATCAATGACAGAAATAACGGAGTTATTGATGGCATGGCCAGACGTAAGATACGAGGTTCCTACACATAAGTATTGGGTTCTCGTCTCTGAAGTAGGGTATTTAGGACGCAGCTAATTCATCTCTGATACTGCGTCCTATGTTCCTCTTGTCGTGCATGATACGCTTGATCTAATAATCGTCCGGTTGTCTGTGCAATCAAAGACGTTGCCTGTGCAGCCTCCTCTATCATCGAATATTTCCCTTCCTGTACGGCTCTTTCTTTATTTTCAGACGCCGCATACGCTGCCATCACAAAATTCTGTTCCTCATGCGTCATATACCCCCTATCCTGCACAGAAGCCCGTACCGCTTCAACTCTATCTCGTAATTCTTCTGCAGGCATATAGCTTAGACGCATTGCATATTCTGCATTCGCTTGAGGATGTGCTAAATCCTGGGGGAAACCATACTGAACATTCTGTAACTCATTACTTTTACTAACAACCTCTGCTTCAACCGTATCCTCTAAACTTCTCTCTTCTTTTTCAACAGCCTCTTTTGTCTCTTCAGGATCTTCAACAACTTCCTGTTTCTCTTGTACTCTACCTTGAACTTTAAGAATATCCTTCGCTCCCACACTTAACCCAGTAAGTTCTTCCTGTGCCACTTCGGGTATAGGAACCTTCTCCTCCCAGGCTCTTCTATCAGTTAATTCATCTTCACTCTCTCGAATTAAACGGGCAGCTTCCTCTATTTCTTTCTTCTTCTTCGCTTCTAACTCCCGTAACTTCTTAATTCGCTCTTCCGGAGGTAAGCCTTTTAATTCATCAACCATAACAACTTCAGAAACGAGAACTATAAAAATAGTGGGAATATACTGTATTATATACAAAACACTACCACTGAATCATCCGGTGTGCTTTTTTAAAATTCTTATACGTATTCCACGCAGTAAACTTTACACCCTTAATTAAACCTTCATTTGTAGATTTCAGTTTATCGCTAAGTACCTTTGCTTCTTTACTGTTTTGAGCTTTATCTTTATCACGTTTAGGTCTCGACCGATAAAACTCCCCAAATAAACCTTTTAATCCTTTTTTTTGTTTCGTCTCTTTTTTTTCCTCTTTCTTTTCCTTCTTCAAACCACGCGCTTCCTCTAAATATTTCTCTAGCACATCTCCTAACGATTCCATAGCACCCCGTACTGACTCTGAAACATCACCAAATAGCTCCAACGTTTCTTTCTGCTTTAGCTTCTTATAATTTTCAACTTCCTCATCGGTCCACGTATACACACGCAATTCCATCGTCATGCCGCCAATATGCACTGGACCTCGCTGATATCCTTCAGAAACAACTTTCATCTCCGGTCGTGTTCTATATTGAAACGTCGCTAAAACACAACCATTCGCCCCAGAATCTCCTATGGGAATCCTCCGTCGGGCCAAAAATTCTACGTCGAGCATACTCCCTTCAAAACCAGAAATCAAATCAGCAGAGGACATTGCTTTCTGGTTCAATGACAAATTTCTTACATTCCGTAAATACGGTTTAATCCACGTAATATACATATTAATAATCTGAAAATGTTGATCCAGATACTTCAACATAAATTGTTTCCTATTAACATGCTCAGAGTGTGTGCGTTTCCTCCACTGCATATATTGCGTCAAATGCCGATGTAACACTCGTAAAACATTCTTGTTAAAATCTTTCTCTAAACTGTTAATATGTTTCTCAACCTCTGAGCTCGTTCTGAATGGCGGCGCATCGAAAAACAAATCGGGGAGTGTAATAAATTCTAACTCCCTCGCCATCCCATAGACAGAAGCAGCACTTTTCCCCCCTCCCTGAACTAAATCAACAAAGAACCCTTTTAATGTAATCTCTGCTCCCTTTTCACGTGCCTTAAGATCTCTCTCCAGCTGTACAGCAACTTGTTTGTAATATCCTAACCGTTCATCGATAATCCGCAACTCCCGTACCATCTGGAACAGCTCCTTAATCATCTTTCCTGTAGTTGCAAGGAACTGTGAAACTTTATCCTGCTGAGCCCCTAACCGTTGTTGTGTCACTCCAAAGAAAGCAGAATTCTCAGCAGCTGCAAACGAATCTTCCAACTTGTCAATAATTGGAAAATTCTGTTTTAATGTATCAAGAATCCAAAAATATGGTTCTTCCATGCTTAGGTCATACAGTTCCCAATACATACGATACGTCTTATGCGGTTTGGGGAAGCCTGTTTTTCCATACTGGCGTTCTAACGTCTCCGTAACCTCTTCCTTAAACCCAAATTCTTTCAATAGTTCAGAACGTCCCATCATCACACCTTTTCATAAGGTAAAGCACAATAGTATTTAATAACTTTTTTCTTTTCTACACCTAAAAAACCATACATTCTCTTCTTCATACGCCTCAACAGTAAAACCACTCCTTTCCAAAACATCTTTCCACTCTCCAAAATGCAAACTAGTCACTTCTTTCTGCCTCTGCCATTCATTAATTTTTTTGCTGGATAAAACCATCACAAACACCCCTCTATCCCTCAAAACCCTCAGTAACTCACAAAACAAACCAGTAACATTCTTTACATAATTAACCACTAACACTGCAGTGACAGAATCAAAACTCTCTGAGGCAAACGGCAACTCTTTCTCTAAATCACCGACAACTTTCTCACCGATAGTGTCATTAAAATCAAGCATTTTAGATGATATATCAAATCCCACACTTTCTTTTACATAACTAAACGCCCCACACCCTACGTCTAAATTCTTTTCTCCTTCCAAAAAACGCAACTCATTTGCGATCAGTGCTCGTTTCTCCTTACTAATTTTTCTACCCCACATGAACGCTTCGGCATTCCAAAACGCTTTCTTATTCTTTGGCCAACCCCTTACCCATCCGACATTATCGGCCACATCACGCAACTTATCTTCAACATCAACTCCATACTGTAACTCAATCAGCCCACTCAAGAATTCCGTTTCTGCGTCCATTCTCTTCATTATTCTCTAAAAATCAACATAATATTAATAAATTACCCTAATCCCCACAAAATCCTGGGCTCGTGGTCTAGTAGCTATGATACCGCCTTGACTTGGCGGGGATCCCCGGTGCAAGAATTCTTTGCAAGTCCGGGCGGGCCCATTTCTCACTTCTCCCAAAAACATATAAACCTCTTTTTCTTCCTTACACACATGCAACCCCCCACAACACCACAACAGAAACCATTATACATTTTACAACAAAAACAATCACGAGCAGTCATCCCAAAAATCCTCTCGTTCCTCATCCTTGGCATTATTTTCTACGTTGGTATTCTACTAAACCTCGCACTTCTGAGCCTTACTGCATCTGAGGAAACCATCGTTAAAATAAGCAGCCTGGGCCTTCTTCTCGTCGTCATCATTATTGGTGTTATCCTCACGTTTAAACGTGCCCATAAACCATTTATCTTTTATCAGAGCCACATTCAATTTGGGAAAAAATCTATCACATACCTCAACGTCATGAACTCAAAACCTGAAAAACACTTCTTGGACAAAATCTTCAAAACCTATTCAATCAACTTAGGTAACCACTTTCATCTCCGCCACATCCCTCAAGAAATTGACATCGCAACGTACCTAAACCAACTTATCAATTACGCAAAACAACGCTCATTCTAAACTGTCAAACGCATCCTTCTGCAATACATATGCGTTAACCAAAATCCACGTTAAAGACAAAATCAATGGCCCTAATACCACTCCTAACGGCCCCATTAATACAATTCCTCCTAAAATCCCAACTAAAATAATCGCAGGGTGAATCCCTGCTTTCTGGCTAATCAGTTTAGGACGTAAGAAATTATCAATACTACTGACGAAAATAAACGAATACACAAACAAACCTATTCCTTTTGCAATAAGCGAGGGTGAGTCTTGGAATACACCATCAAGAAAGAGAATCACAGAAGCCGGCACCCAAATAAACCCTGTTCCTAAAAACGGCACCAATGCCAATAATGCCATTACTACACCCCAAAACACGGGTGAGGAAACACCAAACATAAAAAAACCCAACGCACCGAATGCGCCTTGGATAAGAGCAACAACCAAATAACCAAAAATAACGCCGCGAACAACCTCTTTTAACCGTCTTTCAATAAACGCAAACCGCTTCTGTTTTGCATGCAGGAACTCGTAAAACCTTCCCAACAGCTTCTTTCCATCACGCAGAAAATAAAACATCGTAAAGAACGTTACAAACAAACCCAAGATCATATTAGGTAAACCCAGTAAAAGAGAAGACCCTTTGCTAATAATCCAATTCGTAACTGCCTTCAAGACTTCTTGAGCCTGGAACGCAATTGCTGGATCTTCCCCAAACCCTTCAATAAGTCTACAGAAACTGTTCTCACATCCTGTGAATAAACCTACTGCCAACTTCTGCTTTCCTAACGCAAACAACACATATGATTCTCGAATCAACGTATTGACAAAAAAGAAACTCAACACACCAAAAATAGCCAACACAAATAAGCAGACAATCAATGCAGGGAGCGTCTTTCGATGAAATTTATTTGACAGAACTCGATACCAGGGATGGAATAAATATGCCAACAGGGCCCCTAAACTAATGGCAAGGAAGAACGGCCTAATAATCAAGAACGATAATAGTCCAAAAATCCCAATAACAACCAAAGGGATATAGCGTTTGTATGTATGCATAACGAATCACAAACCCAAGCGAAAACAACTATATAAAATTAGTCAAACAAGAAAAAGAAAAAAAAAGAAAAAACAAAGCCGTGAGGCTTATTGTTCTGCGTCAGCTTCTTCTTCAGCTGCAGGAGCCGGAGCTGCTGCCGCAGAAGGTGCTGCAACGGTTGCATCACTTGTGGTTGTACCTTCGATAACTACTTCAGTACCTCCAACACCTGTAACTTTTGATGGCATGTTCGCTAGAACTTTACCTGCTAGTCTTGTATCCTCTCCTGAGAATCCTGCAACTAACATTGCCACGTTACCGTTTGCGTGTTCCCACAACTTAACCATTGCGCTTCCTGGGGTAAATCCTTCTGTACAGTCAGCAGGGTTCCCCATTAGCTCAGCTGCAACAGTGTTTACACACGGACCACCAACAGCAATTAAGTTCTGTGACGTTACTGAAGCAACTTCACTATCAAGCTTTGTAGCATCAACAACAGTTACTGGAACTAAATCCCCGGTAGCAACTGACGCTTTCTGAACTGAACCAGTTGTAACGTATACTTGAGGTAGCCTCTGTTCTTCAGGATACTCTAAAGTAAACTGGTTAGGTGAGCTACTTGGTGACTCATACGTCCACTTTGCACCCATGGTGGTGTAACCGTATCCAATGTTCTCCTCGCCTTCCGGTGTAACGGAAGAATCTGTGTCACTTCCATCAACTCGTCCAGTACTCAACGTCTGAACATTCAGCTCGTTAGTTGCTGTAGCGTTCGCCAAGATGAAAATTGGCTCAGGATGCTGGTTGTCGTAGTCGTTAGAGTTCGGCGTTGTCCAGTTCATTTCAACCCCTGCGATCTCACACTGTAATGGCTGAACAACAGAACTGATAGAACCGCCGGTACACCCAGTTGACAAATCACTGGTCAAGTTCGCACGATACAATAGATTTCCAAAGTCAATTGACAAACCGTAGTAATCTACAATATCAATCTCACTAGCTGCAACTGAGTCATCACCAAGAGTCGCGTCACCGTTCAAGTCAACGTTAATTCTCACGTCAGCTGAAGTCTTTGCGGAGTCTGTGATGTTCTTCACAACGAATGAGTAACCGCCTAGCTTAATGGTTGCAACAGCGTTTGTTGAACCTGTGTCTAAAGCGTACTCTAATGTCTCACCGCTACCAATGTTCTTAAACTTGATCTTTGGGCTTGTTGCACCAGATTTATCGGAACCCTTATACTGTAATGTATAGGATTTAGCAGTTCCATCTGCTGCAGTTCCACCGGTTAAGACAAAGTAGTCGTTTTTGGAGATGTTAAGACTTTCATCCAAAATAACTGCCTTACTATCCGAGTCCTCTGATAGCTGAACTGTTGTTGAAGAGTTCGCATACAAGAACGGCATGTCAACCATGTTACCGTCACCATCGTAGTACCGTAATTTGTACTTCCTATCGGTGGTTGAATGCAACTTAATTTCGTGCGCTTCTACGCTCTGATCAAGACCAAGGTATTCGATATCCCAGTTACCTGTGAAAAGTAACTCTTCATCGTCTCCCTGAGCTGCGATCGCTTCACTTAGCTTTGAACCAGCACCAACGAAGTAATCATCCTGAGCAGTCATGTTAACACGAATCTTTGTCATAGTAAAGGTTGTGTTATCGTCTGTACCTTCAATGATTACATCTGCACCACTAATGGTTTCTGTTCCAACTTTCAACTCACTGCTTGAAGCTGAGTTTGTGATGTCGTTATCTCTTAACTCTAACTTACTTGCCCCAATGAAGAAATCGGAACTGTGGATACCACCTGCGTAACTCTGGTAAAGAACTTCTGAAACACCAATCTCTGTGTCATCAGACAACTTAAACGTGTCCCCTACCTGCAACTTATCGGTACCTTCACCATTTACGGTGAACTTAGCATATGTTTCATCGACGAATGTTAATGTTACATCGTATGACTTGTCGTTTACGCTAAGAGTTGTTGTTTCTCCTTCCAACAAACTACCACTTGAAGAACCACCCATAAGAGTTAGCTTAATACTATCTTCTGGTGTAGACTGTGGTCGTCGTGCAAGAACAATATCATAGTTCATACCAAACATGCTAAGGGATGTATCCTCGAAATCATCAAGAACAACACCTGACGCACTTGCAGCCCCTGCTGTGTCCTGAATTGTGGATTCTGGACTAGATGAGAATTCTAAGATATACTCACCAATGTTTCTTCCACTTTTAACGTAGAAGTGGTCAGCAGTAACATCATCGTCGTTCTCAACAAAGACAACAATCTCGTTCTCTGCATCCGTTGCAGCTGATCCACCACGAACATCAAAGTAAAGATATTGCTGATATGCTGAACTGGACCCAGTTGTAGAGTATTCACCCTCTGCTAAACCGCCCAACTCATCTTCACTAATAAACTGCTCAATGTCATATAACTGCTCACCAACAGCTGTACCGTTAGTGTTGGACATCTCAAGCTTCTTAGAGCTGGTTCCTACCATCCAAGCATCACCCGAAACACTCGTCGTTGTTCCAGAGCTTTCTCCGGTTTTCATACCAGTAGCAATGTCTGTCATTGCTAAGTTATCAATTGCTGCTGCGTTCTCACCAACAACAAACCAACCGTTAAATGTTCCGTCTGTCACGAAATCATTTGGGTAGTCACTCAAATCTGCTGCTAACGCACCCATTGCGGTGGCCCCCAGCATTAGCGCCCCTGCACCAATCGCAGATAAACGCTTTACCATTCTTTTTACTTTCATTTTACAAAACACACCTCCGTGTTTGAACATGTTTGTTTTTTTAGACTCTCGCTCATTCATCCGCAAAAATTTCGAAGAGTTGGCCACGAAGCCAGCTTTTTCGATTTCACAGATGAACTCGCACCACCCGCCAAATTATCGACGGCAGTCTAGTTAATCTTCATCAAAGTACCAAAAATCGGTTTATAAGTCTTTCGCAAAAAATAGAGGTACAAAACGCCAGAAACCAGTTTCAGACCACTAAACCATAAAATTTAGCAGTTTCATGGAGTCATCATTTTCAAATGATGAATAAGGGATATAGAACAAAGTTCTATGTTTGTTCTATATTGCGTGAAAAAAAAGCACTACAATATATAAAGCATTGCTTCCAAAACTGTAACACCATGAACTTCAACGCATTAGCACTACCAACATTTTTCTCAAACTACTACAACAAATTCCCAAATCTTACACCAATACAAGAAAAAGCCGTGCAAGCAGGCTTACTTGAGAACCAATCTCTCTTGATTTGTGCGCCTACAGCTTCAGGAAAAACACTCGTTGCAACAATGGCAATCATAAAAAAACTCATGAAAGGCAAAACAATCTACTTAGTCCCGCTCAAAGCATTGGCGAATGAGAAATACAAAGAATACAAACAACTCTTTGAAAATACACCATTCAAAGTAACGATGGCCACAGGTGATGTTGATTCTGACTCCCAATACTTGCAGAACTACGATTTACTTATTCTTACCACTGAAAAATTCGATTCACTCCTTCGGCACCACGTTCCCTGGCTACATGATGTTAAAGTCGTCGTTATTGATGAAATCCATTTACTAAACGATCCGAGTAGGGGTCCAACGTTAGAGATCATCCTCACACTTCTCAAAACGATGATAAAACCACAACTCGTTGGACTGTCTGCTACAATCGGCAATCCCCAAGCATTAGCAGAGTGGCTACAAGCAACATTAATTATAGACGATTGGCGACCAGTAGAACTAAAACAAGGCATCCACCATAATGACGAGATAGAATTTTTTACAAAATAATTGGCTATTTACCATACGCAGGATTCAACTCAACTGCTTTTCTGAATGCTAACTGTGCTCGTTGCACATCCCCCATCTGCTGGTAACAAAGCGCCATATTTTTGAAAATATCTGCTCGTTTTGCATCTAAATTCAGTCCCAATGTAAATATCTCAATTGCTTTACCAAAATTTCCTTGTTTAGAATACGCCACACCAAGATTATTATAGACATCAACAACGTTAGGATTGAGTCTTCTCGCATTCTCAAATGCTACAATCGCTTCATCCATTTTCTCTTGCAACAAATAAACACCCCCCAACATCGACCACGATACCCAAAATTGGCGGTTCAAAGCAATTGATTTCTCCAGCATTTCCTGGGCTTCCACAAATTTCTTTTCTGCAACGTATTGCCGAGCCAACTCAAAGTAGGCATGATAATCCTTTTTCTCCTCAACTTTCTTCTCTGCCAATACACCATATAAATCCCCTTTTCGCTTCCATGTTTCCACATTCAATTTTCCATAATGGTGAATAGGGACATCTGCAGTAACAACCTCCCTTCCCAATGATTCAGAAACATCTTCATGTACCACCCCAGTAAACAGCGCACTTTCTCGCCGAAATAACCGCACAATTGGCGTGGGCAACCACCCAGCAACATTGTTACTCTCTCCATACACATCCTCCGTCGCAGCAACAAAACCATCCTGGCCCGTTCCCTTAACACGTACATCACCAAAAGAACCCAACTTCAAATCATCAACATTCTGAACATAATTCCGTTGCGTCAACACAAATCCACCAACATTTTCCGTTGCATCCTCAATCAAACGTCTCATCTTCGCTACATCTTCTGCCGCAATCGTTTCATCCGCATCCAACACCAACACCCATTCTCCCGTTGCATGCTTCAAGCTTTCATTTCGTGCAGCAGAAAAATCATCACACCATACAAAATCAAACACGTTATCAGTAAACCGTTGCGCGATCTCTTTCGTTGCATCAGTACTTCCCGTATCAACAATAATAATTTCATCCACTAACTCTGTAACGGAATTCAAACACGCTTCTAGGAATTTCTCCTCATTCTTTACAATCATGCACAATGATAATGAAACCATCTTTAACTGAAAACGTTCTTTATCTCTTCAAATACTTGCCGCGTATACACTTCCTTATACTCCCTAGCTAGATTGCGCAGGGCTTCCACCCCAACAATAATGTCTTTCTTCACCAACTCGTCTTTCATTCTGCAGATAAACTCAACAAACTGCGTAACATTCTGCGGTTTTTCTGTTTGGTTACACCGTTCAAAATCAATCAACACTGGGCCATCAGTAGTAACCAAAACATGTTTCTGCGGATGATGCATCTCTTCCTTATTTACTCCCAAAGAGTCCATTGTAAAACACTGTTCAAGCACATCTCGCAACAGCCTCAGAACCTCCAACTTCACAACACTCCCCTGACGCAACCAATCTAAAATCTCTACGCCATCTACAAACTCATACACAAAATAATCTTCTCCAGAAAACAATAAACGGGGACCAATGTTTTTTTTATTCAGCAACTTCAACCATTTCACTTCATTCTCAATTCTTCCAACAGCCTTACTCTCTGGTTTAACAGTTTTAACAGCGACTTTAACCTTCTGTTTAGAACGAGAGAAGTGTGACTTCACCAACTTATTTTTATCATACAGTCCCGTGTAAATAATTCCTCGCTTTCCCTCTGCAAAATAACAAACACCCTCAACTAATTTCCCCTCCAACTCCCGCAACAGCAAAGATTTTGTAATTTCATACACATACAATTCTTCAAACGCTAACTTCTCTGAACCCAATAAACGAAACTCAAACAACCTGTGTTGCAACATCTCATCAATTTTCCGCTTATCCGTAAGTGTAGAGAATAAAAACAGAATCCCGCCATCCCCAATTAAATGCTTCGACACAGCATCGAAAAACTTCTGTGATAATTCCCAACCATTTTTTCCCCCATACAATGCTGCATCCTCAATCCCTTCATCTTGCGGCAAATAAGGAGGATTAAAAATAATCAAATTAAACTTTCCAGAAACATTCGAAAACAAATCACTTTGCTGCACAACTACTTTTCGCAATCGCTTCTCAGTTACTCTTTTCTGCAACGTATCAACAGCGTTCTCATTAATATCAACCGCAACAACTTCCCGTGCTCGAGGGCTTTCTGCTGCGGTTAACGCCTGAATCCCAGAGCCCGTTCCCATATCCAACACTCTACCGACTGCTCGTTCTTTCACAAATTTCTGCAGCAAACATGAATCTTCAGCCGGCTCATAAATATCCATTGAGCTACTCCTCTTCCTTACTAAAACATTCACCTGATTGCAACTCTCTATGAACCGTACACTTATCCCCTACAAACGCACCTAATTGCTCTCTTCCAGAATCATACACTTTACCATTTGCATGCACTTTTACTGTGCTTCCGTCAGAAGAACTGTCAACTTTTACGCCACTCTTCAACACCGCTCCCTCTCCCAACACAGAATCACACACAACACATCCCGCTTGAATTTGTGTTCCGGAACCCGCAATAACATTCCGCAACTCTGCGCCTGCTTGTACGACAGTATTATCCCCAAGAGCAATGCTGCCAATAAGTTTTACTCCATCTTCAATAACACAATTCTTCCCGATAACCACGTTCCCCTGGATAAACACGTTATCTTTAATCTCTGTTCCCTCTCCTACGTCAAGCGAACCATGAATTGCAACATTCTGGCCGATCGTTCCTTTAATCGAGATACCGCTTGCTCCTTTCAACAACTCCTCCGTTGCCTCTAAAATATGCCACGGATACCCAACAGGAATCCAGTGTCCTTGCACTTCCTCAGCACACATTTTTCCCTGTTCTACCAATACTTTAACAGCATCTGTTAGCTCATATTCTCCCCTAACAGAAGGCGTAAGAGATTTCAAAATAGGAAACACCTCGGGGGTAAAACAATACATTCCGGTGTTAACAAAATGTGACACAAATTCTTTAGGTTTCTCAACAATATTCTTCACAATACCCTCTTCCACAACAACAACACCAAATGCAGAAGTATCTTCCTTATACTGCACTAAAATTCCGTGGGCGTGATGTGAAAGCATTTCCATATCTCTCCTTGAAAATAAATCATCGCCATTCAACACCAGAAATTTCCCAGAAATATGTTCTTCCGCTAACATCAATGCATGGCCCGTTCCTCTCTGTTCTTCCTGTACAACATACTTCAACCGAATCCCCCGATATACATTCCCAAGAGTTTCAATAATCATATCTTTTTTGTATCCAACAACAATCACTGCTTCCTCAGCCAAACCGACCATCTGGTCGAGATTATGCATCAACACTGGCTTATTCGCTACCGTAATCAATGGTTTTGGCTTCTCTGTTGCCATCGGAAACATTCTCGTTCCCTTCCCTGCTGCTAAGATTACTGCTTGCATTGCAATTCCTCAATGAGTTGCGGCAATAGTGACAAATCTCGGATGGACTGCACTGTCGGAGGCTTATCCTTAATTCCCCTCCCCCACAACATATGAACTACTTTCATTCCTAATGTTATAGCGGGAGCAAGATCTGTTTTAAACTTATCGCCACAAACAAGCACGTTCTCTGGTTGGTAACCAAACTGAGCACATAATTTCTGATAGCACTCTTTCTTATCATACTGGTCTGTGAAAAGAACAGTTGAGAATAAATCCCCCGAAATACCTGCCAGCTTCATCTTTTGGAGTTGTGCTTCCTTTACACCATAACTAACAAGGGCCAACGTATGTTGTTGCCGCAGCTTTTCTAGGACAGCAACTGCCCTGGGAAGCCGCTGCAAAGGTACATTCGGCACCCTTGGCCCATAATACGCTGCAGTGCCTATTTCAAGAAACTTTTCATGCCCTCCAACTTCTTGCAAAAATTCCTGCAACCCTTTTGCACCATTCGGCGCAGTTTCATTCAATCCCAACAATAATTGATATGCCTCCTCTTCAGAATCAACAACTAAACCATGCTGAATCATCTCCTGTAAAGCCTGCTGTAATTTGGCGGGGATATAACTCCCCGACGTGTCAATCAGCGTATCATCCAAATCAAATATAATTAACATCACAAACCTCAATAGCGCTCCGTTAGTTTCATCAATTCCTCTGCTAGTTTTTTAGGGTCATGACGAATAAGACTCCTCCTTGCTGCAAGAGCGTCCTTCTTGTTATGTTTAATCGGTTTACCTAACAATTCACACGCAACAACACGTTCATCTTCCCCTAGATCATTCTCAACTAACTCATGTTGGGGTGCATATTTCTGTAACAATTCAGGTTCTGGCTGCTTGGTATTAACAACAACATAATCAAATACATCAACCCCCGTAAACCGTGTAATTTCTTTCAAATAATTACTTGCCGCAAACCCCGTTGTCTGACCTTTTTTGTTCATTAAATTAATCACAAACACTTTCTTCGCTTTGGTTTCACGAAGTGCTTTACTAATTCCTTCCACTAACAAGTTAGGGATAAGAGAAGAATACAAATCTCCTGGTCCCAACACCACTAAATCGGCTGCCATGATCTCATCAATAGCTTTGGGGTTTGCTGTTGGGTGTGGTTCAAGATACAAACTAGAATACCCATTGTGAATCTTTTCAGACTTAAAAATAGCAATCTGTGATTCTAACAACTTCTTATCCTCTAGCAACATCTTCAAACGCACTTGATGTGTCGTTACTGGAATAACTTTTCCTTGGATCGAGAGGATTCTTCCCGTTTCCTCAACCGCTTTCTCAAAACTACCAGTAACTTTCTCTAACGCAGATAACAGAATATTTCCAAAACTATGTCCGCCCAACCCACCATTCTCAAAACGATAATTCATTAGGCTTCTCATTAGCCTGCTAGAATCTGAAAGCGCAACCAAACACTGCCGAACATCTCCTGGCGGAAGGACTCCTAACTCATCCCGAAGAATCCCGGTACTTCCGCCGTCATCAGCCATGGTAACAATAGAACTTAAATCAACACGATGATGTTTCAAACCAGAAAGAACAGTAAAGTTTCCTGTTCCACCACCGATCACTACAACTTTTTTCATTACCTACTTAGTCAGAAAATTGTTTTTAAAACTTATGAATTAGAAAAAGAGAAGAAAAGTTTCGTTAATCAACGAAAAGGGGATTATCCGCATATAATGGGTGTCGGGTCAAAAGACAATCGATGAGCTCCGGTAAACACCCTGGTTGTACTCCCCGAAATGTTTGCTCAAATGCTGTAGTGCTTGCTGCTTCTCGTTCGGGTGTCCGTGGACCGTAACCATCATCTGCGCGTGTGGAAACACCAACAAAGTGTAACAAGAAATCATGAGGAAATACGAACCGGAAAATCTTCTGAACGCGTGGAATATGGTAATCGTTTGAAACAACAACAAATCTCTCCCAGCTATTGGGTTCAACAACGTCTCTCCTCGTAAGTATGGCCTGGCCAACTGTATCAAGAGATTGTTCCTCGGTATACACACAACGTGGATCAGCACCCTTTCCCAGAACATACGCTTTCATTCTTTCCGCATGGGCATAATGGATTCCCTCACCAAACTGAACTTTTCCCCCAGACAAAGTTAGTGTGGAAGAATCACCACAATCTAACAAACGCACTCCAGCATCAACTCTGTCTTGAGACTGCTTCGTCAATTGCCCCATAGGATCGACAAAATGTGATAAGACAACTGCTGTGTCGTATCTCATGCTTCAACAAAATCTTCAATCGCTGCTGGCATTTCTTCATCACTTCGCAACATAGCTTTCTTACGCATATATTCACGAGCAAGTAAATAGAATACCAAACCGACCGATTTCTTTCCTTTATTGTTACATGGTACAACTAAATCAATTCTGTTACTTTGATTGTTTGTATCACATAATGCAACTAAAGGGATTCCAATTTTATTCGCATCCTCAACTGCATTCTTGTCCGGCCATGGATCAGAAACAACCATAACTTTCGGTTCCGTAAACGTTTCCAAGTTTGGATTTGTCAAAATTCCTGGAGGGTATCGTCCTGCGATAACTTTAATTCCTGTTAATTCATGTAACTTCTTCAATGCTTTCCAACCGTTTTCTCGCCTGCATACAATCAAAATTTCTTCTGGTTCGTACTGCGCAAGAAAGTTAACTGCCAATCGTAGTCGCTCATCAATCTTTTTCAGGTTTAAAACACTTAATCCGTCAGGCCGTGTTTTATAGATAAAATCAGCCATATATTTTGTTTTAAACTTTGTACCAATGTGAATCCCTGACTTCAGGTACTCATTCGAATCTAAGAGTAATTCTTCGTGTTCTGTCATGTTCTAATCTCCAACAAACAAGAAATAACTTCTCGTCTGCATTTTCTTTTGCCTCATGCAGCTCCATGCACCCTACAATGGATACATTTCGGCTATATTGCGCTTATTTGAAGAGTTTTTTATAAAGATTGTGGCAATTCCTCTGCCTCTTCATCTCCAAAGTGATACCCCAAAATAGTTACCACCATCCCATATATTTCAGTAACTTCAGAAACCTCATTCGAAATATGCACAGCAGCCCCTGCTTCTTCCCGAACAACATAATCTTGTCCTGGCTGTGGGTTAAACTCAATAGCCTCTACGAGAGTACACGTTTCTTTATCATCACACGCAAGAGCACTAAACAACTCCTGCCAGACCTTGAGGCGGAACATCAATAGTAAGTTCCCCAACACATTGGTGCTCATCAATCAGATCTTCTGCAACCATACCTGCATACACAGTAGAATCCATTAAGTGAAGAGTTTGACCATGATCATGTTCCCGTATTAGTGCTGTATATTCCACCATAAAAACTCAGAACGCCCCTATTTTTTAAAATTTGTGGACAAAACTTTACTTAAACCGTTTCTTCTCTAACTTGGTAACTCTTTTCTCAATCTGTTGAAACTCTGCATGATTCCCTAAATCAAAAATCCATTCAAGTAAGAGAAGGGCCGGAAAGACAATTAAGAACGTCAATATGAACCCTTCAAGAGACAATCTTTTAATTTGGCTGAAATCTAAATCAAAAAACACACCATGAATAATCAACCCTACAGAAGCAAACACTGAGAAAATGAATGTCACAATAATTTTTCTCCGAACAGCTTTCAACCTTTTCATAGAAATAAGAACTTTTTCTAAACTTTTAAGCTTTTTGTCTTAGTCACTTACCACCAAACACTTGTTCGTACACTTGGCCCATCACCGAACTGTACAAGCTAACAAACGGCCCTTCATGTGGATCGCCGTAACGAACAAATCCTCCACTCCGAACCGCGTCAACTAAACCAGGCATCCCTCGATCGAGAATAACTCCTTCAGGAACACCAATTCCACACATCTTTACTTGCTCAATTCTTCTATGCGCATCAGAAGCTGCAATTCCCGGCTTTTGATAGTGCTCTGCTAATGTAAGGGCTTCAATATTCGAATCTCGTAGGTGTAATATCAATTGTGCATTATGAACTTCAACAGCGTCTGGTGCCTCACTTGACTCCATCCACCCGTACAACAATCTCCTATGCGCATCAGTAATAGGCATTCTTCCAATTACAAAAGGATGAACAACAATCGCAATACCTCCACGATCATGAATGGCCTTCGTCACATCAACATGACTGTCCTCTCGTCCATATGCAAAATACTCTCCTTCAAAGCCGAGTGCAAGAATATCAAAATATCTTGTTTGAACTTCCTGTGCTCTACAGAAGAAACCATAACGTTCCCCATCACTAAACATTGCCAGCTGGCCAAGCGTAATCTGATCAACATATTTCCGTAACTCAGGATCTCCTAAAACGCCTTCATACGTCAAATTACGTGTTGTAGCGTTATTATGCCCTAAACCCACTAAACCAGGAGACAATAACACATCAACCGTGTCTTCTAAATCCCAATAATTTGCCGGGTGTGCTTGTAAGTCACAAAGAACTTCTCCCCTTGCCGTAACTTCCCTTCCCATACAGGCATGATGATCAAGTGTAAGAACAGCCGCTCCTGCAGCAAGGCCAATTCCAGATCGTCTAAAGAACTTCCTTCGATCAATTTTCATGAGGTGCTCAAAACAAACTTAATTTAAATAAATTCACTCCAAAAATTACAAAACTCCCTCAACACCATCTCCCACAATATTGAACATCACTTCTTTACCCTCAGGAAGCGAACGATGCTTTTGTAACACCATCCCTCGACTTCCTCGAAATCTTCGCAACTCAATCAAACACTTTGAACCATATTTCAACAAGTCGCCCCCAACCATTTTCACTCTATCCCTATTTCCAAAATCAGCATACACTTGATTCGTAATCAACACAGGGATCTTCTTACGACGTGCAATCTCAACTAAATACGCTATTTGTTTTCCTAACGCAGAATTCACTTCGTACACCTCTTCAGAGCGACCCAACTCTAACCGATACAACATCGAAATAGAATCTACAACAATTAACCCAATCTCTGGGTTCACCATCTCCCGAATCGTTTCAAAAATTTCTTTCTGCTCTTCAAACGTCACAGGGTTAAAAAAAACAATATTCTGTAACACTTCATCACTTCGAGAAGTAATTTGCTTAATTCGTTCTACAGCAATCCCTCCTTCTGTATCAATAAACAGCACCTTCTTGCCACTTTCAGCAATTTTAACCGCAGCTAACAAGCATAGATTCGTCTTTCCACTACCAGAAGGACCATAAATCGTGGTGATGATATCATTATCATACCCCCCCTCTAAGAAGGCATCAAAAAATTGTGCTCCTGTTGAAATTCTCATATTTCCTCCACAACACTACAACATTTAAAGATTTAGCCACTCACACCCACACTTTTATAAAACAAAACATACATTCCAAACACATGAAAAGCAAACACTGGTTAATTATTATTTTTCTAGTAACATTAACTGCAAGACTTATCCTCGCGTTCTCCGTTCCAAATCTAACCTACGACTCATATTATCACATGCGGCAGGTGGAACATATCACCGAACATGGCTTACCTTTATACCAAGACTCACTCTCCTACGGAGGGAGAGAACTGTTCTTCCTTCCACTATTCCATTACGTCGCAGCATTCTTCGATTTATTCCTACCATTAGCATTAGTCGCCAAAATCCTGCCAAATATTTTCATAGCCTCACTCACAATTATCATCTATTACCTTAGTGCCCAAATTAGTACTAAAAAGCATGGTCCTCTCTTCTCAGCATCGATCGCCGGCTTCCTCCCCATTCTGTACAACACCAACTCCTTTACACCTCAAACGTTATTCCTACCACTAGTCTTCTACACAATCTACCTTTTCCTCAACCTGACAAAAGAAAAAGCGCTCTTTTCGTATGTTATAGCATTCCTTGCTCTCTCACTCACCTCTTCCGCTACATTTCTCCTCATCATGGGTTTTGGCATCTACCTTATCTTAGCAGCTATTGAACGAAAGCGTGTCAGTAAAGCAGAAGTTGAGCTGATTCTCTTCTCAGTATTCTTCTTCATCTGGGCACAATTCCTTTTCTTCAAAAACGTCTTCATAGAACAGGGGATTTCATTTATTTGGCAAAACATCCCTTCTCAAATCGTTCAACAATATTTCCCACAAGCAACGATTGCAGAAACTCTTATCCTCATTAGTGCTATTCCATTTCTTGCAGGAGTTGTTGTAGCCTATAGGTCATTATTTTTCACACGAAACAAAAAACTATTCCTGCTCTTGAGTTTCGCTATCTCAACAACAATACTCACATGGTTCCGACTTATCGAGTTTACACTTTCCCTCAGCTTCTTCGGTATAATTCTCGCTGCATTTTTCGCATCATTTTACGATGACATTATCGCATACATTGAACAAACAAAAATTTATACATTCAAAAAATATATCCCAGCACTGGTAATTTTCGTTCTTCTCATAACAACAATCGCACCAGCTATCTTGGCATCATTACAACAGGAAACGCCACAGGATGAAGAGATAGCAGCATTCCAATGGCTCAACGAGCATGCTCCCAAAAACACTGGTATCTTAGCTCTCACTAAAGAAGGCCACTTGATTACCTATTACAGCAACAGACAAAACATTATTGATGACCAATTCAGGCTTATTAAGGATGTAGAGAAGCGCTTCATCGACGTGAATGCTGTCTTTGGAAGTTCGTTACAAACACGTGCCATTGGTGTTCTACAAGAATACAGCTCCCAATATCTTGTGTTCACACCACACGCACAACAAAAAACGGGGCACGAAACTTTTACATTCCTAACAGAAGAGTGCTTCCAGCAAGTATACAGTAACCAGACAAAAATATACCGCACAACATGTGGCTTAGAGACTGCAAAATGAAAACAGAAACATTACAAATTCCATTCCCCCGCCATCACAAAAAGATGATGTACTTCCTGTACCTGTTAATCCTTCTTCTCCCACTACTCCTTAACATATTTTTTAACAAAGCTCCACTCGCCGCTGGAGAAAGCTACTTTTACCTCTCATTGCTTAACATAAGCAACATACAATCCGTACCATTAGCAATGTTATACATCATTCCCCTCATCAGCGGGTTGCTTTCATTAACATTATTCTTCGCATTAACGAAACATTGGAAATTCGATCCAAAATTCACTACATGGTTCCTCATTCTTCTAGCACTCTCCCCTGCATTCATGTATACTTTCACGAATATAACAACGTACGCTCTTGTGACACCTCTCGTTCTATTAGGTCTCTTACTTCTTGAGAAAAAACAAAAATACCAATTCCTAGCACTCGTTCCTCTTGCCGCAACAACGTTCTTCGACATCTTTACAACTCTCGCCGTTGCGACTATAATCATAATTCATTCATTGAACAAAAAAAGAATTAAAACACCACACATTGCTGTACTCATAACTCTCGCTCTCCTCCTTATAATTAATATTTTTCTTCTACAACAACAGTTTATTCTTGGCCCATTCCATATGCAACACCTCCTCTCAGACTTCATCTCAGATTTAGGAGGTCTCAGTGGGATCAGTTTCTTCACATTCATCCTAGCAATCATTGGAGCGACAGCTGCCTGGCGGAAAAAGAAGTTCCGTTATCTCTACATTCTCCTTGTCCTGTTTGTAGTGGCATACGTTGTAAGTTCTGCCATAATCTTCCCTCTGACGGTCGTTATAACACTTTTCGCAACAACTGCCTTAACACAGCTCAGTAACAGGAATTGGTCCCTCCAGCAACTAAAAAAGTTCACCCTCTTCCTCTTATTACTCGGCATCATCTTCTCAACACTAAGTTATAGTGATCGGCTCGTAGAATATGGCCCAACGCAGTCAGAAATCGAAACATTACAATGGATTCAGGAAGAAACACCTTCAGAATCAGTAATTTTTGCTGTAGGCGAACATGCACACTACGTGCAATTCTTTGCCCAACGAACCGCCACCCCCCTTCCTCACAAAAAACATAGAACTTCAGCCACAACAACCTCAAACATAACTGATTCTCTATATATCAGGCAACTCTTCCCAATCTTAGAAAGTCAAGGAATCACCCACTTCTATATTCCCCACTCATTCCAGCAAACACTGTCTTCCGACCAAGGCTTACTTTTCCTGCTCAGAAACGAAAGATTTAAATTAGTACATTCTCACGAACAATCAGAGGTTTGGGAGTTTACAGAAGAGCAATAGAGATGTTCAAAAAGTGTTTTGAGGGTGTACTGTGGGAATTATCATTAACGTTATTTTGTGGGTAGCATACGTTTTATCATTATATTTCTCTGTATTTTTCCTGTTAGTATACATTGATAAACGAACTGAATTTAAACAGGAGCAATCAACGACCATACTCTCACAAACTCCAATCGTTTCTATTATTGTCCCAGCATTAAATGAAGAAAAAACAATTCTCAAAACATTACAATCAATCAACAACATTGACTATCCAAAAGAGAAACTCGACGTGATTGTCATTAACGATGGATCAACCGATCAAACAAAAGAAGTTGTCACAGCATTCATTCATAATAAACCACACTTCCGACTTATCTCCCACGCCAATATGGGAAAAGGAGCATCAATGAACAAAGCGCTTAAAGTCTCTCGGGGAGAATATTTTGCATGCCTCGACGCTGATTCATTCGTTGAACCTTCTACGCTCCGTAAAATGCTGGCACTGTATGAGAAAGAAAACAACCCTAATCTTGCCATCATCACCCCAGCAATGAAAGTTGATAACCCAAAAAACATCCTCCAACGTGTTCAATGGCTAGAATATCTTATCATCATTTTCATCGCACGGCTAGCAAGTCATTTAGACTCACTATACGTGGCTCCTGGGCCTTTTTCATTATACAGAACGTCCATTATCAAAAAACTCGGTGGTTTCGATCCACAAAACATCACTGAAGATCAAGAAATTGCGTACCGTGTGCAGGAACACAACTACCAAATCAAACAATGCTTCGACGGTTACGTGTACACTACAGCACCACACAAGATCAAACCATTCTACTCACAACGACGACGCTGGTATCTAGGTGGCATGATCTGCTTACATCAATATAGAAGAATGATCGCTAACAAGAAATATGGCGACTTTGGTTTAATCCAATTGATCAAGAATACTGCGGGGTATATTCTTGCTCTCACTGGACTTTTAGCAGCAGTATATTTCCTGGCCCTTCCTGCTTTAGACGGCCTCAAAAATTTAAGTATCGTCCGATTCAACCTCTCACCGTATATTCAAACGCTCGATACTACAATCACTCCTTTAGAACTCCTCCTCACTGATTTCAAACCATTCTTTATCGTTATCTTCCTCTTTGTCATTGGGTTTTATTTTTTCTACCGCGCCCATAAGAATGCAAACGAAAGAATGATGCGGTTTGGATGGCTTCCCCTTATCCCCTACTTTGCATTTTACTATCTCTTAAAAGGCAGCATCTTTCTTCTCTCTCTTGTAGAATTCTCCCGGAACAGAAAAATAAAATGGTAATACTATTATGACAAAAACAACAAAAAACACGAACGAAACAGCTTCCTGGCGTAAAGTCAGTAAAGACAAATACATCATTGCGGGAATAATTACGTTCCTCATCTTCGCACTGGGTTTAGCTCTCGGTCTTGTCCTGGAGGATCAGCGATACAACATTATCGATGAAATTAACCAGGAACAAGACGTGAAATACCTTAGCTTACAACTACAATTTCTCTATCTTAACGCATTTAGCAACCAGGACAATTGTCCAGCAGTTGCAACAACATTAAACGAAGCAGTAAAAGACCTCTCCGACTCGTTAAGTGAAGTCGTCTCATTCGAGGAAGAAAAAGAAATCACTGCAACACAGAAAACAAACATCATGCGTCGCTATATCTTAGATAACCTACGATACTGGTTACTAGCGCAAGAATCGCAGCAGAAATGTGAACTCGACATTGTTCCAATTCTATACTTCTACTCAACAGACTGTCCTTCCTGCCCAAACCAGGGAACAATACTAACATTCTTCAAAAAACAATTCGGGGAACAAGTCCTTGTCTTTCCAATCAATCTCGATTTACGGGAAGAAGAGCCAATGGTTGAGGTTGTCATGAACCAATTTGACATAACAAAACAGCCTAGTCTTATCATCAACGGAGAGAAGTATGAAGGTGTCGTTGGCAAGGAACAAATGCACGAAATCATTTGTAACTCTTTAGAGGATTCTAACCAATGTGATCAAGAGGTTTCAGTTTCATAAACTCATTCCCATGGCTGACACAATAAAACGATTTTGGAATTATTCTTTAGAACATCCAATTACCACAATACTAAGTGTTGCTATTGGTATCCGTCTTCTGAGTCTATTATTCCACCAATCCTTGTGGTGGGACTCCCACGTGTATATTGGCATGGCTAAATACCTGTTTTCTAACGGTGAATTAGGAATCTGGGAACCATTCCGCGCCCTGCTTCATCCATTGCTTATTGGAATAGTATGGAAACTTAAAATCAGCCCCGTCATTGGAGGGAGAATTCTTGACATTGTGTTCTCCACACTCTCAGTATACTTCCTATACAGAATCACAGAAAAAATCTTCGATAAAAAAACTGCAATCATCAGCGCCCTGTTTTTCGGGGTCGCACCATTATTCCTCATGTTTACAGGGCTTATCTTAGCAGACCCGTTATCAATTTTCCTCGGTTTACTTGGAGTATATTTTTTCACAAAACAGGAAACTAAGACACCCCTCAATCTCACACTCGCTGGCTTCTTTTGCGGTTTAGCCTTTCTCGCAAAATTTCCACAGGGCATCTACCTCGCAGGGTTAGGACTTCTCACCCTCATCTACGCCAAACCATTCGTGGAAAAAATCAAGCAAGGAATCCTTCTCACAATTGGTTTCATCATTGCCACAACACCGTTCTTCATTTTCAACTACTATACATATGGCAATCCACTTGAACCACTCACCTCTGCATCATGGATCGTCACAACTGGAACATGGTTGTATGGGAGCGGCATATTCTTTTATTTCAAAGAATTCTTTTTCAAAAACCCAATCCACCTCCTCTCCATCCCATTCATTTATTATTTCTTCAAAGAAAAACAATGGAAAGACCAACATAAAATCCTACCTGTGCTAATGACAATTATCATTATTCTCTACTTTATCACAGTCCCACGAAAAGAACTGCGCTACATGATTGGGGCACTTCCATTTGTCGCAATGTTTATTGGATATAGTGTCATTAAACTCCATCATTACTTCAAAAAACAAAAGAAACCATTCATCCACCCGTCTGGCCTCGTGGCAGTGTGCATAATTCTTACCCTAAGCTTCGTACCAGGGAATATTGACTTCAACAATCCCCCTACATTACACAAAGAAGTCCAACAAATCATTACAGACAATAACATCACTGGACCAATCCTTTCCTCGCATCCTTTCGTCATTTCGTATTTTGATAACAAGCCAATCCTTCTATCAGGGATGGATTATGGTGAAGCAATCTATGAACGAGAAAAGAATAACTATGGCATTGCCGTTGTGAACAGCTGTGACTTTCATTGTGCCCCTGAAGATGCAGATTGCCACACACGGAAGGCCGCGCTCCTCAACACAATTGCTGAAGAGAACACACAAGTGTTTCAGACACAACATACATTTAAAAAAGATGAGCCCCCCTGTATCTATACAATTTACCTACCAACAGATAAACCAACGCAATGACATTTCAAAATTACATTAAACTCATCCGTGTACAACAATGGTACAAAAACCTCGTTGTCTTTCTCGCTATTTTTTTCTCAGCAAATATTCTTAACACCGAGTTTCTTGTCACAACTCTTCTTGCGTTCATTTCATTATCATTCATCTCAAGCGCCGGATATATTATCAACGACCTACGTGACGTTGCAAAAGATCGCTTACATCCAATTAAGAAATATCGACCACTTGCTGCTGGAACAATCAAAACAGGAAGTGCCATTATCCTCTTAACATTCTTACTAGCAATTGGCTTGTTTATTGCCTGGACCATTACTCCATACTTCCTCTACGCAGCATTCACACTCTTTTTGCTAACCCAGTTATACACATTTTTTCTCAAAAAAATCTTCCTTGCTGATGTTATAACCATTGCCACGCTCTTTGTGATTCGAGCGATTGCCGGTGCATTTGCTATTGATGTTGTCATATCCCCCTGGCTAGTTCTCGTACCGTTCTTCCTCTCATTATTCCTGTCCGTAAGCAAGAGACATACTGACGTTACGAAGCTAAAAGAGAAAGCAACACATACAAAAGAAGTTCTCAAAGAATACACAAGCGAATTAACAAACACACTAATGACTGTTTCCATTACTCTGCTCATCCTGTCATACACATTATACTCATTCCTCAGCCCATTCAACAATTTGCTTTACACTCTTCCCTTCGCACTCTTTACAATATTCCGTACCTACGCTCTCCTAAAAGAGGGTTTTGAAATAGTGTACAAACCCGAAACAATTATTAAAGACAAACCAATACTTATTGGTACGCTTCTCTGGATTATCACAACAGCAACACTAATCTATATGTAACATGGTAAAAACAAACACAACGTATGAAATGTTTCGAGACATCACAACATTTGGTGGTGCACCGTTTTATTTTCTCATCACCGCTCTTTTCTACCTCTTCAATCAAACCACAGTTGCCATTGATTTACTAATTGGGTTTTTCTTCAGCCTTCTCGTTGTTATCATCATCAGAACATTCTATTTCAAAGACCGTCCACAGAAACATGAGCATGTCACATACATCCAAAAACTCGATGCTTCTTCGTTCCCAAGCTGGCACACCACCCGTATTGTATTCATGGCAATCCTCTTTATCCAATTCTTCAACAACACACTGTTAACAGTCCTCTTCACAATCACTGCTCTTGTTACAACGTACTCCAGAATTTATCTTAAAAAACACGATTGGACTGATTTACTCGGTGGCATAGCACTTGCCTTCCTCACATATTGGATTGTACTGTTAATCTAAGAACTCTACTTCCTCTTTCTCACTTTAATAAAATCCCCTAACGTAAACACATCGCTCTTTTTCTTCGCAGAATCTGCAGAAACATTAACGTTCTTATTCTCATCACTCTCAACTAACACAACCCCAAACCTCTTTTCTAATCTCCTTGCAACGCCTACACGGGGTTTCATGCTACCAGATTCCCATTTCGCAACAACACTTTCCCGCTCCCCTATAGAAGACGCAAACTCTTTCTGGCTTAGTCCTTGTTTCTCCCGCGCAGAGCGCAAAACATTTGCACATCCCCGGACAATTCGAAACGCTGGTTCCTCTTTCCGTTGAAAAGATCGCTTATATCCATTCCGGGGAACTGTTCTCAGAGCAGCAGCTTTACCATACTTTGCACAATTTCCACACACTTTCAACTCAACGCCCTCAACTAATGAGTTTGATAAAGCACCAGAACGACCACACATTTCACAAACAGTCATAAAGCGTAGTGAACCCAATTCCCTTTTAAAATCTTCCTTAAAAACGACCCCAAATCCAAAAACTATTTAAAACAACTTTCAGGGAGAAAAAGAATGTATTCAGTCATAGTAAACCAGTTCATCCCCTTGTTTGTAGCTGTTTTTATCCTCACTTGGTTATTCATCCCATCATGGATCAAGATGGCGAAACGAGCTAACTTGGTAGGGAAAGACATCCACAAGCTACAGCCGAAAGAAGTTGCTGAAATGGGAGGGATCACCGTTCTTCTCACGTTCATCATTGGTGTGATGGGCTATATTGCTATGCGTGTTTTCTTCCTGCAAGCCAACACCAACATCACGGAAATCCTCGCTTTACTAGCAGCTATTCTCATCGCAGGTATGGTTGGTATTATTGATGATATTCTAGGGTGGAAAATTGGATTACGACAATGGCAAAAACCACTACTAACACTACTTGTTGCAGCTCCTATTATGGCGATTAATGCAGGTTCTAACATTATGACGATACCTTTCATAGGACAGGTTAGTCTTGGCCTTCTCTACCCCCTCATTATAATCCCTACAATCATCGCAGTAGGAACAAATGGGTTTAATATGCTTGCAGGATATAACGGTCTAGAAGCTGGTCAGGGAATTATTATCCTGGCCACTCTCAGCTATCTAAGTTACATCCACAACCTAGCTTGGCTCTCAGTGATCGCATTAATTATGGTCTTTGCTCTGTTGGGATTCCTCATATTCAACAAATATCCTGCAAAAATCTTTCCAGGAGACACCTTTACGTACAGTGTTGGTGCTCTCATTGCTATTATTGCAATCCTTGCAAACATGGAAAAAGCATTTCTGATCCTATTCATTCCTTACATCATTGAATTCTTCCTCAAACTCAGAGGGAAATTCCAGAAAGAAAGTTTTGCCATTGTTAAAGAAGACAACACACTCGTTCCAAGACATAATAAAAACTATGGGTTAGAAAACCTCACAGTAAGAATTCTCAACAAACTTAACATTAAAACAACAGAGAGGAAAGTAGTCTACACATTACATGCCTTCCAGCTTGTATGTGTTGCAGCAGCCATACTAATCTAACATGAAAGTCATTGTGATGATACCTGCGTACAATGAAGAGAAAACAATAGGCCACGTTATTCAATCCATTCCCCGTGATTGTGCAGATGAGGTAGAAGTACTTGTCGTCAATGACGGGTCCCGTGACAACACCGTTAAAGTATCTCAAGGAGCGGGAGCAGATAGAATACTTTCTCACAAAACAAATCACGGTTTAGGCATAACGTTTCAAGACGGCATCAATGAAGCCCTCAAAATGGGTGCTGACATCATAGTTAATATTGATGCCGATGGACAATTTGATGCTAAAGACATCCCAAGAATTCTCCAACCAATCATTCAAAACAAAGCAGACATGGTTACCTGTTCCAGGTTCAAAGATAAAAAGCTCATCCCAGACATGCCTAAAATCAAAATCTTTGGCAACCGTTTATTTGCAAATATTCTCAACAAGTTTCTTAAAAAGAAATATTATGACACTCAATGTGGTTTTCGTGCGTATTCGCAGGAAGCTGCTCTTAACCTTGTTTTATTTAGCAAATTCACCTACACACAGGAAGTGTTTATTGATTTAGTAAAGAAAGGCTTTCGGATCGTAGAGATTCCATGTAAAGTCATTGGAGAACGTAAAGGCAAATCGCGAGTTGTTAAAAACGTTTTTTCCTACGGGTTGAATGTCACACTCATCATTATTCGAAGCATGCGTGACTACGAACCATTCAAATTCTTCGGCCTACCAGGAGCAATGATGGTGAGCTTAGGTTTTCTAAGCAGCTTAATTCTATTCATTCGCTGGACAATCATTGGGCGGGTTGACCCTTTCTTGATTGTCGTCTATGCAAACGTTTTCTTAATCATCATTGGAGTTCTTTTCATCATCTTAGGACTTATTGCAGATATGCTTGACAGAAATAGAAAACTGCAAGAGAATATCCTCTATCGAATGAAAAAGCGAGAACTTAAGCAATAAAAATGTGTGGAATTATTGGCTTTAATTGGGACGATTCTGAACTAGCGAAGCGTATGACCTCTTCCCTAATACACCGTGGTCCTGACGCTTCTGGACATTTTATTGACGAAAACATTAGTCTTGGCCACAGAAGATTGTCCATTATCGACCTTTCTGAAGCAGGCACACAACCAATGAGCAGTGATGAAAACACAGTACACATTACATTTAATGGAGAGATCTACAACTTCAAAGAACTCAGAAAAATCCTCGAAAAAGAGGGTTACAAATTTAATTCAAAAACAGATACAGAAGTTATCTTACATGGTTATAGTAAATGGGGAAAAGATATCGTTTCAAAGTTAAATGGTCAATTCGCATTCGCCATCTGGGATTCCAAAAACAAAACACTGTTTCTTGCTCGTGACCGGTTAGGCATTAAACCACTATACTATTACTGGAACCCTAAAACAAAACAATTTCTTTTCGCATCAGAAATTAAAGCTATTCTACAACACTCGGAAGTTAAACGAGAGGTTAACAAGAATGCTACATTCAATTACCTCAATATCCGTTACATTCCAGGGGAAGAAACATTATTCCAAAACATCAAGAAGCTGCTCCCAGGCCATTATATGATTCTTAAAGAAAACCGATTAACAATCAGTCAGTTCTGGAACATTCCTCTCCCAAACATCAAACAAAACAATAACGCCACCAAGGAAGTCCATGACTTACTACACGAATCTGTCAAGAAACGTCTTGTAGCAGATGTTCCCGTTGGTGTATACCTCTCTGGCGGTTTAGATTCCTCTGCCATTACTGCACTTGCTTCTCAGATTAAACAAGAACCCGTCAAAACGTTCTCGGTAGGATTTGAGAACAGCGAAGCTGATGAACTGCATAAAGCAAGAGTTATCGCAGACCACTTCAACACAGACCATCATGAAATCAACAACAACAACAACATCTCAGAACTTCTGCCAACAATCCTCTGGCACTTAGACATGCCCCATGGTGATCCTGTTGTGATTCCACAATTCAAACTCTCAGAATTAGCATCCAAAAAAGTCAAAGTTGTTCTCTCCGGGGAGGGAGCTGATGAAATCTATGGCGGTTACGTACAATACCAAAAAATGTTGCAAGCACAGAAACTCAAATTTATTCCCCAACCACTTGCAAAAGCAATTCCCATCCCGGTCTTAGACAAACTCTTCAACTATCCCTCCTCAATTGGAGAAAAAGGCAAAGAGAAATTCATTGATTTATTTGCAAAAAAACAAACAGAACTTCAACAATATCAACAATTTACTTCCATTCTCAGTAATAATGACCAGAAGCAGTTACATCTTCAAAAACTTGAAAACAAACAACTACAACAACATTGGCAAAAAAGTCGCAAACCCATTATTAACCGTATGCTCTATTACGACTCCAAAACATGGTTACCAAATTATGTGCTTCACATTAATGATAGAATGACTATGTCTCACTCTATTGAAGGTCGTGTGCCATTTTTGGACCACAATATAGTTGAACACGCAACAACGCTCGATCCAAAGTTCAAGAAAGATAAAATCATCCTAAAACAAGCGATGAGTAAACTTCTTCCAAAAAACAATAACAAAAAACATCCATTCCTCATGCCACTTGATAGATGGTATAAAGAAGAATTGAAAGACCTCACTGAACAGCTCTTTACCCTTTCATCCGTAAAGAAACGTGGCTATTTCAATTATCACCACATTCAAAAAATCTGGCAGAATTACAATTCCTCAAAACTTTTATACGGCAAACAGCTATTCACATTTATCAATTTTGAACTATGGCATAGGATGTTCATTGACGCTGAAGATCTACCACAGAAAAATATCAAACTTAACGAGCTACTATGAGAACACGCATCATGACAGTGGATTTGGAACCAGATTTAGGCAGTAATGAATGTAAAAGCATGACAACCATCGTGCCAAAACTTCTCCAACTCTTTGATAAATATAACATTAAAGCAACGTTCTTTGTGGTATCAAGTTTATTGGAAAGATACTCAAAAGAAATCAAAGAAATTGCTAAGAAACATGAAATCGCATCACATTCCCATACTCATGCCTCGTTAACCGAGGAGAATGCATTATCTGAAATCAAAACATCCAAAGAAGCATTCGCTCAACATGGCATTGAGTGTAAAGGCTTCCGTGCTCCAAGATTTATTACAACCAAGAATCATCATGAACTCTTAGCACAACACGGTTATCAGTATGATGCCTCTCTTGCGCGTTATTTCCCCAAACGGTATAGAAATAAAAATCTTCCAAAGCAACCATTTGTGAAAAATAACGTATATCAATTTCCAATGACGACATTCATCCCCCCAACAATAAATTCTGGTTTATCCTACCTCAAATTATTTCATCCCGTTTCCAAATTATTCCCTAAACCCTATATGTTCTACCTCCACCCTTGGGAATTCTTAGAAAAAACAGAACTCTCAGCAGCAAACACACTTATTAGCAAAGCACTTCACAGAAACACCGGAACCAAAGCATGGAGCATCTTTGAGAATTATATCAAACGCTCTAACTGTCAATGGGTTAGCTGTGAAGAGTGGATTAAAAGAAGTAAGGATTAGAAACTAAATACCCAGTCCTTTCCTCAATTTCATACCAATCAACCGAGTCAACCACAAAGGCATTTTCTTCCACGCCTCAGTTAACATTCCATGTTTCTTTGGATCAACAATTGGAATCTTTTTCGTATTCCACAACGCAAAGTATGATGGTAACTCTAACAATTCTCCCCCCCATTTCCGTTTGTATTCAAACTGTCCTGACTCTTCTCTAACTCTCCCAAAATCAAACCACGTGTAACCACTCTCACACGCCCATTCAATAAACTTCCAATGCACTGCGTCATTTGGCCTATGTTCCTGATATGTTGGATCAGACACTGCAATTAAAATATGTACTCGATCACCATAATGAAACCCAAGTAACGCTGCAGCGAGTGTTCCATTGCAATACGCCCCATATATTCTTCCCAAGTTATGTTCCACAATACCTTCAAAAAAAGTTTCAAAATAGTTCTTAGAATACGGCGGACTACCAAACCTTCGCATATTTCGTAGATACAACTGGTAAAAATCACCGACATCAGAAGCCGACAACTCTTTAACTTCAACACCCTTCAACGATTTCTTAATCGCTTTCCTCTTAGACTTCTGAATACCGTTCCATACATCTTCAACCCCACCTAACTTCAACACAAATCGCTTATACAAATCCGCTTTCTGCAACTTCTTTGACAAAATTTCATCAAATGCCGCACTCCCTCTTATCTCCAGGTACTGATTATTTTTTTTATAGTTCATCTGCAAATATTTCAAAATGTCTTTAACAAAATCTTCATCTCCTGCAAAACCACCATACTCAATATACGCTGTTGAAATAACTTTATTCCCAAACAATCTACTCTTTACTTCAACAATCGGCAACACTGTTTTCACAGCATCCCCCTCAACTGCTGCAATAAACCGATACACACAACCAAACGCGGTTTCAATAAACTTCTTAAAATGAAATGTGTGAAATAACCAATGATCATACCTTTTCAAAAAATCACGATACTCTTCCGTCTCAACACTAATCTCTCTAATTTCCATCAGCACAAACTCCTTTAATCGCGCCAATTATCGCCTGAACTTCCACAAGTGGCCGATATAATGCAAACGTTAATACTTGCTTTTCTGCAGCAGCTGCTTTCTTCTTATTTGTATCAAAACATTGGAATGTATACATCTCACCAACCTCAACTCCTCGAGCGAGCAACTTCCTCTTCAACTCCACACTATTATCAACCAACAACACAAAATATAACCCAGAACTGGGAGCAGAAACGAAATCAACAACACCCTGCAATTCTTTTACACAATGCTCAAAGTTACTCCGCCGCAACGCCATAACTTCTTTATACCGCCCCATCTGCTTCAACACGACGTTCTTCGCATATGGAGAACACGCATACGACAACGATTCCTGACCTTTATGCAACTCTCTCTGCAAAAATCTTCTTATCAGTGGATACACGTATTTGTTAAATAACAACGGCGCCGCAGCAACCTTCCCAATAACGGATAACAACTTTCCCAAAGGATACTTTGGTAAATGTATCTCACCCATCCCCCCCTTACTCGCAACCATTCCCCCACAGAAACCAATATTCTTACTTAACCCAAACGAATACACTGCATACTCTCCAAAACCCCCAACATGTACACCGAATGCTTGCGCACAATCTTCTACCACTACCACATCATGCTCCCGACATAACTCTACAATCTTATCAACATCTGAAACAAATCCAAAATTATAACACACCACAAGCACATCAACGTCTTTAATAACCGTAGCAATATCCTCAACAGAAACAATAACACCAGAATCATAAAACACCGGCTCACAACCAGCTCTCCTAACCGCATCAAGAACAACATGGCACGTATACGCTGGTATGCCTACCCGCTTCCCGCGAATCCCTAACAATACTTGCCGCAATCCTTCCCGTGCCGAGCCAACCCAATACCTATTTTTATGAGCTACATACCCATTAAGCACTGATTCAGTAGAAGAAAATGTAAACAAATCACTAATTCTCGCCGCAATTCTTTGCTGACTCAATAACATATTAACTCGTTCCACAGTTTATTTAAATAAGTTGTTAAAAAGAGGTGTATCAATGAATATTTGCTACATTAACCCAACCGACAATATGCGCAGGCCTATCGCTGAGCTAGCCACACTTCTCTCAAAACAGGGCCACAGCATCACAATCCTCTATCCCAAAAGTCATGGGGAACACACAAAGAACTGGCGTGCCAACAAACTCATTGAGAACAACCCCAACATTAAAACGATACCAATTGACTCAACGTACATCCCTTCTCTTCGTTATTCGTTCCCCAAATTCCAACAACTCAACAAAGCTATCAAAAAAATCTATCAGGAAAACGACATCATCCACATTTGGGAATATTACTACCCATTAAGCGTCAGAGCTTTACTACATGCATCGTTCAACAAAGCAAGAAAGAACAAAACCATTCTCACTACCGACGGGTTCGTGGGCTATTCCTACAAACCGAAAGAACCATGGTGGCTTGTTCCAGGGTTTAAACTTTACTCACAACTTATCGCTCGCTTCCTCTTCAAAATTCCGCACAAGCTCACGACATATGGACATGCCATGGTTCCCTTCGGCAAGCAAGTTGGTTTCTCTGGAAAAAAACTTCATGTCCTACCAACGGGCATCCACGCGTCAAGATTAGGAAACGCTTCTGAAGAAACACTACAAAAACTCAAGCAAGAATTTAATATAACAAATGAAAAAATTATTCTCTACGTTGGCATGCTCACTGAAAGAAAAGGCATTAAAACAGTGATTGACGTAGGACAACGCTTACTTGAAGAAAAAGAAAAAATCAAAGTCCTTCTTGTAGGAGATGCTCATGGACAGAATACATTCAAACAACTTGTCCCAGAACAATTTAGAGACAAAATAATCCTCACTGGTGGCAGAACTGACTTCGCTGATTTCATGCAGCTTGCTACTCTCCTCATTCTTCCTTCAGAAGGGGAAGGCCTTCCCGGTGTTGTCATGGAAGCAATGGCTACCGGCATCCCAGTTGTAGCAACGAACGAAGGCTGCACACCCGATTTAATAGAAAAGGGTAAAGAGGGCATCTTAGTAGAGATGTACGACACCGAGGGCTATTACAACGCAACAAAAACCATTCTCCACTCTACCCAACAATGGAATGGTAAAGAAAAGATCAAACAATTTACTTGGGATAGGGTTGCTGCATTATACAAAAACTTATACCAAAACACAATTGATACGGCATAATATCACAACCAGTATTGCCAAAAGCTTAAATAGATAACCCTTTATTTTGATATCCGTGAAACCATACAAAATCGCAAAATGGGTGTACGACAAAGTATACGTAAAGGTGTTCCCAGACTACCGGAAAGAGCTAGAAGCTAGTGTGGGGAAAAGTAAGAGTTTACTTGATGTTGGTTGTGGTTCAAACTCCCCTATTAGAAACTTCTCAAATAATCTAGAGTGTGTTGGGGTCGACCTCTTCCAACCTAGTATTGATAAAAGTAAAGCCAATAACATCCACGACAAATACGTGAAAATTAACATCATGGATATCGGCGAACACTTTCCTGAAAACTCATTTGACTGCGTTTTGGCATCTGACGTCATCGAACACTTTGAGAAAGAAGAAGGCTTACAACTCATAAAAATGATGGAGAAAATAGCACGGAAAAAAGTAATCATCTTTACACCCAATGGTTTCATGCCACAGGAAGCCTGTGAAGGAAACCCTTGGCAAGAACATAAATCAGGGTGGGAAGTAGAAGAAATGAAGAATTTAGGTTTCCAAGTTACTGGCATCCACGGTCTAAAATCTCTCCGTGGAGAAAGAGCAAATATCCGCTTCAAACCACAATACTTTTGGTTACTTATTTCAGATATCACACAAAAGTTCACAAAACATAAACCCCACGCAGCTTCGCAAATCTTGTGTGTGAAAGATCTCTCTAGTGAAGAAGTTTAATGAGATCTCTTGACAGCTTTATGCAATTAGAAGCTCAACCCAAATAATTGTGAACACTCCTTAGCAACCTTTATATATGAGCCAAATTCAAAAAGCAGCTACTATTCGGTGTTTGCTATGAAAAAAATTCTTATCACAGGAGGCTTAGGGTTTATTGGTTCTCATTTGATTGAGCACCTAATACAACATGAAGATTGCAGTATTGAAATCGTTGACAACCTTTCTAACAACTCCTTAACACCAGAAGACCTTAAATCACCCAAAATTAATGAAATTCATATTTGTTCTGTTGAAGAATTTCCCCTCTCAAAGAAATATGATGAAATTTACCACTTAGCAAGTCCCGTTGGCCCGGCAGGGGTCCTAAAATATGCAGGTAAGATGGGTTCAATCATCTTAAATGAAACTCTTAAAATCGCTAAGCACGCTTCCAGAACTGGCTGTAAAGTTATTTTCATTTCCACTTCTGAAGTTTATGGAAAAGATCCAGGGAATACAGCACAACGAGAAGACCTTCACAGTGTCGTTCCTTCTAAGATAACAACTCGGTTAGAATATGGCGTTAGTAAGCTATTAACAGAAATTTGTTTACACAATTTTGCAAAAGCTAACGATTTAAATTATACTGTTATTAGGCCATTCAATATCGTTGGCGTTGGGCAAAGTGCAAAAGCTGGTTTTGTATTACCTCGCTTTGTGTACGCAGCATTAACAAACAAACCAATCACAGTCTTCAGCGGTGGGCAACAACGCCGAACATTTACTCATGTAAAAGACATTGTGAATGGTTTTGTTGCAGTCATGAACTCTGATGTTTCAGGAGAAGTGTATAACATTGGTAACCCCGACAATGAACATTCAATTCTTGAAGTTGCCCAAATCGTAAAAGAAATGACAGGATCATCATCTGAAATCGTCCAAGTTGACCCGAAAGAAATTTATGGGAAAGACTACGAAGAAGCTTGGAACAAAATTCCAGACATTTCAAAGATTCAGTCACATGTCAATTGGCAACCAGAGTACAGTTTTAGAGAAATTGTACAAGAGATTATTGACGACTACAAAGAAATGCTTCAAGCGAATAAGTTCCGTCCAAATCATGAGACTTAATTTCTCTGCAATAAGCGGGGTTAGCACAAACAAATGAAAGTCCTAATAGTTGCCGACCATGACTTTTCTAATTACGGTCGTGGGCAATCCCTATACGAAGGGTTGAAAGCTAACAGCGTAAACGTCATCCTTTACACCCCTTCAAGTTCATTAAAATATATTAAACTCTGTTGGCGCATTCTTAAAAACGATTACGACGCTCTTATCACAAAAGGTATTATTGTCTGGTTTCTCGCAAGGCTTTTCTGTTTTAAACCCATCATTCACGACTGCTTTATCTCCAATTATGAAGCTCTCGTAGAATCGAAAAAATGTGTGCCAAAGAAATCATTACGAGCAAAATTGTTATGGTTCACTGACAAAATCCCCTGCAAATTCTCAAGTAGGACAATCATTGATACGGAAGAACATGGAAAGTACTTTTCAGAAACATTCAATATTCCTACGAATAAGTTTACGTGCGTTCCTTTGGGGGCTGACGATACCCTCTTTTTCCCGCAAGAGAGAGACCAGAGAGGTCAAAAAGAAAAAGAAAAATTCAGAGTGCTATTCCATGGTTCATTCATTGCTGGGCATGGTATACAATACATTCTAGACGCTGCAAAAATTCTCAAAGAAAAGAAAGATATTGAATTCCGGTTTGTCGGAACCGGGCCATTATTGAAACCAGCTCAGCAGCTAAAAGAACAGAACGATTTAAACAACGTAGTGTTTGAAGGTCCCTGTACTTACCAAATGATCCCTCAAAAAATAAAGAATGCAGATGTTTTATTAGGTCAATTCGACGGTGCCGTTGCTAAAATGCAGAGAGTTGTCGCGTTCAAAGTCATAGAGGGTTTAGCAATGGCGAAAGCAGTTATCACTGGCGAAGCAAAAGCCTGTAAAGAATTTCTTACTGATAAGAAAGATATTATCTTCTGTAATTTTTCCGACGGGAAGGAACTTGCAGAGAAAATAGAGTTGCTAAAAGAAAATAAACCCCTCCTCAAAACAATTGAACGGCAGGCTCGGAAAACCTACAATCAACAGTTCCACTCAAAAGTATTAGGGGCAAAAGTAGCAGAACTCATTCATACAATAACAGCAAAATGAAAATCGTCCACACGTATATTAACAACATGTATATTCAGCGAGACAAACCAGAGGTAGAATGTTTCGCCAACCGCTGGGGTTTGGTAGCACAAGCAGAGCTAGGGCACGAAGTAACCCTCATCTGCGGAGGAGAACAGAAAAATCGTGTTGAATATCATTGGCGGGGTATTAAAGTCATCGAATTGCCAACACTATGGGGAATAAATAATACATCCCGCATCTTACGTGGTTTTATCAAAGAATTGCGTCTCATTGACGCAGACGTTTTTCATAGCCACCATTACTCTTCATTGCTCCCAGAACTAACATTACTTATTGGGAAGCACAGAAAAATACCAACATACGTAACGTTCCACAATACATTCCTGGAAGGGCCACCTGTTGCAAAAATCCTGGGCACTTTCTACCTGATATTTATGCAACCGTTTTTACCATTCTTCAACAAAGTATTTTTCATTTCAGATTATCTCAAAAACAAAGCTTCGTTCTCAATAATCCTTAAGAGAAAGAAAGTTACACTCTACAACAATTTTACCCCAATTCATAAAACGAAGCGCGAGAAAATAAAAGATTCAATCGTTTTTCTCGGTCGCATCAGTTCTCAGAAAGGCGTCGATATATTACTTAACGCAATTTACTTAGTAAAAAAAGATTATCCTAACGTCTCTCTCCACATTATTGGTTCTGGCTCAAAGGATTACCTACAAAAAATGCAGAGCATAACAAAAACGCTAAACTTGAAAAACACTGTCACATTCCATGGCCGGAAGACCGGACAAGATAAATGGGACCTTCTAGCCTCCTCAGAAATCATGGTTGTTCCTTCCAAAGACGAAGGGTTTGGAAACGTTGTTGTTGAGGGACAACTCTCGAGACTTCCTTTAGTCGTTTCTAGCGGGGGGGCTCTCAGAGAAGCCGCAGGGGGACACTGCATTATTTTTAAGAATAGGAGTCACAGAGACCTATCTACTAAGATCTTATTACTATTATCCAACAAAAAGTTACAACAAAGAGTCGCAGAAGAAGGTAATTCTCATGCCATAGGATTTATTCAACATAACCTCGGTAAAGAAATCGTTAAACAATATCAGCTAAATTAGGTGCTTGTTAAGCTCTCACCCAAAAGAGAATAATCGTTTCTCTTGCTCCTCCTCCGCCAATACGTGCACACAGAATCCATATCTTCTTTTGTATCAATCTCAGAACAAAATATTCCATTAATAGGCACAGCCTTAACCTGGAGTGCATCCATAATTTGGTTCAGCGCATTCTCGGCATGAACGGTATGCTCGCCCTCAAAAATGAATTGCTCGATCTGTACCAGCCAATCAAGGAAAGATTGTTGAGAAAACTTATAGAGAGGTGCAACAAAATAGCAATCCGACCCAGATGTATTAACTCCTACCTCTTTGATGCACCCTTGCTCAATTCGGCCTTTGAAATCTTTCTCCGGCGGCGGCACAGATGTGTCAACAGGGATGGCATTAGGAGCAGAATCCTGAAGTAATCGTGTAAGAACCTCTGGTTCGAATACTAAATCCCCGTGGAGCAATAGAATATCGTCATCAATAAACTTTCGAGCTAAGTACAACGAATAAATATAATTAGTCGTTCTGTAAAGGGGGTTATGTACATATTGGACATTCATCTGAGGGAATTTCTGTCGGATATGATTCTTGATATCTTCAACAAAAGGACCTGTAGTCACGATACATTCATTAATGTTTGCATCAAGAAGATGCTGGATCTGCTGACTCAGGATCGTTGTTCCGGGGCCAATTTCAATCAAACACTTAGGCTTACCACTAACCACATCAGCAATTCTATTGCCCACTCCTGAATTTAAGATAAGAGCTTTCATAATACATTAACCACCAACACATAGCTTTCTCCAACCAAAAGAGCACCAAGCTCATTTTACGCTCAAAAAAATAATTGGTCTTATAAATATTGTGGAACACCTGGCTGAGTGCTAAATAATCATCTCTAACAAAAATCAATGGTTATCGGAACATTCCAAAAATATCCCATTTCTGTTATGTGCCATTGTAGTGCCACTGTAGTACAGAGTACTACATGACCCGGCGTAACTAAGTTCTCATGATCTATTGTAGGGCTTCGATTAGTGAAGGAAGATATTAAGGCCACTGTCGGAACACGCCTCCAACCAAGATATTCAGAATATTTATAAAGAAAGTAGCTTCCGTGTTTTACATGACAGAACAACAATCAACAGAACAGAATAAACATCAAACCTCAGAAGAAAAAGCTAAATCCTTTCAAGTACTATTAGATCAGAAAAAATGTGTTGCTAACGGGGTTTGTCAACGGATTGACCCAAATAATTTTTTCATAAAAGAAAACACGGCAGAACTTGTCAAAGGTCATCAGGAAAACCAGAATAGTGTTAGAAGTCTTGTCTGTACACCCCAAGAGGCCCAAAAGCTTATTGCCGCTGCTGAGGCTTGTCCCGTAAATGCCATCCAGGTAATCAACAAAGAGGATAATACAAAAGTTGTGAAAACAGAGGTTGATACCACCGCATTAAGAGTAATCCACGCTCAATATGATGATCGCAAAGAATTTATGATGGATCAAAAAGGCTATTTTTTAATCAAAGTAGATCATCAGAAGAAGGAGATTCATGTGGGGTTTTGTCCTACAGTCAACAAAGTCAGTGTGAAAATCATTGGCACGAAACCACTTGAGATTTACCAAACTGCCATTAAAGAAAACCTTCTTTCTCGATATGACCACGCCGCCTATCTAGGTCGGGAGCTGCAGAAAGCATATATTGCACTGCAAAAAAAGATTGCCTATATCCAGGATGACGAACTTGATTTCAGCCCAGCCTATTAATGCATCATTAATGGTTTTGCAAAGAATTCTTCTTTAAACTTTTTACTCAGTTCTGCAAATTTCTTGTTCCCTTCTTCATCCATCCTTTCCGCAATTTTTATTTCGGGCCACATTTCTCTTGGAAATTTGACGTACATGTTAAAAGTTCTTTGTAGTCCAAGGATTTCTTCCTTTGTAATGTGTGGCATGTTTAATGTAAAATCTGCCCTGTAATCACCCGCCATGTGGTTGGGAGTAATGTACCCTCTTTCAACGCTAACATCATACAAAGTTGTACCTCGATAAGGATTAAAGACATGAATCATAATATTATCCAAATCTAATTTTCTATTAAGCTCAATAGTATCAAATATTTGTTCGCGAGTTTCTCCAGGGAACCCAATGATGCTATTGCCCGAAATTTGCATTTTTGTGCTCTTGAGAATTCTAAACGCTTCAATTATTTTTTCATTACTCATCATTCTATGAATAACATTTCTTCTAAATTCTTCATTACCGCTCTCAATACCAGCCGAGATTGATACACAACCCGCTTCTTCAAGCAGTCTAGCATTTTCCTCATCAACGCCCTCAACCCTTACCTGACACCAAAATGGAAGACCAACCTTCTCTTTCCACAGGCGGGAAAACTCTCGTACTCTCTCTTTAGAAGTTGGAAGAAACATCTCTGCGAGAATATAAACATATTCAATCCCATATTTCTCTTTGAAATATTGCACTTCCTCGATAAATTTAGGGATACTTTTCTCTCGATAACTTCGATGTTTGTGCGTCTTATTTAAGAATTCATTGATACAAAAAGTGCAAGAGAAAACACAGCCGCGCGTAAGCTCAAAACAACCAGTTCTGCCAATAGTCCCCGACATTGGTTTGTAGATTCTTCGTTTATCAAAAATTTCCCAATCTTGGCGAGGAAGATCATCCATTGCAATCAGATTTCCCAACTTATTTTTGTAAATTTGGCCATCCTTTTTAACCCACATGTTCAGAATTTGAGTATAATCTTCGCCGTTCTGTAATTTAGTGCATAACTCTACAAAGGATTTTTCAGCTTCTCCGATTGAAATAAGATCAACATTTTTCTCCGCAGCAACTGCCTCAGGCGATGTAATAGCATGTGAGCCTCCTACAATAACCGGGATATCTGGTCTGATCTCTTTCATAGCGTTGATCAAATTCATCCCCATTTGGAATGTCAACTCAACGGCAGATAATCCAACAAGATTAGGTTGGTATTCCTCAACTATTTTTATGAAATCTTCCACCATATCCGTCGTCTCAAAGTGAATTCCTAAATCAGCAAACTTAGTTTCTTTGACCTGCAGGGTTCTAACTCGAGAATCATCACCGGTAAATCCACGGGTATTGTAAAACGTTGTATCAAATAGTTTCACTTCATTCCCCGCTTGTTTCAAATAAGCAGATAGAGTTGCCAAGTTGGGTGGAATTAAGGTATCCATAGAAGAATTTGCGTGGATTAAGAGCACTCTAAATTTTTCATTCTCAGTTGTTGCAGAAGCACTATTATTTGCAAATGAAGTTCCGTTTGACGCCGCAGGAGCAATGGGTGTTTGAACGCCACCATCAATTGTAGGGGCGTTCACTGCAACATTTACTGTAGGAACTGTAGGGCTACTATCACCGCTCGGCGTCGAACCAGAAGTTTTCACTGTCCCTAACATTTCCTCATTTTGACTTTCAACCATTGATACCTCTCGTTTTACTAATTTATTATTTCTGAGACATTTCGTATATAAATCTTTCTTTTTTTCATTCTTTATTCATAATCTTTATAAACAAAATTCAAAGCCCGGCAGAGATGAATAAACAGACAATTGTCATTGGATTAGATGGAGTAAGTAAAAATTTAATTGAAGCACTTATTAAAAAAAAGAAAATTCCTAACATTGAAAAAATAATAAAAGCAGGTTCTTTGAAAGAAGTAAAAAGCGTCATTCCACCGAATTCTGTTCCTGCGTGGTCTTGCATTGTCAGCGGCAGTAATCCAGGAGAGATTGGTTTATTTGGTTGTCATACAGTAAAAGATTACGCGAAAGTCCCTGTTAAACATTACAATTTTGTTCCTTTTTGGGAGAAAGTAGATGCCCGTTGCGGAATTATAAACGTTCCAGGAACATATCCTGCGCGCCCTTTTAACGGCTTTATTCTAACGGGTGTATACACACCTTCCATGGACAGTGATTCCTTCATCTACCCAAAAGAGATTCGTGAGATGATTAAAGAGGAATTACCTAAGTACCAACTTACCTACAACTGGAATAGCATGAATGAGTTAATACAGCAAATCAGAAGCGCAACAGAAGTTCGTTTTAAAGTTGTGAAAAAGTTACTCAAAGAACTAAAACCAGACGTTGTTGTTGTTGTTGAAAACGGCACTGACGCCGTACAACACCTTATGGCCAGGTATGTCTACCACGATAGCCCAATCTATGAAGAGAATGAAGAATATGAAAAAGCATTTTATGACTATTATGAACTCGTCGATCATGAAGTTGGAAAACTCGTCACAGGCCATGATGGCGAAATCATCATCTTAAGCGACCACGGCGGTGGTGCGTTGCATGGGAAATTCCACCTTAACGAATGGTTAGTGAGAAATGACTTTCTCAAGTTGAAAAAAAATAGCACGTTTATCTCTTCTGTCTTAAGCACACTAAAGTTAGATTCCAACAAAATTGATACCTTACTCATGAAATTCAAAATCAAAAAGTTAGCATATGCGTTGCTGAAAGGCACTAATGTATCAAGACTGATTCCCTCCGAAGTGGGTGCGTTGCAATGGAACGATGCTGTTAACAAAAAACTCATTGACTGGGAGAATACTGTTGCTTTTGCAATGGAAAATGGCGTTTATATCAATACAAGTGATTTCAAAGCAGGAAGTGTTGCTAAGGAAGATTTTGAGAGAGTAAGGAACAAAGTATATGAAGTGTTACAGCGCGAACAGGGATGGTGCTTCAAACATGAAGTAAAGAAAAAAGAGGAAGTATACAGAGGTAAACACTTAGACCAAGCACCGGACTTACTATTCTATGACACCGATTTTCGCTTTTGGCCTTCTTCACTACTAAAAACAAAGGAAATCTTCACCCCAACACAGAGGCATGCAGAACGATGTGGTAATCATCGATTACAGGGAATGGTCATTTCAAGCTTTCCGATCGAGGACCAAGACGCCACTATTTATTTCCTCTATAATTACCTTCTGAAAAAGTATGGTGTGAAAGAAGATGGAGGAAAAGAGTATAGTACAAGTGAGTCGCTGAAAAAGCAACAGTAACACTGGTATGTAACTTAATAAAACTTATAAACGCAAGCAAAACAGAAAAATGAAAAGATAAGGTAAACATGTCTTCTAAAAAAAAGCTAAATGTAATCTGGATTCTTGGAGAAGCAATACGCAACTATCCTGGAAAGGATCGTTTTGGGAAATATAAAATTATTGATGAAATCTCTTCAGAGGGAGTGTACTTTGAAAACGTCGTAGACACAACTGCAAGCACTTTGATGTCACAAAGCTCGTTAATGACTAGCCAGCCTGGTATCCATCTCAGTAGAACTAACGCGGATTTTAGCTTTGACCATGATTACTTTCCTTCCATTAGTAGAATTCTTAAAAAAAATGGTTACACAGTATATGCAACAACACACTCCGCTGAAGTTCGGAAGAGATTAAAACAAGCGGTTCTTTCACTAGACCAAAAGGAGCTGCCCGATGGAATCAGAAATGATGATAATTGGAAAAGCCAGGACATCAACAAACTGTTGGATCACCTGTTAGAAAGAAAGCTACAAGAACCGTTCTTTCTCCTTCTAAACTACAACAACCAAGAGAATACTGCAAAATACGTACGACTTCTGATTGAGAGGTTAAAGAAAGAAGGGTTGTATGATGATTGTCTTTTTTTATTCTGCCCAGACCATGGTTGGAATGACAATGAGCGAAAAAAAATCATGAAGCGCCATGACCTTATTCTTACCAATTCAAATATTTTACAACACCTTTTTTTGAAATATCCTTCTTGTCCGAGAAAGAGAATAAAAACCCTAGTGAGTCCCCTTGACATAACACCAACTATTCTAGATATTGTAAATATTCCTCACAGTGAATTTGGATTTCGAGGGATGAGTTTACTGCCACTTATTGAACATGATGCTCCTTATACAAAAAAACTATTCCGCAGCGACATACGATATATTTTCCAGAAAGAACGGGCTACAGCCTTGCAGACAGAGAAGTATAAATATATTTTTCGATTTGACGAGCAGAGTGAAGAATTCTATGATCTTTCTCGTGATCCCGACGAGCAAACCAACCTCATTGCCTCGCCAGAGCATGCCGTAGAACTGGATTTTTTCCGAAAAGAATTGCAGCAGCAGGAAAAGGACCTCGTTACATACCACACAACATACCTAACAAATAAGTTTCAGCGAGAAATTGCGAAGCATTTCTCAATAAAGAAAATTCAAAATATTAAGCGAATATTGTTATTAGGCTCTGCGAATAGCACTTTTATTTCCATGGTAATCAAAGCACTCGATGCTACTTTTTCACACTATGAGTTAGATGTGGTGATTAATAAGAAGATAATGAACAACTATAAAACCACATACGGGGGGTTTGAGCCAAAAGGAAAGATAACGCACTATAACGTTAACGTTCGAGAGAGTTCCTTCTCCAAAAAATGGGCGTTTGAACATCAAGATGTTGGCCGATCTACGGACCAAGTGGACATCCACTTCACCACCATCCATTTTGATGATTTCATGAAAAACTGTTCTCAACTTTGCAATAAACCGTATGATCTCACAATGATTCCCTTAGATAACCCTTTTGGTGCAGGGAGGAGAGATCTCATGAAGATCGCAAGTAAGCTTACATCAACAACAACTACCTATTTAGACTATAATCTAACGTTCATAAAAAAACCTCCTGGCTGGTTTCTCAAAGGTCTCTCTTTAATCTACGCTAAAAAGACCCATTACTTAAAAGACCCAAAGAAGCTGTTGATTGAAACAAAAAGTTATTTACGCCAAACACTTGGCAAAGACTAGAAATCACCAACAGAACTACAGAGCGATACAAATCACTATCAAAGGTTCATTGCATAAATATATTGTTCTAACCCTTGAGTGAGCGCTAAGATATTCTCATCTTTTAATGAGCGATCTCGACAGTCAGTTGGAAGAGCTCTTATTCCCGGAAACGTTGACTGTTGTACTGCACTAACAAATTGCAGTGTTTTCTCAAGATCAACAACAGTATCAAGTTTGCTTTTTATAATGTTGGGAAGCTGTTTAATATCCACAACAGACACGACTTCTTCAAACTGGTTATAAAAGACCTGTCCAAACGTTAAAACCGGCTTGCGTAACAAGATTGCTTCCCAACCAATCGTTCCAGTAATCGTCGTAACCAGCGAACATTTTTTGGCTAACCAAATAGTGTCAGCGGAAGGGGCAATCAAACGAACATTAGGGAATCGCTTAATATCACGATGAAAGTTTGGGGGGCGCTGGGAATAATTTTTAACATGTTCTTTAACATAAAGCTTGTAATCGCAAGGAAGGCTTTTGGCGATATTTTCAATCAAGGCTACTTGATTAACATACCACTTGCCCTTAAGGAGAGTAGAAACCTCTGGTTGGATTTGTAAAGGGTGAAAGACAAATTTTTCTCCATCTACTGGAAGTTCAAACCGTGAAGAATTCTTTAAGAAAAAATCTTTAATAGGAGTCCAAAAAACCCTTAATGCTGGAAGGCGGCGTCTATAATACAATGTTTTTATGTGTCTAAAGTATCTCGCAAATCTTTGTGAGAAGTCCTGGTTCTCTGTAGTCTGGTTATCTGACTTTAAAGGTTTCACATAGAAAGACTGCATGAAGTCCAGCGCTTCTTTCCTCTGCCGCGGCTTCAAAGAGGTGTTTTTTATTTCTTCGTATTTCTTCACAAGCAAGGGCCACTCGGATTTCAGTTTATCATCAATTGCAAACCGATTAGGAATACGTGGGTTTGTTATCTCTAATACAGGAAGTCCCTTCTTCATAAAAATTTTGTATGCAAGGAGGGTAACATACGATGAAACCCCAGAAACAACAAGATAATCGGGCTTAACCTTTTTAATAAAGTGTTCAAGCTCTCGAACAAAGAATTCCATTTGGGCCAGCACCTTAGTGGACTTTATGTTATGGCGTTTTTTGCTTCTAGCCGCAGCAATTTGCCAGATGTCAAAGAACTGAACCCCATATTCTATCTCCTTAGACTTCAAGAAAGCCATGTCTGGCTTCACAGCAGGATTAGGGAGGTGAAGAACAGATGTAACACAATCGCTCTTAATTCCCTCTGAAACAAAATAATCAACTGTTTGGCCAGGTGTAAACGTCAGGAAGTGAGTTTTCACACCATTTCGTGAAGCAAGCTGTTTCGCTATTTTTATCATCATCTTGTCACGCCCCGACGACCCAGAGAAAAAAACAAACTTTCGACCATTTAATGTGTTCTTTTTCATCCTCCAAAAAAAATGTCAGCTATTTATAAATATTAAGAAACTAAGATGACCTCAACATCTTCAATAAAGTAACAATCTCTTGCTTTGAAGTGATTTTCAACACAAAGATAAATACGAGATACAGCAGGGAGAAACCAACAATAAAAACAGCTAATTGCACATACAAAGATGAAATCGGTGTTACAATGACATGCATAATAAGCAAAGAAGCAAAACCACTTGTAACGATAAATAAAAGGATAGCTAGAGAAAGTCTATAGTGCAAAAATTTATGTAAGAAGTATGTCAAAAGTAAAAAGGCAACAAAGAAACTGCATGTTGTTGCAATTATAGCCCCAAAATAACCTTGATTCAATGATCCAAATAAGGGTATTAAGATTATATTAAGAATAACATTAAGACTATTTATAAATATATGAATTACTGCCACTTCTTTGGTCTTTCCGATGCCTTTTAGAACAGCATAACCCACAAGATTCAAGCTAGAAAATAGGATTCCAACAATTAATATCCTTAATCCAAAAGATCCTTCTACATACACTGAGCCAAAAAATTGACTTAAAATAAAAGTTGATAGATAACCAACAAAGAGTGCGAGTGGAATTAAAAGTAACAGCAAATATTTGTGGGTTATACCTAGAAGACTCCTCAGCCTTCTTTTATCTTGCATAAACCACAATTCTGAGGACAGGGGAAACAAGACCTTTGCAAAAGGTCGAGAAATAAACAATAAGAGCTCTGCCGTTGGCAAAATAGTGTTATAGATAGCAACTTCTGTCAAAGGCCTGAAATAGACAAGAAAAAGGTTGTCCACCCTACTCAAAAAGACGCCAAAAAAATCCCGTATAATAAGAGGAGTGCTAAAGCTAAATAATTTCCGCACTAGATCTTTTGTGATTGAAGTTTTATACTGAAAAGGAAAATATCGTATAAAAAGTAACAGATTAACAACAAGTGCGAGTGCTGCTGCTACAACATAGAGCCAGGCCACAGAAAAAGTATTAATAGTAACAACAAACAAAAGCAGAAAAAGGGATAATCGGACTAATAAATCCCGCAGGGAGTAAAGAAACGGCAAATGTACAGAAAGGAAGTATCCCGCAACAAGCTTTGAGAAGTCATCAATAATATAAAAAAGAGTAATTATCCAAAGCAATGACTTTGCTACATTACTCTTAAAGTAGCTGTTAATAAGGTGTTCCGGGAATAAGTAAATTAAGATGACAAGCAGTAAGCTCGTTAATGAAGTAAAGATAAGGACAAATATAAACATTGATTTTATTTTCGTATAATCTCCTTTAGCTTTAAACCCAGGTATAAACTTTTGAACAACAGACGTAAAACTAAACCCTTTCATCCAACCAAGCATCAACACTATGTTATAAACAGCAAAAAAAAGGCCAAAATCTGCAGTACTTAAATTCTTAGCAAGAATAATTCGTATTCCATACCCCAAACCAGCACTCAGTAAACTCATAAAGAAAATAATACCGGCCCCTTTTAGAAGCTTTGAACCATAATTAACCATACTCGCATGGTCAAAATCTCCTTCTTAAGACTTATGGAATAATCTTATGGACAACTCGATATTACTTTATGCGTGTTAACATGCTTCTTAAATTCTGTTCTGTTAAGAGCCGAGGATTATTTTTAACCCTTTCCGGATTAAATCCATTTTGAATGATGAGATTAAAGTGATCTTCTGTTGTAATATGTAACTTTGACAAATTCCGTTCCAGTTGTATAGAATCCATTAATTGTTCTATTCTAATACGAACTTCTTGAGCAGTTTCCACTTTGAAAAGTTGAATCAGTTCATACATTGTATCTTTAACATAACCCACTCCCCTTTTGTCAGAGCATTGGTCTTCTACTATTTGTGCATTGAATACAAACATCTCGCCCAAAGTCAACGCAACTGCATGGCCATGTGGAATATTAAAGTAAGAGGTGATTGGGTAAGAAACAGCATGGCATGCTGTTGTTTTGGCGATATTTATGGCTTTTCCCGCTAAATTTGAACCTTTCATCATCGCTATTCTCGCTTCTTCTGTTGGACTATTAACAGCAGCGTGAACATTATCTAAAATAAGTGAAATAGCGCCTCGCGAAAATATCTTTGATTCTCTGGTAGAATGAACTGACCAGTGTGCTTCAATAGCTTGAGCCAATGCATCCATGGCTGTTGAAGCTGTCACCTTAGCCGGCAGAGAAGAGGTTAATGATGGATCCAGAATCACATAACTTGGTAGAAGGATTTCTTTATGGGCGAGTGAATATTTCTTTTTGCCAATATATACAACAGCAAACTGAGTTGCTTCAGTTCCAGTCCCTGATGTTGTAGGAATAGCAATTAATGGGTTTCCTTTCATCTCTATTGGCAACTCCTTAAGGATATATTTTGGAGGTTCCTCTGGTTGCACAGAAAGTACGTTTATTGACTTCGCCATATCAATAACACTTCCTCCGCCAACAGCAATGACAAAATCGCACTTTTCTTTTTTATAAAGTTCTATTCCTTTCTCCACATCTTCAATTCTTGGGTTCACAGAGAAATCTGAGAAGTGAACCACCTCATAATCAAAAAGAAAGGGTTCCAATTTTTTTTGCACACCTGAAGAAACATACGCCTGTTTCCCCCGCACTAAAAATATTTTACTCGGGTTTTCTCGCTCTAATATTTCCTTCAAAAACGTAATACTTCCCATACCAAAATATTCTTGTTGCATAATGGTTCGACACGTATTCCTCTTTATAAATCATATGTAAAAGTGATTGTTTCAAAGGCCACCTTTGAACTCTAAATTAGTCCACTATATTGGTACTCTACTCTCCATTAGGTATCAATTTGAGAATTTCTTTAATTTCCATACAGTTCTTGCTCGCTTCATGACAGCGCCCATGTTGTAATATAGACTCCGCCGCCCTAACCATTGCTGGATACGCACTTCTTAGTAAGTGATTTGCATAGATCACAACATTCACCCCTGCTTCTATTAATTGCTCCTCAGTAATCTCACTATACGAAGATGGGACAGCAACCAATGGAACTCTCGTGCTAAACCTTTTATACTCTTCACAGAAAGAAAGAATCTCCGACGGTGAATTCTCTTTACTATGAATCATAATAGCATCTGCTCCTGCTTCTATGTACGCTCTTGCCCGGGTTAGAGCGTCCTCCAGACCCTTCTTCAAAATGAAACTTTCAATCCTAGCAATAATCATAAAATCATCAGAAACTAGAGATTTCTTACCCTCCGAAATCTTTTCTGAAAAGCCTTTAATACTATCTTGTGTCTGCTTAACATCAGTTCCAAATAACGAGTTCCGTTTTGCTCCCACTTTATCTTCAATAATAACTGCAGATACACCAAGCCTTTCCAGCGTTCTCACAGTAAAACGAAAATGTTCGATAAGCCCACCATTATCCGCATCAACAATTAGTGGTTTGGTAGAAACTTCAAAAATTTCACTAATGGTCTGACCAGTGGATGTAATATCAACGTATTGAATATCTGGTTTTCCCTTAGAGGTAGAATGCGTCAAACTGCTTAACCACATTCCGTCAAAATCTTTAATATGTCCTAAGTGATTCTGTATTTTTGTTTTTTCAACAATCAACCCAGTGAGACCATTATGAGCTTCTAGAACTCTTACTAATGGTTTTGCTGCTAACAATCGACGCAGCATATTTCTTCGTACATCAGGAGTAGTGCCCCTCTCCCGAATTTGACCAACCATTTTCGAAGAGGAAATCCCTTCAGTATATCTTGGTTCAATCAGTATTCCTCCCCATTCTTGTAAAGTGGCAACTACCTTTTCCCGGATCGGCTTCTGTATTCCCGTTTTCCAATCATCACTATGAACAACAAAGTCTGGCTTCAACTGACGAATATTTTCTTCATAATCTAAAGTATGCTGTGGTATAACATCACAAACGCCAACAATATTTCGAAAAATTCTCTTCCGTTGTTCATAACTCAAAAGGGGCATTCTTTTATATGTAGCTACAGCCTCATCTGTCAATAATCCTATTGTTACTTCTCCTAATTTCCGAGCTTCGTCTAGGATGTTCATATGACCTTCGTGTAAGAAGTCTGCACTCATTGCGACATATACTTTTTTCATATATCATTCCACCTTGACTCAATCAAAAGCACCAAATTTCTTTATTAAGTTTATGGATTATTGTTTAAAAGTAACAAAAATTCAGGAATTCTATTGAACAGAAGATCATTTCTTAAACAGATGAGTTGTTTCTCGTAACCTATCAATTGCTTCAATATCATCAGAAAGAAGTTTTCTAACTATGTCTTTGTACCCTTTTATTCTCGTTAATCCCCCCGACATTAACGCAACGCCAAGAGGCGGTGGCGCCATTTCTGCTTCTACATGTTTCCCATGGTAGCGCCAAAGAACATCCTCCGATCGTGCAGCAAAGTCCGCTTCTATCTTCGTAGGATCAAAGGTTCTTAAACCACGTTCCATATAATCAACCACTGTTAAGGCGAGTAGCGGCATGTTATCAGTACCTCGATGATATCCTCTAAACCGCTCTGTGATAGCAGTAAGTGATAATGGGCCCCCTCCCCTTAGAACTTCCCGCATACCTTCATACGCTTCATTTTTTTCTGGAAATTGATACTCCCCAGTAAGAAGCTGTCCAATCTCAAAATAAGCACTATGCATCGCCATATGATCTGCTATCCGTGTCCAGCCATTCATAGCACCTAAGAAAAACAAATCTAATTCCTTCGACAATTGACCTCCTCGTTGATAACTACTAAACATCATATTAAGATCGTGTAGCCAACCCATAGCACGCGCAATATCCGGATGGGGTAAATCTAAGTCTGGATGTGTATCAAGAAGAGCTGCTGTGAGACTTTGGAACAAATACCCTGTTGTGATAATGTGAGAACGGTGGGCTTCTGGTCTTCCAATCTGGGAATCTGCATGAAGCATCACTCGATCAACATCGTCTTCTGTAATACGTCGTACATAATCATCATCTTCCACACGGAGGCAAAGATTAACAATTAATTTGCTAAATTCTGCTGTACAAGACGCAGGGTCACCACGAATAATCTCTGGATGAACAAGGCCTGCCAACGCCAATTCACCATCAGCACGAAGTTGGTCTCTCATTGTTTTTGTCATTTCCTTTTACTCTTTCTCTGTAGTTACGCCCACTATATTAAGTTTATGTGTAACTTTTCATTTAATTAAAGATTCTATTCTTTCCAGCTAACTTCCACAAACTTAAAAAAAGGACGAGCTTACACAAGAATAAATGAAAAAACACAATAGGTTTCACTCATATCAACACGCTAATGTACAGAAAAAACAAAGAAAATCGGCAGTGAGAAGAAGGCAATATATCGCTACTTTTATTAAACCAACTGACAACGTTCTTGATATCGGTGCTTGCACCAATCTACAGTTACAATATCTTACACTAAACGATCCTAAGCAGTACTACCCAATTGACATCAATAAATTTACACCACAAACCATTGTTGTTGATATTACGAGAGAAAAGCTACCATTCCCGGACGGCTTTTTCAACAAAGTTATTTTTTCAATGGTCTTAGAGCACCTTGATACCCCCATGCTAGCCTTGCAGGAGATAGGCCGAGTGCTTAAAGAAGATGGAGGGGCAATCATCATTGTACCCAATTCTGAAAATATTGTCAAAAATTTTGCTTCGATTATTAATGAAAAGAAGTACGTGAAAGCAGAAAGACCAGAACATTGTCTTGGCTTTGGTACGCAAGAGATTTGCAATTTGCTGAAGAGAGCTTCATTCAATGTTACTCATTTTGAAAAACGGAGTCCTGAAATTGTTTCATTAGGGCTATTACTTCCTGAATGGAACATTTTTAAACTAGCAGCATCAGACATCTTAGTGGTTGCAAAGAAATTCTAAACATTCAAATAGGAAATCATTCTCTTTATGTTAAAATAATTTAAATCGCGAAAATTCTTCACTTTTCCTTCATCAAATAGTTTTTTCACACCATGAACTCCATCTTCGATATCAAATGTAGCTTTCCAGCCAAGTGCACTGATTTTATCAAAACTAACTAAATAACTCCTTTTATCGGGAGAGTGACTCTGCTCAACCTTTACGCCAGGAAGAACAGCAGCAATTCTATGCGCCAAATCTATAATTTTAATGTTTTGGTAGTTACTCCCTACGTTGAACACTTGCCCATTGATTTGTTCTTTAGGTGCTTGTAACATAAACAGATACGCACTCGCTGCATCTTCAACATGCAAGAAAGGGCGCCATTGTTCACCACCATTGATAACAATCTTGCCCTCACTCATTCCCATTCCCGTCATTGTGTTAATAACAAGATCAAACCTCATTCTTGGTGAAGGGCCATAAATCGTTGATTTTCGTAAACAAACTGTCACAAAATCTTCCTCTGACTCAGCGAGAACTAACTCCTCACTTTTTACTTTCGATTTTGCATAAGCAGTCAGAGGGTTTGGCGGACTTTGTTCATCCACCAAAACACCATTTGTAAAACCATACACACTACATGAAGAAGCATTGATAAATCTCTTTACGCCTTTTGCTTTTGCAAACTGTAAAAGAACTTTCGTTGCATCTATATTTGATTTCTTCGTCAAATCAGAGTTTAACTCACAAGAAGGATCATTGGATAAACCAGACAAATGAATAACTGCATCAATCCCCTCTAAACTCTTTTCTACCACATATTTATCCTCAACCACACCAACTTCCAAGCTAAAGTTTGGATGTCCTTCAATCTCTTGTAAAGGCTCTTTACCAAAAATAAGCTGGTCCAGAATTTTAACTTTATACCCTTGCTCTAACAACTGCCTTGCTAAGACAACTCCCACATACCCTGCGCCCCCTGTTATCAACACTGAACTAATATCTTCCGCTTCCTGAACAATTTCTTGATGAAAATGCTGAATTCTCCTAATTGCATTGCATATCTTCTTTACCTGCTCTTCCGACATAGTACTATGGATCGGCAAACAAAGAATGTTCCAGGAGACTTTTTCCGTGTGTGGTAGTTTCCCATAATACTGTTCATGAAACTCTCTATAAGCATCCATAAAATGAATTGGAGGATAAAAATATTTTTTGGAATGAATGTTCTCCGCTGCTAAACACTTAGCCAATTGATCTCTACTGATGCCAAATTCATTCTTATCAACTATAATTGAAAAGTCTTTCACTGATGTGATATTTCCTTCTCTTATCTTCTGAAAACTAATTCCCGGAACACTTCGTAACTCTTGTTCGAAAATATTTCTAATAATATTTCTATTCCTAACTTGACCAGAAATATCTTTCAGAGACTGCAAGCCAATAATCGCTGAAAACTCAGACATTTTTCCATTAAAACCAACAAAAACACAATTATAATTTCCCGGATCCCCATAGTTCCTTGCTAACCTAAGCTTGTCAGACAAATCTTTATCTGTAGTGGTAATTAAACCTCCCTCTCCAGTCACTAATAATTTAGTTCCGCTCATACTAAAAACTTCTGCATCACCACAGCCTCCGATTTTCTTTCCTTGATACTCCGAACCAAAGGCATGAGCAGCATCGAAGAGTAATTTTAAATCATGTTTCCTCGCTATTTCTTCTAATTCCTTAACGTCACAGGGATTACCAAAAATGTGTACTCCTAAAATGGCAGAGGTCTTGTCTGTTATCTTTTCTTCCACGAGTTTTGGATCAATGTTAAACGTTTCAGGGTCAATATCAACAAAAACTGGTGTAAGGCCATTCCAAATCAGTGCATGAACAGTCGCTGAGAAAGTAAAACTTGGTACAATAACTTCTCCCGTAAGACCTAACACTTTACAGAGTAACAGTAATCCAGTGGTGGCGTTTGGTTGAGAAAGACTAAAATTAACGTTTAGATAATTTCCACACTCACGTTCCAGCTGTTGAGTATACTTCGAAAAATTCGTCACCATGCCGCTCGCCAGAACTTCTTCTACTTGAACGCTTATCTGAGAGAGTGTTGGTAAAGAAGGTCTTACTATCGGTAAAAACTCTTCAAACTCTTTTCTTCCACCTATGATTGCTGGTTTATCCATCTTTTTAATCATTGTGGTTAAGGATTAATTTATAAGAATTATGGAGTTGTAATATAGAAAGAATTAATCTTCCAAAAGCTTTATAATAAACATAAATAGTGATAACAGAATGAATATTTTAGCAATTATTCCAGCTCGCGGAGGATCAAAAGGCCTTCCTGGAAAGAACATTAAGCCCCTAAATGGCAAACCGCTGGTTGCCTATTCTATTGAAGCAGCGAATAAATCAAAGTTTATCAACAAACTGGTTTTATCAACTGACAGTAATGAGATCTCTCAAGTTTGTTCTCATTATGACATCGAAATTCCATTTATGCGGCCAGCTGAATTAGCAACAGATGATGCAGATGCAACAGATGCCTACCGTTACACAATTGACCGATTACAGAAAGAGACAGGGTACAACCCAGACATTGTTGTTATTTTACAGCCAACTTCACCCTTGCGGACAGCCCAGGATATTGACAATGCCATTGAGATTTTTCTCAAAAACAATGCAAATGCTGTCATAGGAGTGTGTGAAACTGATGTCCACCCTAACAGAATTAAGATAATTCAAGACGATGGAACTATAAGACCTAGGAGCAACAGAAAGGGAGTCTTCGGGAACCGACAAGACAACGACAAAGTGTACCTTCACAATGGGAATATGTTTGTGTTCAAACCATCTGTTCTTTTTGATGAAAGTGGAGAGTACCCGGATAAAACGTACCCTTATATTATGCCGGTTGAGCATTCAACCGACATTGATACACAACACGACTTTGACATAACAGAATTCTTAATGCGGAAAAGAGGATAATGGACCAACAACGTGCTCAGAGACTACTTGAACAAGCAGGACATTCTGTTGACACCATTACCGCAATTTCTGAAGGTCGATCTCATGATAACTTTGAGGTAACGTTAGATTCCGGTGAAGAAGTTGTCGTACGATTTGAAAGAGCTACAAAATTAGACAAGCACAGGGTGAAAAGAGATTCACATTACGGGGGAGTAATTTCCCTAGAGAGAGAAGGCTATCTGTGTAACTTTCTCAGGAATGAATTAGGGATTCGTACTCCAAAAATGAGAGGTCCTTTCAAAGTTGACGATGAACGATTCCTTGTTGCAGAAAAACTCACTGGAAAGACATGGGATCAATATTTGAGAGAACACGATTATTCATTAGGCGTTTTTCTTGCCTCTTTAGAAAGACTAGGGATGGAATTAGCAAAAGCCCACCGCAAAACATACGAAAAATTTGGTGACATCAATCCCGAAGGTGTGCAAGGCCCCCCACAGTTCACAGCAAGAGCAAAACAATTTATTGTTTATCGATTAGCCAGATTGACACAATCCCCAGCATACACTGAAAGGGAAGTAGAAGAAGTAAATCGTTTTCTCGAGAGAAGCCTTGCGAGTATAGTAGAAGTTGAAAGCCATATCACCCCCGTGTTCACAATAGCTGATTTACATCCAAGAAATATTCTCGTTGACAGTGCAGGTAATCCCAGTTTTCCCGATGTTGAATGGAGTCAAGCAGGACCGGTGGAACAAGAAATGTACCTCGTCCATTCACTGTTCACTAGCTATTTTGACAATGAAACATTGATTGCTGGACAAGAAGCGTTACGAAGGGGCCATCAAAGTGAGGGAGGAACGTACAACCATGAAGGTCCGCTAACACAGCAATTAGAACTTCTTTTACGTGTAGCTCACACCGTAGGCTCTGCTGCGAACTACTATGGAGCAGAAGGATTTCGTAGAGAGTGGAGTGCTAGATTCAAAGATCTTGCTTTCCAAATGATAAAGACAGGAAAGATAGACTATGTTGGGCATACAGATATTTTCAGATCAAAAACAGGGCAACCAGTAATACCAACTCGCCCCTAAAGAACACCCCAAGGAATACTCAACTTGCTCAGAGCACTCTCTCAACTAAATCTGCAACACGCTGTGCGCCTTTTCCATCAACAGAAAACCTTTTTCTTTGATCAGCAAGTCTCCGTTGTACATCTTCATCTGAGGAAGTAAGCTCAGTAAGGATCCTTCCAATACCCTCCCATTCGAAAGTGTAAGGAATCGCTCCCGTTTTCGTCGCAGAGAATTGGGGTACAACATCCTCATCCAATCCAGGAAACAACGCCCCTGTATTTCTATCAAAGAGGCACCCTTCATTTAAACAGCCGCTCTCTCCTGCAACTACTACAGCAGATGCAAGGAGTAAATCCTGGGTCCCACACCGATCGTAGCTCAAATATGTAACGCCAAATCGTTCCGCAAGCCCTAAAGTGTGTCTGGGTCTTGTCTGCTCACCAGGATGAGGCTTTACAACCATATGCAAACCTAAGTCTGACGCCACTCTAAATGTTTCTTCAGTAAGCCGTAGAGCATACTCAAACCGTTGCCGTTTGTCAACAGGATCTCGTGTCGATCTCCGCATGTAGTCGGTGTTTGGGTCTAAATTTGCAGAGGGGTAAAAAACAAACGGCCCTTCCAATTCAAGTTCAGCAACAAATGCTTCTCGCCGTTTAGAAGTAAAACGCTCACGCGTTGCTGCGTAATGATCAAACGCTGGAAAGCCAACCGGAACCGCTCTTCGGATTATTTCCGTTGCCAGACATTCACCGACAGCTTCCCTCACTAAATCGTATGAATCTTCCCCTGGAACAGTAATATGATCAGGTAAATCATCAACAGTACCAAAACGAACATTAAACACTCGATTCTGCCCAACAACACCAACAACAGGTATTCCTCTATCCCTTGCGGCGCGAATGACATATCCATCTGGAGTTTGTGGCCCTGACACGCCTGCGACAACAAGATCATAACCTTGAACTAACACTATGTATTGATCAGAAGTAGGGATCTGCTGTTCATATTCAAGTCCATTAAATCCTGCCGCTTCCCGCTCATTCCCTGTTGCATAAACCGTCACATCATGACCCCTTCGCACCAATTCTTTTACAACAGGAGTGAGGGTGTTTGTCGCTTCTCTGTGCGTTCCAGTAACAAGTATATTCATAATCTGCCACCTGATAAAGGAAAACTAATAAGCGTTGTGGAACTATAGAACAACGTAACATCACTCGGGATTTTTTAGAGACTTGTCACAGAACATAGAGATTGTTGGGCAATGTCTTAAGGATAATTCTTACCTTTCTCACTCAAAATCCTCTAAACCAAGAACATCATCTGCTTCCCTTGCCTCCTTAAGCTTTCTCCCAACAACATACTTCCAATCCTTGGCGGGGATCTTACCACTTGGTCTCTTAAAGACTAAATCTTCCCTCGTAAGAATATGTCCTGCAGGTAAATCTTTTCGAACCAAAATCCCTCGACGCATCCATCCTCTTCGTATTACTTCCTGCTCAGTTAAGCGTCTATGATACGTTCCCATTGCCATACCAACATTATGTGCCCCTTCTACCAATCGCTTCATTTGTGAGGGAGTAATGGATACTTTCTTTTCACGACACTCCTGCCCTTCTAACATAAAATGTTTCTCAATAAAACAAGCACCCAACGCCACTGATGCAATTGGGATATCCGCTGTCAAAGTGTGATCTGAAAAGCCAATTGGAAAACCAAAAGTATCTTTTAACATGGAGATGTTTTGGAGATCAACCCAATCGTGAGGGGTAGGATATGTTGCCACACAATGTAGAAGAATCAATTGATCATTACCGGTTCCCTTAATTACTTCAACAGCCTCGGCAATTTCATGAAGTAGTGCCATCCCCGTTGAAAGAACAATCGGAACGCCCTTCGATGCAGCATAGCGTAGGAAATCGTGGTTTGTTAAATCCATTGAAGCAATTTTTAAGAATGGAACTTTCAGCTCATCAACAAGCATATCTATTTGGGCGTTAGTTGCGGGAGTTGAAGAAAAAAGAATGCCTTTCTCATCACAATACCTTTTTAATTCGTGATGTTGCTCTTTTGAGAGTTCAAGTAACTTATTAGTGGCCTCTAGCCCAACCACTAGCAAGCCAGGAGCAGTATAGTTACGTCTTTTTTGAAAAACCGTTTTCGAATTCCAATCATTCCAACCAAGTGATTGAAACTTAACACCATCACAGCCAGCTTCAACCGCTGCATCAATAAGCTCTTTAGCAGTCTCCATACTGGCCATGTGATTTGAACCAATTTCCGCCAGAACAAAAGGTTTCGTCTCATTTGTCAACCGCTGATATATCTCTGAGTCCATTCTGCAAAAACGAGAAAGAACGGTTTAAATAGATTATGAAAAGAAAGTCAAGAAACAGGGAAAGAATTATTTAAAAGTGTAATTATTGTATAAATCAAAAACAATGATATCCCAAAATTTGCTACAAAACATCAACAGATCATATTCTAAAAACCTAAAAAATCTTAGTTCATCAACTCACATAAAATTTAATGCAAAAAGTTCGCTTCATCTTTTAACAGAGGGAACAACAAAATTCGTGCTGAAAGAAATCCCTAAAGAATATTTTGCATTATGCACTCCAGAACACTACTTTAAAGGCTTGCAACATTTCATGCAGCATGTAATGAACGAGAATATTCCACTCGTCAGCTATCTAACAACAAATGAAAATACTATCTATGTCAAGTATAATGAGAACTATTACGTTCTCTACCCTTTTATTGAAGGCAGTTCATTTCAAAGCATAATACCTGAAGTCCAAAGCATGGCAAAGTTCCATGCAACACTAAACCGCACACTCACTACGATGGCACCCACCAATGTTATGCACATAAAAGAGACAAGAAGCATTTTCCTCCGCCGGGAACGGTTACAGGTAACGTTACAAGAAGTACGCAAGAAAGCAAAAAGCGCTACAGCAAGCATGTTTCGTCAGCGAGTACAAGAAGTGCTCCCGCTTGTTGAGCAACAAATAGCATTGGTTGATAAAAAACAATACCCTGCTTTACCAAAAATCGTTGCGCATAAAGACATCTGGCCAGGAAACGTTATTTATCAAAAAGGCGAGGTAAGTGCACTGCTTGACCCAGACGAGATGATGTATATTCCTCATATCAGAGATGTAGTTTACGCGATGTGGTGTTTCTCAACGAGGAACGCAGAAGGCAACATCATACCATTTAATCAAGAAAGAGCAACCCACTACATTGAAACATACAACCAAGAATTACCTTTAACAGCACAAGAAAAAGAATGTATCCCCATTGTCGCAATCCGTATATGGGTGGAAGATTTATTAAACTATTCGCTCAATAGTGATTTTATTGATGAATTGCTTCCTGGATTGCAACGAAAGATAACACATTTAAAGAACGCAATAAAAACATACCAAGAAAATGGATTTCCAACGATATGACTTGCTGATCTTGGACTTTGATGGCACAATCGGAAAATTAGATGTTGATTGGGCCGCTCTTCGGTCGGCATTACATAACCATTTCTTAGAGAAACACAACATGGATATTGATTTCACGAGTTACTCGGGTGGTGCAAGCACTGTGTATGAAAGATTAGGAGAAGTAGGGAAGAAAGAGTTTAATGAAATCGCCTACCAGTTCGAATCGCAAGGAGTTAATGGTTTTAAAGAAAATGAGAAGTGCAAGAGTATCATGAAAGAATTCCTTGGGCCACAGGTGGTCTGGTCATCAAATCAGTCTTCAGTTATCAGAGAAGTCTTGCAAAAATTCGCCATTGGAAAAAGAATTGGATTAATTGTTGGTAAAGACCAAGTTAATTTTACAAAACCAAACTCAGAAGGGTTTTTGATAATTAGAAGATATTTCGACACTGCAATCCCAAAAATTCTTTTTATCGGAAATTCAACATCTGATGAGAATGCTGCTAAGAATTTAGGGATAGATTATATAGATATTAGAAAGATTAAGAAACAAGGATAAGGTTCACTGAGACAACCATTCTGCAATGTACCCATCAACCTCCTGACGATTCGCTCTAAGCCAATGATCATCGTCCTCAAATAATCTAACTTCCGAAGAAGGCAAGGATTCGTGAGCACGAAGACTTTGCGAAAAGGGGACTTCTGAATCCGCCGTCCCATGGAGAAGTAATACTGGTTGGGAGATTTCTAACAACCTATTAACCGTCGCTTCTTCATCTAAGAGAATATGCTGGTAAGCATCTTCTATGAAGTAATAATGAACATGTTTTTCCTCACCATAATTGGGAAACTCTAACTTTCCACTCTCCTCCCAGTGCTTCATTACAAGATCACCAAGTCTACGTCTTCTTTGTGCAGGATAATCAAGAACTGGAGCGACAACTGCAACCTTTTCGATAGTAGGATCTTTGGCTGCAACATGGAGCGAAATAGTACCTCCACAACTAAAGCCATACAAACTTATGTGGTGATATCCCAGAACTTCTCGCGCATAACGCACTGCAGCCTCAAGGTCAGAGATATATTGCGTAAGGGTATTCTTCTCAAAATTGCCTGCAGAATGGCTGCTTCCCCAGAACGAAAATCTAAAAGTATCAATTCCCCGCTTATAGAGAGCACCAACGACACCAATTTGCGTTGTCCGAGCATCTAAATGCGAACCATAACCGTGAGATAGAATAACAAGCTTTCGCCTTTTTGGCCCAAAATCACCAACTTCTGGACATTGAAGCTTTCCAAATAACAAATCGGATGTTGATGTTGGAAAATAGATTTCTTGTTCCATTTTTTATTGCTACAAGCTTTATTACTATCCACACAAACACAGCAAAAACTTCCCTTAACAACCCACTATAATAATACAATACGTGTCTTGAGATTACCCAACACATTTATATTTAAGCGTTGTGAAACATTCTAGGTCAACAATAAAAACAACATATAATTTTAGTAAAATAGAATTTATATAAGTTACATAAGTTACATAAATTTGTCTTAAAAAAACATGAAATATGGAAGTCCTCGCTATTGGAACAGATATTTGTGCAATCTCCAGATTTAAAGAGAAATTATCAAATAAAAACTTTCTCACAAAAATATTCTGGCAGGCTGAGCTTGATTATTGCTTTTCAAAAACAGACCCAGCTCAACATCTAGCAGCCCGTTTTGCAACCAAAGAAGCAGTTTTTAAAGCTTTGATGGGCCTTGTTCTAAAGATTGATTTTAAAGGTGACCTCAAATGTATTGAAGTAAAAAAAAAAGAAGATGGCTCACCAAATGTATTCATCCATTATCCCGAAATACAAAATCGTTTTCAGGTAAAGGTCTCTTTATCACATACTCCAGAATATGCGCTTGCATTTGCAATAGTTTCCAAGAAGTACGTAAGAAAGTAAAAGATCTTAAAACAAGGTGCCCAATAAAGACTCGTCTTCACAAAAAGAGTTTCTAAAGATTTAAAAAAACTAAACTTTTCAAATGATTATGTCAATTCGCTCACTCCCTGCATTAGTGAAGATACAAGCCCAAAAGTATCAAAATAAAATTTGTGCGATTTTTCCAGAAGATAACGAAGAAATTAGTTATAGAGAGCTCTTTGAGAAATCTAATGTTATAGCAAACTATTTAGACAGAAACAATATTCCAAAAAAGAGTCGTCTTTTAATTCTATCACCGCGCTCTAAAGCTGGTTACTTAGCTTACTTTGGAGCGATCACACACGGTTCATTAGTTCTATGGGCTGATGAAAAATTACTTGACGATGAAAAAGAAGAACTAATCAAAAAATACCGAGCAGACTGCTTGCTTGTTCACCCCAAACATATTTCATTCGCCCAAAAAGTTAAGAACTCAATGACACAGGTGCTTATCGCCCCCATTGATAAAGCCATTTCATCTGGTATTACATCAAAGAGCGATCGAGTTATAGAGGAAGATGACCCCGCCATTTGTCTTTATACTTCTGGAAGTACTGGAAGCCCGAAGGGGATCATATCAACCCATAAAAATGTTCTTTGGGGAGCAAAATCTTTGGAAATTTCTTTAGAACTAAAACCAAAAGATCGTTTGCTCGCACTAACTCCTTTTTCTGGTACAAATGGACAAATCTTTACAATCTGGTCTGTTATAAGAACAGGTGGTAGTGCAGTTTACCAACAAGGCATGTTCACTCCTTTTACTACGTTCAACTTAATGGACCAATATAAAACTACATGGATGAACGCTACCCCAACACATTATTCTATCATTGTCGCCTCAGAAATACAAAAAGAAGAGTTTGATATATCCTCCATGGATTTCGTTCGTACATCTTCTGCGCCTCTGCCTGCTTCAGTACAAGAAAAGTTTGAAGCAATTTATTACCTTCCAATGATTGACTCTCTCGGGATGAGTGAGACCGCTGGTCAGCTGTTTGTTAATGGGCGAAAGAAGCGTAAGAAAGGGTCTGTCGGCAAACCGGTTATGACGGAATATCAAATACGAGACACGCAAGGAAATGTCATTACACAACCCAAACAAGAAGGTGAAATTTGGGTGCGCTGTGAAGGCTTAATGCCAGGGTACCTTGATGATATAGAAAACACTAACAGAGTCATCAAAGATAGCTGGTTTGACACGGGAGATTTAGGTTATGTAGATGAGGAAGAATTCCTTTTTTTAAAAGGAAGAAAGAAGGACATTGCAATTGTCGGGGGAAAAAACGTTTCCCTTAGAGAGGTCGATGAATGTCTTTATGCATACCCCACAGTTGAGAATGCAGTGACCATTGCCATCCCAGATCCGATAAGAAATCAAAAAATAATCGGGCTTGTTAAAATTAAAGAATCGAGCAAGCAGGGGCAGCCTCAAAGTGTAGTTCAATTTTGTCATAATAGTTTAGCCAGTTACAAATGTCCAGAGGAGATATATAGCATCGATGATTTCCCTCTCGGGGGAGGGGGGAAGATTTTACGAAACAAAGTACGTGAACTGTTTCTTGCAGGTGAATACAATGGTAATAAGCTCGATTAATTTAAAACAGTTATTTCAGAAAGTGTTACACCTTACTTCTAGCCAGATCACCATAGAGACGTCATGCGATACTCATACTCAATGGGACTCCATTGCTCACTTTGATATTATTACCAGCCTTGAAAAGATCTTACAAGAAAACATTCCGCCAGCAGAAGTCTCGAGACTAACTTCAATTAAATCAATTATCATTTTCTTAAAGCAAAAAGGCTTCAGGCCTATCAAAGATAACCTCTTTATTCTTACAAAAAAAGTCTAATTTTCTAAGAAGATAGCAACTCCATAGAAGGTTGTGTAGAAATAAACAACATATTTTTCATAAGAATTAAAAAGAGAATATCCTCAACTAGCACATGGTCGAGACCGTTCCCCCATTAGATATTATCGTTTACTGTGCAGGAGGCCAAGGGCGTCACATTGCCTGGCTTATTAAACAGATTGGTGGTTACAACCTCTTAGGATTTGTTGACAACTCTAAGAAATTTAAAGGAAGAAAAGTGTACGGCTTACCAGTATTTCCATCACTCGATGCTGCCCTCCGGGGTAAAAGCGAGATTTGTATCGCCGTCGCCAACGGAACACCTCGAACCACGGCCACAATTGTACAAAAGATTAAACAGTATAATCAGTGTTCCATTACATTTCCAAACTTAATTCATCCCTCAGTTTTGTATGACGCCGAAGGAGTAAAGTTCGGAGAGGGAAATATTATAAATGTTGGAACGAACCTTACAACAGATATTGAAATTGGAGATTTTAACTACTTCAACCGCTATTGTGTCATTGGACACGACACGTATATTGGAAGTTTCTGTAATTTCTGTACGAGTGTAATCATTGGTGGAAATGTTACTATTGGTAACTATAACTTCTTTGGTATGGGCACTCGCATTATCGAAAAAAGAAAGATTGGGAACAATGTTCTAACGGGAGCGGGAGCAATTATTCAAACCGACGTTGAAGATAACTCTGTAATGGTAATGCCCAATGCTAGATTATTTCGTTATCAAAAGCCAGTCAATTTTAAAGACGAGAGAAAGAGAAAATGAAATTAATAGTTGTTGGCGTTCTGTATCCCATAATGCGCCCATTTTGGCCCCAATACAGAAAAGCCATTAATGACCAAACCGATACTAACTTCGAACTTTGGCTTTTTGACAATAATTATCCTAACACAGAAGAGGTCACTGCACGAATAAACTCTAAAATAAAAGTTCAAATTCTTCCAGTTCCAAACCCGGGAGCGAAAGGTCCCACTCTTTGGCAATACATTATCCCTTCACTCCAAGAGAAAGTTAAAAAGGAAAATGTTAAAGTGATTATTTTCACCGATACTGATGATTATTTTGACAAAGACCGAGTAGCTAAAACAAGAGAAGCTCTCCAAACAGATGAAATTGTATTTACTGATCTCATTCCAACATATGAAAATGGAAAACAAAAAAGTGGACCTTGGTATCAAGAAAAACTTAAGTCAGATACGATTTCATTTGTGGATAACATTAAAAAAAACCTTTGTGGCCTAAATAACACTGCAATAAGGGCTAATCTTCTTGAAAAAATATTTCCAATAACTTCAAACTTAGTAGTAACTGATTGGTGGATTTTTTCCTCTCTCTTAGCACAGGGTCATAAAGCAAAACTCCTCAAAAATAGCTATACTTATTATCGCCAATATGATAGTAATATTGCTGGAATGAAAACAAGCTTTAATGCAAAATATATTTCATATGGGATTAATCTAAAAAAGCAACAATATAAGTCAATGCTAAAACACCTTACAAATCAAGACTATAAAGATACAATTAAAGTTGAACTAGAAGAAATAGCAAACTTAGAGAACGAGTTTAAAGACCCACAAAAACAGAGTCTATACCTGCAGAACCTTAACACATTTGCCAAAGCAAGAAATTTATTCTGGCGTGAAGAAGTTGACCTAAAATTCTTAAAAAATAAATTTTAAATGAATTTGGTTTCCCAGTTCTGAGTCGCCAATTTAATATTAAAATCCTTAACAGGTGTAAACCTCTCCAATCAATCGTCCTTTTGAAAAAAATTCCTCTTTCTGTGTGCACAACGAAACAACCGCCCACGCAGGGCTTTTTTCATGGAGTGGTGGCCAATGCAGCAAAAGAATTGTCCCAGCTCTTTCTTTGATGCTTTCGATAGCTGACCGAGGGTCATCTCCAATTTCATTGTCGGGGAAACTCACAACGTTCTCTTTATTATGCCAATAGTAATGATCAAAATACCATTGTATTCCCTCATCGTTTGAATATATTGGAAAAGGCAGCTCATTCTGTTGTGCATATGAGATCATTTCTTTTTTGGCATCACTTACTGCAACACCGGTAGGGTGAAATAAATATTCCGAGACGAGAAAGAGATTAAAAGCAATAGACACAAAAAGAAATACTGTGAAGCAATATTTTGCAAGAGCCCTATTCTTTCGACGATACCATAAATAAAACACGAGAAAATAAAACGCCAACACAAATGAAAGAAAAATTGTTGCAAAATTAACGCCAAACGTTGGCCCAGACGCAGAGGTGTATGAAAAGAGAAAATTCAAGTTAAAAAGCGTAAGTTCTTGTAGATAGAGATTTGGAAAACGTGAAATATAGTGTATGGGAAAAGAGTTTATCAAAAAGAGCATGATAAGAAAGAAGAAACAGATGACACTTCCAAAGAAAAGGTGTTTTCGTTTTAGGGTGAGACTCGAGATATAGATTCCACCCAATATCGCCATTGCTGGAATTGTGTTCATAAAGTAGCGATCCATTGAACCATACGTTAAAAACAATGTGTAAAACAAGAGAGCTCCTGTAACCCACAAAAAAAAGAATAATGTTTTCTTTCTTCGTTGCCAAAATGAAAGTAGATAGAAGCCGAGCAAAAGCGACGTGCCCCACAGTGAAAACATAAGTAACCCTAAAAAGGAGACACCAGCTGGACGATATGCCGCACCAAATCCAGTTGACCAAGAAAAAAACGGTATTGCATTCGCAGCCTCTTGTGGCACAATCATAATAGCAAAAAGGAGTTGAGCAACAAAGAGAATAAAACCTGAGAAATATACCAAAAAGAGACACTTAAACGTATTTTTAAGGCGCCACTTGTTCCGCATAAGAACATATATGAACAAAGGCAAAACAATATACACAGAATTATACTTTGAAATCACAGCAATACCCAGGCCCACGCCTGCTAGAATTTGCCAAAATCGCTTTTTTCTCACACAATAAGCGCTTTCAGATTCGATATACGAAAAGAATAATAACAGAATAGCAGACATTACTAAACTTCCTTCAACATCAAACTGTAGGGATGCGAGGGTTGGATAAAAACTTACTAACATCAAAAGTGTCGACCAAAAAGCAACTGATTTGCCCCAATTTCTTCTGGCAAAAAAGTATACAAAAACTGTATTTAATATACCAAAAAGCCAAGGCAACAAACGAAACACCCACGTCTGCAACCCAAACAAAGCGATAAACGGTTTATACAAAACATTAAACAACTGTGGAGATGGAAAATCATGATTAAACCCCCATTCATCCATTACTGTTAAGGAATACGCAAAGTTAGCTTCATCGTCATAAATGGCTTCGTTTAGATTAACAGCCCTAAAACCGAACACAAGAATTCCCAGGATTACAAGAAAAATAATTTTTTTATCCATTATTCTTCATAACCTCAAGAGCCACCCGTAGCGCCTGCAATCCCATCTCTCCTGTAACAAGAGGCTCTTTTCGATCCCGCACACAGCTAACAAAGTGGTCTAACTCTAAAAGGAGAGGTTCTGCAACTTCAACACCGATATGTGTTTTATCTGGCACACCAAACTTTACGACATAATCGCCATACTCATCAACAACTTCTTTAGTATAATTACTTTCATGCACGATAAGTTCCTGCGTAATATAGTTCAGCTCTGCATAACCTCGACTCCCAGTTACGGTGAGATTCCGAATCTTAACAGGAGTTATCCAATTCACCTGAATATAGCCAGATCGATTTCCGTACTTTAAGAAGATTTCTGCATAATCCTCTCGCTGCTCAACCATTGCTTTTCCCATATTCCCCAAAATATTCTCTGGAAAGCCCCCATAAATGTAATTAATCACATCAATATCATGAACCGCTAAATCAATAACAACGTTAGCATCCCTCACTTGTACCGGAACTGCCCCCACCCGCCGAGCAATGACCGACGTTACTTCTCCCAACTTGCCACTTTCAATAACCTGCTTCAGCTTCTGCACGGCAGGATTAAATCGCTCCACATGACCCACTTGTAAAATCCGCCCATTCTCCTGTGCTTTAGCAATAATTTCTTGTGCATCCTCTACAGTAGCCGCTATCGGCTTCTCTACTAAAATATCAATCCCTTTCTCTAAACAGTACAATGCAACTTCTTTATGAAATAACGTTGGCACAACAATACTGACTGCATCAATCGTCTCCAGGTCTAACATCTGCCTATAATCGTAATATGCTTTACAGCCAAACTTCGCTGCTGTTGTATCAGCTAATGTTCTATTAAGGTCACAAACCGCTACTAACTCAACACCATGAACAAGCGTATAGTTCCGAGCATGATGCTTCCCCATATTCCCTAGACCAATTACTGCTATTCTTTTCTTCTCAATCATCGCAATACCTCACGCATCGCTAAAATAACTCTGTCAATCTCCCCCCGGGTCACACTTGGATGAACGGGCAAAGATAACACCTCTGCTGCTGCTTTCTCCGCAGCCGGGAACGAAACATTGTTCCAGACTGCATACGCACCCTGTTTATGAATTGGAATAGGATAATACACAGCCGAGCCAACACCTTTCTCTTTAAGCAACTCTGCAACAGCATCTCTATCGTTAACTCGTACAGTATATTGGTGGAACACATGTCCCTCTTCAACTACTGGTAACACAAGACCAGGGACTCCAGCAAGACCTTCATTCAGCCGCAGCGCATTCCCACGCCGTGCTGCATTAAATTCATGCAACTTCTTTAACTGTTCAATGCCAATCGCTGCTGCAATATTCGTCATACGATAATTATAACCAAACATTGGATGAGTATACTTTTCTACAGCCCCATGATCAATTAACCACCGTGCTTTCTCTGCTACAACGTCATTATTCGTTGTAACCATGCCACCTTCTCCAGTAGTCATATTTTTTGTGGGATAAAATGAAAAACAGCTTGTACCAAATGAACCCACGTTCGCGCCATTATGTGTCGCCCCGTGCGCCTGGCACGCATCTTCTAGCAATACCAAACCATTCTCCCTACACACTTCACGTAAACGGTCAACTCTTGCAGCTTTTCCAAATAAATGAACAGCAAGCACCGCTTTAGTTCTTTCCGTAATCGCACCAGCAACAAGCTCCGGATTAAGATTAAATGAGTCTTCTTCAATATCAACAAACACAGGGGTCGCACCAACCATTTTGATAGCATTGGCAGTTGCAATAAACGTAAACGGCGTCGTAATTACCTCATCTCCCGGACTGATATCATGCGCCATTAATGCTGTATGTAGTGCCGCTGTACCATTGCCTGTAGCAATAGCATGTTTCACACCAATAAACGCTGCAAACGCTTCTTCAAATTCTTTAACAACACTACCTTGCGCAAGTTGTCCAGACTCTAATACCCTCAAAACTGCCGCCTTTTCCTCTTCACCTAAGAGAGGCTTCGCCATTGGAATCATTACCTAAAAAAGCAAGAAATTCGTTTATAAAAGTTAGGGAACAGTAATTTTAATCTTCCCGCACAACACCCGCTACTTTCAACGCATTATAGACTGCAGGATTAATTACATTTGGTTGCATCTCATTGATTTCATCTGCCGAGAACCATTGACGATTATAATGTAAATCAGTCGCTTCCTCTGTTGCAGCAACAACGTGCGCTGCGGGGTCAACTTCTGCAGTGAACACTAAAGCAAAATCACCATACGCAGGTGACTCAACAAGGCCATTAAAGTATAACCCTTCAACCATTCCTTCACTAATCTCCGCTTCATCACACAATAAATTAAGAGCATGTGTGTGGACAGGGTTTGCATAATCTCCCAATGGGATTAATCCTTGTGGTGATTCTAAAGATTGGTCCCTCCTCCGAGCCACACCATCACGAACATCTTTTCGTGAAGAGAGTAAATACTTATCATCTCGCCCCCCAGAACCAGCGATTTTCGTTACTACAATAATGCCTGGCAACTTTAATCATTCTAAATAACTTCTTTGATTCTCATTCAATGTAGCCCAAAGTACTTCTTTGTCATCTCTATTTGCAAAGCGAGATGTTGCATAGTCGGTTGCCCATGCCTCAAATCTAAGCCCATCAGTAATTAGCCACAAGTTATCATCAATGCCAAAAACGCCATAACGAGGTGAATTCTCATAGCCATTAGGAGCAAATTCGACATCCCAAAGCTTTTGAACTTCTTCGGCGAGAGTATCTTGATTTTCAGGAGAAAGTGGCACAGGAATGGTTTCAAAAGAGAAACTTGGACTTTCTGGAATCGGTATGCCAAATCTATCAGAGAGATCATCTAAAGAATGTAAACCATAAGCGTCCGCAAACGCCTTCCACGCATCGAAATCCTCACGCCACGTTGACATAGCAACTCCGAGAACAAATCAGTTTAAATAACTTATGCAACTTTTAATGAAAGAGGAATTAATACATAAGATTTTTATTCTATTTACAAAAAAATAGCAAAAATGCCCCTATACCATCTTGACTCCCGAGATCGCTCACGTTCTTGGATCACCGAACTTGACGCAAGTGACCTTACCTTAGGTGAAAACCTAGTATTTGAACGAGGAGAAGATTTTACCCCAACACCAGCAGTAAAAAAGAGGATAGAGCGAGTGTGGAAAGAGAAAAAGGCAGAAGCAGAAGTTGCAAGGAAAACGTTGTTCAATGGCCCATTAGTATATTTCAATGGAATCCAACCAGAAAGCGACACAACAGCAATACGGCTTGGAAAGACAGACTACAGACAACACCATGGAACGACTCCCGTGAATGGGATTGATGATACATGGACTGCGCAACATCGCCCTTACAGATATCGAAAAGTCTCGGATAGAGCGCTACGAGCAATAGTTCCAAATGGCAATGAGCTAGCAACCGCTTTTGCAGTGAGCACACTTATCAGAACAAGTGATAGGCAGTTCTTATACGGAGTGAGAACCAACAACGTTGATTGCTACACAAACAGTTGGTCTTTCCCAAGTGGTGGACGAATCAGCGGCGACCCTTCTCTCTTCGTTGATGAAGTGACAGCCGATAGCTCTACATTCGAAGACCATGTTAAAAGAATGCTTTCCCTAGAGTTTCCAGGAGTGGCAAGTTTAAGTGCGAGAGTACAAGATGTTAGAGTTACTGCCATTATTCGTTCAATTCACGACTTAGATATTACGCGTACGACTTATGCAGAAATTGACGTTACTGCAGAACAAATGCGCCAGGGGATACACTCGGGGAAATATTCCCAAGGTGCTTCGGTAACAGCAGATGCAGCAGGCATAGCACATCTACTTGATAACCACACAAGATTCCCTGCCACCGTTTCTCCAACATTCATCTGCATGGCAGAAAGCTATGGGGTTGATCCAACAGAAATGATCCCAGAATTAGAGAGAATATAACACAACTATTCTAAACATTCCTCACACATCTCCCCGCCAATCTTACCAACAGCTAGCTTCTTCCCACACTTACACACAAATCCCCGTAACTCCGCTCTGTTACCATACACTAACCCAAAATCAGGAACGTCTTTCGCAACAACACTCCCTGCTCCCACGAGTGCATACTTTCCAATTGTAACTCCCGGCAACACAATAACCCCCGCACCCAAGGACGCCCCCCCTTTAATCACAACTTTTCCTTCTTCCCAATCAGTATCCTGTTTCAAATCCCCATCAACTGTAACAGCGCGAGGATATCTGTCATTTGTCAAAACACAATGTGGGCCAATAAATACGCCATCTCCTAACAACGCCCCATGGTACAGAGAGCTATTATTTTGAATTTTACAATTCTTGCCAATAACTACATCTTTATCAACATACACATTCTTTGCTAAAATACAATTATCACCGATAATCACTTTCTCCCGTACCTGCGATTGGTGCCACACTTTTACATTCTTCCCCAACACTGCTTCTGGAGAAACATCTGCTGTCGAATGAATCATCAAAAAACCTCAGGATGATCACGGTACCATTCAACCGTTTTACGAAGCCCTTCCTCAAACGAAGTTTTCGGCTCCCATCCTAGCACTTCCCTAACTTCAGAAATATCAGAACAGTGTCTCCTCACATCACCGGGTCGTGCATCGAGATGCACAAACGGTTTTGTATACTCTAAAATATCTGCCATCTTTGTTAAAACAGTTTTGATTGAAACTTCCCGGCCACTACCTGCATTAATAACTCTTCCTCGACTTGCAGGGTTTTTGTAAACTTCAATGGTTAAATCTGCTGTATCTCCCACGTACATAAAATCTCTCGTTTGTTCCCCATCACCAAAAATCGTCACATCCTCGCCTCGCACCATCTTGCCAACCATTAATGGAATTATTCCTGCATACTTCTTAACATTCTGCCGCGGCCCATATTGGTTAAACGGCCTCACCACAGCAACGTCACAGCCAAACGTGTGATGATAGGATAACGCAATATGATCTGTTGCTGCTTTGGAAGCTGCATACGGCGTTTCAGGGTCAAGTGGATGTTTCCCGTCCATCGGCACGTATTGTGCTGAACCAAATGCTTCGGAAGAGGAGTATTGAATTAACGTCTTAAACTTCTTTTCCCGCAACAACTGGCAAATATTAATTGTCATCTCAATATTTTTTCGAATAGTCCATTCCGGTTTTACAAGCGAGGTTGGCAGAGGTATGACTGCTAAATTAAACACAACTTCAATATCATTATCAACGATTGCGTCTTTAATCTCTTCAAAATCAGCAACATCACACCGTACAATTTTAACGGGAAACCGTTTCAGCGCATCATCTAAATTTGAAATGCTTCCTAAAAAGAAATTAGACGCAACAACAATAGAAGCTGGTTCTTCCTCAATGAGCCTATCAACTAAATGCCCACCAACAAAGCCAGCACCACCAGTCACTAAAACGTTCTTACCTTTAAGCGTCTTTCGTTGAACAATTTCTTTTGATTGCATCAACTACATTTCGGGAAACATCCGTATTTAAAGTTAATTGAACATTCTTCATATTAGTAAGCTTTTCAGGGTGGTCAAGCAGGTCAGTGACCACATTCACTATTTTACCACCATCATTACTAACCAACAAATTTTTCCCTGCATCAGTTAAATACGTCCACTCTGTTTCATTCCGAATCACAAGACAAGGCGTATCTAACGCTGCTGCTTCTTCCTGTAACCCGCCAGACCCAGTCATCACAAATAATGCATTATCCAACAACATCAACATGTCTACATAACCAACTGCCTCAATCGCGTGAATCTTCTCTGATAACTGCAACCCTTCACGCTGCAACGCTTTGACAAAACGGGGATGCATTGGAAATACAATCGGAATTTTTTCAGCAATTTTATTCATTGCACCCACTAAACCACACAACACTTCTGCATTATCAGTATTCTCTGCTCGATGAATTGTTAGAAGGGCATATTTGCCATCAACCAGCCCCAGCTCTTCCAAAATCTTCGACTTCTCACGCGCAATTACCACATTCCGCAACGCCGCTTCAAGTGCTGTACTGCCAACAACCTCAATCTTCTCTTCAGGCAAACCCTCTCGTAACAAGTTGCCCCTAGCCACTTCATCTGGAGCTAGCAACAAGTCTGCACAATGGTCACACACAATTCGATTAATCTCTTCCGGCATCTTTTTGTTAAAAGAACGACACCCTGCTTCCATGTGAATCACAGGAATGTGTAACTTCACTGCTGCTAACGCCCCTGCAAGCGGAGTGTTAGGATCGGCAAACACAATCACCCAATCTGGCTTCTCTGCAACAAGAATTTTTTCAATCTCAATTAACATCTTTGCAGTCATTTCAGCATGACTCCCACTCCCCACATGCAACATATAATCTGGTTTCCGCAATTGCAATTCCTCAAAAAAAATCTCATCCATTTTATAGTCATAATGCTGGCCAGTATGGATGACTTTATGATCAAATGCTTCATCAAGCAGCGGTAAGACGGGAGAAAGTTTCGTGATTTCTGGCCTTGTTCCTAGAATCGTAATTATTTTCATAACTCCAAACCTTCTACTTTTTTCTAAAACTACCACGGAAGCGCAGCGATGCAACTTTTCCCACAAACTTTGCATGATTCCCAATCACTTGTAACAATCTCATTTTAGAAACACCATATTCTCTTACATTGAGAACACTGGGATGCTCTTGAATTTTATGACCTGCTATTGACGCTTTGATTAACATTTCTGCAGTAGCGAGGAAATCATCAGCTTGGAAAGCAACCGTATCTACAACATCACGAGTATGGGCTCGAAAGAGAGCAGTAAACGTGTAAATCTTCGAGCCAGTAAGTGTTCTATAAATTTGAGTGATAGCTTTACTCAGAAAAATTCTGTAAAGAGGAACATTCCTCACACCCCCTTGAGGGTGATATGGTGAAGCCGTAACAATTGAAGCACCATCCTTCATAAGGCCCAGCATCGCAAAGATTTCTTGCGGATCGTACGTGCAATCACTATCCATAGTCACAATAACATCTCCCGTTGAATGTGAAAACCCCGTTCGCATCGCAGCACCAATATTCTTATTGACTTCATGCTTCACAATTTTGACATACTCTTTCTCACCAAAATACTGCTGCAATAAGTCGTACGTTCTATCTTTGCTTCCATCATCAACAAAAATAAGTTCTAACTGCCACTCCTTTTGCAATTCCTGGAGAATCGGTTCAAGCTTCTGTGAGAGGTTTTCAACACCTTCCTCCTCATTATAGCACGGAACAACAATCGATAATTTCATATCTGCCTCTCTGAGACGTGATTTATAAATTTTCCTTAACAGGACACCATTAGAATGGGAAATTAAGAACAACAATACCGATGATAATAAGGGATACTCCAATGATTTTATTTCTGTTAATCTTTTCTTTCAAAATACTTTTAGCCAGGATTATCGCCCAAATATAACTAATAGAAGCAGTCAGATAAATGAACGTCAACGGCGCTTGTTGTAACGCAAGAATGTAAAACACAAACGAAAAAGCCGCAAGGACAACTGCCCCAATGAGGTGATTATTTCGAATGCTAATTTTAAACCGAGACCCAGTCTTAAAAAGAAGCGTACTAAACGCGCCAATTATTGAAGAAATCAGCAAAAAGAACAGCCCGGTAACTAAACTCATTGTGAACCCCCCCTACCAATAAATACAACTCCGATTGTAATTAAAGCTAATCCAACCCACTTCTGTGTTGTAATAATCTCACCAAGATAACGCACAGATAACAGTGTCACTAAAATATAACTTGATGCCATAACAGGATACACAACAGAAAGTTCACCGAGACGAAACGCCTTAATCAACACAAAAGCTCCTAAAACATACAACACCCCTCCAACAATAAGAGGATAATTTGTAATTTGATTCAATGAAAATTCAAACTGTTCACTACCAAATTTCAAGAGAATCTGAGACACAGAGACAATAACTGTTACAACTAAAGCCAGAAGCACCGCTTTTGTATTATCTTTCATCTCAATTCTCATCCGCAAAGAGTTCCTTATAAATCTTTTGTACTCGCTCCAGCGATTATTCGTAACTTTTTCTGTGTAAAAGCAGGATTATTAGGCACAAAAGCAATCTTTTCAGAAACATTTGAACCAGGCCAGGGGGGAAGTAAAAAACGACTTTGAGCCACAGCCTTATCTCGATTTTTACGGCTGGAAAAAATAATTGTTAAATAATTGCAACTAGATTCACAACCATTCATAACCGCTTGTGTCTTCACAAGTGTTGACCAATAACGATAATTTCGCTGTCTCTTCTCCACCAACCTCTCCAAGCCATTCAATTGCCGCAGAATCATCCATGCTTCAATCGAAGAACAACTATAATGTCTATCAAGAGCATTCGTCATTTTCAAATCCGCTTTCTTTCGAGCGACATCAATCAGAATCTTTGAAAGAAAAAACGCTCTTGTCTCATAGAGAGAAGCCATCACGCGTTTCACGTAACCCAGAATGGGCGCACTCGTTGAATGTCGATCACGTTCTTTAACTAGTGCTGTCGTATCTTCATTCGTAAGTACTGCTCCACCACCACCACTAACTAATTGTTTTGTAAAACTATACACTGCATATTGTCCAAACGTCCCTGCTTTTTTCCCCTGACAAACAGCGCCCAAAGCATGGGCAATATCCTCAACCAAAACAATACCCTTATCTTGACAAAGTGTTGCAACCTCAGCAATACCCGTTGGATTCCCGTACGTATGAACGAAGAGAACTGCCTTCGTTTTTGGCGTAATATATTGTTCAACCGTTTCTGCAGAAAGGTTAAACGTTTTTTCGTCCACCGGAACACCGACAACTGTGCCGTCTGCGTTCTCAATCGCTTGATTTAAGCTATCACAAATAAAATCCTGCACGATAACCTCTCCCCCCCCCAACTGTAATGAAACTAATAATGTATGCAACGCATTCCTGCAAGAACTAAATAGCACTGCATGACGAACACCAAGATACGAACATAACGTTTGTTGTAATTTTTGTTTGACGGAAACCATTTATACCTTCACTCCCCACATCATCAACTAAATTGCCGTATAATTGGCGGACTTATTTTTTTTATCAACCACTTCGGCAGTAAACTCCAAACTTTACCATAGAGAGTATACACTTTAAATGAATTCTGTAACACAGGAATATTTTTCTCCTCACGTGCATAAAAGTAGTAAGGGATCTCTTCAGTTTTCGTACTCCACCGTTTCTTGAAAGAATACATATTCCCCTCATTCATAACTTTAGTCGTTCCACCCAACTCTAAAACAGTGTAACCTTGCTTGATTCCATAACAAATAATCTCCCACAGTAAGAGATAATATGGACAAAGCGCAGAGTGCCGATAGTCAGTCCCCGCAAAAGCATATTCAATTGTCTTTTTATCAAAAAATAAAAAGCAACCAGCAATTGGTTTTCCTTCATGGTATGTCACCGCAACTTTTGTATCACATGTTTTCAATGCCTCTTTAAAGAGCCCCATTGGCCACGCCGGTACACCTCTTCTCTTCCGCGTGTTCAGATACACATCATAAAAATCATTGAGCAACTTGGTTGTATCCCCCATAGAAAATTGCAAATTATTTTTCTGTGCTTTTCGAATATCATATCGCACACTTTTATGTAACGATTGTAACATCTCCTCCTCGGACTCTTTCAAGTCAAGATAAAAATTAATAATCGGGGCTTGTCTTACAAAACCTCGAGCAACTTCCGCCGAGAGTTCACCATGTTGACGCATTTCCAAGAACTTACTTGTACTTGACAACTTCTTGGCTTCCTCTAACAGCAAACGTTTACATTCATCACTCTCCCCAATCACGCCGCCATATGGAAAAAATGGGATAGAAACGAGGCGTGTTCCTTCCACAAAACTCTTCGCTTTAAACAACGGCAAAGCCCCAACAATTTGTCCAACTGAATTCTTCGCCACAATATATCTCGGTTCAAACTTAAAATATCTTTGAACCAAATCTTTCACAGCTAAAGAATGTTCATAAAGGGCATCAGGGCAGCTACTAACAAACTGCGCATACAGCTCGTGATCCTCCTCACTTAACATTGTTATTGTATATTTCATTAGACTTTATCATCCGCCAAATATTCCTCTTAAACAAATTGCCGTATCACAAAAGGACTTAACGTATCAACAACCGACAGAGGCAGCTTCCTCCATAGTTTCGTGGCCAAAGCAAAAAATGCAGTGTCGCTTGAGGGAACTTCTTTCATTGTATGAAGGAAATAATACGAATACGCTTTCCCAACCGTATCTGCCCATCTCTTCTTAAAATTATACAACCCGCCATCATTTGTTTGCAGTGTAGCACCACCAAAGTTAAACGTTGTATACCCTCTGTTACACGCATCTTTAATTGCTTCCCACATTATAAGATGGTACGGTTGCAATTGCATGATTGTTTTATCGTGAACTGCTCCTGCAAAAGCATATCGCACTTCATTCTTGTGATATATCAAGAAGATTGTAGCAACAGGTTTATTCTCGTATGAAGTAACGTAAATTCTCGCATTCTCCCCAAATGTCGAGAGAATTTCTTTGAAATAGGCATAAGGATATCCCGGAACACCCCGCAGTTTGCGTGTCTGAAGAAACAAAGCATAAAAACCTTGCAGCTCCCGCTCACTAATACCACAACGCCACTGCAAGCCACTCTTTTGGGCTTTCTTGACCCCCCAACGCACGCTCCCTTTAGGCAATTTCTTCCAGACGGCATCGACATCAGAAGATAAGGCAAGCGAGAAATTGAACACAGTACTGTTTTCCCTAAACCCTCTTTTAATATAGGAATCATCTTGAAACTGTTCACGAACCTCACAAAATTTTACACGTTCCTGAATCGACAACTGTTTTGCAAAATGCATCATCTCTTCTCTCGCCACTCCATTATCTGCCAACATGCCCGTATAAATCGCGTATGGAGAAGAAACGAGCTTCTTACCAAATATGCCTCGAGCTTGGAATAATGGCAGAACCCCTACAATCTTACCTTCTTCGTCCTTAGCGATGATACATCGCGAGCGAAAACCAAAATGACGTTGAAGAATATCGCGCCAACGCAAAGTATATTCAAAACCAGCGTTGGAAACATTACTAACATACCGGTCGTACTGTTCCTCATCATCTTTTGCGAGTAGAGAGCAAACCATTTCCTTGCTGAACCTCCTGCACTAAATCCTCAGACACAACAACATCATAGTGAGTTACCATCTTTTTGACGATCGCTCGACAACGTTCAATCCTTTTACTAAGAGGTATTCCCTTGACGTGTGTCAATCTATCATCAGTAATATCATCTGCTAAATCAACAGCGTGAAATTCATAATTCAACGTCCCGCGAGTCATCTTTGTAAGCCCATATGCTGGTGAAAAGTAAGGCATACCTAACCGCAATGCAAACGTTGCATGGTACGGTAACCGCAACCCCGGGACAACTGTGCACGGCAACTCTACCAGGGGCATCTTTCCTCGTCTTGACTCTTTATGACCTGACGGCCGATAGACAGTATTCGGAGCAAACGCCCAACTCCACTTTGGCCCGTGCGTCCGTTTTGCCCCACCCGAAATGAGTTGCATCATCTTCATAATCATCGGGTATACAAACGTTGGAATCATTGAAGAATCGTACCTATACCCCTTCTCTGCTAATAACCGCAAAACTCCTGCGTCCATGTCATACCCTGGAGCTTTAAATCCACGAGGTTTTTTCCCAGTAATCTTTTTGATTACTTCTTCTCCTCGTTCAATCTCTGTAACTTGCTCTTGTTGAGGCAACTTTCGTAAACCAAAAGGGTGATTGTAAGTATGGTTAGCAACTTCATGCCCTGCCTCGACCAATTTTTTTACCAATTCTGCTTTCCAAGGCACCTCTCCATCCCTGCCTATCAAGAAAAATGTTGCTTTAACATCAAATTCTTTGAACAATTCAATAAAACGAGGTACTGAACTGGCAAATACAGGGTCATCTTCCACAGGGTGGTCATAACCATAATACGCTAAATTTGTCCATAAGCCATCTAAATCTACTTGAATTGTCGCATACTTTCTGGGATTCATTCTAACTCTACTTTATCTTTTTTAAAGATAAAAATCATCGGTGTTTCCATAACCCCCTCGTTCGTCAGCACTTTTCCATTGACAACATGCACTAAGTTAAAACCAAGAGAAGCGAAGTAGCTAACGCTATCTTCAGTCAATGGATAATACCAACTTGGTTGAGTGTATTCAATGTGGTCAATTTCCAAATAGACATCGCTCTCTTGAGAAAGACGCAAAAGATCCTCCTCAAAGGCAGTCCGATTTGATGCATATACTTTTTCTGCCCGTAGGTTCCAAATTGATCCTCCAAAAGATTCTTCCGCCGGCCCACCAAACTCACGCTCAGTAAACAAACGAACAAAACGATACGAACCAGCAAAAATCGGGGTCTCCTCAGGAATATTCTCTTTCATCCACTGACCTGCTTCTGCATGGCCAGTGTAACTAAACGATTTATTATAAATCAAAGGATCACCAACTTGATAATAATTCAAAGCTAAGAGCAAAACAACAGCAATAACAATCACATGCTTTAGGATAGATTTCACTTTCTTCGGGAAGACCATCGAGAGGTATGATGCGATCTCTTCTATCGCGAATACTGCTAACAATATTGCTATAGGAAGGAGAGGTAAAACATATCTGTCTTGCGTATTATCAACATTAACCTCAAAGTAAAACCAGTAATAAAGCCCTAAAACAAGTAGCGGATAAAATCTCTTATATTTATAAAAAACAACGAACAAAGCCCCCAAGAAAACAAACGGGATTAAATACCAAGAAAAGACCCATTCCAGCATACCAGCAGCCTCAAATCCAAAAGGCATTCCTCTTAAATAAATCATTAAGCCGAATAATCTTCCAAGCAAATCTCGGCCGTAAAAGATCTGAGCGACAAGGTGCCCCACCACAATTGTCCCTACGGGTATCAACCAAGAAACAAGCGTTGGCTTGTTTCTAATCATTTCTTTACGCTTAAAAAGAATATAGTAAAGAACAAGACCAAGGATAAAAATAGAGGATTGGACCTTATGGAAAAGTGCGAGAACGAAGGCGGTCCCCGTGAGAAAACCCCAGATCATTGTTTTTTCTTTTTCTAACCGAACCATGCAATAGAAGATAAAAATAGTACTAACCATTAGCGGTGAATCTCCCAAAGGCCTTACGCTGTAAAACCAAAAGATATGATTAAAAGCTAAAAGGATAGCCGCCATGACCCCAACGAATTTACTTTTAAGTTCTGAGCCTAAAAGGTAAATTAAGACAACTCCCACTAAAGAATATAAAACTGCAACAATCTTCCCCGCAGTGAGAGCATCTTTAACAACAAAGTAAAAAAGAGTCATAATTGTTTGTGGGATTGCATAATCTCCAAGCAGATATTCATGACTAAGTATAAACAGTGGTTCTTTAGTAACTTTTATAACGTACCACAAGTGAACAGCTGCATCATTCCATAGACTTTCTTGACCAATATATTTCAAGCGTGTGAGCAGAACCAAAACTAAAACTGCTACCAGAATAAGGTGATACTTATCCTTTAAAAAATCAATTGTCTTTCCTTTAGGAAAATTAAATTTATGCTCTTTTATTCTTTGTGTTTCCAGGGGAGGGGTTTCTTTCGTAACATCCTCAAGTTCACTTGTAGCTCCAAAAACGGTCTGTGTCTCTGTTAAGGATCCATTCTCAGTAACGTTCCCAGAAGTAGCGCTAATCGTCCTACACTCTCCTTCTTCCAACGGAGTTTTCCTTGCCGCCCTCAACATAGAACCACCATTTCCAAAATCTTTTTCCAAATCTTTATAAATCTTGTCGAACCGAGACCATTTTATGAGTACCACGCTAAACAGCAGTAAAAACCTCCTTATTCACCTAGGGATGGGCGGCCACACTTCACAAATACTGGAACTAACAAAAAATCTCGATCCAACTCACCAATTTCAATACCTCGTAGGCCATGATGACCAAACATCTGCAAAGAAAATCCACCATCCCGGGAAAGTTCACACCATTAAAAATCCACGGTTAATGAAAGATAAATCCCTCTTTAGAGTCGTCCTCAACATGTTCCCCACAACTATTCAAGGCTTCAATATCTTACGAAAAGCAAAACCAGATGTGTTTATTAGTGCCGGCCCTTCCGCTGCCATCCCATTATTCTGGATTGCTAAAGTTATGGGTATCAAAACAATCTTTATTGAGTCATGGGTGCGGGTCCACCATAAATCACAAACTGGAAAACTCGTCTACCCTGTATCTGATCTCTTCCTCGTTCAATGGGAAAGTATGAAAAAAGTCTATCCAAAAGCCAAACATGCAGGGAGGTTGTCATAATCCCCATCAGACATTCAACACAATGCTCTTCGTCACAGTAGGAAACGGAAAATTTGAAGAACTCGTCAAAGAGATTGATAGATTAAAATCCACGGGAGTTATCAAAGACGACGTTCTTATCCAACTCGGCCATGGAGAATACAAACCACAACATTGCAACTGGTTTACGTTTGAAGCACCATTAACAAAGTATGAACAGCAAGCAGACGTAATCATCAGTCACGGTGGACCCGGTTGTATCTTTGAAATTCTCAAAATGGGAAAGAAATTAATTGGTATCCCCAACAGAAACAGAACTGATCCGCGCCACCAAGTAGAGTTTCTGCAAGCCATTGCACAAGAAACAGACGGCCTACTATATTGTGACACACCACAACAACTCGCTGAGTGTATTCAGAAAGCCGAGACACACAACTTTGCCTCATACTCGCCCACACCCCACACTATTCATGAAGAAATCCATTCATTCCTTGCAAAAACAAAAACTAGAAAAACAAAAAGAGAATAACAGAATAACAACAGATGATTCAAAAAATTAAAAAACTCACTCTTGGTGGCGAAACACGCGCCCATTTATTCAAAACATTCTTCATCTATGGGTTTATTGCCTTAACCATCATCTTCATAAAAATTCTTATTGCCCGCCTCTACGGACAAGAAGAATTAGGAATTTTCACATACTTCTTCAGCCTTGTGAGCCTCGTGTTTTTATTCACCTCCTTTGGTATTCCTGATGCAATCACTCAAATTATTATCAAAAACCCACATCGATTACGAAATTCACTGAGACACGCACTCACCCTCTTAACTCCATTTACGATTTTCTTCATCCTGATCACCATAACCATCACTACATATACCCATCTTAACCCACAACTTCCATATTTCAACCTCGCATTTACTCTCTACATAGTGTTCTACACACTCCATTACATCTCCTACAACATACTACGTGGTTGGCAGAAATTTGTCAGTGCTTCCATGTACTCATTACTCAACAGGATATTTGTCATACTATTCATCGTCTTACTTGCATTGTATCTTTTCCCATTCACCTATGTTCTCATCAGCTTTTCCATAGCACTCCTCATTGCAACCGTTGCCAGCATTCCACAAATTCTCAAACATTTTCCCAAACCACAATTACAACAATCAACACCTTTCAAGAAATTCTTCATCCTCGCCCTCTCATTATTCCTAATGCAGGTAAGCTTCTACTCACTTCGCTTTGCTGACGCCATCACGATTAAATACCTCGTTGATTTCACCAGTCTTGGTTTGTATTCAGCATACGGTTCTATCACTAACACCATCCGATTACTGGGCTATGTCTTTCCGATGGTCGTTGTGCCGATGGCTGCAATTCATCATTATAGGTTAAAACAATCTCTTAAAAGAATCTTCAAATTACTTATCCCATTCGCACTTCTCGTTTTGGCAGGAAGCTACATCCTCGTTCCGATTTTATATGGTGCAGGCTACTCCGCAACATACTTACCAATTGCGCTAGTTATTTCCTCAACACTTCTTGTTCTTTACTCCTACTTCAACTCTATTTTTGTGGGAGAAAACGAATACTCTCCACTGTACATGAAAATTCTCGTAGCAGACTTCGCAATCTCACTGATTATCAACACATTACTCAACGTCTTACTCATTTCAGCATGGGGCATCATTGGAGCTCCAATCGCTACAGCGATCACTATTATCATAAAAATCGCACTAAACATTTATGGAATTAAGAAATTACGAATACAAAACAACAACCCACCAGTTACTCCTCAGGAAAAACCCGCTTCCCCGTCTCCTGATCAAACACCTCAATAATCATTACAGGACACACTTGTGCTGATTCTAAGAATTTATCAAACTCTTCCTGGCCAAACTCCAACTCCTCTCGCTCATCGGTTCTTATCGTCTTCTCCGACTTCAATGTCGCAATACTTGTTTCTTTATCAAAAAACCACGCTTCGGGGTACGCTGCTTCACACGCTCCTGCTCCAATACATTCACTCTTCCGATATACAAGCCGATATTTCTTCTCCATTCTGCACACAAAAACACATTTCATTAAAAAAACATCCGTAAACTATTTAAACGGTCTAAACACCGAGCTTCCACACAACAAAATAGGTGGGTTAAACCATAATTCGTAATCAATAGGTGTGATTCTCATGACTCCTCCAGAAACAGCAACTGTACCACAAGATTCTTCTACAGAAAACCTCACCGGAATCCCTAGTTCAAACAAACCAGATTCTGAAAAAGAAGCAATTCTTGAGAAAATCAAAGCAGCGCAAGAAAAAATCAAATCACAATACGTTCCACAGAACGAAGAAGATGTTAAACGTCCGGAGTACAAACGCCGTTTTAACAGGATTCTCTTCGTTGTTACTAACGTTTCTGCCGCGTATGGAAAAGCACTCAATCCCCATTTAGGGATAGCAATGTTAATGGCCTATCTTGATCGCGAAGGTTTTGAAACCGCAGTCATCGATCAACAACTTGGCTACAACATCGATGACATTGTAAAGAAAGCTGAAGAGTTCAAAGCCGATCTTATTGGCGTAACAATGTTTAGCTTCGACTTCGTGCGAACCTATAAAGTCATTAATGAAATTAAAACAAGAACCAAACTCCCATTAATTCTTGGTGGAGCCCACATCTCAACAGTTAAAGGAGAAGCACTGGAAAAAACCAATGCTGACTTCGGCATCACAAGAGATGGAGAAATCCCTCTCTTCCAACTTTGTGCAGGCTGGCCACTAGGCAAAATTAAAAGTCTAATTTGGAGAGATGGCAAAGGGCAAATTATTGAAAACCAAATTAGAAAATTAAACTGGCAACTGGACGAACTTCCCTACCCTGCGTATGAGAAATTTGAACTTCCAAAGTATATTCACTACGTAGATAAGCGGCTCCCGATCGAAACTTCACGGGGTTGTCCGTATAGTTGTACATTTTGCGACGTAAAAGTAAGTATGGGACAAGCCTTCCGGCCACGAGGACCAGACCACATTTTAGCGGAGATCAAGCATTGGTACGATAAAGGATACAGGTTCTTTGAATTCGTTGATGATGTCTTTACCATGGACATTAAGCGAGCAAAACAAGTCTGCCGCATGATTATCGATAGCGGCATGAGGTTTGACTGGAACTGTGCAAACGGCATTCGAGCAGACAGGGTTGATGAAGAACTCCTTACATTAATGAAACAAGCGGGTTGCGTCTTCGTTTCCTATGGGTTAGAGACAGGTAACCCCTACATTCTTAAAACAATTAAGAAAGCAACCACACTCAAAAAAATTGAAGAAACATCTGCCCTAACAAAGAAAGTTGGCTTGAAACATGCTGTTAACTTTATTGTTGGCCATCCTGAAGAAACCTATGAACGAGCGCTCGATTCCGTGAAATTTGCGAAGAAAATCCTCAAAACCTGCGACTATGCAATGTTCTCAAACATGATCCCCTATCCTGGAACAGATGTGTATAAATGGATTCGAGAACAAGAAAAAACTGGACGCGCCCGCTTCTTACGGCAACCAGAGGAGTACCTGAAAGACACCACCACAAAAATCGGCCAGCCAGTCTATGAAACACGAGAATTCCGTTTCAAAGAGCGGGTGAAAGCATTAAAGAAAGGCCGTGCAGTGTTCAACAAATCATTTTTACAATATCGGTTTGGCAAGAAACTGGGCACCCTAATCTACTGGATTGCCCGAGATAACGATCGGTACATAAAATTACGAGGTATCGCTATGGGAACGCGTCTCGGAAAGCACATATACAACTTTCTTCGAAAAAACTACTCCATCCACAAACAAAACAAAGGTGTTCTTCCCGGCACGCAAATTAACGTATTAAGCGAGGAGAAGTGAATTTTATTCTACAAACACAATGAACTACGAAAAACTTTACTCGGGGGAACACCTCAAGAAAATCAACCCACAATGGACGTTCAAGAAATGGTCTTACCGCCACACATTCGTCGCGAAGATGAAATACATCACATCATTTCTTAACACACTGCCAAAAGACACAAAAATTCTTGACGCTGGTTGCGGTCAGGGGTTACTCGTTCAACACTTCAAAGACAAAGGCTACGACATAATTGGTATTGACGCATTTTATGGCTCAGAATACGTGAAGCAAGATGATATCCTCAACAATTCCTTTGAAGATAACAGCTTCGATATAATCCTATGCCTGGATGTAATAGAACATTTCCAATTAGACCAACAAGAAACACTTGTCAAAGAACTGACACGTATCCTTAGACCATCTGGAAAAATGATTTGGAGTATTCCTAATCTTGCCCATTTGTCATCACGATTTTCATTCATGTTTCTCGGGAGATTATTACGCACTGCCAAAGTTTCCTACCATCCCGGCGATAGGCCGATTTGGGAATATTATAGAATGCTGGAAAAGCATCAAACAATCGAAGCGAAACACGGACTCTCAGCAACCATACCTGTTTTGTTCCAACTCACACAACTCTTTCCCCAGTACACCGGATGGCTATACTTTCTTCTCAAACCATTTCAAGTCTTCCCCAACTGGTGTTTTAACGTAATTGTGGTAGGGAAGAAGAAAACAACATAATTCTCTCAATAAACTCTAATTAACATCATAGAAATAACCTGGCAATAATTCATTCCCACCAAGATACTTCGCAGTTGTCTCTTCATCAACCGTAAACCCTGCAGGATAATTAATTTGCCAAATCTTCTGAGGTCCAACAATCCTACTCTGATACAACGACAAAGGTGCATAAACTCCATCTTCCCCATATATCAACTCAAATGCTGACGTATCGTAGCGAGGGTTATTTCCTTCGAAAATATACAAATTCGTCCACAGTGCTTTAACACCTTCCTCAGAAACAAATAAACCTGCGCCAATTGGATTCTCCACACTCCCATCACCTGCTAAAGTTGGCATGAGTCTGAAACAACCGTTATATCCTGGCTGCTCAAAGTAGATCATCTGCCCATTAACATAAATACATTCTAGAGGTAAATCAACTCTTTCATTCCCATGAACCAATGCAATCATTGGCTGCTCAAACGTCCCCGTAAGAACGGCTTCACCATTAACAACCTGTTCAACCTGCTGCATCGGTAAGAACACTGCTCCAATTCCTGCACCTTGGCGAGGATATACTTTTCCCTCCCAGACAAAATCATCATCAAGAGCATAACCCCCTTGGTACATGAGAATTGTTTTATCACGAGTCTCCTGCGTTCCCTGTGGATTCAACCCAAAGACATTAATCCAACTAAACCGGTCAAAATTCTCGTCAGAACCAATGCTTGAGTACGCTGTATATTTCCCAATCTCGTCAGAAACAATCAAGTAGTGTGTCGTGTCATGTACTTTCAAAAATTCAAGAGCTTCTTCCTGTGTTTGTGCTGTTAAAACATGTCTTCCCATCAAATAATTCCAATATTTAATTTTATTCGCTCCATCTAATACTGTAGCTTTTCCAAAACCATTCTGCACCCAATACCCATAATCCCACCAATGACCAAACACCGCATCTTCAGGAACATTCTCTCGTACCCAACTTCCAGTTACCTGCCACTGTTGGTTATACGATGGACCGGAAAACTTTGCTTGTGATGACGTCGTTTCAGTAAATTGCGGAACAATTCCCTGTGCAGGAAATGCAAACGGACTAAATACAACCAACACTAAAACGGTCAACGCAACATACTTCCACACCTGCGTCTTAACATTCCACGCCATCTCCCCTAAACGTACAACTGCATACGCCGCCATTAATGCTGTAATTGGGGCGAAAATAAACAACAACCGAACAGCTCCACGAGCTGCAATTACCATAATTAAGAACCACACTAATACAAAAATAAACTTCTTCTCCCATGCTAAAATCTTTTCGTACTCTTCTTGGTTTTTATAGAACGACTTAAAGTAAAATATCACTGCCAGCAATGCAAACACAGCTAAACTTCCTAAGTATACAACTTTTGAAATCGTACTTTCCCCATTAAATATGCTACCTGCAGAGTGTCTACTTAAGATAAATGCTAAGATAAATAACACATACGCGCCCGTTAACAAAGAACTATTCTTATTACGCCGCACCATTGCATGAAATAAAATAACTGACCCAACAATAAACAATGTTAAGAACAACGGCACAGAGAACCAGTTCGGGCCAAACTGTGCTACCCAATCAACGAAATATGGTTGGTGTTGTTCCGCTACCGTTAATTGCCATCGATCATTTCCTAATGGATGTAATAAATTGTCACTAATCTCTTCTACTTTATGAGAAAGCGCACTTGGTCCTACAATCACTCCAAGTAACAGAATTCCCAACACAAAACTAATCACAAACGTCGCCACACTTAATGGCATTTTCCCTGCAACCTTTTGCTTAATCCTTAACACATTATACTTCACAATAGCCAAATGAACTAACAACATAAATAATACCAAAAACGCAATCCCCGTAGTAAACGAACTCAACAATAAACTAATACTAAACATTGGGATCCACACTGTTGTCACAAGAACAAGAGCAACAACCCACGCCACATATTGATATACATCTTTTTTCCCAATCTTATCGAAGAAAAATTCAATCAACACAAAGATACTAATGATCAAGATTAAGAACTTCCAACCACCCCACGTTAGACCCATGAAACCTGTAAACAATCCAGCTAAAACACCCCACCCAAGTGTCTTCTTCATACCTTTTGCCTGCCAACCCAACACATAGAAATACATCGCCATAAACATCAGCATAACACCTAACGCCTCGTGGTCAGAGAAACCAGCCATCGTTCTGTGTAAAAACGCAGGTACAACCCCTAAGAATAGAGTTGCTAGCAAACCCACTTTCCAATCAAATAATCTTCTCACAAGTAAAAAGAAGAAGCCCAACGCTATTGCAAAACAGATAACAGGATAAATAACTGTAACATATTCCAACGTCACAGACGGGAAAAAGAAATGAATAAATTTATACAAATACGCAATAAATGAACTCATAAACACATAATTCACTGTGGACGTCCCTACTGGAACAAACCGTGCAGCATCATGTGCAACCATCGCTCCATTCTCAACAATTTGCCGTGCGTATTTCAAAAATAGATGTGGATCCAGCGCCAGTGGCACTTCTTTTCCCGTTGTAATATCTTTCAGAAGAGGTAAGTTTTGTAATCGCAACTTTGAAGTAAACCAGATAATTCCTACCAATACTAAACCAATCAGCCAATGTGTTTTCTGTTTTAGAGTACCTATAACTTTTTCCCGTTGTTCTTTAAGATCAGCTTCATTCTCACTGGCAGAACTAAAGAAACCTTTAAAATTTTGTACTAATTTCTCTCTCTTTTCACGGATTTCAGAATCATCCACGTAAAACCACCCTAATTCATCACACCAAGAAACGTATATATAATCCTTTCTGTTATTTTCTGCAACTCAAATGCATTTGGTGCTTCAACAACCACGCATTTGCCCTCAGAACTCAACACGACATCCTCACTATGCTGTAACACAATCCCTTCGCTTACTTCACAATCCAGCAGCGGAAGATCACCACACCCCTCATCTACCATACACGCATCGGGAGCAAATTTGCCCCGTAACGCCAGCACTGACCGCAACACATTTCGATACAATGTCACATCGATTTCATCCTCTGGCATAAAACCAAGATACACTTTCTCAGCACCCAGTACACCAGACATTGTCTCGGGCAAAATAATATTTTCTAATTCTGTTGGGAAATAGCTAAACCCAAAATTCTGTCCATTGACTTCCACAATCCATTGATGATTATAATCTCTTGTAAACGTAAAACCGTTATACTCCTCCACACCATATGCAGAATCCTGACCATTGCCTAAGCCGACAAGTCCCCCGCCAACTAAACCGAGAACCCCAAAAGCCATGATGAAAATGACAAACCACGCCATAGCCTTCTTAGAATCAACTTTAAATCGCTTCTTCCTGCCCATACAACAAAGAGAAAACCCTGCTATTTAAAGATTGCGCACGAGAGGTAAGATGCCCAATTACAAAACCAACACTATAATTCCTAAAACCAAACAATACCAACCAAAATAATGAAATTTCTGATTCTTAATAATGTTCAACAATAACTGTAACGTGATAATTCCCACAATAACTGTAACCAACGTACCAACACCCAATGCAACGACGTTTGTCACCTCGCCAATACTCCCAATCTCCAAAACCGTTGCGCCAACAACCGCTGGGATAAACAATAAAAACGAAAACCGAGCCACGTCCTGCTGTTTTACGCCATGTCGTAACCCTGTCGCAATCGTCATTCCTGAACGGGACACCCCTGGCAGCAACGCAAATGCTTGCATAATTCCCATCATAATCACAGAACGCCAACCCAACTTTCTTCCACTACTTCGCGCAAACCGGGATAAAAACAACACTAACGCTGTAAACAGAAATGAAATTCCTACAACAGTTAAGTTATGAAACGCTGCTTTAATCTGTGTATTAAACAATAAACCAACAACTGCAATCGGTACTGAAGCTATTGCTAACCACAACACATATCGCACATAAAACTTCTCCCATCGGAAAAAACCTCGAATCAAACGCATAATATCTTTCCAGAAGACAAATAATACCGCTACTAAACTTCCTAGATGTAATACCGCATCAAAAATAATTGGTTGCTGTACACCAAATAACGTTTCAAACAACACCAAATGGCCACTAGAACTTATCGGCACCCATTCTGTTATTCCCTGCACAATTCCCAAAATGATTGCTTCCAATATCGAAACCATCTTATAATTCAATCAGCTCACACAACTCACTAATCAGTGCCTGCTTCTTCCCTGGTTCCCAAACGTCCTGTTCAATCTCTGGATATTTAGGCACAACCCGTAACAACGCCACCCGTAACCGCTGTGTAAAGTCCGCTTCTGGATGCTTTCCTTGCTCTTCAAGAGCTTGCATTACATCTGTTACAAGGACTGGCAGAACCATCTCCATTGTTGCCTCAATATCTGAAACCATTCTACTGCCCAAACTCCCTTCTCTTTTAATATTTTCTGAATCCATAACATTCTTCCAGAATCTATTTAAATACGCCATCTAAAAAATCCTCTATGGCTAGGAAGAAAATTAGGGAGTACGATGCAAAGCAGATTATTCTCCAAAACATACTACAAAACTGCTTCACATTAGCCATTAAACTAGTTGCCATTACTCCCGAAACCAACCTCGCCTCACTTCCAGAGCAACATCCCTGGCTTCTTAGCACAAACCTCGTTGTAAAACCAGACCAATTATTTGGCAAGAGAGGCAAATATGGACTTGTACTAGCAAACAAGTCATTCGAAGAAGTGAAACAATTCATCACAGAACACCAACACAAACAAGTTACTATCGATAAAGCAACCGACACATTAACCCATTTCATTATCGAACCATTCATCCCACATGACAAAGAATATTATCTTGCAATAAAATCAGAACGGGATCACGACACAATTCATTTCTCAGAAACGGGAGGAATTAATATTGAAGAAAACTGGGATGCTGTGAAAACGGTCTATGTACCAACACTCTCTGAACTAACAACAGACAACCTATCACAACTCACGACAAACCCAACAATTCAATCATTCATTAAAGAGGCCCTCTCACAATTCCGCACGCTTGACTTTACTTATCTTGAATTTAACCCATTCACCATACAAGAAGCAACAAACACCATTTACTTACTTGACACTGTCGCAGAGATTGACAGCTGTTCATTATTCAAGAACCACATCTCCCCCGAACTTCCAAAAGAGTTTGGCAAACAACCATTTCCAGAAGAAGAATACATTGAAAACCTCGATAGAAATAGTGGGGCATCGTTAAAGCTAAGCGTCCTCAACCAACAGGGAACGATTTGGAACGTCCTTGGAGGTGGCGGAGCAAGTATTATCTATCTTGATATGATTGCTAATCTTGGCAAGGGGGATCAAATCGCTAATTATGGAGAATCCAGCGGTAACCCCTCAACACAGGAGTCATACGAATATGCAAAATCCATTATTTCCATGATGCTAAAGAATAATGGAAAAATTCTCTTCATCGTTGGTGGTATCGCTAACTTCACTGATGTTAAAGACACGTTTAAAGGGTTTATCCAAGCCATTGAAGAGCACGCACAACAACTTAAAGAACAAAATATCAAAATTTTCGTCAGAAGAGGTGGCCCAAATTACGAACAAGGCTTACGCCAGATCAAAGAAACTGTCACAAACCTACAGATCCCTATAGAAGTGCATGGCCCAGAAACATCAATGCCCAAAATCATTCAAATAGCGGAGAGTGATCTCTCATGACGTTACAACCATATGAATTATTCAATAGAACAACAACCACATTTTTCTACAACCTCAAAGCGAAGCCAATTCAGCGAATGTTAGATTTTGATTATCTGTCACAACGAGAAACCCCAAGCATCTCTGCAATTATTCATCCTGGAAGAACTGGTCATCACAAAGCATTCTTTGGTGAGAAAGAGATCCTCATCCCCGTTTACTCTTCAATAACAACTGCCGCAACAAAACACCCCAACACAACATCATTCATTAACTTCGCTTCATTCAGGTCTTCATTCCAGTCATCAAAGGAAGCAATTCTCGTGCCAACAATTCAAACAATAACAATTGTCGCTGAAGGCATTCCTGAAAGGCAAAGTAAAGAGCTGATTGCACTTGCAAGTCAACATAGCAAAACAATTATCGGCCCCGCAACAGTTGGAGGGATTGTCGCAGGTCAATTCAGAATAGGACACGCTGGTGGAATGAACGAGAATATTCTTAGAGCTAATCTGTACAAACCGGGAAGTGTTGGCCTAATTTCACGTTCTGCTGGCATGATGAATGAATTCTTCAACATAATCTCTCGGGCAACGGATGGAATTTACGAAGGTGTTGCTATTGGTGGTGACCAATTTCCCGGGTCAACGCTTCTTCAACATATCCTCCGCTACGAAGCCAATCCCAACATTAAACTTATCATAGCACTCGGAGAGATCGGCGGTACTGCTGAGTATGAAATCGCAGAAGCTAAGCGGCAGGGAAAAATAACTAAACCACTCGTCATGTGGGTCTCTGGAACCTCTGCCTCGTTATTCCCCTGGCAGGTGCAGTTTGGTCATGCTGGCGCGAAAGCAGGAGATGAGAAAGAAAGTGCAGAAGCAAAAAATAACGCTCTCAGAGAAGCAGGCATTATCGTCCCGGAATCATTCGAAACATTCGAAACAACCATTCAAGAAACGTTTAAAAAAATACAGCAGTCTGAGCTTGACATGAACCAACCGAACTCAGTAGAAGCCATAAGTATTCCAGAAAGAAAACCCACGCATATCACTTCAACAATCTCTGATGACAGGGGAGAAGAGCCAACCTACAACAATGTTCCTCTCTCCCAATTAGTTGAGCAAAATGCGTCTATTGGCAACATTATTGGCCACCTCTGGTTCAAAAAAGAACTTCCTGAATATTTCACACAGTTTCTCGATCTTTGCATAAAACTCACTGCAGACCATGGTCCTGCCGTATCTGGAGCTCACAACGCCATCGTTGCTTCACGAGCTGGTAAAGATGTTATATCTTCCCTCTGTTCGGGACTACTAACCATCGGTCCACGCTTTGGCGGTGCAACTGACGCCGCCTGCCGTTACTTCAAACAAGCTGTTGACGCTCAAACCTCTCCACAACAATTCATCCAAGAGATGAAACAGCAAAACATACCTATTCCTGGTATTGGTCACAGAACAAAATCAAAAAAGAACCCTGACAAAAGAGTTGCAATCCTCACGACTTTTGCAAAAGAAAACATTCCGCAAACCCCACACCTTACCTACACATTACAAGTGGAACAACTAACATTGCAAAAAACAGAAAACTTAATTCTAAACGTCGACGGGTGTATGGCCGCAGTATTCCTCGACGCACTCACGTCTTCACAAGCATTCTCAGAAGAAGAGATCGAGCAAATCATTTCTATTGGTTATATGAACGGCCTTTTTGCATTAGCGCGAAGTATTGGTATTATTGGCCACATCTTTGATCAGAAACGGTTAGGGGAAAGATTATACAGACACGATCCGAGCGATATTTTATACTACAAAGATTAATTTCTACCAATCCCTCTGTAGACAACTCCTGCACGTTTCAGTGTTTGAGGATTCAAAAGGTTGCGCGTATCAACGACCACTTTAATCCCCGCAGAAATTAATTTTTCTTCACAGTCATTAAATTCATCATGGTTTGTCAGCAAAAGAACAACATCCACTTTCCCAAATAATTCAACCGCATTATCTACCGTTGATTGTCCAAGCAAGTATGGATCAAACACCTCAATAGATGCTTTCTTACACTTCAACCGTTCCACAATTTTCACTGCGGGGCTTTCCCTCACATCATCAATTCCTTTCTTATATGCTAGCCCCAAAACACCAATGCGGGCATTAGACAACGCTAACCCCATTTCATTCAATGCCTCCTGTAACACTTGAACAACGTAGTTTGGCATAGAAAGATTAATCCGACGTGCTAAGTTCAAAAATTCATGATCAAACCCTTTCTGCTTTGCCCTCTCAATTAAATAATACGGATCAACAGGGATACAATGTCCTCCCACTCCCGGACCAGGGTAAAAAGGCATAAACCCAAATGGTTTTGTAGCCGCTCCTTCAATTACTTCTAACAAATTAATTCCTAATTCATCAAAACTCTTCGCCATCTCATTGATGAACGCGATATTAACATCACGGAACGTGTTCTCTAAGATCTTCACAGCTTCTGCTGATTTTAACGCACCCAAAACTTTTACCTCGGCATCAATAAACGTTTGATAAAATTGTTTAGCCCGCTCTGCATCCTCCGTCGTCAAGCCTGCCAATACTCTTGTAATATTCCCCAACACCCACTTTTCATTTCCAGGATCAATTCTCTCTGCACAATATGCAACGCCAAAGTCTCTGCCTGCCTGCAACCTAGAACCCTCCAAAATAGGGATAACAACTTCCTCCATCGTGCCAGGGTAAATAGTGGATTCAACAATCACTAACTGCCCTCTACACAAATGTTCAGCAACCATTCCCATTGCTGATTCCAATGGACTTAAATCAGGATGATGTTTCTCATCAACAGGGGTCGGCACACACACAACAATAATCTCTGCATCTTTAATTACTTCGGGAGAAGTTGTTGCAACAAAACTTCCCCCTTCAAAGACCGTTTTTGTATACGTGTCATCAATCGGACATTTTCCCTGCTGAATCATTGTAACTTTATCGGTATTAATATCAAATCCTGTAACTGAGAAATATCGTGAACTTAAACTAGCTAGAGGTAAACCAACGTATCCTAACCCTACAATGCATACTTTTTTCTTCCCTTCAGCTTCCATAATATCTACACTTTCTCCATCTGTTGATACCATAACGGCATTGTTTTAAACACTTCTACCTGTCTGCGAACACCTTCTTCCATGCTCACTTGTGGTTCATAACCCAATATCTCACGAGCTTTACCAATATCAGCACTTGAGATAACATCTGCTTTGTCCACTTCAACAACGTCATATAACACTTCTTTTCCTGACGCCTTAGTAATTGCATCAAACCAAACTCGAATCGGTAAAGGGTGACTCGTCCCTAAATTAAAGATTTCAAAATCGAAATCTGACTGTAAACACTGTAGAAATCCCCGCACTTCATCATCAATATACGTTGAATCTTTTGCAGTCTCTAAACCATTCCTCCCGTAGATGGACAACCGCTTTTCATTAAATACATAATTAATTGCCCTTTGATGCAGCATGCCATACGGCCTCTGCAATGGACCATAAACGGGTCCAAATATTCGTATTACTCCTACCTTTAAACCATAGATCTGGTGAAATGCATGACATAACACTTCCCCTGCAACTTTACTTGCTCCATATACCGACATCGCATTTGTTACATCATCAGTTTCCAACACTTTTTCTTTTTCCCTATTTCCATAGACTGATGAAGATGATGCAAATAAAAACTTCGCTACACCCTGATCTTTCGCAAGGGTCAACAAGTTAACAGTCCCCACTACATTCACCTCTGTGTACAATCGTGGGTCTTTTGTTGAATACGGCACCCCGCCCATTGCCCCTAAATGAACAATTGCATCAAACGAATGTTTCCCAAAAACACCAGCCAATGCATCATTATCAGCAAAATCCATTTCATAAAACACAAATGTCCCAACAGAGCTCACAACACTCCCAAAACCTTTTTCAAAATACTGTTTCAGAAGAGCAAACGGATCTCTCAAATCATCCCGAGAAAACCACTGCGGCTCATTCCCCGCCGCTAGTCGTATTAAATCAACATTAAACTCTTTACATTTTCTAGGATAATAAAAGTTAAAATTATCAACCGCAACGACGTCATAGCCCTGCCACAACAATGCCCTTGCTAGATGACTTCCAATAAATCCCGCTCCTCCCGTGATAAGAACCTTCACTTTCTCCCTACTCCGAAATATTCAAAACCTTCTTCGTGGATAAGCGCAGGCTCATAAATATTTCTACCATCAAATAGCACTTTCTCAGCCATTAAATTACTAAGTTCAGTAAAATTAACACTTCGAAACTCATCCCACTCTGTAACCAACAAAATACCCGAACTCCCTACAACTGAATCCTGCAACGAATCGCAATACCTAATCCGCTCACCAAACACTTTCTTTACTTCATCCATAGCAATAGGATCATACACTTTCACTATAGCTCCCACACCTAGTAACTTCTCAATTAACACAAGAGACACGGCTTCTCTAATATCACTTGTTTTTGGTTTAAATGATAAACCCCACACGCTAAACGTTTTGCCTGACAACTCATTAAACCGCTCGACCACTTTCCCAAACAACACTTTCTTCTGCGAGCTATTCCGAGAATCAACTACTTTCAACAAATCTGCATTAAACCCTTCCTCTGCAGCACGAGCAATCAACGCTCGAACATCCTTTGGGAAACAACTCCCCCCATAGCCAACACCGGCATTCAAAAACTTCGGACTAATTCGATAATCCAAACCCATTGCTTGCGCTACTAACTTGACATCTGCTCCCACAACGTCACAAATGCCAGCAATTTCATTAATGAAACTGATCTTCGTTGCCAGAAAAGAGTTGTTAGCATACTTAATCATCTCTGCCGTCTCCCAATCAGTTTCTAGGAAGGGGATATATGTCCGAACTCGCCCAGTATAGACACGCCGCATCACTGCATACGCACCCCTATCACGAGCACCAACAACAATTTTATCGGGGTGTTTAAAGTCATGCACCGCTTTCCCCTCAGCCAAAAACTCTGGGTTCGAAACAACCTTAACCTCCGACCTAGCATTAACAGTTTTTATTTTTTCCATACACTTCGCTGCAGTACCTGGTGGCACAGTACTTTTGTTCACAAGAAACTTTTTACCTACTGCAAATCTTCCAACACTTTCCGCCACAGAAAACACGTACTGCAGATCAGCTTTACCATCTTCTCCACTTGGTGTTCCAACACAATTAAACACTACGTCTCCAAACTGCACCCCCTCCTCAACATCCGTCGTAAATGCCAACCTGCCCCTTTCAGTATTTGCTGCAACTAATTCTTTCAAGCCAGGCTCATAAAATGGAATTTCTCCTCGTTGCACCATTGCAATTTTTGCTGCGTCAATATCCACACACAAAACAGTATGGCCGAGGTTAGCTAAACACGCTCCCGTGACCAAACCAACATATCCTGCCCCAAATACACTAATGTTCATTGTTCCTCTCCCCGTACACAGTATTAGCTAACTCTAATTGTTCAACAGTTCCAATATCAAACCATCTTCCTGAAAGAGGCAACGCAAACATCGGTTCTCTCTCAGAAAGAAACTTAATGAAATCTCCTGCTCGATCATGAAATCCTGCCGCAATAGCTTCTTTAATCAACGGTAAGTGCTCTTTCCTAATACCATAAATCAATGTTGAAGCTAACGTCGATGCAGGATGCTCTGGCTTCTCAACAAAAGAAATAATTTTATCTCCTTCACCAACTTCAACAACCCCTAACTGCTTCGCCGTTTCAAGCGATTGCACATCATGTACCATAATTGCTGAACCTTTCCTCTTAAAGAATTCCAGAAACGTATCTAGATTGTCCTCAAACAAATTATCTCCACCAACAACTAACAAATCATCATCAATTGTTTCTTTGTCAATAACAAACTGCAAATCCCCAACTGAACCTAGCCGTTCCTCTTTCGTCCACGTCCCATCATTAAGTACTTTCACTTTGTCAAGCTGTTTACCATGAAACCATTCATAAAAATCAACATAGAATTTGGCATTTGTCACAATAAACACATCACTCACTTCAGGTAATGCAAGAACTTTCTCTACAACATAATCAATAAGAAATTTGTCCCCTACTTTCAGCAGCTGTTTTGCTTTCTCTTTAGTGATTTCACCTAACCTCGTACCATAGCCACCTGCAAGAATAATTGCTTTCATCTATACACAAAATAGCCCAAGAATCGTTTAAAAGGCTTATGGAAGATAGATAATAATTAGCCCAAGGCACTAGCCACTGGACAACCATAGGTAGAAAATATAAATCAAGTATACCCCCAAATGTTACGGATGAAAGAGATGCAACTAGTAAGAATTGTCGCGAGAATTTGCGGGGATGGCCATTTATCAGACCGACAAATCATGTATTTCAACACTTGCCCTACACTGATTGAAGAGTTTAAGTTGGATATAAAAAATCAATTTGGTAATCCTGGAATGTCCGGAGGCAAAATGAACAGTGGAACACCATATGTGGCAGTATACGGCAAGCATATAGTCAATCACTTGAAAAAGTATCTACAAAGTTACAACAGCCACAACATCAGTATCCCTAAAGCGTTCTTAGAATCGGACAGAATGTTAAGAGAGTTTCTTCGTACTTTTTATGATGATGAGGGATGTGCCGCCCTAAGACTAAATAGAAAAACTAACGAATGGAAAAGGAACATTACTCTTTCCTCCAATTCCTATAAAATCCTATCTCAAGTCAAGCAGGTTCTACTCAATTTGGGGATAAGGTCAAACAAAATAATAAGAAACCATAGATCAAGCAAAAGGGACCAGAGCTTTCTATTATCTATAACTGGAAAGGAGAATTTCATTGCTTTTAGGGAGAAAATTGGATTTAAACACCCAAGAAAAAAGAGAGTTACTAACTTAATTATTGAAAGTTATGCCGCAACAGCGCGAAATGAAGACCAGTTCAGAGAACTAAAGAAGAAATTAGCAAGCATCTCACTAAAAAATAAGGGGACAGCTTGTCGGATTTCCCACAAAATGCAGTACACTCCAACACGGAAATGGCCTTAACTTCTAGGTTCGAAACGAGTCTAGGTGATTTCCATCCCTCTGGCCGTCCATCACATTCACCCCCGCATCTATTTATAAAGATTATGGTTATTTCTTTAATTCTGTTTAAGAGAACAACAACCCAAAAAGAGAAGATGGCACGTGTAGAGCGAGTAGAAGACGTTAGAACTCCAAAACAAATCATATTAACTGACGTCGACCACTGTGCTGCTGAGCGAGACCACCCACTCTCTCCAGAAGTAATAGAACTTATCAGAAAATTCTCAAACCACGACGTTCCATTCGCATTCATTAGCGGTAGAAACACACGCTACCTCCAAGCAACAGTGACCGAACCACTTCTTGCCGCAACCCCCCCAATTTTCCACTATATTCTCCCAAACAATGGGGCAGTGTGCATTGCATATGGTCCCGACGGACTAGAACCAATATATGACGCAGGGTTCACTGCAGAAGAAAGAAGATACATACAACAAGTAGCACGTTCATTTCTTGACGAGAACGGCTTTTCGGAGGAGTCAGCCTACGGGCAACAAATCACAAACGGTTATGGTTTTCAAGTAGCCTTTCTTGGCCATAATGCTCCGAGAGATCTAAAAAATCAATTTGACCCAGAGAAAGCAAGAAGGCGAGCATGGTCCACCCAATTGCAGCAGAGATTCGCAACACAAAGCCTTAGGGGCAATATCGAACCCGGTGGCTCCTCTACTATTGACATAACTCCTCACGACAAAGGAACCGCTGCGAAATACCTCAGCGAACAATTACATACTAGCCTTGATGGAATCGTCTATTTCGGAGACGACCCAGAAGGTAATGACTCTTCCGTTATTCCCGTAGTTGACTTTATTGCCGTAGATAATCCTAGAGACATGTATGTAAAAGCACAACAACTATATCATCACCTCTTTCCATAAACACTTTTATAATTCCGACTCAATTCTACTCATTAATGAACCAAGAAACGCTTAACAAAATCCTTAAAGCGGGAAAAGTAGCTGCACAGGTACGAAGAGAAGGCGCCGCTAAGTTCATTCCAGGAGCTAGCTGTTTAGAAGTCATGGATTTCTGCGAAAACCGCATCATCGAACTAGGCGGCCAAATAGCCTGGGCTCAAATGGCCATCAACGATACCGCTGCCCACTTCTGCCCTGAAGAGGATGACACTACTACGCTTAAAGAAGGCGACCTCGTAAAGATAGACATTGGAGTCCACATTGATGGCTACATCGCAGATAATGCAATGACGGTTGAAGTTGGTAACACTAACAAACATGCTGATTTAATCAAAGCATCACAAAACGCGTTGAAAGCAGCAATTGAAAAAGTACAAGCGGGGGTTAAAATAACAGAATTAGGCAAAGCCCAAATCACAGAAGCAGAAAATCATAACCTAACAACTGTAAAAAACCTATCTGGCCATACAATCGAACCATATATTGTGCATGCTGGCGTTTCCATTCCATCATTTGACAGCAAAAATCAAACAACGCTTCAAGAAAACTGGCAAATTGCCATTGAACCATTCGTCACAGACGGCCAGGGGATGATTAAAGAGCAGGGGAAAGCAACCATCTTTATGGTAGAGAAAGAGAAAGGTGTTCGTTCCCCTCATGCACGTAAAATTCTTGACTTCGTAAAACCACTGAATGGTCTACCATTCACCACCCGCTGGCTTACCCGCAAATTTGGTAAAGGAACAACTGCACTTGGTTTACGAGAGCTCATCCGCTCTGGTATTGTGAAAGAATACCCTCCATTGGTAGAAGTGTCTGGCGGGATGGTAGCGCAATTTGAACATTCTATGATTGTAACAAAAGACGGCTGTACGGTCTACACACGACATGAAGATGATGAATGGTGAATTCCGAATTATAACAATCTTAAGGCGCGTTCTTCCGCTTTCGAATAGTCAAAATCTTTCTTAACATAACAACGGAGATTATGCCACACAAATTTGGCAGCTTTTTTCTGAATCTCAGCCTGTGCTGTTTTATCTCCTGCAAATATATCAGGGTCGCAGAAACGAACGACCCTACCACCAAATGCACGAAGAGCATCATAAACAACATGATCTTTCTGATGTTCTATAGCAAACAAAACTGCATCATCATTAGCATATAAATCAAACAGTTCAAATATAGAAGGCATCTGCACATCGTATGGAAATGTGTAAAAAATGTCGTAATGAGCGAGCTGTTCAGGAGTTATCACCCCCGGCTTGTCAAAGACTAAACCCCCCTCGATCTCAGCCTCTAATCTTACCGCTAAAGAATCACCACTACTCCTAAAATCAATATATTCCCTCGGAAAATAACTTTGATGAAAAAATGAAAATTCTGCAACCTCTAAGCCTCTCTCTTCTGCTTCAAGTATCAATTCACCTCTTTCACGTGCAATAGTAATCGCCTCTTCTGAGAGCTCATACCCCGTCGTAGAGTAACCCGCAGCAGCAAAGAGAAAAACAGCATTTCCAACGCTCGACCCCAAATCAATACAGCTTTGTCCTGGCTCAATAATCCCATTTATTTCTGCTTGTCTAATCGCTGATGCTAACCTATCAAGAGGGACAGATTGTTGGCCGCTCCATTCTTGAAAAGAAATTACTTCAGGATAGCTTTGAAGCCATCGTTGTACAGCAAGCAATCTTTCTTCACGGATCATATAGCGAGAAAACTAGTGCCTAATTAAATATTTATCCCACAAAAAATCACTTCTTTAACCTTGGGAGAATCTTATACACAAACAACGCACCCACTAAAATAATCGCCCAGAACACAATTGTCGTAATTAACTTCAACGCAAATAACACTAAATTTAACACTAAAATAAGTAGGAACACATATCCGATCGCTTTTAATTTCTGTTGCTGATTCATCCTAATTTCTTCACCACTCCCGAAACACTCAACAAACTTTCAGAACCAGTTTTCATATCCCGCAATAACACCTTGTTCTTCTTCACTTCATCAGGCCCAACAATCACAACATACGGAATACCAAGTGCATTAGCATACTGTAAATTCTTTGAAACACCTTTCTTTCCTAACGCAAAATCTGTAGGTACACTCGCTTCGCGCAACTGTTTGGCAATTTGTAAAGATTCCTCAACAGTATTAATAGGAATCACCAATACACGAGCTGGAGTTTTTACCGAAGCATCCCCCTGCAATTTGAGTTGCTCCATAATAGGCGTTATACCAAACGAAATTCCCACAGCAGGAACAACTCTACCTCCTCCCAAAAAACCACCAACCATGTCATCATACCGACCACCGCCAGCAATAGAAGAGGTAATGGAACTCTTTTTGAAAAACGCTTCAATCACCGTTCCGGTATAATATGCCTGACCCCTCGCCATCGATACATCAAATTGCACATTCTTTACACACAGTCTCTTCAAATATGTTTGTAGTTCCCGTAACTCATTCAACCCGGCAACACCTTCTTCATCACGTAACTTTTTACGTAACTCAGTTATTCTCATCCTTTTAGAAACAAGAGCTAAAACGCCATCAATTTGCTTTTTACTATAACCCTCTTTCTTCAACTCATCCCTAACTCCCGCTGCCCCTATTTTATCCAACTTATCAATGGCAATAATCGCTTCTTTCTTCTTTTCAATACCAGCTTGATTCAAAATCCCATTCAGAATTTTTCTATTATTAATGTTAATCACATATGCAAAACCAAGCGTCGTAAATACTTCACTAATAATTGCAATCTGTTCAGCCTCTGCAATCATTGAAGACGTTCCGATCGTATCAGCATCACATTGCCAGAATTCTCGTACCCTGCCCAGTTTTACGGGTCCATCTCGGAAGACTTTACCAACTTCATATCGCTTAAATGGCATCTTTAACGTTGGGTTCATTGCCACATATCTCGCTAAAGAAGTCGTTAGCTCAAACCGTAAACCAAGCTTTCGCTTCCCTTGATCTGTTAATTTGAACGTTTCTTTCAGCACATCACTCCCTACACCCGCCCCATATTTTGCTGCAAGTGTTTCGTATCTCTCAATAGCAGGAGTTTCCAATGGCGCGAAGCCATATCTCTCAAACGTGTTCGTAATAATATTCACTACTTTATTCTTCAGAATCTTCTCTTCCGGAGAAACGTCATCTACCCCTTTCGCTAATTGTAATTTCATTGTATATTATCCTCCATGATTACTTTATTGTTTATATAATTTTGTGGGAACGAAAAACAAAAGCTTTAGAGCATCACCTCCCTAACACATGCCCTAGCAAGAATTTCAATAGTGTCAAAAAAATCCCCTCCATTAACTAACAGAGGTAACTCTGTACAGCCCAAGATAACTTTCTCGGCCCCCCGAACGTTCAGGTTTTTAATCACACTCAGTAAAAAACATTTATCCTCGAGCTTCTTTTCTCCTGAGAGAATGTTCATTATTACCCTCGTAGTGCCCCTTTGCTCTTCGAGCGTAGGGTAGATTAGCTCTTCATTACAAAGAGTGTCTCCATAAATGTTCTTATTGATAGTCAACTCTGTACCAAGAACACCGATTTTTAGAAAGCCCTGCTTCTTAACTTCTTTAGCAGTCTCTTCTAAAATGCTCAAGAGGGGAATTGAAACAGATTCTTGTATCTCATCTAAATAATACGTAACGGTATTACAAGGAATAGCAATAAAATCTGCTCCCGCTCCCTCTAGCTTTTTGACGCCATCAAGAAGCATCTTTTTAATTTCTTGCTCGGCAGTAAAGCCTTCAACAACATCGGGAATTGGTAAGTTGATGATAATAATTTCAGGAAAATCATCATCATACTTGGCTCCATATTTCCTCTGAAAGATTCTCACTATCCGAAGATAGAGTTCAGCAGTAGCCTCGGGCCCCATACCACCCAGGATGCCCATAGTTTTGTACTTTTTCATTTTAAAGTACCTCTATGAGCGTCATTTTATCCCTCATTCTTATGGCACAACTTTTAACCGGTTCCCCTTGCTCCCTAAACGGATCCAAATACCGAGCAACAAAAGAACCATATTCTGAATCAGTCTGTAAAATCTCTTCTACAAATGAGTCAGGTGAGCGCGTCCAGATTACGTTTCTGTCACTCAAGTATCCTGGTCTTCTCGGACCAAAAGGGCAACGAAATGTTTCGTATGGTTGAGCGTTGTCCTCAAAAGCCCCAAGAATTGCTTGATCAAAGTATAATTCAGCTGTCGGCCCAAATTTTCCTGCCACTTTTCCAATTTCCCACAGGTAAATTGCTTCAGCGACTTCGAGAGGCAGATACAGCTTGCTGGCAGGGTTTGGATTTGGAGGGGAAAGTCTACGGACAAGATCCGGGCTCTCGGCTTTTAGACGCTCTACAAATTCCAGGGCCACATCTAATGCTGCTCTATATTGCTGGGAACTTCTAAACACCTCCCGAGAATCAATGTAATCAGCCTGGACTCCAACAACGCTTACCAACTTCTGTAGGTATCGGGATCGCAGTTCACAGTTTCTCATTACTTCTGCCCGTTTTGGTCTCTCCTGTTCACTTATTAATGCATCAAGAATCTGTTCTCCCGTTGGTTTACTACCTAATTTCGTTATCTTCTTCTGTGGAGCTTTGTTAACTATTGCGTAACCGCTCGCATCAAAGATAGTCCATGTGGAACCCCATGATCTCTGAAGCCTTTTCATCCAAGAGAAAAAGTTTAGGATATCAAGTCTCTCACCAAATCTCGCTAAATCCGGGTTATAACCAAAACCCATGAAGAGGTTTAAGGGTATTTGACAGTTCGCATACTTATTCTTTGATACATCTATGCCGACAATGAATATCTTGGTCTATCTTGCTCACGCTAGATAAATCACCTCCAATATCTTCTGTAACTCTTGGTTCAGATGTTTGTGTTTGTTCTTGCATTTTCTTAATCTCCCTGCTTTAAGTCCAGACGACTCAGGCCTGCGGAGGAGATTCGAACTCCTGCTTCACGAGTTCTATGAAGAAAAAGAATATCATCACAGTCGTGCGTGCTCACCACTAACACTACCGCAAGCATAAAAAATGGGTGGAGCATTTGCTCTACCGATGATGATTTTGATTTAGAAAAACAGACTGACAACTAGAGAAATCATTGCGAACAATGAATACAATCAACTCTGGTTTGTGTTGTCATAACCTCTAGAAAAAACCGCTTTTATTTAATACTTTTGTAAAAAAAGAGGGCGACCGGCGAGAATTGAACTCGCGTCCCCGGATGACTGCAAAGTATTCCACAGTCCGGAATAATAACCAAAGTATCTAAACAACATTGTTGATTAGTTTATACGACGGTCGCCGCAAGCTCCGTTAAGCCAGATTTTTTTATTTAAATGTTTCGTGATTTTGCGGACCTGGACATAATCTCTAATTTTCTTCCTCTTGTACCCCATTGCTAAATGGTCTAAAACGTATCGCTCAAAGAAATCAATATTCTTTGACGAAACATAAAACTCGAGCCGATGTGAGCGTCCAATGATCCTCCTCCCTTGATAGACCGTATCACGGTGATTTGTTGAAAGTGAAGCCCCAATCCCAAGTTTGGATTTGATTGCACTTAACAAATGGTTTGCTGGAGAACCTGAGTTAATCCTTATTGCACATTGAGGATACCTCGGTCGTTTTATCCTTACATCCCCATCACCGTCAATAATCCCTGCCAAGTAAGCCCCAAAGAAAGTTGAATTCTTCATAACCCACAAAGGTGGTTGTGGAGGGTCGGAGAAAATAATGTCAAGTTCATTAAATAAATTAAGAAGCCTAGTGATTCCAAATTTAAAGACGAGGGAATTATTTCCGTTAACACTATATGTCGATCCTTTTATTTGGAATAAGCTTCTTGAGATTTCCCTAAATTTAATAAGCATTGGAATTGAACAGAACCCCACATGTAGAACCATGGAATGAGTTACATTATTTTGGTTTTTTGGCAAGTATTTTTTATGGTACCCATCAGTTTGAGCAACACCAACCCAGTAGGCTAAATCTTCACATTCCATTTTATTAAGTTTCATATTTCCCGATTAATTAGAAATATGAACACTTAGTAATAGAAAAGGATTTATAACCCCTATTGGCACTTGTCCAGTGGCTAGTGGTTCAAATCATCAATACTTTCTGCTTCCTCACAACTTTCACGGAAAGAGACCTGCTATACCCAATAAATTCCCCTCCTGCTTGAATTGGAAATGGGTGCTTACTTTTGATAACAATTTTCTTACCCTGTAATAAAACAAATGGTGATTTATCAATGTTAAACATCCCTAACAATAAAGCCCAAATTCTTATCCCTTTGTTAAAAAATGAAGAATGAGTATTCACAACTGCAGCACCATAAACCTGCCCATCACCTAAATCAACTTCACCGGGTATGGAACGTATACCAAAACCTAAATAGGGGACTTTAGCTAATACCATACTTACTGAGTTCTTCCAGTTATACTTTTTCCCATCGACACTACAATTCAAATCATACTGTACTGGAACATCCACTATAACTTTCCAGCAGGCTTTTACATAATCTCTCAATCCATGTTGTGTTCTTTTCACACTATGGTGCATAACTTCTGCGTCACCACCAATATTTAGAAATAACGTCTGTCTCTTCCCTTTATCCCAAGTCATTTCTAATACGTCTAATTCTTGTTCATGAAACTGGAACCTCGACCGTAAATATTCGAACCGTTTACCCTTGTAGAAATGGGAATAGAATGCATTCCCGGCACCTAATGGAAAGAATCCCAATGTCTTCTTGTGAAACGGTTTGTAATTCAATGCACTCTCAAATGATCCGTCACCACCTGCAATAACTATACGATTCTTCCCGGCTACTTTGTTACGTAACCCTTTGAACATATTTCTTGTATGGGGAAAAAACATCACCGGGGCGTTCCGCCGTCTGGCAAACAGTTTCAATAATCTTCTTCTGTACCCATCGTGGTATCCGCGAGATCGCTTATTCGCCAACACCACCATATTTCTATTTGCAACTCTTTTGTAATGCCTCCGCCGCATAGCACCTCGGCTGTATCTCAATAAATGATGAAGCACTGAAATAAACGCAACAATAAGCGCCACAAATGTGAAAAAGAGAATAATAGTTTGCGTAAAGATTAATCTCCCGCCAACGGTGAAACCCTCAAATGTGAAGAAATGTTCCAACAACAACCCCGCAATGACTGCAAACAGAGAGTATGTTAAGAGCAACACATACAACCTTCTCCCCCGAACCATAATGCCATCTCTATTCGCCACAAAACGAGTAACACCAACAATAACGTCACGTAAAATGAAGACGACTAAATAAACTGCTTCAAACATTCCTTGTAAAACGAAGTATAACAACATCCCTACAATGACAATTTTATCCGCTAATGGATCAAGAAACGAACCTACTTTCGATCTTCCTCGTTTATAGAATAGAATATCATCAACCACTGCCGTTAAGACTGCAATAAAAAAAACAACCAACGCCCAGAACGTTGAGAATAACGAATCATTTCCTAAGAAGTATAGCAACGCTGGAAGGGTCAGAACACGTAAAATACTAATAAGGTTAGTTAAGGACATAAATCATAAGAAACAAATTTTGTTTAAAAGTCTTTTGAACTTCACATCAACCCTTGCACCTGCGGTGGCATGCGAGGAGGTGCTGCATTACTCGCACCAAGAATCACATCATCAATTCTCAAAATCATTTCAGCCACTTCAGCAGCTGAAGAAAGCGCTTGTGTCTTAATCTTCAACGGTTCCAAAACTCCTTCCTGCCACGCATCCATAACATTCCCCGTAAACACATTAATTCCTGACCACGTTTGGCCCTGATCGTGTACTGATCGTAATGAAGTTAACACGTCAATCGGATCTAAACCAGCATTCTCTGCTAATGTTCTTGGAATAACTTCCATCGCTTCTGCAAATGCTTGCACTGCCAATTGTTCTCTCCCTTGTAACTGTCTTGCATAATTCCGCAGCCCCTTTGCAATTTCCATCTCTACAGAACCTGCTCCTGCAACAACTTTTCCCTCTCTCAAAGCCGCTGCAACATCCCCCAACGCATCTGTGACGGCTCGCTTAATCTCCTCAGCAACATGCTCTGTTCCTCCTCGGAGTAATAGTGTAACGGCTTTTGGATTTGGACATTGTTCAACGAAGATCATCTCTTCATCACCAACTTTTATCTCTCGTACTAAACCCGCTCTCCCTAAGTCTGTTGACTGCAATTCCCGTAGATTATTCACTATAGACCCACCAGTTGCTTTTGCAAGTTTTTCTAAATCACTCTTGCGCACTCTTCTCACCGCCAGAATTCCCACTTTCGCCAAGAAATGCTGCGCTAACTCATCAATTCCTTTCTGACATAACACAACACGCGCTCCAACACTTTTCACTTTCTCAACCATCTCTCGCAACGTTCTCTCTTCCTGGTCAAGAAATGCTTGTAATTGTGTCGGATCAGTGATTTGAATCTTTGCATCGATCTCTGTATTTTTAATTTCGAGAGGGGCATTCAACAATAACACTGCTGCATTTTCCACCTGCGTTGGCATTGTTGGATGCACTCGTTCTTTATCCAACACAACCCCTCGAATCAAAGTACTAGTATCAACAGCCTCTCCTGCTTTCGTTTCAATCTTAATATTATCTAAATCCACCGTAACAGACTCATTAGAAGAATCTGCAACGTCTGTAACCGATTGCACAACCAACTCAGCTAATTGCTCTTTATTTGCTTCTGCTCCTTTCCCAGTCATGGCGGTGATTGCAATATTCTTCAACACATCATGTTGCTGCGGGTTCACTGCACGGGCAATCTGCTGCAACACTTTCTGCGCTTCCACTTCCGCCAACCGATAACCTTTCGCAAGAACGGTTGGATGAATCTCCTGATCCAATAAATCCTCAGCTTTCTTCAATAATTCCCCAGCCAGCACAACTGCCGTTGTGGTACCATCTCCCACAGCATTTTCTTGTGTCTTCGCAACTTCAACAATCATCTTCGCAGCAGGATGTTCAATCTGCATCTCCTGCAATATCGTTACCCCATCATTCGTGACTACAACTTCTCCAGCGGCATCAACAATCATTTTATCCATTCCCTTTGGTCCAAGAGTTGTCCGAACAGCTTGTGCTACTGCTTTCGCTGCCGCTATATTGTTGCGCTGCGCGTCTTTTCCAGTAGTTCGTTGTGTATCTTCCGGCATGATAAAAATCGGTTGCACATTATTTGACATAGTTTTCCCCCTAAACCCTAGCCAAAAACCAATCTTTTAAAGATTATGAAACGTTAGGTGAGTGGAAAGACCCGTCTGTGTCATCAATGTCATTATTGTCAAAGACAATGATGGCATGACCAGGCGGAGGATACAAGGTTCCTCTTACAGAGTGAGGGGGTTCTTGTCTCCGGAGTAGGGTCTTCCCACATACTGAAAAGAACACACCAACCCAACTATCCAACCACAATAATCTTTATTAACACTTTTTACCCCAAAATAGCATGTCTCGTATTATTTTCTTAGGCACTGCCGGCTCACCCGCAGTTGTCAGTAGGCAACTCTGTGCATCAGGCGGCATAATCGTACAAGTAGAAGACCTCCAGTTCCATCTCGATCCCGGCCCGGGTGCGTTGGTGAAAGCGAAAGAATATGGAGTCAATCTCCACCATACAACTGCAGTCCTAGTATCACATAACCACATCAACCATTGTAATGACCTCAACGCTGTTGTGGATGCGATGACTCACGGCGGCATCGAACAGAGGGGTATTGTTTTAGCGAGCAAGTCTGTCTTACAAGCATCTGAAGAAAATAACCCAATCTTAACAAAGCATCATCAAAAATTACCAGAACGAATTATTCCCATAGAACAGAACCACAAAATTGGGATTGAGTTAGTTCAAATCAACGCACTCCCTGTAAAACACACAGATCCACACGCAGTTGGATTCAAATTATTCTGCCCTAAATTTACACTTGCCTATACGGGAGACACAATTCTTACAGATGAGCTAATGGAAAGTCTTACTGGAACTGACATCCTCATCATGAACGTACCATTTCCCGGTAAAGAGGGTAAGGGTCTTAACCTCGACACAGAATCAGCAATCAAGATTGTTTCCAAAGTTCGACCGAGGGTTGCGATCATCACCCATTTTGGCTTAGAAATGTTAAAAGCAGACCCATTACAACAAGCAAGAGAAATTCAGAGACTCACTGGCGTACAAACCATTGCTGCCCGTGATGGATTATCGTTAGCAGCTGGTGGGTACGTAAAATACAAATCCCCTATTCGTGGGTTTGATTAGAACTATTTCTAGAAAGCGCAACAGCCAGCAACGTAACTCCCAGCAATAATAGCAAAGTTGGAATAAGTGCGGTATTATAATTAACAATTTCTCCGGCACGTGACGAGCTCCTAAATAAAGAAGAAATAAAACTATCAAGCATCGTCCCTATGCCTAAACCAGCCAGCACAACTATTATTTTAGACAATTTATAGAACAACAACAGCAATACTACAACAGTAATGAGAAAAACTCCGTAATGATAATGGTGAACCTTCAGTCCAGTCAAACCACGTAAGAACGAAACCTTACCGCCGTTAAGAAAAACATAAATTCGATAAAAAAGAAAAGGGAGAAACAAAGAGCCACAAAACAGATACACTTTCTCTAGACGATTCATACATACTCACGAGACCACTACTTTTTAACGTTTTATTGCATCAAATAAATATATCAAAGCAGAGAAATCACAACAATAAACTCACCAACCACACAACTCCCAGCCCAACAAAACATCCCAATCCAATAAACGGCATTGCAGGGTAGAACTTCTTCTTTTCAGCTTTCCATAATAATAACGCTAAACCTGCTAACGCAAAGAAAGGAATAATTAACGACTGCCACAATCCGATTTCCTTCAATATAACCCCTGCAAAAATTAATGGGAAGCCAATATCGCCTCCACCAAGAATTGCTGTTCGTATTTTCTGAGGAACTTTTTTACTTTTAGCAACAACTTTAGCTGCAGTCTTCTTAACTGTTTTCTTTGACGGTTTTTGTGGTAATTTATATGGCACTAACAAACCAGCAAACACACCCTGCTTCGTTTGTGACTTTGCAAGTTTTACCATATGCCCCGATTTCCACACCGCATACATATCATAAATCGCAATTAGCACTAACAACACGCTAACCGACCACAAATTTAGCAACGGAACAAAAATTGCTGCCAACCCACCATAGATAAATAGTTCTGTAAACGTGTGGATGTACAAGTGAGGGCGAAAGATTTTCCAGGCCCCTAACACTAACCCAATAATAAATGCGATAATCGCTGGCAGAAACGCACCAAACGCCACCGTTAACGCAATTACTACCGCAAATACAAACCAAACTTTCCAAAATTTCTGCAACTTATACTTTGCTAGCAACAACATAACAATTGTCCCAATAATAATTGCCAATAAAATTGGCAGATAGGATGTTCTTTCCTCCACCGGAGGTCTTTCCCCAATTGGCAATTCTTCAAACACCGTTTCCCCCGTAGCTGCAGTCTGTTCAGTATCAATATAACTGTACACAACCCCCAATCCAATAAATTGTGCCATCAAAAACAGCAGCAGTAGAATCAACGTTACTTTCACAGAATGCTTCATACCATAACGAAACCAGAGGCCGTTCATAAAAGATAGTGACCACTCGAGAGGAGTCAAACATTCAAAAGATTTATAAATAACCGTTCTCCCGAGTAAGAGAAGTGTTCATAGAGCACTCTCATTATAATATACACGGAGACGATACTACAATGGCAGATTCAGACTTGCATGAACAATTACGAGGGTTAGAGGGAAGAGATTTACAGGAAGCAATTAGAACGGGGCTAAGAGACGGTTCTATTCCGAGACCCGCAGGAGGACTTCGTGAAATCCCTGATTCTTATAAAGACTTAGTTGTAGATGGCCGACTTGATACTGACGCTATTAGTGATGCCCATATGGCCCACAGAGGAGTTAAAGCACTAGCTGCAGTCGGTGCAAGAAACCAAAGTGATTTAGACGCTTTAAGAGTATACTCTGCTGAACTAGAACACCGTGTTGACCTTGCAGAAGGAAGAGCGGAGCAAGCAGAAGATGATTATAAAGCCGCACGAGCAGACGCTGATTTCTTAGCATCAGGTATACAAAACGACGGAGATGTTGCATTAGAAACACCCGAACAGAGAGCTCACGAAGATCTTATGAAAGGACTGAAAGCAACCAGAGAAACTGCCGACAGAGTCCCAGAATTAGAAGAGGAGCTAGCTGCAGCGAACCAAAACTACAATGATCAAGCAGCGAGAGTCGGCGTTCTTTTTGAGATCGCCAGTAACCCAGGGGAATTACACCCGTTCTCAGATAAAGATCACGGTGAAGATCACCGAACAGCCTATGAAGGAATAAATAAGGCCCTGGTCGAGATGCATGGCAACGCTGCAAAAGTACGAGATTTAGAGCAGCAGGTTGCCGCAGCAGAAGCAATTCTCAAAGGGGAGGAAGGTTCTGCAGTAACAATAGCCGCTATCGAAGACGCGGAAACAAGAACAAGATACGAAGGATATCAAGCTGCATTAGCAGGGTCACAACAAACAGCCGAAGAAGGGGCGCCTTCTAAAAGAGATTGGACACTATGTGCCTTAGAGGCAATCGCAAGAGGTGACAGCCCTCAGAATTTTGTAGGAGCTCTTGGTGATGATCCTAAAGCGGCAGTGATAACAGCAATCTATGAGAGAGTACAAGAAGCAAAGGCGAGGGCACTGTACTTAGGTAATATTATTGCGGCCCCTGACGAAGAGGTCGAAATCGATGAACGTGATTCCCTTGCTGACGATATCAGAGCTCTTAGAAGGAGGGTTCAAGGACAACAATCAACAGTCGATCAAGCAGCACAAGCAGCAACACTTGATACCGCAGCTCAACCAAGTGCTTCAGCAATCTCAGCGGGATACCAGTTCTTCAAAAGAGTGGCTGGCGAGAGGCACTCTATTGTACCGTCAGTACTAGAAGTCATTGGTGGAATAATTACTGGCCAGTACGATCCAAAAACGGTTCACGAAAAAGTCGGCTCAATCGAAAGAGACGTAGGAACTGAAAAGAAAGCAGAGGTAATATTTGAACTAGCAAATGCAACGCTCTTCGGAGATGACGGAGTACAGGAAAGTTTGGACGCGTCTGCAGCATTGTTTAGCTTATACAAAAAAGCATTCGGAGACCGACAATCCTACAAAGCAGCAGCAGTGGCCAATGCAGAAAACTTGATCTCACTACGAAGATCAGACCTTGTAGATCCTGAAACTTCCTGGAAAGATGACCTAGCAGGTTACAAACTAGGTGAAGGTCATGTAGATAACAGAATTTCAGAGGCCATCTACCGTGAAGCAAAGGTTAAAGTACCAGAATCAGTAGAAGCCGCAGTCTATCTAGCAAAACACCTAGGGCGAGTAGACGATAGAACCACGAGAGATGCTTGGAGAGATGTTGAGTGGCTTCTAGAGAATGGTCATTTGACAGCAGAAAATGTCGCTGACTTCGTTTCACTAGTTGAAGTAACTGGTGAGGAAAAAAGAGCAGAGCTATATGACACATTCGCATCTGCACGAGAGAGATATTCTAATGCAGAAGACACGGAACGAGCAACAACTGCAAGAACATTCCTGTATGCTGTTGATCCACTGCAAAAAGGTTTTGAAGCAGGGTTTGAATTTGTAAGCACAATACAAGATCCTTCAGAATTTGGACTCTTAGAAGATCTTGCAGAAGGGACCATTGGGATCACCTCTGCCGTAAGAGGAAATCCTGCTCGTTACTTAGATAAAACAGAATCAGTCGCAAGAGACGAGTTTAAAGCCGGTGCTGTAATCGCGGCAGATCTTAAAGGTAAAGTTGCAGCAAACTTACGAGCAGCAGCAATCAGTCACGCAGTCGTACTGGCAACACCAGAGTATATGCCAGCAAGGGAAGCAGTAATTACCTATGTTAGAGCCGCAAGTGGTCTTGCTGACGGGGTAAGAGAAGTTACTATAGGCAATATAGAACCTCTTGAAAGGACTGTTGGTCGCTATCAAGCACTAGTTGAGATCAGAAAATCCAGACCTAAAACAAACTAGTATCCACGTGATACGTTTTTTCTTCTTTTTTCTTTTTAACAACTTCTTCAAATAGTGGAATCTTAATCGGCACTGCAAATCGTGTAAATGTAGAAGTGACCAACGCCTCACCTTTATCCAACGCCGCTATTGTTCGATTATCTTTACTCAAATCTTGCGGTGCAGAATCTATCACCGCTCCCCTCTCCGCAGCCATCTCAATTCCGAGAATAATCTTTGTGTTCATGTTTGCTAAAATATTCCGTGGAATCTCCGATGGAATTTGCGTAATTGCAATGAGACCAACTTTAAACTTCCTACCTTCCCTAGCTAATGTATCAAAAATATTACTTCCTCTTTCTAACACTTTTTTCCCCAATACACGAGGCGCTTCTTCTAACACAACAGATACAACCGGCTTATCACGCAACTCTCCTCGCCGTTTATAGTTCTTATACCTCTGAAACATTTCAGATGTAATAATACTTCCAACCATAATCTCTAACGCTCCTGAAAAAAAACTTGTATCAATCACAACTATTTTTCCACTCTCCAACTCTTTACAAATTTCAAACACGGTATTTTCCCCAGCAACAGTATCAAAAATGCCCTGGCAAGTCATTCTTCCATCAACAAACTCTATTCCTAACAACGCAATTAACTTCCGCTTCACAACAGCAAGTGTATCCTCGTGAAACTTCACATTCTCAATTCTTTCTTCCCGTAAAATACTTTCAATCCACCTCTCACGAAACTTCTTGTAATACCCATGTAAACAACCTCGTTGCGGATCACTTAACGAAATCGCTCCCATAAAATGTTCTGGTTTTAATTTTTCAACATGAATCTTCAACGATCTTGCTCCCGGCGGAGGATTGACAGGAGTGTAATATACAACTTTTTCCCGCCGAGGGTGATCTTTCAACCCAACTCCCGCTCTGCCATAATACTCATCATGTGGATCTAATACCAACACACCTGCATAATCAGTATCAGCAAGATTCCACAACATCGTTTTCATTAAATTCGATTTTCCTTTTCCAGTACTCGCAGGAATTAACACATGGTGCGATAACACATCTTTCCCTGGCAGAAAGACATCAAACTCAATATGCTGACTCCCACTCCGTAACCCCCCCAAAAACAATGGGTTCCGTGGTTTTGTAATAAACGCCAAATCTTCTTTCTTGATACTACGAACCTTTGTAAAGAATGTTGGCAAATGTTTACACGTTCTCGTACTAGAACCTACTGTTAACAACAACGAACACTGCGCCAATTGATAATTGCGCAATTTCTCATCCATCATCACAAAGCCAGATTCCTCTAAATCCATTCCTGCAACCATCTCTAAATTCTGCTGACTTATCTGACTCCCATACAACAAATCATATACTTGCAGAATAAACTTTTCACCATTATGTTCAATAACTAACAATTCTCCCAATTCAACAGGTCGATCTGACTTAACCCTCACAACAATCTTTCCAAAATCACCTGCTACCACCTGCCCTTTTATCATACAACTTAAACCAACTCTTCTGTTTTTAATAATTTAGATAGTAAAGAATGACCATAATCAAACAAAAACCTTTATAAAAAACCCATAGTTCAAACGTCTCATGGAAGCAACAATTATGCATTTCCGTCAGGGACGGCACCACCAAAATAATAAACAGATGATTCTCCAAGTAGCAGAAACGGTGGAAGAAGCAGAGAAACTTATTGGTAAAACTGTTACCTGGACTTCTCCAGCGGGAAAAGCTATTTCAGGCAAGATCTCAGCATTACATGGGAGAAAAGGAGCAGTCCGAGCTATTTTTGTAGAAGCAGGTCTTCCAGGTCAAGCACTGGGTCAAAAGATCAGAATATCTTAATGTCACCAAACAGTGACAAAATACCCAAAACTCTTATAAAGTACTAATTCTATGGATATTATATGGCCGAATTCAACATTTTGCACGCTACTGACATCCATGATCAAACGTGGAAATTAGAAGTTCTTAGGCAATATGCTGCAGATTATGCAGGTTCAGATGACGAAGTAGACGCCGTCTTTCTCACTGGTGACTTTATTGAAGGCACACCAAAAGATGCTAATTCGCGGGGAGACAGTGAAGATAGAACCATCGACAGGGTTCTTGCTGGTTTAAATGAAGCAGCTCAGCAGCCAGAGTTTCAAGCAGCGCAAGACACAATCAGGCAAATCGTTGAAGAACATGGCGAGAATGGCGTTGTAAAACACGCCGATCTTGACGAAGGAACAAAAGATATCCTTATAGAAGCAGTAAGAAAACGGGATGCTATCACAACACCACTCATCCTAGACACAATTACTACAAGTTACACTTCTATGATTCCACTTCTAGAAGGAATAGACGAATACGCCCCAATCATAGGAGTTGCAGGCAACCACGACCTAACATTAGCGTATGAGATTCTTGGAGAAACAATAACATTTGTAGAAACAATCGCAGCCCCTGACAGGGTGGTCATTAAAGGAAAAACAGGTATAGAAATGACTATAAAAGGAGACTTCAATTCTTGGGAAATTCCGCGCGCATATTCACAAACACCCCTAATTACTGCTGTCGTCCAACCTTTCTCCCCAGATTACGATACAGGCTATAGTGTTCCAAATCTAGAAGCCACCATTAACATATTTACAAAGTTTCGTGAAGACCCAGATGGAGTCGAAATACCAGAGAAATTAAGAAAAGGACTTACAAAGTTACGAGACAATGGAAGACTTGAGGAGAGTATTTCCTCAGGACAGGAAAAGTTAGCACGACTCAAAGAGAAAAAACAAGCAGAACGTACCCGCTTAGGAAAACCAGAAGAGGTAGATATTTATCTTTCGCACAAACTTCCAATAAACGCCGCGGACGTAACTGGGAATGGCCCCAGTGAAGTAACAATAGAATATGCTAGCCATGCATCGGGCGTATATGCAGGCCATTACCACCAACTTCAAATTGGCAGCAGACATGAAGGCGTTGAGGCTCTCCTTGACGTAAGGGTAGCAGAGGAAACAACCATTATCGAAGGCGAAGAAGTCCCTGTCATTTACATCGAAGATGACGAACCTTGGCAATTCAACCCAGGAACAAATTACTTTGCTGTTACATCATACGACGCAGACAAAGCACCAGTAGAAGCAGTTATCTATGAATTTATTGCACCAGAGAGTTAAGGTCTTCTTCTCACGACTGCACGCGGTCGTCTCCCTGCACCCTGCTGAACCTGACCGGCCGCGGCATTTTGTTGCGCTTGCCTTCTCGCACTCGCAGTCACTAAATCCCCCAAAGAATCCATCTTATCATTCTTAATAAATTCATCCAAATTCTTCACAATCGCGCCACAGCCTCGAACAAAATCGTCATGAATCATTTCTTTCAACTTCGCAACAGCACTATCCCACGTATCCCCACTCTCCCCAACAGCATCCTCCAACTCGTCAAGTTCCGTATGGAGTGCATGTTCAACCTGCGTCAATAAACTCCCTGCCGAACCAGCTAAATCAGCAAAACCAGGGAAATGTTTCTCATCATGTTTTCTATGATCTAGTGCGCGAACAGCTCTATGTAGCTCATGTTCTAATCGTCGTAAGTCACGACGCATCGTCCTAGCCACCCTGTGCCTACTGCTTTCATCACTCGCTCTTTCAGCTAACTCTAAAGAATGAATAGCGTGTCTTGCTCTTGTCTGTGCTTCCAATAAATGTCTTCTGATGTATGCTACTTCATCATGCCTTCGGCCATGTTCTCCAGCTTTCTTATCCGCCTCCATCTTGTCTTTGAACCAGCCCAACGCTCGTTCACGGTTCGCACTTGCTTCCGCTCTCCGAGCATCTCTCTCAGCTTTCGTCGGTGGTGAAACGAAAAAGAATTTTCCAACATACCAAATAATCAGTATAATAACAACAACCATCGCATAGTCGATAAACTGTGCAACCGTTTTTCCCACTTCCGCACTGATTATTGCATCGTTAACCATTTTATGATAAACCCAACCCCGCTACATGATGCCGCATCGCTCCCAAAATCCATAGTAATAATGCGCATAAAATAATCTTAGTCGCTACTGACCACTTTGTCTCTAAGCTCTTACCATCTTTATCATGCCCAGGCCATTTCCACATTAATAATGCAATTCCTACAATCGGCCCGCCAATTAACACCAGCCCCATAAACGTTGCCCAACCCACTCCTGTTGCCGCTAATACCTGTTTAGGCAAAAAGATAGCTGAAACCGTTGCAATAATCGCTGAAATAACACCTGCTTGTGCATTGGTAAAGAAACTCATTGGCGCATATCCTTTTTCATCCTTACCCCCCCGCATTCCTAAAATAACTGCATAAAATACAGTGAAAATAAACAACCAAATGAGGAGCCGAGAAAACCCGAGAATTGCATCTCCATTCCCTAAAAACTTCACATTTCCAACATCTAAGATCTTGTTCCATACATTATCAAACGTGCTACCGGGAGAGCATCCTGCCAGAAACGCTGAGAAAGAGACTAGTACAACCATCAACCACTGCTTTTTCATATAACCCAGAAAAGATAATTTGGTTTATAAGGCTTGCGGGCCCCCAACACACATTCTTACTCACTGTTCAGTGACAAAAAAGACAAAAGATTTATATAGTACCTCTGTATCTACATAGTAAAATGGCACAATACGATTTACAGGGAAAAATTGGTGAGGCATTAAGAATGCCCACATATAGCGGCTTCGCTGCACGAATTAATATTGCTAGTATGCAAATGGCAGATCTTGGATTAGACTTAGCTGACCACAAACCCCTGATTCAGAGAGCAATTGCATTAAAAATGCTCGACGAAAGATCAAAAGTTCACCCGATGGAAAAAGTTGAGACCTACGTTGCAAGAACCCTTGCGAGAGAGGAACACACTATTACGCCACTTGTTGAAGATGTAGGTGCATTAACCCAAACAGTTAAGGTTGAAGATAGCTACAACAGAATCAATGGAGTCGTTAGAACATTACAATCAAAAGGTTGGCACCCAAGATTAATCGAAGAATATGAAGCTCAAAGAGCAGACCTTGAAAGCCTTACAGAAAAACCATTAAGACCAGCAGGCAGTAACCAAGAAGGCCCAGTGTCATATGATGGAATAGTGTATTCTACTGCACTTTCTGGGATTACAAATGTTATTGGAACTAATCGGTTCGCCGTAACCACCAAAAAGAAAGGAGAATACATGGAACAACAATTTGCAGAATCGTTAGGAAGGTTTGTCGAAGCCACAGGTTCACAGCCAATGGCAGGACCTTCCGAAGGCCCACAGGTACCGATCACCGAAGCATTTTATCAAACATTGATTGGTAATGTCGACGTACAATTAGCTGCAAACGATAATCAAGAACTTAGAAGCTACAGAACTGCTGCAATCGAAAGAGCTCAAAACCAATTGGCATGGGACTTAGAACAAGCAGCCGAATCAGGAGCTCCTAAATTATTTGAAGTACGTGCAGAATCATTACTCAGGTTTACTAACAGTTTCTCACAGGAACTTGATGAAGAACCTAGAGAAGTAATAAACTACATTAATGATGTGAAAGATCGACACTTCGCAGGACAAGAAGTTAACATCCCTGCAAGAGTTGATTTAGAGGTTGCAGCTGAACAGACACGAGAAGCAGCATTAGAGGAAGCTGACCAAGCATGGGCAGCACACCTAATGAATGTCGCGGACGCACAGGAAGTGAGCTTTAGTGAAAGAGTTCAGCCAACTTTCTAAGAAGTACGTGCAATCCAAGATTCATTGACATCGTCAACCATCTTACTTAACACTCCAGTACTTGCAATTGCTTCATCCTCAAATTTGATGGCCTGCCCAAGAGCATCGTCAAACGTAACGGCAGCAGCCTGCACTTTTTTCAGGTTATTTATTGCCCCAGCCGGCAGAGGCACTGGTTTCAACAACGCCGTTTTATCAGATCTACCTAGGGCATCATACATTATCTTAACCCGTTTATACAAAGCAAAATGAGCCCGCATCAATGTTGTAAAAGCAGCAGAAGCTTTCCTTAATTGATCACGAACAGCAACGTATCTCTTTAATAACTGCTGTTCTTGAACGGCAATATTTTCAGTATCAATGTCGTGGCTTTCCATACGCTTAATAAGGCGCTGCACTTCTATCGATTCTTTTCTTTGACTTGCTTTCCAATCTCGGTCATCAGACAATTTTTTGAAAGCATCATAGACCTTCTTAAAATCGTTCTCAAACGTTGTTAAATCCTCTAAAGACTTAAACTGCGGCGTAGCACCACCGACATCAGACACATGGTTCATGTAAGTATTAAGCTTCTTTTTCCTCAAATCCTCTAACTCCCCCTTAATCTCTTTCTCAACGACCAAGTCATTCAAAACTCTTGTCGCTTCTCTTGATTGGCTTCTTCTTAATCTACTTGCTTCAGTACCTGAGATATGATTCTTAACCCAATCGCCAGCCCTCCCAAAAGCATTTGGTCTGTGACGGTTCGCTCCACCAAGAGTAGTCAGTGCTTGGAATATTGACCAAAATAAAAGAATGTATGCTAGGAATAACACAAATCCAAATATTGAATGGACTGGATCAGCAACTGCATGAGTAACTCCTTCAACAATACCACCAGACCCCAGATCCCCACTACTAATGAGCCTAGTTATTGCAGTCCATGGAGCCTCAAAAAAATCACCAATCTGCCAAGGGTCCAAATAACTTTCAAGAGCCGTACGGACAAGATGCAGTACAACCACAGAAATAGTCATCACAATGACCCTTCCCCATTTTCCAAACGTCGTTCGCGCATTAAACGCAAAGAATGCTAAAAATAACAGAGCTATTGGTAAACCAGCAACTAATATCGAAAATATAACCGTATAACCTGTTGCACCTGCAAAAATGATTGTTGATGGAACCAAGAAAGCCACCATACTCGCAACTGCGATTGCGATACCCGCAGCTACACCGGTATCTAACCCGATAGCTTCACCACCCTTCATCAAACCCAAAATTAAAACAACTAACAGTAGTATCCTAACTAAACCATCAAACGGTGCTAGAGGCTCTTTCAAAACACCAATATCTTTAGCCCAAGCAAACGTAACAACATAATCAAACACTTCTTCAGTTTCAGGATTATCAGGCAAACTACATCCACTCAAAAACAACGACGTAACAAGAACCAGTAATAATACAACGCGCCATGCCTTATTCTTCATCCAAACTCCCTCTTTGATCATCCAAAGAAGAAAATCAGTATATTTAAACCTTTCCCTCATAGAACAGCAGTAAACTTTATAAAGAACCCACCTCCCCGAAACACTATGACCCATATCTTATTCGTAGACCCACAGCAATTAATTACCAAAGCTGCGGAAGAACTCAAAAGCCAGAAATTAGTACAACCAACTGAATGGAGCCAGTTTGTAAAGACAGGTACAAACAGAGAACGCCTTCCAGACAGTCAAGATTGGTGGTACTTCCGTTCCGCTGCTATCTTACGAACTATCGCCAGTAGAGGTCCTGTAGGCACAGAAAAATTACGAACCAAGTATGGTGGAAAAAAGAATCGTGGCCACAAACCAGAACGATTTTACAAAGCATCAGGATCCATTATTCGAAAAATCTTACAACAACTTGAAAAAGCAGAATTAGTAAAGCAAGCAGAGAAAGGCAACCACAAAGGAAGAATCCTCACACCAAAAGGAACTTCATTCCTAGACAAAATCGCAGTACAGATTGCAAAACAAAAATAATAATTAAGACAATGGCACGAAACAAACATCCAGCAAAAAAGAAACGCCTGATTAAGAAAAACGATCAAACAAAATGGGCACCATTCTGGACAGTCTTCAAAATTTATGGTAAAGGAAGACGAGTACACCCTTCTCGCCACACACATGTGAAGCGAAACTGGAAACGTGGTAAAACAAAAGTATAATTACAATGGCAGCAAAAACAATCGAAAGAACATACAACGTACCTCTTCGCAAAGAGTACATGAAAGTTCCCCGATGGAAACGAACGAAGAAAGCGGTAACAGCATTACGACAATTCCTCGCTCGCCACATGAAATCTGACAACATCAAATTAGGAAAAGAAGTAAACAATGAATTATGGAAACACGGTATTCGAAACCCACCACACCACATCAAAGTAAACGTAACCAAAGATGAAAAAGGTGTTGTGAAAGCAAACTTATTTGGTGTAACAATAAAAGAACAGCCAAAAGTTGAGAAAAAACCGAAGTCCAAATTAGCAGAAAAAGTCGAAGCAGCAAAGAAAGCTGTGAAAGCGTAGAAGATTTTTTAAAATACCTTCTTTCTTTCAACAGTAATGAAACAGAGACAATTATTTGTAAAAAAAGAAGCTATGGGAGAGTTTGGTAAACCGCCACAAGAACGTTCAACAGAAGAACTTCTCCAGTACAGCATTATCAACATTGACAAACCGAGAGGACCAACGTCCCATCAAACGTCCGATTATGTTAAAAAAATTCTCAACGTATCGAAAGCAGGACATTCTGGGACCCTCGATCCCCAAGTAGCTGGCGTGCAACCAATTGCGATTTGCAGTGCAACGAGGATTACCCAATTTCTTCTCACAGCACCGAAAGAATACGTATGTTTAATGCACCTTCATAAGCCGGTGGAAGAAACAACATTACGAGAGACAATCAGCCAATTTATTGGTAAAATCAAACAACTTCCCCCTGTGAAGAGCGCGGTGAAAAGACAACTTCGAACACGAGAGATTTATGAATTTGAAATTATTGAAATCCAAAAACAAGACGTGTTGTTTCGCGTAAAATGTCAAGCAGGAACGTATATTCGAAAACTTTGCCACGATCTTGGGCAAGCGCTTAAGACAGGCGCCCACATGGTTGAGCTACGCAGAACACAAGCCGGGCCATTTAATGAGCAAGATAACTTAGTTACGCTAAACGACCTCCAAGACGCATTACATTATTACAAAGAAGAACAGAACGAAAAATACTTACGCTACTGTTTACAACCAATTGAGAATGCTACAAAACATTTAGCGAAATGTTGGATCTTTGACACCACAATCGAAAGCGTTTCTCACGGTAGAGATGTTGCAATCCCAGGGATTAGTAAACTTGAGAATTTCAAGAAAGGGGAAACTGTTGCAGTTCTTTCTCTAAAAGGAGAGCTTATCTGCGTTGGCATTGCTGCAATGTCCGGAGTAGAAATAAACACTAAAGACAAAGGCATTGCCATAACAACAAAGAAAGTATTTATTCCGCAAATTTAACGCAGTAGGTCAGAATCTCTAAGGGAGCTCAACAACCATCCCTTCATCACCGGGATTGATTAACTTCGTTTTTCCAACGGTATCAACTTCTCCGAACGTTTCATGTAAATGTCCAGAAATCGCTAACTTCGGCTTCATTCTCTTAACAAACTTCAAATAATCCTTATTGCCAACATGCCGCTCTCCGCCACCTAAGTCGAGTACATCAAGAGTTGTCCCAAACGGTGCTTGGTGCGTTACCAGAATTGTTTTCTTATCTTTATACTTCCCATACCAACCACGTGATACTTTCCGGAAAGGCGCATCTTCAAAGGAAAAACCACCGCCACCAAAACCCATTAGAACGTAACCACCAATCTCAATAGCTTTCCCATGGAGACTTTGACAGAATTCATACTTCTCTAACTCTCCATCAAAGTCACTATGTTCCTCATGATTCCCGGGGACAACATACAATGGTTTCTTTATTTTCTCAAACGCCTCTAACAACACATGAAACCCACTGCCAAAATTAGAGAAATCCCCCGCACAGATAGAAAATTCAACATCATCCTGCATCGCTCTCTTCGCAAGAGTCTTTATGACTTTCTTCTCCGCATGAACATCTGTAAACGTTAAAAATTTCATAAGAAGCAACACCTACGCTTCAGCTGTTTGCGCTTCTGAATCTTCTGCTACTTCTTCAACAGGAATTTCTTCTTGTGCTGGTTCCTCAGCTGCAGGAGTTTCATCAACAGCAGGCTGTTCAACTGCACCACTGCCCATGGCACTCTTCTTCTCAACCAATGTTAACACACGAATCGCTACATCTCGTAGAGGGTATACTTTACTTAACTTCTTCTTCAAGCCACCCTGCACTTTATGCGCAACTAAATTACCAACAAACTCTGAGAACGAAACCTTCGCCAATTCTTCCTGTAACGCTGCATGAAGTTGTTTTCTAATTTCCGTTTTCACAGACTTCTGAATTCTATTTCTTGCAACAACAAACCCTTTTAGAATAGCTGTTTCACCAGACTTTGTTTTTAGAATAAAATGATCATCAATCCGAGCAGTATTTTTTCGCACTAACCGCTTAACGTATGAAGCGCTTAATTTATACCCAATCGGTTCAGTTTGTAATTGGTTGTCTTTTACACCAGTAATTCTAAATTGTACATGTGTATTCTGATCTTTCACATTTCCTGTTAATTCTCGTAAATTAACTGACAATGATCGTCCAACTGCATCTTCTGCAGCCGTTAAGTATGATTCCCCAATTTCTTTGTTACCAAATAACTTTGGAGCAATAACTTTAAACCAGTTCTTTCGTTTTGTTTTAATTCTACTAACTTTTTTCTTTGTATTTTTGGCCATTTTTGTTTGTTTGAACCCGGATGTTTTGTTTAGATACCCTGATAGTGGCTAGGGATAGGAGTTCTTTAAAAAGCTTTTGGGATAATTACGCTGAAGGAGCAGTAACACTGCCTCTTTTAACGTAATTATCCCCTGCTGCTTCAACATCACCAAAAAACGATGTTCCCGTCGTAAAAGCTTCGTTCAATAGATCATGTGCAGCAAGAAGTTTTTTTCCTGCTTGGAGGTCGCCTCGGCCAAACACCCGATATAAATCAATTAATTCAGAACTTGAACAATCCTCCAAACCAGGTGGAGCTGCTTCAAGCTGGATCCTATCACGGATGTAAATATTGTCAAGGGAGTAGAATTGCACTGCTTCTCCAGCATCAAGCGACAAGTAACAAAGCTCAGCCTCCAAGCCATATGTCCTTGAGAGACATTCAGGCAATAATTGAGCTAAAACACTGACAGTATATGCACGACCACCACATCTCGGATCAATGGGGAACGTTCCAGTCAATCTTTCAATAGCTTTGGCAATAATACGATCTTTTTCCGCCATCTCATCTACACTCCCAAATCGCGTCCCAATTGTGACAGGATAATCCCCAAGAACGTGAGCTTCCATCAAGCCTACCATTTGTTCAGGACGATGTTCACCATCACCATCCATTGTCGCAATATTAGCAGCCCCATTTGCTAGTGCATACTTAAAGCCAGCTCTTAGCGCCAGAGCCTTTCCAGGAGTTGGTTCTACTACCCCATAAACCCGTGGGGACTGTTGCAATCGTTTGATTATCCTTGGTGTTGCATCAGTCGATGCATTGTCAACAATTACAATTGGTGAATCTGTCCTTTCAAGCAAGTCAGCTGTCACACTTTCAAGAGTACCCTCCTCGTTATGCGCACATATAACAAAATAACTATTACTCATTTAAGCCTCCAAAAAACCCCTCGTTTTTGCTAAAGAAAACGCAGCAATAGTTTGCGCTGAAGTGATCTTATTCTTAGCAATAAGAGATTCTATTTCTCCTTTTGTTAAAAATAATGTTTCTAAAATAAATTCGTCCGCATCTTTTTCAACTTTAGAGGGAGTATCACCAACCTTTCCCACAAAAACTTCTAATCCACCCTTAAGGTAAACCGAGATAAACAATCTGCCAAGTGATTTTACATTCTCAACAATCAAACCTGTTTCTTCCTGGAATTCCCTCATTGCGGCCAAAATAGATTGCTCTCCCTTTTCTTGACCTCCTCCCGGGAACTCAACGGAAAAAGCACCAAACTCCGGCCTATGGTGGTTAACCATAACTAACGTGTCTCCCTTTCGGGCTAAAACAATAACTCCTTCCTGTGTTTCTAAACTAATCTTCTTGCGCTTAATATCGCTATCACCATTGGCATACGTTTCAATATACGCCACTTGACCCCCCAAATTAATAATCTCTTTTGAGTCAATTTTAGTAAATTCCATGAAAATAACAAAAAGGAGAATTATTTAAATTATTTTCTAAATTAAATTAAAAAAATAGGCCATATTTTGGTTGAAAGTTCAAAAGAAAAACTAATTACCACCCAAGACGAGCCAAAAACAACAAAAAGCAACTTTTTTTGGAATCGGAAGATATTTAAATAAGTAGATTAAAGAAATCTAAGGACAGAGTAACCACCGCGTATTTTTTATGAATTTGGCAACAGGACAAACTAGAGAACCACCCAAAGAAGTAGGCTTAGAAGTAGTATCAACTACCGGAACAGAGCTAGAATTGAGAATTGTTGGGAGAGATGGTTTCACTAGAAACGGACAAGGTGTTTTTTTGTCAGACGGGCGAGTAGAATACTCCTCAGAGCCGGCCCTAGATGTTATTGAAATAAATGGGCCCCCCGGAGGTGCAGAAACAATTCATCAAGAGCACCAGCAAATGGACCCACTACTAACAAGAACCCTTGCCATAGCTGATGAAAATGATTTAGTTGTTGTCCCCGGCAGCAGGTTTACAACAGGAGTGGGAAAAACTGTCGCAAACCGCCAAAGATCAATCTTTTACCATAGAACGATTGGAGTAGAAGGCCTATCTCGGTTAGTGGGGATTGTAGGAACACAGAACCATACTTCACAAGTAGAAGGCAGACTATTGGACCAATACCGTTTATTTCAAGCGTTAGACCCCATGTGGATCGCATTAGCCTCAACATCCCCAATCTCCGACGAGGGTGAAACTCGTTTCAACTGCTCCAGAGTCCATTTACTGCGAAACACGCTATTTGCAGACCCAAGGTTTGGCGCACAACTGGAAGAATACCCTCTCTCTGTCGAGGAAATAATGGGTTACGGACGCAGAAGACACAGAAACTGGGCCGCATTATCTGGAATAAGTGAAGAAGAGTTAGAGAGCATGGGATTTGACCCCGACGACACAATATATGGAACACTAAGAGTCAAACCAAAAGAAGCACTCCCCCCAAAAGGAACAATCGAACAAAGAGGGGGAGATTCTTGTCCCCTTGACGTTTTTCTTTCAATACAAGCACTTAGCAAAGGAGTTCACGACAGGATTATCAGAGAGGGCCTACCAGTCACAGTTAATGATAATTATGGCTTTGGGTCTTCATCACGGAGTGTACCTTTTTATTTTGGCCCAGAGGGAGTCGTCCTTCCAGACTACACAATGTTAAAGAGATTAGAACAATCCGCAGTTGAAAGAGGGATTAAAGATCCGCTCGTAAATATGTACGTTCAAGAAGCACTAACCTTCGCGGCAGGAGGGCTACCCAGAAGAGATCAGCCATATCTTGCCACCGCCACACAGATGGTTAGTTCAAGGAGAAACGTCGCAGACGATGTTATGGACCACCTTAGAATGCACGCTTCACTTTACAACGGAAGTGCTGTAACCCCCGAACAATCAGCTGCGGCAAATTTATATTTGGCAGAGAGATTCAAAACCGGGCTTGAGGAATTAAAGCCATTATTATAAAATGTGTAGGATGCTAGTTGCTTTAGGAGAGGTAGATCTGAACTATTTATTTGAAGGCATGAAACATATGGCCGAAGATAAAAAGGAGATAACCACCAACATGATTCCTCTTTTATCAGATAAAATTGTGCAGGAGATGTTTTTAACCAGGGGACCGAAACACAGAGATGGATGGGGAATGGCATTCCTAGAGAAAGATAATTTTATTTTAAAAAAGTCGTTAAGACCAATATATGAAGATGTGCAAGCTGAAGAGATTAAAAAAATTAAAACAAATTTTGTAATGCTACACGCAAGATTTCGGTCAATTGGAGAAAACAAATTAGAAAATAATGCCCCATTCCAAAACAGAGAATCTATCTTCTGCCACAACGGGACTATAAGACAGGGATTAGAATTTAATGAAAAAAAATTTAAACCTTTGGGGGATACGGACTCTGAAAGGTTCTTCCTTTCAATACTAAGTAAAAACCTACCTATTAAAGAAGCCATCAAAGATGCGTTTAATGGACGAGATTTAAAACCTAATTCCAACATTATTTTTTCTAACAAAGAAAATACTTACATCTATTCATCATCAAGAACACTCCCCAATTACTTTAGAATGCAAATTGGAAGAACAGAAGGAAGTTTAATCATCAGCTCAGAGAAGTTTCATTATCCCGGTATTTCTTGGGAAGAATTACCTTTTGAGAGAGTAATTGCAATAAACCACACTACATTCGAAATAACCGAACATTGAACTCAATCAAAGTGACTCAAAAACAAGATATTTTTAATATACCTCAACTATACCCACTACAATGATCCCGCACATCCAATCAACATCATTTACCACAGCAGCCTCTGCCCTATTAACAGTACTTCATCACTTCAACCCAGAGATTCCAAAAACAAAAGAAAAAGAATTTGATATCTGGCACCAAACTGCCACCCTCCCAACAAGAGCCTCTTCAATCTACGCCCTAGCCAACTATGCCCACCAACACAAACTCAAACCAAAAATCGTCGTAGGAACCCAAAACTACTCATTCCCCGACTACCGTTTCTATCGTTACACAAAAGAAGACGTCCACCACGCGGAATTCTCTGAAGATAAACACAGAAAAGCAGCAATAACAAACAATATCCCCATAACAGAACGAACAATCACACTTAATGAAATAAAAGAACTCTCAAAAAATAATATCCTCCTCCTACGGTTAAACGTCAAACCCATCCGTAATGAAAAGAGAAACACCTCAAATTACATAATTATACATGGATACAACAATAATTACTTCCATCTCGTTGATCCCGCTCTTGGCGGCCTCTCTGTGCCCGAAAACGTCATGAAAGACGCGTTTGACTCATTACGAACCAAAAAGTACAGAGACCATAGAATGATCCTCTTTTCTACGCCAAATCAACAATAAACAACGCGATTTCTACCCAGAAACAAAAAAAGAAACAAAAAACGCCAGCCAAAGGGAAAAAACACAGATATAGACCACTACATCGAAAAGTATTTAAATACAACAATTATACCAGTATACACTTTACTATATTCAAAATGTGTCGAATGCTTATTGCTACAGGAAACGTGGACCTAAACCCCTTATTTGAAGGCCTTATTGAGATGGCGAGGGACCAAACCATGCTCCATGAAAATAATAGCGAAAAAGGCTTGGGTTCCTGGACACATCCCGACGGCTGGGGTATCGCATTCTTACAAAACGGCGAATGGAACATCCACAAATCACTGCAACCAATCTTCGAAGACCCACTAGTAGAACAATTCCGCAACCTCAACACAACCCTAGCAATAATTCATGCTCGCTATGGTAGTGTAGGGAACAAGAGTATGGCCAACACTCATCCATTCCAAAAGAATGAATTTGTTTTCTGCCACAATGGTACGATTGAAGAGGCCATTCCATTCTCACCAGAATTCACGCCAAGGGGCTCAACAGATTCTGAACAATTATTTTACTCCATCCTAACGAATTTACAAACAGCAAAAGCAACAGAAGCAATCAAAACAGCATTGCAATCATTAAATAACAATACCAGTTCAAACTTTATCTTCTCAAATAAAGAGGTATCATTTATCGCCATACGTAAAGGTTCCCACAAAAAATACCTGCAAATGTCTTTAGGCAGAACTGAAGAGATGGTCGTTGTAAGTTCTGAAATTATCCCACAACTACAAGAAATCATCTGGGAACCGCTAGAAGACAATCAAACAATCGCACTACACCACACAACCCTAACAACGTATAAAGAAAAGAAGGTAGAACCACAAGCAAATAAAATTAAACAACAATAAATCCTTTCGCTTCTAAAATTCTTCTTACCGAATTATCAATCGCTTCTTGACTAATCTCTCCACTTTCAACTGCACTCGCAACAACCTGAATCATCCTATAAATTTCTTCGGGGTCTTCATCAAAATTAATCACTAAATCTGCCCCTGCCTGAAACACCGCAACATACAATTCATCAGCGGTATCAAAAAACTTTCTAAGACCCAACATCATTGTGTCATCCGTAATAATTAATCCACCATACTCTTCCCGTAAATTCCCAATAACCTCTCCTGAAACGACAGATGGAACTCCCGAAGAATCAAGTGCACCAAAAACAATCAAATGACTCACCATAATACTTGCCACATCCGTCTCTTGCACCAAGTATTCATAGGGATGCAAGTCATCTTCACCAATCTCTGCCACTACTAACTCTTTATGAGGGTCTAATATTACTAATGTCTTCCCTGGGTAATGCTTTGCTGTTGCAATAACACCTTGGCTCTGTAAACCATTAACATACGCCCCCGCTAACTCTCCCACTTCTGCTGGCCCTCCGGGAAACGAACGACAATCCCAGATATGATCATCCAAATCAACAACCGGTGCAAAGTTCAATGTAAATCCAAGTGATCGTAAAAATGCTCCTTCCTGCTTCCCTTTCTCAAACGCTTGTTCCACACTACTAATCTCACTGATAAACGTTGAATTATGGAAAGCCGCAAACGGGTTTAAACACCCCTCTAAATCAGCTGTCACAAAAAATGGAATTTCCATATCCTCTTGAAATGATCCAACAATATCCTTAAACAACTGCGGTGATGCAAGAGCAAACTGATGAATCCCACCCAGTTGCATCTTTTTCCACGCCTCTCTGTTGTGTAAACCACCATGCACAATCACCATTTGTGCAATTTTCTGTTCAAGCGTTAATGAATCTAACTCAACCACCCCCTCTTCAATCATAATGCCTGGTTGCTCGGGGATCAACAAACCCTTTGCTTTCACTACATTTAATGAACCAAGAACTAACACCACCACTACAAGAACAATAAACACTTTCTCCTGCGTACTTCTCATTGTAAACTTCATCGCCAAATCCCCGTTTCTGTACAATAATAATGGGCTTTATTATTCAACCAATAACTCGGAACAGATGAAGCGGTAGAACAATGTAAACTAACATCCTCTCCTCCAACCTCAGCTCCTTGCGTAACACACTTCAATTGTTTCCGTGCTGCAATACAACACGCATCAATATCAATCATTTCCCTGGCCTCACTATTAAACTCAACGACACAAAATGGTTCAGAGGAATCTAATGTATGTATTGCCTGACCCAATGATGGTAATTCAACACCAAATAACGTTAATGAAAGCAACATCGCAATCAAAACTAAAGAAACATTCGCTATCACCAACACCTTTTTTTCGTTCATAACTTCAAAATAAACGAAAAAATATATATAAAACTATCTCCCTAGCTCCGTAATGGATATCAAACTCTACGGAAGCCCCAGTTGTCAGTGGTCAATGGACTTACAAAAGTGGCTTAAACGAAAACGGATCAAATTTGAATTCTTAGATGTTATGGATGAAAGTAAATACTGGGATGACCTACTTGAGAAAACAAGTCAGTTAGTAACACCAGTCTTAGAAATTAATAAAGAGATAATCATTGGCTTCCATGAGAAAAAAATCGAAGCTGCCATCGCCAAAGCAAAAGCTTAACGAACAATTATCTTCCCAGTTCTTCCAATCGTAACTGCATCGACATATACATAACTTCCCAACTCAGAAACAGACCAGATAAACACATCTCCCTCAGATAAATAAGGACTTCTCAAATCATCAATCTCCCTCATCCCATACACTAACGATTTAGTTTTCCGCTCATTCCTCCACACAATTTCTTGCCCTTTCCCTACAACAACTTCAGAAGGCACAAACCCTTCTTCCGTAATTCTCACTTCAATAACCTCTCCTTCAACATTATTAATCACATCAACAACATCGTATACAACAGACCCAGAAAAATCAGAAAAGAACGTGGTAAAGTGTGGAAACAGCGAAGAATCTTCAACCACAACACCTCCGGCCGAAAAAGCCAATACTACAACCAACAACAACCAAACTTTTCTCATCTATTTCACCAACGTCACTCTTTCTTTACTCTGTAACTCATAATCGTACCGAAAATGAACATTAATTGTTGTTGTATAAGAACTTAAGTCATGCAATAAGGACATCTTACAAATCAATACTGCATCCTGTTTTTTCTCAGTTAACTGTATCTCTTTCTCATTTAACCCTGAACGTTGGAAATGACAATCTAGTGGCTTACCACCAAGTTGCGCTCTATCGAACACAACGGTTCCTACATCTCCTCTTCCCCTATTTTTCAAAAATAACCGGAACTCAACACGAGGATTACCACCAGGAGAAATAATCTCCTCCATCTTTGTTATTGCTAAAGGTGCACCCTGGCCAGAGTATGACTTCGTATCATCTAACTCACAGCCAGAATCATAGACCGCATACAGCTGTGGGTTTATACACACAGTATCAGTAAACTCCATTTCCGAAACATAATTGACTTTCACAATATAATTTGCCATATGTTTCTCTGCATTCCCCAACAACTTATGGGTCTGTCCACTAAACTCAACAACTGTTTTATCCCCCGAAGGACTCAACGCACTCCTTCCCAGCAATGGACCAAACGGTTGTTCTGGAGGAAACACATAGAAATACGTTTGATCTAAACCAACAATTGTCACAATCCCCCCAGGAATATCATACGCTGCCTGGTTATCTAATTCAACCGCAATGCCAAACGAAGAATCTTGATAAATCTCCCTGGGAGGAGCATTTTCAAATAAATCGATTTGTAAACCACTTGTTCCTGTTTGGAAATTATACTGTAACACATCATCGCCACTTCCTGGACCACAACTTACAACAAACAACAAAATACTAAGGGCCATGACAAAAATTGCCTTATTCATTGATCACGATATCCTCCTTCAGCGTAATACGGTAATCATACACAAGCGTTCCTTCATACGTCTCTCTCGTATATCCATATCCATGAGAGTTCACTGGATCAGCAGGGTAACTCGTAATAGGACAACTTTGTGGAATTAAATCCGTTCCCTTCTTTACATCACCTGGAATGAGAACTTTCCCTCCTTTTCCACAGGAAGCTGAAAACCCACCTAACTCAAAATCAATTTCATGGGAGGTGATTTCAACAACTTCTCCAGGGCCGTTATTCTCAACTGCTAACGCGAGTTCATTAGCAGTATCGCTGTTAACTATCGGATACGAAACCGGATTACCAAACCCAAACTTTAACAGTGCAAATTCTTTTCCCGATTGTGATTCAACAAATTGATCTATCCCTCCCTCAACCTTACCGATTAAATCAAGTGTCTTCACTTGCGCTTCCGCATCTTGCGATCCGATAAAGAACCGCACCAAGTACGATTTTGATTCTAAACCAACCAGTGTTGCATTATAGAAAATGGAGTATTTTCCAGTTTCTAATGGCTGGTCTGGAGAACACACTACATTTTGCTTCCCTTGGCCTGCTGTTACAGTGCGTTGCGCTTCTTCAACAACACCCGGAATACTATCCTTACTCCCTTTCTTGGTAAAACTACAAACTAATTCAACACCAATTTGTTGTTGCGGTGGGTTTTCAAATTCTAAGACTGCAGTATACCGTGGTTGCTCTGTTAGAGACAAACTCACTACATCATTAAAGAACCGTTCATCCACACCCAGTTTGAACACAATTGGTTCACTAATAAATCTGTCAAACGCCCCCTCCAACTGGCCAGCTGAATTCTCTTTCTGTGCTTTCCGCTCCTTTATACATTCATCATAGGCAAACGTATCTGAAGGGTCGATCCCCTCTACTTCTTCACAATGATGGCGCAACTCTCTTGCCTCATTCCGTTCTTTCACACAACCCGAAACATCGGCATATTGCCCACCAAAAATACACGCTAAATTTGAAATAAATGGGTGTTCTTGTTGAGGTAAGCCTGCCCGTAACTTCGCTTGCGCTTCTTCAAACTGTGCTGCTTGTGGTATCGCCGAAGCAGTTGAATCATACCCAACATCTGGAATCGTTGGCGCAATAAATGTAAAAATGATAAATAAAATTCCCACTAGCTTCAACAACCCAATTAATCCATTAGCTGTGCCACTGCCTGTAGCATTCGACGGTAGAGTTAGCAACCCAAAGAACGCCCACCACGGCATAAATAAAATTAAATTCTCAACTAACGGTGTAATTGGCCAATTTAATGAATCGACTAGAAACGGCAATAATCCAATATCTAAGAACAAAAAGATTACTGGTATAAAACCATATAACTCCGGTGCGATTGCTTTCCCTCGCGTAATCGCCCCTACAATAACCATCAAGATAACAACTGAAGCAATATAGTAAAGTAAAAACTGCGTATCGAACGCTGCATCAAAGGCAAAATACCAAATTAAAAACGCTATTACCGGAATCAAAATGGCAATCCGGTCTCTTTCTACTTTCAACGCTAGCGCATAACATCCCGCAAAACAGAATGCAATAGAAAACACCAATACTAATGCCAATCCTTCCGTAAACCCAATCCAAATTCGAAGGAAATAATGAACAAGACCCAAAATTAAAATCCAAAAACTGATATTACTCGCTGCCCCTTTCGCTTGATTTGCTGCGCCCCTTCCAGCAGCACTGGCAGCACTCCACGCTGCCCCACCAACTGCTGCTGTTCCCGCAACAACTTTAACCCCTGCTTTTTTAGCACCCAGCTTCCAACGAGGAGCACCACCCGCATCTCTGCGAACTTTCTCAGCATCTCTTCTAAACTGACGTGCAGTTTTCCTAAACCAGCTCATCTCCTCCCTTGAAGGGCCATCATCTACCATAATCTCCTCTTTTTTCGTTAACGAAACTTCTATCAAGAAAAAACAAACAATCAGGCTATAAAAAGCTTACTCATGATTCAACCAATTCAACACGTAACTCCCTAACCTCAAGAGTCTTTTTCGGCTTAATCTTAAGCGCATTCACTCCCTGCACAATATCCTCACTTAAATCAAACGTTAACTGCACTTCCTTCGTATCAAAACTTTCTACATGGCCGTTAAATACAACATCTCCTCGTTTAGAAACAACCACATCAACAAAGTCTAACTGTAACCGTACACGTAACTCTTCATCTTGTACATCTTCAAATTGCTCATGCTCAATATCAAAGAAATACGTTGGGAACTCAACATCTTTTAAGTCAGACTCCACCACCACATTTGATAATAAATACGTCCCTTCCTCGGTATGGAATACTACTTCATTCTCGCCTTCCTCAATCACATCTGGGTCTAACTCTAATGGCACCATCACTTCCCCACAATCTGGAACCGCTTGGTACACAACATTTCCATTAACAGAAACTGTTAACTTCCCCACTTTACTAAACACACAATTTGGTTGGAACTTTAGCTTCACAGTATCTAAATTCTTCTTCTCCGTATCAGAAACTAGGAACAACGATTTAGAACTTTGCGAATCAAAGCTTGTAACATCAGCTACAACAACCAAGTTGCTCGTTGTAATCTCATGTGTTCTCCAAAACGCTAACCCAGGAGAGATCGCTGCAATTGTAATAACATTCTCCTCTGCTAATGAGTTAACAGGTAAAGAAATTGGTGCTAACGGACCCACTGCCACTTCTGACCGGAACACTTCTTCATCATTTAATAAAACCACTAAACCCCCTTTCACCGCATCAACATGTAGCCCCAACAACACATTTTCTGTATTCTCAACATCGCTTAACGAGAATGAAAATGTTGACACTTCTTCCGAGAACACACCTTTCTTAGCGTACGCAACATTTTTCTCAGCAATCGTTGTTGTATCAGTTGTCGTAAATATACTTACTGCTGGCAGCGGATGTTCCACTTCTTTCTGCGCCAAATAATCTATCCTTCCTGGACTAATCACAAATAACTCTTCCTCCGCCACGAGATCTTCAAACTCATCGCTATCAGAATCAGAGCTGCTTGATGAACTACTACTAGAACTACTCTTTACATCCTCCCCCAAAATCTCAGCCCTATCCTCCGCAGGAATTGCTAAAATAAACAACACTAACAGGCCAGCAATGATAAACACCAACACCGCTGCTCCCGCTGCAGCCTGCCCCTTTTTTGCGAAACTCATACGAAAAGATAAACGTTTTCACTATATAAAGTATTCTGTTTTTCAATATTGAAAGAAGGCGGCAAATATCGCCAAAAAGTTTAAATAAAAGTTATACCAAAAAGTTATACATGGCCACTGTAAAAACCAAGCAATGGGGCAACTCTCTAGGAATTATCATTCCAAAAAAAGTTGTAAACGAATTATCCCTCGCTCCAGGAGAGGAAATAACAATTGAAGTTCACAAAAAAAAGAATGTCCTCAATGAGCTTTTTGGTTCTATCCATTTCAAAAAATCAACAAAAAAAATACTCAAAGAAGTCAGAAAAGACTTGGAGAGTAAATTCATATGAAAAAGAAATGTCTTGACACATATGCTCTCATTGAAATCACCGAGGGTAATGCCAATTTTTCACAGTATCTCGCTGAAGAATTCGTCATTACAGACACTACTTTAGCTGAATTCTACTCGGTTTTGCTACGTGAAGACGGAAAGCAAACCGCTGAATACTGGTTTAGAAAACTGACTCCCTACAGTGTACATGTCACGAAGATAATCTTAAAAGAGGCAATATTGTTTCGCCACAAACACAAAAAAGAAAAAATTTCTTTTTTTGATGCGGTGGGTTACATCTACGCAAAAACATATAATTACCCATTTGTCACAGGAGATAGGCAATTTAAGTCGAAGGAAAACGTTGAGTTTAGACAATAAGTTCCAAAACCATTTTATAGCAAAGCACTTCTCCAACCACCATGAACATCTCTAAATCAAACTTCAAAACAGGACTAGTCTCTTTACGAGTTACTGATCCCGATGACTTATGGTACTTATCACACATCATCGAACCAGGCGATTTAGTCAAAGGAAAAACCACGAGAAAACTAAAGATTGGAGGCTCTGGAAACGCAAAGACCGTAAAAAAAACGCTTACGCTAACAATCGAAGCAGAAACGGTTGAGCTCACTGACACCTCAGTAAGGGTTAATGGTAAAATCAAAGAAGGACCCGAAGATATTCCGAAAGACAGTTACCACGCTATTCCGATTGAAGAACGCTCCGACATCACTATTCAAAAACCCATCTGGTTAAGCTTTCAAAAACAACGGCTTAAAGAAGCAGCACAACAAAAATACAACTACCTCCTCCTTATATTTGATAGAGAAGAAGCTATCTTCGCACTCACAAAGAAGTTTGGGTATGAAGTTCTTGTAAAGATCAAAGGAGATGTACCAAAGAAAAACAAAGATGTAACAATTAAAAAACAATTTCATGATGAATTAACAAAAGCACTGGAAGTGTACAACGACCGTCATAACCCTGAAGCAATTATCGTAGCGTCACCTGCATTCTATAAAGAAGACTTATTGAAAAAAATAAAAAACCAAGAACTGCAGAGTAAAATCACACTTGCAACGTGTTCCGATGTGAGCGAACGCTCCTTAGATGAAACACTCAAACGTCCAGAGTTGAAACAAACACTGAAAAATAGTAGAGTACGGCAAGAACAAATATTAGTGGAAGAACTACTCAAAGAAATTCAGAAAAATAACCTCGCTGCATATGGTTGGAAAGAATCCCAGCAGGCAATTCAGGCCGGTGCAGTCCGCTCATTATTAGTTACGGATGAATTCATTAAAAAGAAACGGGAAGATAATTCGTACCACGAACTTGATGAGCAGTTAAAACAAATAGATGCACTACAAGGAGACATCCATATTCTTTCTTCAGATAACGAACCCGGAAAAAAGCTCAATGGTTTAGGCGGTATTGCTGCTATTCTAAGGTACAAAATATAACCATATAAACCATATAATTCTGTATCTATTTTCCAACTTCTCGACGATAAAAACGCAAAAAAGCTATATGATGCAAAACCACAACCTTTTAATAGTAGTCCGTGTTACTGATGACCTAGTAACAAAAAACAAAATCACGCATGCATCGGGCCTTTTTGGGTAGAGGTTCTATGCCACACCAAAAAAGGAGGGGTTGTTAAAAATGATAGTAAAAGATGAATTATTAAGCAAATTACGAAGATACTTCGACTTGAATTTGTACGAAGTAAAATTATGGACGGCGTTACTAAGCCGAGGCGTTTCCACCGCAGGAGAGCTTTCTGACATTGCAGACGTTCCACGTTCGCGAAGTTACGACGTTCTTGAAAGCTTAGAGAAGAAAGGCTTCGTTGTTATGAAGTTAGGGAAACCAATCAAATACATTGCCATCCCTCCAACAGAAGTTGTTGACAGAGTAAAAAAGAACATGCATGCTGATGCCCTTGAGAAAGTAAAACGACTCGATACAGTTAAAAGTTCTCCATTAATGACTGAATTAGAAACTCTCCATACAAACGGCATTTCACTTGTTGAACCATCTGAAATGAGTGGATGTTTAAGAGGTCGTAACAACCTTTACAACCATCTTGATCTGTTAATTAAAAACGCAAAGAAAAGTGTTAACATCATGACTTCTGATAAAGGCTTCATGCGAAAAGCAGAAGGCTTACGTTCCAGTTTAGAAAGAGCAAAGAAACGCGGCGTAAAAGTAAGAATTGCCGCTCCATTAACCAAAGAAAACCGAAAAGTTGCAGACAGCTTGAAAGGCGTTGCTGAAGTCAAACATAACGAAAAAATCAAATCACGGTTTGTTACTGTTGACAATGCCGACATGGTATTCATGACCATGGATGATAATGAAGTCCACCCATCCTACGATTTAGGAGTATGGGTAAAAACACCATACTTCACCACAGCCATGGATCAAATGTTTGATACCATGTGGAAGAATAAATAATTCTTCCTAGTTTCTTTTCTTTATTTCTTACTATCTAAATTGTTATAAACGTTCACTCATTCTTCACGAAGCATGAACCTCGTACGACGTGCAGTGGAAATTGGCTACGAGCTCTTTAAACCAGCTCTTTTTCATGCTACAAGAAGAGACCCACAAGTAGCACACGAATTATTTGTCACAGCAGCGCAGCAACTACACGCAGTAGGGCTAGAGCGCCTCGTTCTTGATAACCCAACAAACGATCCAAGACTAATGTTCGAATTATCAAATGCCGCTGGTTTCAATAAAAATGGCGAGATCCCCCCAACAGTTCTTCATTATCTTGGCTTTGATAGAGTCGTCGTAGGAACAGTAACAGCAGATCCTTGGCCCGGCAATCCCCGCCCAACGATTACTCGCTATCCCGCAACCCATTCTATGATTAATTGGATGGGTTTACCAGGAGACGGCGCTGAAGAGATTGCCGCAAGATTAGATAGTTACGAAAAACATGGTGTTCCACTAACAATTAATCTCATGCCCACGCCACAGAAAAGTGGAGATGAAGCCCTTCATGATTTAGCGAGAACAATCAATATGACAAAGCTTGTTCACCTCGTTGATAGGTACGAACTCAACGTTTCTTGTCCAAATACCCACACCCCTGATATTCAAAGGACCAAAACTATTGAGAGAATTAAGGTCATACGGAACTAGTCTTCTACTTTAAACATATCTACAAATGGGTCGTGAGGATAATCTCCCTGCAACGCTTTCAACACTTGCAAATTAGGATCACGCCTTTCATAACCAAAAACTCTCAAGTCTCCACCAAGACCATACAATCTAACGGCATTCTCAAATGTAACTTCCCGAACTCTCTCTTTTGACATTCCTAACTGCTTCAGATGTTCCACAACAAACGGCCAAGCAGTGCCACTCGCTAAGCCTGAGGCAGGCATCCCCTGATTTTTATCATCTTTTGTATGAGGAGCATGATCACTTTCAATTATTGGTATCTTGCCTTCCAACAACCTTTGCAACAAACGTTGCTGCGTTTCCGGTGACCGTAACGGTGGATTGCATTTGTACCACGGACCTGTTTGAGGGTCATCAAGTTTTGTATAATCAAGAAATAAATGATGTGGCGTAATCCCACAACTCAGCAGAACAGTATCACCAACATCGTCTTGTGTCAAGTTCTGATTATAATCATGAATCGTATCAACGACCTCCGTCGTACTCACATGAGCCACATGAACCGTTCCTCGAAACCGAGCGACAGTAGCAGCAAGAAAGATATCTCTAAAAGATTGAATCTCTGCGCTCTCCGGCCGAGCCAGTGTACTCCACGTTCGAGGGTTTTTTGGATCATACGCTGTATCATCCATTTCCGCCTCTTTCTCACAATGACTCACTAAAACACCAGTATATCCCTCTTCAGCAAGCACATTTAGTACACGAAATTGATCATTTCTGTCAACAATACCTAAATTCCCTGTTGACCTTCCCCAATACGCCTTCATGCCAATAATTCTTGGCTCTTGCCTCCACGCCTCAACAGCTCGTTTCACTTGCTCTACATCTGGCGTTAATCCAATATGAACATAAAAACGTACGGGAACATTGGAACCTTCTGTCAACTTCAAATAGTTCCGGCAAGAATCTAAATCTACTAACGGAGGAGCAGTATTCGGCATCGCTGCAATGGCATCCAATCCCGCTGCATATGCTACACGCAGAGAGTGTTCAACCGTTTCTTTATGGCGCTGTACACCATCACGTGCATGCCAATGAGGATCAAACATAGTAAAGGTATTCCCTTCAGATTTAAAACAATTTATCTTCTCGAAACATTACAACAAAAACCAACCCCATTAATTTTATAAAGCAACCATCATTCTAAATAGCAATGGATTCAGCTAAAATTATCGCTAAATTACACCCATTAGAACGAGTTGTTTTACCTGCATTACGAGACCATACAGAACTCTCAGCGATAGCAAAAGCGACCAAACTCAGTGAAGTAGAAGTCACTCGAGCATTGCAATGGCTAGAAAATAAACAACTGCTCAAGATCCATTCTAAGAAGATTGAAAGAGTCTCCTTAGACAAAAACGGTAAACTCTACAAACACCACGGCGTGCCAGAGAAAGCATTCCTCGGCGCTCTTAGCAACGAATTCAAAGGGCTTAACATCATTACCAAAAAATCGAAATTGTCCCGCGAAGAAGTTAATGCCTGTCTCGGTTTACTAAAACGTAAAAACGCTATCGAAACGAAGAAAGACGAAACACTGCAAGTCAAAATAACAGAGGTTGGAGAAACATTTCTTGCAACCCCGCAACCAGAGGAAGAATTTCTTCAAAAAGAATTCCCCATTAACACTGTCGATCTAACAAAAGCGGAAAAAGAACTTATCAAAGACCTCAAGCGGCGAAAACAATTCATCAAAATAGAAGAAAGCAAAGAAACAACAATTACCTTAACAGAAGACGGCACCATAATCGCAAACGCAGACCTCGCAGGAGAAGTCGTCAACCGCCTCACGTCTGGCATGTTAAAAACGGGAGAATGGCAGGATAAACAATTCCGTGCGTATGACGTAGAGATTAACGTTCCAAAAATTAACGGTGGCAAAAAACACTTTGTTACGGAAGCAATTGAATATATCAAGCGAATCTGGCTAGACATGGGCTTCAAAGAAATGAGCGGTAATTACGTCCAATCTGCATTCTGGGATTTAGACGCATTATTCGTACCACAAGACCATCCTGCCCGAGAAATGCAGGACACATTTTACGTAGAAGGTCAAGCGACTCTACCAAAAATCTGGGAAAAAATCAAAGAAGTTCACGAAAATGGTGGGGACACCGGCAGCACTGGATGGCAATATAGCTTCTCAGAAGACGAAGCAAAACAGTTACTGCTGAGAACCCACACTACTGTGCTATCAGCACAAACACTCGCAACACTCAAGAAAGAAGACCTACCCGCTAAGTTCTTTAACGTAGGTAAAGTGTTCAGAAATGAAGATTTAGATTGGAAACACTTATTTGAATTCTATCAAATTGATGGTATTGTTGTTGACCCTAATGCAAACTTAAAACATTTGAAAGGTTATTTAACCCAATTCTACAAAAAAATGGGTTTCCCAAAAGTTAGAATGCGACCCGCACACTTTCCATATACTAAACCTAGCTTGGAAGTCGATGTCTTCCATCCTGTCAAGAAAGAATGGGTAGAGTTAGGTGGAGCTGGTATCTTCCGTCCGGAAGTAGTGAAACCACTTCTCGGCTTTGATTGCCCCGTCTTAGCCTGGGGCCAGGGGATGGGGAGGATTATCGCAGAATATTGGAACATTACTGATATTCGAAATTTGTATCGGAATGACATTAAACAATTACGTGAAATGAGAGTGTGGTTGAAGTGAAAACACACGCGCTACGACTAAGACCAAATCAAGAAATGAGAACAGAATTGGAAACATTTACAGCAAAAGAAGAACTAAAAGCAGGTTTCATTATAACCTGTGTTGGAAGTGTAAAACAAGTCGTGCTACGGTTAGCAGACAACACCGAAGCAAAGTTTGAAGAAACATATGAGATAACTTCACTTGTAGGAACACTTTCACAAAATGGTGTTCATCTTCACCTATCAGTTTCAGACAGAACAGGTAAAACAATCGGGGGCCACCTTAAAGAGGCAATAGTGTGCACAACTGCTGAAGTCGTAATCGGAACCGAAAACACCTTTCAATTTCACAGAACACTAGATCCAGAAACAAATTACAAAGAATTAGAGATAACATGCCAACAGTAACATTAAACAAAACAGTCTTTGAAGAGTTAGTAGGAAAAACGTTGCCTCTCGAGGAGCTCAAAGACCGTATCTCTATGCTAGGAACAGATCTTGAAGGCATTGAAGGAGATGAAATTCACGTAGAAATCTTCCCTAACAGACCGGATCTCTTATCGGAACAAGGCTTTGCGAGGGCATTCAGCTCATTTATTGGTGTAAATACAGGGTTAAAACAATACAACAACACTCCTAGCAACCAAAAAATAATCATTGACCCTAGCGTTGATGGAGTCAGACCGAAAACTGCATGTGCCATTATCAAAAACATTACCATTGACGAAGAAAAATTACGGGAAATCATTCAAATCCAAGAAAAACTCCATGTAACCTTTGGTAGAAACAGAAAGAAGTGTGCTATTGGCATCTATCCGTTAGATAAAATTGTGTTCCCAATAACCTACAAAGCGGACAAACCGAAAAACATTACGTTCCAACCGTTAGATTTTCCGAAAGCAATCAGTGCAGACCGCATTTTGGAAGAACACCCTAAAGGCAAAGAATACGCACACTTATTAGAGGGAAAACAAAAATATCCTTTCTTCATCGATGCGGCTGACAATATCTTAAGTATGCCACCAATCATTAATTCACAAACTATTGGCTGTGTAACAGATGAAACAAAAGATCTGTTCATCGAATGTTCTGGATTTGATTTCAACACACTGAGTCTTTGCCTTAATATGGTTGTCACCGCATTAGCAGATATGGGCGGAACGATTGAAACCCTTACTCTGGAATATGGTAAGGAAACTAAGACAACCCCTAATTTAACACCAAAAGAAATGAAACTTGATCTAGATTATGTAAATAAACGTCTCGGCCTAAATCTCAAAGAACAAGAAGCACAAAATCTTCTTGAGAGAATGGGTTTCGGCTACAAAGACGGTAACGTCCTAATCCCAGCCTACCGTTCAGATATTTTACATCAAGCTGACTTTGTGGAAGATATTGCAATTGCATATGGTTACGAAAACTTTAAAGAAGAGATTCCTAACGTCTCCACCATCGGAGAAGAGGCACCGCTAGAGAAATTCGCAGCAAAAATCAGACAAATTCTTATTGGATTACAATTAACTGAAGCAAAGAACTACCATCTTGCAACAGAATCTGACCTTAATGGCAAAATGGGGACAGATTGCCCATTAATTCCACTAAAAAACGCTTTAGGAGAACAGGACCATCTACGGAACGCAATCTTACCTAGCCTACTTAAAACATTAACCATTAACCAACATCACGAATATCCACAAAATATGTTTGAAATAGGCAGAACTTTTTCACCTGGCGGCGATGCTGACACTGGAATTAAAGAAACAGAGACACTTGCCGTAACATTATGTCATGAAACTACAGATTTCACGGAAATAAAACAAATATTGCAAGCATTTGCCGACAATTTAGGTGTAGAGATACGTGTAGAAGAGACTGACCATCCAAGTTACATTGCTGGACGGGCTGCTAATATTCTCATAAACAAAAAAGTTATCGGGGTTCTTGGAGAAATCCATCCGCAAGTTTTAACAAATTGGGAGATCATCGTACCGGTAACTGCATTGGAACTTAATCTGGAAACATTATACGAGAATATAAAATAATAAAATTATCTTTGATGTGAACTTAATCCTTCTCTGATTACCCTAACTAGCTCATCACCATTGTATGGCTTACCAATGGATGCATCAAAATCAGAAGTTAAAGTGGACTCTCTCCCGTGATCAAGGAAATGAGCCAATATAACGTAAGCCCCTGAACCTCTTGCTTCTGCCATGAAATCAAGGCCACGTTGAAGTAATTCTCTACCGGACTGCCTATTAGATCTTGGCCTACCAAAACCATGGCCACCACGGTCTATTCTATCCAATTCGATGTATTCTCCGTCAGTAATCTCATTAATTTCATCAACAGAAGGGTCAACTAAAACAACCGCATAGTTGGCCCCACCTATAGCTTCACGTGCTTCTGATTGAACCAGCATAGTCAATTTGGCCCGGAAGTTCTCTTGAGAGGCGCCTTTTTTCGTAAGGGATATTGCTAAGGTCATCCACAAACAATACTTTTCTATTATCATCTGATATTGTATTTCCTCCGAAGAAAGTTTATCCTTTCTTCTCTTCCACAACATCTTTCACTTCTTCTGCATTCTCAACTGCTGCCTCAACACTTGCTTCTTCTGTAGCTGTTTCTTCAACCTTTGCAGGAGCTTCCTTCTTCTCAGCCTTCTTCGCTGCTTTAGGAGCTTTTGTCTTCTTAACTTTCTGCTTCTTCTGTCGTTCAGCAGGTTTCTTACTCTTCTTCTCCCATACTGGTAAGCCAAGCTTCTCGAATTCCTTTGCAACATCCGCATGCGAAGCACCACTTTTCAAAGAAACGGTTTGGTCAAGCGGTTCTAAGTGGTTTACGTTAACCTTCCGTCTTCGTGTTGAACCATCAACTAATACAAAATTACCGTGATTTTCAACAACAACACATTTCTTACCAGCATCTCGACCAGCAAGCTTTACACATACTCTTCCTACATCAAAGATACTCATTGTGCCCCACCTCGTGCCTGTTGTTTCATTCTATTTCTCATACATACTGAACACAAAACTCCACCAAACGGTCGTTCTGGCCGTTTAGCCGTTTTGGGCATGTTCCGCATCTTTGCGGGAAGTTCTCGTGGAACTCCTGCTAGCTGTTTCTTACAATTTGCACACACTGCTTTACTGGGCTTCCGCTGTCTGTAATGAACAACAGTTTTTGCTCCAGGCGTCCGTACAAAGATTTTCCGTAATCGTCCTGATTTAAACATTCCTCGTGGCATTTTTATTATCCTCACATCTGTTAACTAAAAATCCGTCTGTGCCATGATTGCCATTGGTTACCGAAGGTAATCATGGCATGGCCAGATGAAGCGTATCTGGGTTGCCATACGAAGTGTGGTGTCCCAGTACGCGCAATAGGATTTTTAGACAAAGCAATCTCAGAAGTAAACATTACTTGACCGAGTCGCCTCATTGTCTATCTCTATCGAGACACTATATCAGAACAACACTCTTTTAAAAAGCTTTCTAATAAATCTTCAGAACCTTCCTAAGAGCAATACTAAACACGATTGACAGAATAATATACAACCCTAACCATCCAGGTTCCCAACCAAAGATTGACTGTCTCCCTAACGGTTTAAGCTTATTATAATTAATCGTAACCTGATTAACATCTGAATGGTCAAATAACGAAATTGGTTCTTCATACATCACTTCTTTTGTAATTAATACTTTCTTCGCTGCTTCTGAATTAGCTGTCTTTACCGTAAAGAAATGTGTCCCACTTTCTCCCTTCAAATTCCACGTCACCATATCCTCTACTGCAGCTTGCTTCTTTTCGCTCAATAACTCTAATCCTTCATCAATTTCTAAATCTGCTTCTGAAACACCAGGAATTAACTCTGCAGTCACACTAAACTGTTCTCCTGGATAAATTGGTTCGTACGCTAAATGTGCATTCATCCACCCAAAAATCAAGATAATTGGTAAAAACGTAATAATAGTCGCTTTGAAAGAGTGTTTCATATACTGACCATTAATCTTCATGGCTTCTTTCTGAACTTTCATCATCTCATCTTTATTATCTCGCAACGCTTTCATCTTTTTCTGAAACTCTTTCTGCTGATCCTTCAGCCGTTTCATCTCATTTTGATTCGTTGCGTACTTATACACTAACGTAATAATCAATGTAATAACAAATGCGAGAATAACAATTGCCCAGAATGGACTTTGATTAAGTAACGGTTGCATTACCGGATTCAATACTGGATCTAAAAAGGCCATTTTCTATACACCAAGATTTGTGTTTATAAATTTTGTTGAATTATGGACGTATTACGTTAGGTGGGTGAGTGGCGCCCTGACGTAGTCGAGGCGGGTACTCTGAAAGAGTACGGAGTCCGCCGTGCCCCACTCACAAGAACGGACGTAATACGTTCAATAACCAAGCTATTATTCCATAAACTTCCGCATCGCAGGATGCATATCCATCATATGTTGCTTAGCAATTTCTTCGTACAACTTATAGATAATCATCACAGCAAGCAAAATACCTGTTCCATTCGACAACGCCCCAGTTAAATCAGCAACCGCCGCTAATAACCCAACAGCTGCCCCACCCACCACAGTTAATGGCCAAATGTATCGCTTTAGAATTTTCTCTAACACTCTCTCATCTCTTCTAAAACCGGGAATTTGTAATCCGGACGCCATAATTTGTTTCGCTTGACTCCGTGCATCCATGCCTGCCGTCTGCATCCAAAAGATACTAAACACAACTGAACCTAACATAAACAGTAAAATGTACACTCCTGCTTGTCCAAGATTAATTAATGTGAAATTTCCCTGAATAATATTCTGCACAACATTCGGCGGACTTAACCAGAACACTAAACCACTAACCGGAGTTTGTCCAGAGAACGTTCCTAAAATCGGCCAACCCCAATTCTCTAACAGCCTAGCAAATAACTGAATATTTGCCATCAATGCAGCAATTAAAATAACAGGAATGTTTGATGTATAAAAGAAATTTAACGGCCACCGCATGCCATATCCTCGCACTCTCCCGAATGATAACGGGATCTCTGCTTTCATCGCTTGCCCATAGACACATACTGCAAACACCACAATCGTTGAAATAACCGCTGCAATACTTAATCCTGCCGTCGTTACATCTCCTACAGATAACGCTTGAAAGAATTGTGGGATCACTCCTGCCGAATACTCTGAACCTGCTGGTTTAATAAAATTAAACGCTCGAATGAACACCTGTTGCGAAACACCCGCTGCAATGAATAAACTAATACCTGAACCAAAACCCCATTTCGAAACAACCTGATCCATAAACATAATTAACATTCCACCTAAGATTAACTGGAATACTAACAACAACTGAAATTGTGAATACAATGACGTTCCAATAAACGCTTCCGCTGGTGCTAAACCGCCCATGTAAACGTAAATAAACGCTTCAAACACAACAAAGAATACTCCCAGAACCCGTTGCAATGCTTGGAATTTCTTTCTACCCTCAGTTGTCGTTGTATCAATATTTAAAATACCTGTTCCTGATAATAACTGTAACACAATAGAACCAGTTACTAAAGGACCAATCCCTAATGAAATAATACTTCCAAAAGAAGCACCTAAGATAATAGCAAGGAACTCAAACTGTTCCAATGCATTCTCACCTAAACCGTATAATGGCACTAAACCCAACACATAAAACAATACTAAAATCAGTAGAGTCCACTTTAACTTTTCCTTAAACGGTAATCGCTTCTGCGTTGGACCCCGTACTTCAGGGATGAAAGAAGCAATTTTGTCAACAAAACCCATTTTATTCTGTATTCTCTTTCAGCTTCACTGGTTCAACAACATCTGTACTTTTCCCAGCAACGTTAACAGAACCACCTGCAGCCTCTATCTTTTCGGTTGCACGAGCACTGCTGCTCCCAACTGTTACTCTAACTGCAACGGCTGGTGTGCCCGTACCTAATAATTTTGTATATCCTAATGAACCCAAATCAATCACAAACGCATTTCCTTCTTTCGTTGCCTTTCCCGCAGCTACTAGCTTCTCAACAAAATGTGATGTGAATTCTCCAACATTAATCCCTCTACTCTTCGCAGCCATTCTTCGCGGTCTGAAACCACTCTTACCAGTAATAACGTTACCCCCCGCAACTTTCTGACCAGCTCGTTTACCAGTTCCAGCTCTACCTCTTCCTCCACGGCTACCTGCTCCTCGTCGTTTCTTACGATGCCCTCCACCGTGGGTTGTGTGAGCTCTATACTTGGTTACTTTCTTGCGTTTTCTAACTACCATTTTTATAGCAGACCCCCGTTAAGGTGCGAAGTAAAAATAGGTAACAGACTCCCAAATACCATTAAAGCAATAATTGCGCCAATAATTGTTAACAAAAACAAAATTCCAAACGGCACTACATACATTAAGATTGCTTTCGTTCTTTCAATATTGTGAACTTGCTGTGTACCAATAATCAGCAAGATCAATGACCAGATTGATCCACACCATCCTAAGATAGGGATAAAACCAAACAACATTGACGGTGTTCCTGCATACGCACCTAATTCATACGTTTTCACATAACTATTCTCCCCACCAAAGATCAAAATCCATACATGTAACAATCCTGCAAATGCGAAACCAAACGCTAAACTAAGAATGTACGAAAAGATCGTTGACCCAACTAATGAAACTGCCGAACCAGCCACTATTTGACCATAGATTGGAATAAGATTAACAAGTAGTAAATTCATAAACAGACCAATAATTGTTCCCACTAATAACAATAAAGCATAATATCCAAACGCAAATCCTAAATTATCTTTGCCCTTGCCTATCTTAGCAAAAAACCCAGTAGGACTTGTAAGTACAGCACCAATAACTTTGAAGACATTCATTATAACATCCGCCCCACTAAATCATTCATCTTCTCCCCCCTATCTCCAAGCGCACCGCCTAACTTGAAGGGCATCTTAATACCTTTTCTTCCAAATCCTTTCCGTGGTGGGTTTAATCGAAAATATGGTTTTAACTTCTTACCATTAACATCAAGCGCTTTATAATTATATTTTCCTTTAGCATCCTGAGTTCTCCCCTGAAACTCCTCTCCTCGCTTCTCAACTAACTGAGCAAATGTTGCGTCGCTAATGCCTCCCCACGTAATATAATCTTTTACTTTCTGAATCATACCCATATACTCTGGCGTATTTGGCACAACAACACAATTATTTTTCCGTGTCAAACGTAATAACTGCAAAGTATCTTTCACTCCCTGACGAACTCCAACTAAACCCCGAACTAACACAACCGCAATCTTTCCGCTTCCCTCAGCTTTCTTCGGAGCTGGTTTCTGGACAGTTTCTGCTTGTTGTTCTGCCATTTGTTTATTCCTCAGCTGCTACAGCTTTTTCTTCGCTCACAGCACTACTCTCGCCCGCCGGTTTCTCTTCTTCGGCAGCCTCCGCTTGAATTTCTTCCGGAGTCATAACTTCCGCTGTTTCAACAACAACTTCAGGGGCTTCTCCGCTCCGACCTTCTACGATACCAAGCTTTGCAACATCGCCAGGTTTGATTTTAACTTCTGATAATTTTTTCAGTGCATCCATTAATGCATAAATAAGATTCAACTTTGTCTTCGTTTGCCCTTTTGTCTTACTCCAGACATCTTTAATTCCCGCTAACTCTAAGACCTTCGCACATTCCTTCTCAATACAAAGACCCTTACCTCGTGGAGCGGGCATTAATGTAATCTTAACAGAACCACACTTCCCAGTAACTGCAAACGGTACTGAATTCGGTTCACGAGCATCTGTTTCCCAACTTCCACATCCTCTTCGAATTCTAATTAAATTTAATCGAGCTTTCCGCTTTGCTTTATCCCGTGCTGGAACTGTTTCCTTACTTTTCCCTGGTGCAACGCCAACATACCCATCTTTATTTCCAACAACTGCACAGGTCATAAAATGGATTTTGTTACCTTCTCGTGTTTTCTTTTGAGTTTGTCTAAAGATTCTTCTCTGACCACCACCAAACTTACCCTTCGCCTGACCAATCAACAATAAATCCTCCTGTAAATCAGGTAATAACGCATCAACAATTTGCGGTTCTAAAATAGAAAGTCCCTGATCAAACACTTGATCAATAGACGTAATCTCTCCTGCTTTTACCTTTTTCCCAAGACTCGTCGTTGGCTTCCATTCCGGCTTCGGAGCTTCCGCTGCTGGTCTACGACGTTGTTCTCCCCGTGGAGATCTCCGTTGATTTTGTCTAGTATCTGCCATTATTCTTCACTCATCCCACCAATGCTTGCTTCACTTTCTCAAACTGAGCTGTGATCTCTTCAGCCTTAACATTGTTTTTTAAATATTCCGTAAATCGTTTTTCGTATTCACCGCTACTCTGCAAATGCTTTGCATACGCAGCAATATGTTCTCCACTGATTCTCCCTTCATCCGGAAAGATCTCATCCCCGCCGTGAGGAACCTCTAAACCGCTATCAAGTACACCTTTCAAGAATGCATACTGCTTACCTTTCCGTAGCGGTGTCTGGAATCCTGTATCTAAAATAGCTTCTTTCTCACCCTTCGCTACTGCTAACTTACCAATTGCTAAACCAGTCAGATATGCTGCAGGAGTGTTCTTGTAAGAGTACTTCCAACCATGCTTCTTCAATAATGCAGCTGAATCAACTGCTGCAACATGAGCATCTCCTACCGCTGCAAATTTAACCACTTGCGCAATTATTCGGTGATTGGTAAAGCGAACAACCAACCGCGGTTTTCCCGATAGTAATAAGTGTCTCCGCCTCTTATAATCAGTCCGCTTCTCACGCTTTCTTCGGTACAAGATTGTTTTTGGTTTTCGTAATGCCATTTTCAATGATTATGATTATTTCTCACTCTCCGTTTTACTCTTCGTATCAGCTTTCTTCTCTACTTTCTCCACCAGCTTCTGCTCAGTAATATACAACTTAATGTGTCGCTTATTCCTGAAAAAACCACCTTTGCTCTTTGCATATAATGATCGGTAATTTGTTGGTGTCAGTAAGCCCTTCTCACGTAACTCTCGCAAGAACTGTCGTTGTGCTCGCACTTTTGACATCCACTGTTTCTTTCGAGAAACAATAGAGTACTTTCCACCCTTCCTACTTCCTAAGCCACGCTGACGTCCCTTCTTCTTCTGTGCTGCAATCTTTCTTGCTCTCACTCGAGACTGTTGATTGGCCGTAGATTTAGTAATTTTCTTAATCGCAATAAGACCACGAATATCGGAACGAGTAATCGCTTTCTTAATATCGTCTAGAGCATCATCTGCAAAACGTACCTTCTTAGGAGATACTTTCAAGATTTTCCCCGCCAATTGTTTTTTTGATCTCATTTTTTATATTCCCACAATCACTGTTTCTTTGTCATAACTTTTTCCGCTTCCTTCCGCTGGGCTTCTTCTTTCTTCACAGCATCTTCAACAGACGCATCCTCAGACTTCTTTTCATCTTTCTTCGCATCTTTAGCTTCTTTCTCTGCTGCTTTCTTTTTCTTCTTCTCGTCTTTCTCTTTCTTTGCTGACTTCTTCGCAGCACGTTTCTTCTTCCGCTCTGCCACACCTGCTTCAATACCGCTGATTACAGCAGTAACATCTTTTACATTAAGCACCACTAAACCGGCTTCTTGAATCGCTTTCAATAACGCTACTCGTTTTCTGCCACCAAGCAAACCACTTACAATAACTCCCTGCGCTTCTTTATTCACACCAGCAACATCAGTCAAACTCCGTACCAATACCGGCTCAAGTCCAGATTTATCTAAACCTCGAACTGCTTTCGGTGAACCAAATCCAGGATTTGGTAAAGCAACTCTTCCCCGGTGCTGTTGTCGTACTTTGGAATGTTTTCCACGCGGATATCTCCACCGTGACTTTACACGAGCTGCAAACTTTGATTCTTTCACAACAAAGCGTGGCTTAGCACCTTTCACTTTTTTCCGATGTTCTAGTAATGCTTTTGTTTCTGCCATTCTATACTTCCTTCCCCGCTTTGTGTGTAATATAACAACCGTCTTGGAAAATTCGCCGATCTCTATCGGTAATCCGACAGAGACTTTCAATCTTCGCTGCGGTTAATCCTGCAATTTCTTTACTTGGACTGGTAATTGTAATATCCGTTCCATCAATCTTCACATCTGCACCTTGTGGCAACGTTACTTTCCGCGGAACTGACTCTCCTAAAAAGTTCTTTATCGTCAATTCTTGCCCAGATAATGAAACATTCATCGGGAAATGACCAGAGCAAATCTTCACTTTATACTCAAACGGTTCCTGAACTCCCTGCACCATATTTGTAATATGGGATGCAAATGACCCAATAATTGTTTTCTCACGTTTTGTTCCTTTGTCAACATGTAATACAATCTTGACCTCTTCCACACGTAACTCTACTTTCGGGTGCACAAACGGTTTTGCAACTTCTCCTTTAGGACCTTTCACCGTTAACACACCATCCTGTACACTAGCTGAAACGCCGTCTCCCAGTACAATTTCCCGTGTGATTGCTTCTTTCATAATTCTCTAATAGCAGTACGCTAACAGCTTCCCTCCGCTATTCTTTTCTTTTGCATTGTTATGTGTCATAACCCCATGCGGTGTTGAAACAACGATAATACCGAAATCCTTCGCAGGGAGGTATCGTTTTTCCCACTTCTCAAATTCATGTTTCTTTGTGGAAAATCGTGGCTTGATAACTCCACATCTGTTAATATTTCCCAGTAAGTTCACTGTAAGTTCACCGCCTCTACCGTTCTCAACTTCTTCATATGATCCAATAAATCCATGCTCGTTCATTAAATCAAGCACTTTCTTGATCATCTTTGATGCCGGTCGTAGAACTACTGTGTTCTTCCCGATTCGTTCTGCATTGACAATCTTTGACAATGCTGCTGCAAGTGGATCGTTTAACATTTTGTATTCACCTAACTAAACTTCTTGAACCCCAACCTTTGTGCCATTTCTCTGAAACACTGCCGGCAGAGATGTAAGCCATATTTGTTAATATGTCCTCGATTTCTCCCACAGTTTCGACATTTTCGTAATGCAATACCGCAAGATCGTTCTCTCGGACTATTATGTTTGATATACTTCTGTTTTGTAACAGGTTTCGCATTCAGCTGCGTAAACATTTTTTTCCAATTACTTGTTGTCATTTTATCCTGCCACCTCGATACCAAACGTTTGTTTCATAAATGCAATCGCTTCTTCTTTTGTAATTCTGTGATGCACTCCAACTTTTCCAGTTCGTACTTTCCGTTTCTTCACTCTATATCCCGGTCTTTCCAATGTAACCGCCACTTCAAGACCCATAATTTTCAATTCCGGATCATACTCTAATCCTTCAATGTCAATATACTCTGCTACACCGAATGCAACATTTCCATTATTATCAAAGTTCTTTTGTTGTAATACATTTTCCTTTGCAACCAATAACTTCTTCAACAATGCTTCTACTTCTTTCCGCACAGTCACTTTACAACCAATCGCTAAACCAGGCCGTAAACCCCATGTCGGAATTCTTTTTGTGGTAGTTGTTGTAACTGGCTTGAGAGGGGACAACTTTTGTAATAACTTTAATCCTTTCTTCAACATTTGTTCGTCTTTGCCAACACCAATATTTAATGTCACTTTTGTAATCTTAATGTCACGCATCGGGTTTGTACTTCCTTTGCTACCCTTCTCAACAACAGCTGTAGCTGCTTGAACGGCCTCCTGCCCCTCTGCCGCACCGCCCATGGGCGCTTCCTGTACAGTTTCCATCTGTTGTTCTTGCTCAGTCATTTTATTCTACACTAATCCCCATCGCTGGTTTTTTTGCACCAACCACAAACAAATACCCTTTTGCTGTTTCAACATCACTCTTACTTGAAGCGGAAGTATACACTGCATCGCTTCCTTTAAACTCTTTCAATAGTCCGGTATCACCGCCGTGCTTTCCTCGTGTTAAAAACACTGAAACACCTTCCTTCAATGGCAATACTTCTTTCACTGCTAAATCCGGTAAGCTTAACACAACGCTATCCCCCACATTTGCTTTGTGCTCGCCAATAAGGTTCTTCCCATCGTGTAAGTTAAATTGTAATTTTCCACCAGGTAACATTGTTTTGCCTACAACTTTACACACTTTCATAGCTGCTTCTGCTGCTGGAATCTCAACAACAGCTAACCGCGCTTTTCTATCTAATACAACTCGCCACTGCTTCTTCAAAGCAGGAACTGCAATCACATCAAATAATCCTACAATAAACCGGTGCTCTTTCCGTCGCTTTCCATCAACTAATACTTCTTGTGAATGTAATAACTTCTTTACTTCAGCCATCGTTTCTGCAACGTGTAACATATCCCGCAAAATAACACCTAATGCCGTTCCTTCACTAAATGCATGTCCGCCAGCATTCGGCCGTACGATAAACTTGTTACTCTTTCTATTGATAACCCAAGTCCGTGGTGTTGCAATTCGTTTCAGATGATTTTTCATTTTTGATTATTCCCTTATTCTTTTTTACTCTCTTCTTTTGTTTCTCTTTTCACTCCTTCCTTTTTCGCAGGAGCTTCAGCTTTCTTCTCAGCAGTGTTCCCGCCAGTTAACTTTGTTTTCCGCTTTCTATCACCCATATCTAACTCCACAGCCATAACATTGGAAACGCTAATTGGAGCTAATAACTTTGCACCCTCATTCTTCACAAACTCAATACCTGTGATGAACAACTTCTCATTCTTCACATTCACTCGTTCTACTTTCCCTTCTTTCTTCTTATACTGTCCTCGCAATACCCGAACTTTATCGCCTGTTCTAACAGGAATGGTCCGAACACCGTACTTCTTTCGTAGATCTGAAGACAAATGTACACCCATAAACGTTCTTCGCGTATGAAGTGGAGCGTTGTACCTATACTTACGTTGCCTTCGTGGCTGTGTACTCCGTTTCCAACTTGTTGTGAATTTACCTTTCATCTTATACTACAATCCTCGCAACTTTTGCAATTGCTGGCCATCGTTCTGCAACTTCTTTTGCAATAGGCCCTTTGAAAATGGTTCCTTTCGGATTACCTTTCATATCTTTTAGCACAACTGCTGCATTATCTTCAAACATAACTCTTGTTCCATCTGGCCGTCGGAACTCTTTCCGTTGCCGCACAATAACTGCTGGGACAACTGTTTTCCGCATCTCTAACTTCCCTTTCTTTACGGAAGCTAACACTAAATCACCAACCGCTGCTGTAGGGATTCTTCCCTTAACGGTTTTGTGTCCTTTCACAGATACAATCTTTAACATCTTTGCTCCAGAGTTATCACAGGTTGGAACGAATGATTGTACCGGCAAGGCTCTTGTGATTCGTGCTTTAATTGCTCTCATGAGTTGTTTCCTCATCACTTAAGATTTTGATAATAACATGATTCTTCGTTTTACTCAATGGCCGTGTTCTTGCTACCAAAACAGTCTGACCAATCTGCGCATCAATCGCAGGCGGATTGTGAACCCGTAACCGTGACTTCTTTACTGCAAACCGCTCATACTTTGGTACGCGATACGCTTTCTCCCATTCAATCGTCGCCGATTTATGAATGTCTTTCCGGATAACTTTACCCTTCAGTAATTCGTTCTTCACTGCTAAACCACCGGTGAACGGACAATTTTTATCATAGTTTGCACTATCTGAAGCCCCTGCAGGAGCTTTGATTCCAAGTACTTCCTTTCGGATTGTTGTTTTTGTTGCCATTTGTTTTTCTAACCTTTCAGTCGGTCTTCTGAGCGCCGTGTCAATTCCTCACCTCGAACCAACTCACCAGTCCGAAGCAGCTTTAACACAATGCCACGTTTCAGCACGTTCTTCCTCTCTCCATGTAACTCCAGAGAGATCATGTTTTTTGTTTCATCAACTACAACCCCCTGCATTCCTCGCAGAGACTCATTCGTTGCTTCCACAACCACTACTTCTTCCCCAATCAGTTCATGAGGGAATGCTTTTGTTCGTGCCATGATTGTTTCCCACACCAAAACCTTGTGTTTTGATGCATTTCGTTGCAGTTACGCAACGTCAATTGTTTCTTCGGGGAAGCCCAAGTCAACCAGCGCTGCTTTAATCCGCGCCCGATGATCACCCTGAAGTTCAATTTGTCCACCCTTAGCAGTTCCGCCGCAAGCAAACTTTGACTTTAGCTTCTTGACGATTTCATCGACATTCGCTTCTTTCTTGATACCGCCGACGACAGTATACTTCTTGCCGAATTTTCGTTTTTCGATTTTGACCGTGATCCGTTGTTGTTCACGAGCAATTGTCTCACAGACGCAAAGGTCTTGAGGTAATCCGCATTGATTACATACACCTACCATCTATGCTAAGCCCACCCCATTCTCCTGCAATAATGTTAATACTCTTGCAATATTTTTTTTCGTCTGCCGTAACTTACCTGGGTTCGCTGCTTGCGCTCCAGATGCTACTTGTCCTTGTAATTTTAATAGTTCTTTTTTAAATTCTTGTAACCGTGCCTGTAACTCTTCTCGAGATAAATTGCGAAGTTCTTTAGTCACTTTCATTGTGCTCCCTCCTTCGCTTCTTCAGCCGGCTTTTCTTCCTGTGCTGGTTCTTCAGTTGCTTCCTCAGCAGCTGGTTTTTCTTCAGCAACTTCTTCCTGCTTCGGTTCTTCCACAGGCTTTGCAGCTTCTTCAACAGCTTCTTCTTTCTTCTCAACTTTCTTCTTGCTTGTTCGCTTCTTCGTTGCTTTCTTCTTCGGCTTCTCTTCAGTAACCTCTTCAATCACTTGAATCGGTTCATCCAATACTTCAACCGTATCCGGCAATACAATATTTGGCGGCATAATCGCAACTTTAATTCCAATAATTCCACTTTTCAATAATGCAGCTTTCTGTGCTTTTCGTACACCACTAAATGCAACGTCACCACACTTCTTCAGATAACCCTGATAGAATCTCCAACTCTTCGCTCGCGCACCAGGAATCTTTCCAGACAAAATGATCTCTACTCCTAACGCGCCCGCTGCTAAGACATTAGACATAACTTTATGACCAGTTCCTTTAAACCGTGCAGACCCAAATCGCTCTAATGAAGAAGCAATTCTGTTTGCAACAATATTCGCATCTAGGAAAATATCTTTGACTTCCCCAATTTCAATCTGTGGATTTTCTAACTTAAATTCTGATTTTAGATGTTTTGTTAATTCTTTAATATTAGATCCTCTCGAACCAACGATTAAACTTGGTCTGCTTGTGTGAATAATAATTTTCTCTCCCAGAGGAATTTTCTTTAACTTAATGCTAGAGATACCAACGCCGTGCAGTTTATTCTCTACGTATTTCTTAATGTAGTACTCTTTCGTTTTTCTGCTAATAAACTCACGCTCAATCATTTTTTATCCTTATCATCTCGTAATGTTCCTTTCTTCTGTAATTGCTCAAACAGAGACGAGACTTCCTCCACATTCTTATCTTTTTCCTCAACTTTATTTAACTCTGCTGCCTTTGCTTGTGCTCTAGCCAATAATGCTTCCGAAGATAACTCTTCAACAGGAGCAGGTTCAACAGCCGGTGCAGCTACTTCTTCAGGTAAGACTTCTTTCATAACTGGAGCTGGTTTCTCAACAACCGCTTCCCGCTTCTCTTCTACTGGAGCTTCCCCAACAGGTTTCTCCTCAGCCGGAATTTCAGCAGGTACTTCTGCAACTGGTTCTGCTGGCTTTTCTTCCTGTACTGGTTCTTCTTTCTTCTCCTCAACAACAGGTTCTGCAACTGGTTCAACTTTCTCTTCAGCAGGCTGCGCAGCTTCTTCAATAACGTCTTCCTTCTTCTCAACTACCGGTTCCGCCTTGGTTTCTACCTTCTTTTCTTCAACAGCAGCTTTCTTCTCAATAACTTTCTCCGCTACAGGTGTTTCTTTCTTCACTTCAGTCTTCTTCTCTTTCTGAACTCGCTTCTCAGCTTCCTTCTTTGCAACACCTTCTTTAACTTCAATCTCAATATGTGTTCTCTTTGTTCCTTGTCTATGTCTTCCACCAGTAAGAGGCGTAGACGCTTTATTCGCAACTAATTTTGTAATCTTTAAACTGTCTGCATTTAATCCTTTATTCTGTGCATTCGCTTCCACTGCTTTCACAAGTTTCAAAAACTTACCTGCGGCTTTCTGCGGGAATTTCCCCGCAGCAATTCTACCTACTTTATGCCCGGTATCTCGATTATACTTCTTCATTGGTACTGCTTGTTTTCCAGCAACAACACCCTCTAAAAACTTCTTTGCAAAAGAGGTACTTCGATACCGCAATACGTGACTAATCTCAACGCTCTGCTTAGTAGAGATGTCTAAGTTCAACGCTTTTGCGGAAGCGCTATGTACTGCGTCTGTTTGTTGTTGTGTCATTGTCTTTATCGTGCGGATGCCGCTTTACTTGATCGTGTTGCTCCAACTCCTGCTGAGCTGTGTGTTACCATTTTTCGACTTAATGCAAATTCTCCCAAGAAATGTCCCAACATTTCTGGTTGAATCATGATAGGTACGAAATCTTTACCCGTGTGCACTCGAATTGTTTTTCCCAACATAACTGGCAATACAACCATGTTTCGACAGTGTGTTTTGATATTATCTTTTCCTGCTTCTAACTCTTCTACCAATTTCTTCTGACGGTCATCAAAGCCTCGCTTTAACGATCGACGTGCTCGTGTTGGAATGAGTTCCATAAACTGCTTCAGTTCTAACTCTTTAATCTCTTCCACAGTTTTCCCTTGCCACATGAATTGTTTTATTGCCATTTTGTATCCTTATTTCCTCTTCCCTGTTCTCCGCGGTGCAATCTTACCCACTTTACGTCCAGGCGGTGCATGTCGTGAAGACAAGGTAGGTCTTCCTTTTTGGTGTGAACACCCACTTCCGAACGGGTGGTCCACTGCGTTCATCGAAATACCACATACTTTTGGATATAACTTGTTTCGTGCTCGCATTTTCTTATACTTGTTTCCTGCTTTCAAGAACGGCTTATCCACTCTGCCCGAACCCGCTAATACGCCAATCGCTGCCCGACAACTTGGGAGGAATTTCTTCTCTTTCTTTGATGGTAATACTACTCGAACCGCTGTATCTGTTTTCGCAACGACTTTCGCAGCAGCGCCGGAACTTCGTACTAACTTCCCACCATCCCCCGGCCGTAACTCAATATTATGAACTAACGTTCCTTCTGGGATATCACCCAAACATAATACGTTTCCTTTCTGTACATTTGCATCGCCACCAACAATAATCTCGTCTCCAACTTGAATTCCTTCCGGTGCGAATGCTAACTTCTTTTCTCCCGTCAAATAGGTAACTTCCATTAGAGGTGTACTGTGACCAGCACAATGGATTAAATCAACAACTTTTCCGGTTGTCGGAACAGCCATATGTTTTACTTCTCCCTTAAAGCGGAAGCTAGGTGACTTATAGGTGTGAGTTCCCCGTCCTCGTCGTTGTTGTATTAATCGCTTACCCATCTTAGATTAACCCTAAATCTGCACTGACATCGCTTGCTAGATGCTCAGGACCAAGCTTCACAAAAGCCCTTTTTTGACCCTGAAATGCATTGTGCATTGTTACCTTTGCTACTTTCACACTAAATAATTCTTCAACTGCTCGCTTCACGTCCCGCTTCGTTGCTCGTGGATGTACTGCAAACACTAATTTGTTATCAAACTCAATTTGTCGAATACTTTTTTCTGTTGACAGAGGATACTTGATAATTTCATACGGATCAAACACTGCTTCAATCTTCGGTACAGTTTCCGTTTTCTTTGCTTCTGCCATTTTATACGAATAACTTTTTCTCTCCTAACACATCAACTGCTTTCTCAGTCCATAACGTAACTCTTCCAGCCATTGCCCCTGGTGCTAATACCTCTGCATTCAACGCACTTACCGGAACAACATCCACACCAGGAATGTTTGATCCCGCTTTTACTAAAGGACAATTTTCACTTACAACAATTAATACTCCTTTCTTACGTCGATACTTTCTACCACGTAACTTTCCAATACCTGCTCGCACTTTCTTAACTAACGTCCTCTGCAATTCCTCACTAAATCCTAACGCAACTAACGCTGCTTGTACATCTGTTGCTTTTCCTACACCCTCAAGTGCAGCTGCCACAACAAACGGATATTCTGCAGGAACTTTATGGCCCCGTGAACCAACAACAGTAGCATCAACCGTTGCTCCAATTGCGGATCGAATCGCTTTCTTATTCTCTTTCTTATTGATATTCTGCACAAAACTCTTCTCTGCTTTCGGTGCATGTGCTCGTCGTCCGCCTCTTGTTTGAGGAGATGTTGCACCAACCCAGAAAAACCGAGTTCCTCTACGTGAATGAATCTTTCTATTAACCCGTGAAATACCAAAACCATAACTTCCACGGTATTTTCGCCGTCTCTTACTTAATTCAGAAGAATGTCTTTGTCCTGCGTCAGGATGAGCACCGTATGCTTGTCGAGCTTTACTTTGTAACGCTAACACAGCCCTCCGAATCAAACCTGGCCGGAACTCTTCAGTAAACTGACTAGGTAAATCCTTCTCTCCAGTTTTCTTCTTTTGTAAGTCTACTACTGCTACTTTCATTTTATACCGTCACTGCATTAATTGTAAATGCATCCTTCTGAATTTTTTTATGTAATCGTAATGCTTGCGTCAGCACAAGAGCTCTTTTACGAGGTCCAACAACTGAACCATGAACTAAAAGATAATTATTTTTCACAACACCAAACTTCGTAATTCCACCTTTTGGTGTAACGTCTTTACCCTCTTCGCCAAGAGAAAGAATCTGTTTATTATACTCTGTTCGTAAATGGTATCCCATCTTACCGGGCTGGGGAACACGATAATCTACTCTCTTCGGCGTCCACGCACCCAAGTTACCAATACCCCTCTTTGTTTTCTCGGACTTGTGCTGTCTAATAGGGACACCATATCTCTTAACAGTTCCCTGGAAACCTTTTCCTTTGGTAATCCCATGCACGTCAATAACTTCGCCTGCTTCAAATACATCTTGCACAGCAAGTTCTTTTCCTAACATTTCCTTCACATACGCAATCTTATCATCTTTTGAACCGCCTAATGCAACTTCTAATACATGTGGTTTCTTTGTTCCAACACCAGTTTTGCTTGGGTTTGAATGGACCAATAACCGTACATCATCGAATTCAGTAATATCTTCCAACTTTTTACCCTGTTTTTTAGGTAAAGTCATCATTTTTTTCAGATGTTTATCAGATAATTTTTCAGCGAACACAGAAGAAATTTTTCGTAACCCACGTAAAGATTTTGTATAGAAAGCAGCACCAATAACAGTCATTGCAGGACATTCAATAATCGTCACCGGCAAGGAAACAGTTTGACCTTTCGTCAGACTTTTTGCCCGATTATCAGTCGCCATGACATGTGTCATCCCAGCTTTATAGCAAATAAACCCTAATGGTTTAGCTTTATTATTGGTAGCCCACGCTCTAACTCGAACTAACGAATGTCGTGACCGTTTCCTCGGCCAAAACTGCATACTTCCTCGACGCGGGTTATGTGCTTTAGGCATGTTGAGTCTCCTCAATATTCCAGAAATTGCGTACAATTTCTGATATAGTTAAATCTAGAGTATATCTAATACTCTTGCTCCATTTCGTGTGATAAACAGCCTCTACCAGTTCACATCAAGAATTTTGATGATCACTTTCTCAGGCCAGTTTGCCGCAATTATTTACTTTTCGTGAAAAGCAGTGTAATTACCGCACTTTAATCGATTTTGGTTAAAGTATTCGCTTGAGAATGTGATTTGTTTATAAAGATATCGGTGAAATAAGTATATTGTTCCTACTGCAACCCTTTAACTTTCTCCAACACATCATCAACATGACCCTTAACCTTAACAGGGCTCCATACAGCTGCAATCTTCCCGTCAGGAGATATCAAAAACGTTGAACGAACAACACCCATATACTCTCTCCCCATAAACTTCTTCAACTGCCAAACACCATATTTCTCACATAACTCCTTCGACTCATCAGATAACAAGGTAATAGTAAGCTTCTTCTTATCTATAAATTTGCAGTGACTTTCCACAGAATCTGGTGAAACACCCAAAATAACTGCTCCCAAAGCCTCAAACTCTGCTTTCTTAGCACTAAAATTCACTGCCTCAATTGTACAACCAGGAGTATTATCTTTTGGGTAGAAATATAATACTACCCATTTCCCTGCAAAACCACTCAACGCTACCTCTTTATTACCTTGATCCACTGCCACAAAATCCGGTGCATCCATTCCTTCCTGTATCATTCAAGTCACCGCTGGTTTCGCTTGCTCAATCACTTTTTTCACATCTCCAGAAAAGACTTTACTCGCTCTCAAAATTTCTATCCCTGTAATTGAACCATCTTTGGCAATATCAATCACCACACCATTTGGCAGTTCAACACTCTTCCAATATTCTCCTTTCTTCAGTTCAATATTCAGAATGTCCTCTTCTTTATCATACCAAGTGTTTTCCATTGTCAATCAAGCCAAAACGCTGTTATTATTTTTATTGTGTTCTTTCCAATTCTCCGATACACGACTTTTAAGATTCTTCCCATTGGAGGAACTCTGCAAACTGCATTGGAAGCATTCACCCAATGTTTGTCACGAAGTTCATTTGAATTCTCAATCGCATAGGCAATCAAATCATCAGTAATCTCAGGACGATATTGTTTCTTAAGCAACCAATGATGTGAATACACAAACTTCATAGAATTAACAGTAATCAAACTTTATATAAGTTTTGTAGCGATACCTAATCTCTAATATCCCGAAACTGCACTTTCCTTACCATTGACTCTATCGACCCTTTTCCATGTAAATCATGATCATGACCTGAGCCCTCAAACTCTGCTTTCACCCAATTCTTCTTACCACATTCCCAACAATTTACAATTTTATAATGCTTCTCCTCGTCCCATTCAGAATCCAACCATTCCTTCTCCAAAATATGCGGACAATAATTACACCGTACAGAATCAACGCCTCGCAGAATATCTTCCACAAGCCGATCCAATAAAGTTTATATACCTTATGGTCTACCCAGTTTTATGAAATATTTCTTCAAGCACCTATTAGGAAACTTCATTGTGGATAATAACAATAATCTCCATAAAACAAACAAAAAAACGAAGCAAACTCTACCTGAGAAGAAACTTCTCCAAGCATTAGAACCTTTCACCGATAAAAAATCATTACAACAATTACATAAAAAAAATCTTCAGATAACAAAAAAAGCGATCAAAGAATCTGTCACAGAAGACCAACTCATTATCCAAACAATTGCCAATATTAACGAGTTAGATAAGACCATTAATCTCCATACAAAGCGACTACGGGAGTGGTACAGTTTGTACTATCCAGAATTATCTAATTCTATGGAAAACCACGAACACTTTACCAAATTAACATTAAAACAACGCAAGCACAGCGAGATGGGTGCAGATCTTAAATCATTCCACGTGAAAGAAATGCAACTACTTTCCAAAACAATTCTTAACATCATTGAATTACGCAAGCAACATGAAGAATACTTAACCAAAGTCATGAGATCTTATTGTCCGAATCTGCTAGAACTTGCCGGCCCAACCATTGGCGCGGACTTATTAGAACATGGAAAAAGCCTCAAAAGACTAGCGGTGTTCCCAGCTTCTACCATCCAATTACTAGGAGCAGAGAAAGCACTCTTTAGGCACTTGAAAACAGGTGCACGTTCACCGAAATATGGTGTTATTTTTGCCCACCAATTAATCCAAAAAGCACAGCGAAAAGATCGCGGGAAAGCGGCAAGAATGTTAGCCGACAAATTATCATTATGCTGCAGGTTAGACTACTTCAAAGGAGAATTCAAAGCAAAAGAATATCGTAAAGAATTAGAGAGGAAGTTGAAATGAAAGAGATCGAAGTTAAGATATTAGACATCAACGTAGGTGAAGTCAGAAAAAAACTCCAAAATCTAAAAGCTGAAAAAATCTTTGACGGCGAAATTAAAATGGTTTGCTTCGATTATCCAACAGAAGACCTCAAAAAAGAAGGAAAAACATTACGTGTGAGAAAAGTAGGAGAACAAGTTGAATTATGTTTCAAAGGAAAAAAAGAAAACAGCAAACTCAAAGTGAGAGAAGAGATTGAAACAACGACTGAGAGCTTTGAAGACACCGTAACAATTTTTGACAAATTAGGTTTCAAACGTTTTTATGAAGGAACAAAAAAGCGAGAGTCATACAAGCTGAAAAATGCGAGATTTGAAATTGATACATTCCCCGACATCCCCACCTTTGTTGAAATTGAAGCACAAACCGAGAAAGAAGTGCAAGAAGCTGTTGAATCATTAGGGTACACAATGGAACAAACAACTAACAAATCAGCAAGAGAGATCAAAAAACAATATGGGAAATAAAATCCAACCACATAAACTCTTTGAACTCTATACAGATAAACGTAAACGTATCTACACAAAAAGTATCCTCCCTAACTTCACACCATTTAACGAAAAGACAACCAAAGAGGGTGGCACAACATTTAGAGAACTCGATCCAACAAGAAGTAAATTGGGAGCGATGATCGCTAAAGGTTGCACTAACATCGGTATCAGAAAGGACAACATAGTTCTCTACCTTGGCGTTTCACACGGCTACACCGCTTCCTTCGTTTCAGATATTGTGGGAAAGAACGGTTTCATTTTTGGCATCGATCCTGCACCAAGAGTTGTGAGGGACTTAGTATTCATTGCAGAAAAACGCACCAACATCTGCCCAATCTTAGCAGACGCAAATCATCCAGAACAGTATCAAGATAAAATCGCTGCTGCCGATATTGTGTATCAAGACATTGCACAACGAAACCAAGCAGAGATCTTCATTAAAAACTGCCAACTCTTCCTGAAGAAAGGAGGTTATGGCCTATTAGCAGTCAAAGCGAGAAGCATTGACATTACAAAAAAACCGAAACAAATCTTTGAAGAAATACGAAAACAATTGGATACAATATTTACAGTAATTGATTATAAAAAACTTGATCCGTTACAAAAAGACCATTGTATGATTATAATTAAAAAATGAGGGTGATGACGTGGAACATTTATGGACTGCCCGTGAGAGGCTACTTTAGACGAGTCAAAGCCATTCGGGCAATGTTTGAAGAGATGGCACCAGACATCGCATTTGTGCAAGAAGATTGGCCAGGAATTCTCAAACCACGCGGTTACCACCGTTTCAAACAAGGAGGTGGCCTAGCCACACTAGTAAAAAAACAAGTTCTTAAAGCTGTGAGAACAACTGCCCACAAAGCCTACGCCTCTCCCGCATTACAACGATTAACCCCAAGAGGCGTCGTCGATTACGTTGGAGAGAAACTCGGCGGGAAACGCCTAGCTCATGTTGAAATTGACACAGAAGAAGGCCCCTATCACTTAGTCAACACCCACTTAGCATGTCTCGATTCTAACGCACCGACATCACAGCTAGGCCTAAGAACCGATCCAACAATCGACGAACAGAAAGCAACATTAGCCACATACTTACTGGAGCTACGAGGAACGGGCATTCCAATCCTCGCCGGCGGAGATTTCAATGGCGTCAAACTTCTTCCGAGTGTCAATAACGGCACCAGACACTTTGAAGAACTTACTGCAGAAGTTACACTCCCAGAACCATTCTGGCGCTACGACGGCCAAGTTGACCACGTCTTTGGCAGCCCAAGAATTCAACCAACTGCCGAACCAAGATGTATAACAACGCAAATTGCTCCTGACTTCTACCCCAGCGATCACCCTGCGTTTGTGGTAGAATGTGAAACAAAATAATTATATACACTAATTTCTTCCTTACCCCATGTCCATTACCAAAGAATCTGCCTACCTCTATGTGTATTCTAAAGCACTCAAACGAATTAACAAAAAATTGCAACGTGCTTCTAAACAATTAGAAAAAACAACTAACAAACATAACGGTGCAAAAACGATCGAGGAACAACTCTCTATTAAAATCAAACACACGGAATTGGTCGATGAAATTAAAAAATTACAGAAAGAACATAACAGAATTATTACAAGACTCAAAAAACACTATGTTGGCTTCGCCCACTCACTAAAGAAAGAACACAAAATCTAATCTTTGTCCTCAACATGAATAATATTGACGGGACACACTTCTGATGCTTCTTGGTTCGCCTCAACCTCAGCATCAGAAATATCTAACTCCCACTTCTCACCCTTCAAAGAACTTCCTTTCAGCTGCGCTAACCCTTCTGGATCCATTTCCCAGTGCTCTGGATTAATAGCTGCACACGCGCCACAACTAATACAATCCTTCTTGAAATGCACAACTTTCTTTGCCATCCCCCAACAAAACCCCACTCTATTTTTAATTCTTCCTCATAGAAAAGCTTAAATACGCTTTTTGATTAGTCCAACTATGCAAAAAAGGGGCAGGTTAGTACTGATAGTTCTCATTCTCTTAACTACATTTCTTTTATCAGCGTGCTCAGGGCAAGTAAACGCTGGTGAAACACCACGCGACACTGCTGCAGTGCTACGGGAAGTACAATCAGGCACACAGGGAGTCGAGTTAGAATTCATTAACGACTTCCCACCGAAAACTATCTACGATCAAGACGAATTAATTGCCATTGTCGAAATTAACAACAAAGGAAACCACGACTTAGCAGCGGAAGCATGTTTCGTTGAAGTTACCGGCCACGATCCGAGCATTATTACTGGCGCGTTTGGCTCCCCCAGATCATGCGCTGAAAATATTGGTGTACTAGAAGGAAAAAATGTCTACAACACCCAAGGTGGCATTAACCAAATTGAATTCCATTCCGGCCAAATGTTACTAGATGACGGTGTGTTTGAATACAATCCAACACTAAACTTCCTGACATGTTACAATTATCAAACTACTGCTAACCCAGAAGTCTGTGTTGACACGCAACGCTACCAAGTAACGTCTGAACAGAAAGCCTGTGATTACAGACAAAGCGTTTCTGTTGGCGGGGGCCAAGGGGGCCCAGTAGGAATTAGCTATGTAGGCATGGATATGGTTGGCGAAAGAGCAATCTTTGACATTACCGTACGAAACTTTGGGAGTGGTAGAGTACTTTCCCCATTCTCTGACATTCTCGGTTGCGGTCAAGCATCGTTAGGCTTTGATGATGTTGATAAAGTTCTCTACAATGTTCATCTTAGTGGTGGAAGTTTAATCAGCTGTAAACCGTTTGATGGGCTTGTAAGATTACATAATGACCAAGGAAAAATTCAATGTCAATTCTTAATACCAGGAACTGCTGCTTTCAAAACCCCACTACGTATAGAGTTAGATTATAATTACATCGAATCGGAACAAAAACAAGTTAAAATCGTCGCCACGCCGAGGTAAACTTTATATACCATTTCTCTTTTATAGAAACAACAACTAAAAGAGGCGTTACGATGAAACATACAAAAATTATTCTATCATTCATTCTAGTCTTAACGGTATTCCTAGCAGCATGTTCCACCGAAGATGGTGTTGCAGTGCAAGATGGCCCCTACATTGGCGGTACATTAGGAGTAACTGGTTCCTTCGAACCACTAGGCGTTGAAGAAGATGGAACATTTACCATCTTTGATACTGAAACATTTCCATTAGAAGTTACTGTGATTAACAAAGGTGAATACGACATCCAACCAGGGGACATCACAGTAGAATTACTTGGTCCTTCCCAGAGTGAATTTAGCGGCATTGCTTCCTACACCTTACAAAATTCTGACGAATTAGATGCAATCTCCGATTTAGTTCCAGATGGAGGAGAAGAGACAATCTCCTTCGGTGATGATGTAAAGTATGAAGAAGATGTCAATAACTTTGTTGAAAGAGACTGGTTTGCAAACATTGAATTTTATTACGAGACAGAATTACTAATTCCAGAAGTATGTCTAAAAGAGGACTTAACTGATGAGAGAATTTGTGATGTTAATGAAGCGAAGACATTCTTCGTATCTGGTGCTCCAGTAACTGTAAAAAGTGTTGTAGAGGATACTGCTGGTAAAGGCATCATGGCCCTAAAGATCGCCATTGAAAAAGCAGGTACGGGCGACTTAGCAAAACCAAATGAAGATTTCGGCATTAGGGATGAAATTGCCTATGTCATTGATGATGATGCGTGGGAATGTAAATCTAGTGGTAAAGTCAACGAAGCTCGGTTAAATGATGGTACTGCAGAAATTGTTTGTAAATTAAAGACAGCTCTTGCGGAAGACCATCTTTCCACCAAGCAAATCAAATTAACACTTCAGTACAAATACAGAGATATCGTACAAGAAACTCTACGTATCAAAGAAAGTGCTGAATAGATTTTTTTACCCAAAAACACTGGCATCTAAAGTGATCCTCTCGGCGCTTGAAACTCGATCGAGAGGTAATGTAGGATATTTTTCTTTTGCTTGCGCCAGTTTTTGTTCAAAGAATTTCACGCCGTCATAAGGTGCCTTCATTCCGGGACCAATCAGTTCAGGAGACACTCGCTCGGTCTCTTCCATTGCCTGTTTCAGAGCCTCCCAATAAAAAGCAAAGATTGATTCCGCAGGTCTTCCAATAAACGGTCCATGCCCTCCATTTTCGACACAGATATTCTTCACCCAGCCACTTCTTGCAGTTCTAGCCCGCTGAATCTGTAAAGCGAGCCGATCAATGGTATCAGGAGGAGTAAGGCCATCGCCGCCTCCTGAAACAAAAAGAAACGGCGCTGTACCCTCGCTTAGGTGTTCTGCAACAGATGTATAATCGTCACCATCTGGAGTTACCTGTCTCCCTTGCTGAAACATGTAAAAGATGTCATCTATTAAATCCAACGGTGGGTTGGAGCTCCCTTCATTTGCTAAGATTGACAGAGCATTACTTCCCCTAAATAAGTACTCTTCATTAATGAAGAACGTAGGCATAAACGCTGCCGCAATTTCTCTAAATGTTTCTGTCCCAAGAACACGATCAACGATTCTATCACGGAATGAGCCCTCTTCTGGGGTAAGCGAACCAGGATATAGGCGATCAACACCAAGTGCCCTCATAATCATAATATATCTCCGACCTTTGTCGGCTAGATCCTTATAGAACGAAGAGACAGTAAACTCTGCCGCCGCCGGACTAGCTAGAGTAGAAACAAAAGCAATATTTTTATCCCTTTCTCGACGCACCTCATCATCAAAGACCAATTCACCATCTCTTTCGACACCACCTGCTGCAAATACCTTGTGTTGCATCCCTCCCAAAGAGCTGCCAACCTTTGCTATCTTCGCACCGGGGTACAGTTTTCTGACAATTCGATCAAAAGCAATTGAATCTCTCACCAATAACGCCCGTGACCCCCCAGAACCACCCGGAAGGATGGCAGATTCATAATCTCCTCTTCCATGTCCTCGAGAGTTAGGCGCAAGAATTGGTCCAGGATAACTTTTAAAGAAACTTAAGTCATTCCCTGGCCCTGGTAAGTTGTCAATCAAATAGTGATGCCCTGCGCCAGTGAGACCATGGCGTGCGTCAAAAACGGGAAAAGGACGACCAAGTCTGTCATGTGTATAACAGTTTCTCCGTCGCAGAGCGTGGTATTCTACATCATCTTCATCAAAAGCAATGTGTTCGTACCCTGTAAACCAAAGATCATCATCAGGGATTACCCTAACACCCGCTGCTTGATCAAGTTCTTCTCTTAACGTCATCTACTCCCTACCAACACAACAAACGCTAAAAAACTTTCCAATTGTACATACTCATCAGAACCTTCAACCATTCTAAATTCTACTTCACCACATTGATCAATTAACTCAACCTTCTTCCTATCCTCTAACTCTAAATTCCAAATCTCTCGCTGAATCTGTTTAACCACATCCAATCCAGATAAACCATAATTTAACATTAAATCCAATAACTTCTTCCGACTAGCAAGAAAATCCCCAGCAGCTGCAATCCGCAACACTTCATGCACTTCTTTAGGGCGAGCAACCGAAGCCATGGAATACACCAACTCAGCATCTAACTCTTTTTTGATAACAGCACATGACTGCATCACATTCTCTAATCTTCGACAATCGCCGCCTGAAACTTCAAACAGTGCTTCTTTTACACCCTCTCCTAACACCAATCCTTCTTCCGCAGTAATTCGGTCAATCACTTTGTAAATCTCATCCTCAGGTAACGGTTTAAATCGGAAAATAGCGCATCTCGATTGAATCGGGTCAATAATTTTAGAACTATAATTACAGCTTAACACAAACCGACAGGTCTTCGTATAATTCTCCATTGTCCGACGTAAAGCCTGTTGCGCTTCTTTCGTCAGAGCATCACACTCATCTAAATAAATCAACTTAAACGGCACATCTCCTAACGCCCTAGTCCGTGCAAAGTCTTTCACTTTCACCCTAACAACATCAATTCCTCGCTCATCAGACGCATTTAACTCCAACGTATTTTGCCGCCACTCTTCGCCAAATAATTGCTTTGCAATAACTAACGCTAACGTCGTCTTCCCCACACCTGCCGGGCCAGAGAACATGAGATGTGGCATCGAACCAGAAGAAACAAACGCTTTTACTTTGGCAACAATTTCCTGCTGTCCTTTTACTTCATCAAACGTTTGCGGCCGATACTTCTCCGTCCATATTGTAGAACTCATAATCTTTCAGGAGAGAACCAGTTTATATAGTTTGTTGTAGCTAAAAAGCCCCCTTCAGAAAAACACGCCTTTTTAGTAGTAAATTTTTTATATAAGACAAAGAAAGAAGTATTTTATGTCACAAGAAGGAACAGTAGTATACCAAGTTCCTACGCGCTTCTCGGATGCCAGATCAATACATAAAGTTCTTGGCCTGTTGCAAGATGTAGGAAGATCTCTTTCATCTATAGACCCCTCTCTTAAAGATACAGAACTCACCGAAGTATTGAGAATTATTGAAAATGGTTCCCACACAAACGAAGGGACAAGCACCTATCTCGATTTGTCAAGTGTAAGAAATTATGTCGAGGCGTACAGAGAGCGGTCGGAGGGAGGTTGCCTATCGTGTGTCCATCGTGAAAGGGCATTATTTCTTAGAAGGAAAGCTGCATCCCATTGCTCCATGGAAAGCCAACAGCCCGAAGGCCGTAGATTCAGTGAACGGCCAGACGACGATCTAAGAGAATATTACTGTGAGTTCTGGCAACCAGAATATAGGCGAACGCTAGAAACAGTTATTGGTATGCAAGAACAAAAAAGAACTGAAGAAAGAACATTCAAAACGCTAATAAAATAACTTGTAAACCCCAATCAACCACTTGATTTAACGAAATACCAAACGCAAACACCAACACCAATGCGATGATTAAAGCCACAAACACAATTCTCCCCAAAATCGATAAAATTTTTCCCAGAAATAACGCCACGATAATCAGAATCATTATTCCAACAATTGAAAGCGGTTCCATGCATCACAAAGAGAAAACAAACTATTTAATGATTTCTGAAGTAGAGGATCTCCTAACAATATATTCAAGAACACTAAACTTTATAACATAAATTCATTTTACAAAAACATGGCCCATAGGATTGAGGTAAGATCCATTATTCCAGATACAAGGGCCGCAATACGAAGGCGCCGTATTGAAACACTTGGTTTTTCTGAAAGGATCACTGATACACACATCGTTGACGTGTACACTATTGGTTCGGCACTACAAGAGGATACTCTAGACTCTGTCGCATCAATGCTTACCAATCCTGTAACACAACACGCAACCGTAGACACACCTCAAGCTCCTGATGATTTCCAGTGGGCAATTGAGGTTGGATTCTTGCCAGGCGTAACGGATAACGTCGGTACTACAACTAGAGAAGGGATCGAAGACTTACTTGGAAACAAACACATTGCAGAAGCATATACTTCACAAATAACGTTTCTTTCGGGAGATTTAACAGAAAGTGATGTTACATTTATTGCAAATTCGCTCGCCAATCCGCTGATCCAAAGAATTACCATTAGAAACTACAACGAATTCCAAAGAGAGGGCGGCATGGGGCTCATTATTCCTGAAGTGCGGCTAGGTCCAGCACCCTCTGCCAGTATTGTTGATATTCTCAACGCCAGCGATGATGAACTAACACTTATTGGAAAGAAAGGCATCTCTAACGGGGATGGGACTCGCAGAGGCCCACTCGCGCTAGACTTAACATACATGCATGCAATACGCTCTTATTTTAGAGAACAAGGCAGAAACCCAACTGATGTTGAACTTGAAAGAATTGCTCAAACATGGTCAGAACATTGTAAACATACAATTTTCGCTGATCCAATGGATGAGGTTACAGACGGCCTATACAGAACGTTCATCAAAGCGGCAACACAAAGAATACGCGCAGAAAAAGGAAATGAAGACTTCTGTGTGTCAGTTTTTACGGACAATTCCGGAGCAATTATTTTCGATGACGATTTTCTCGTAACAGATAAAGCAGAAACGCATAACAGCCCCTCTGCTCTCGATCCATTTGGAGGATCTATTACGGGAATTGTTGGAGTTAACCGGGACACGATTGGTTTTGGTTTAGGTGCTAAACCAATCATCAATAGGTACGGTTTTTGCTTCGCTGACCCCCGTGATACAACCCCGCTCTACAAAGGCCCAGAGTTCACACAAGAGATGCTCTTACCACGCCAAATCATGGAGGGTGTTGTTGCAGGAGTTAATGTAGGGGGAAATTGTTCTGGCATACCAACCCCACAAGGTTTTGTCACATTCGACGCACGATACAAAGGCAAGCCGCTAGTGTTTGTAGGAACCGTTGGTCTTATCCCACGAGAGAGTGCAGGCAGACCTTCACATGAAAAACAAGCCCAGCCAGGGGATTACATTGTTATGATCGGAGGGAGGGTAGGAAAAGATGGCATTCATGGAGCAACTTTCTCTTCAGAAGCCATGGATTCCGGTAGCCCGGCAACAGCTGTGCAAATTGGTGACCCAATTACACAAAAGAAATTAAGTGATGCCGTTGTTAAAGAAGCGAGAGATCAAGCATTGTATAACGACATTACTGACAACGGTGCTGGAGGTTTATCTTGTTCTGTTAACGAAATGGCAAAAGCAAGTGGGGGTTGTGTTTACCATCTTGATAGAGTACCTTCAAAATATCCCGGACTTGCTCCGTACGAAATCGACATCTCTGAAGCACAGGAACGTATGACTCTCGCAGTCCCACCAGAGAAATGGCCTGCTTTTCAATCGTTAATGCAACGTAGAGGCGTCGAGGCAACAGTAATCGGGGAGTTCACAGACTCAGGAAAAAGTATCACCTACTTTCATGGAGAAAAAGTAGCGGAGCTTGATTTAGACTTTCTGCACGACGGTCTCCCACCACGACCGATGCACACAACATATACCAGACCTACGCACGAAGAGCCAGAGATTGCCGAATTAGGGGACTTAACTGATTCTCTTCATTCCATGCTGGGAAGACTAAACATCACAAGCTTCGAGTTTATCTCACGACAATACGACCACGAAGTGCAGGGTGGTTCCGTCATAAAACCATTACAGGGCCGAGGCAGAGTCAACGGAGATGCATCCGTAACAAGGCCAATTCTAGATTCACAAAAAGCAGTCGTTACATCACAGGGCATTAATCCAAGCTATAGTGACATTGATACATATCATATGGCTGCTGCTGCAATCGACACTGCAATCAGAAATGCAGTCGTCGCAGGAGCCCCACTGAACCACTTAGCTCTTATGGACAACTTTTGTTGGTGTAGCTCTAACGAACCAGAACGTTTAGGACAGCTTAAAGAAGCTGTGAGAGCTTGTTATGATACAGCTGTTGCGTTTGGTACCCCTTTCATCTCGGGCAAAGACAGCATGTTTAATGACTTTAAAGGATTTGATGAAGAGGGTAATCCCATGAAAGTTTCTGTTCCTCCAACATTGCTCGTCTCTTCTATTGGGGTAATGCAAGATGCTCGCAAAGCAGTATCGCTTGATGCAAAGTTTGCGGGAGATTTAGTGTACGTACTCGGAGAAACACATGACGAACTCGGCGCTTCTGAATACTTCGCCATGGTTGGTGAGGAACAATGTGGCGAGGCGTATATTGGTAACAGCGTTCCACAAGTTAATGCTACAAGAAACAAAGCAGTCTATCAAGCATATGAGCAAGCCGTAGAGGAAGGCATTATAGCCTCTGCCAAAAGCGTCCATCGGGGTGGTCTTGCTATTGCGTTAGCTAAAACAGCCATGGGTGGTATGTTGGGTGTAGACGTTTCATTAGAAAACCTTCCTGGAACAGCTTCGCGTAATGACTGTAAGTTATACTCCGAAAGCCAGGGTAGAATTCTTGTAACAATTGCCCCTCAAAACAAAGAACGGTTCGAAGCAATTATGGCTGAGCAGCAACATGCTCATATCGGGGAAATTACAAATGATGGCTCTTTTACGGTAACAGGAGTGGGAGGCACCAAAATAATCGACACAACGGCTAGCGCCTTGTTAGAACCGTACAAATCAACACTGGGAGAATATTAATATGGCAACACCACACGTTTTAGCACTTACAGGATATGGAATTAATTGTGATGAAGAAACAGCATTCGCGTTCAGACAAGCAGGCGCACGCGTTGACATTGTCCACATTAATGACTTAATTGCTGACCCTGCTAAACTCAACAGGTACCAAATACTTGCATTCCCTGGTGGTTTCTCCTACGGAGATGACACTGGTTCTGGAAATGCTCTTGCCAACAAGATTCAGAACCATTTATCGGACGAAGTACTACGCTTTGTCGAAGAAGATCATCTCGCGATCGGAATTTGTAACGGGTTTCAGGTGATGGTAAACTTGGGGCTTCTTCCTGCTTTAGATGGAAACTATGGCAAGAGAAGTGTCGCTCTCACTCATAATGATTCTGCCCGATATATAGATCGGTGGGTGGACCTACAATTTCAGAGAGGCAGCCCCTGGACACAAGGCATTGAAAGAATAAGTGTGCCAATTGCACATGGTGAAGGCAGGTTCTACACAGATAGTGAAACACTAACACGGCTACATGAGAAAGGTTTAGTTGCAGCTAAATACGTTGCAGGAGAAATCTGTGCATATCAAGATCTTCCAGCAAATCCGAACGGTTCCCTAGATGACATTGCAGCGATCACTGATGAGACAGGCAGGCTCATTGGTATGATGCCCCACCCTGAACGTGCTATTGCTTTTACTCATCTTCCACATTGGACGTTACTAAGAGAACAGTATAAACGAGAAGGACAAGAGATTCCAGAAGAAGGTCCAGGATTACAAATTTTCAAAAATGCAGTGGAGTATTTTGAATAAAATCACTTCTTCATATGCACATCCATCTGCGGGAATGGAATCTCAATTCCCTCTTTCTCAAGCACAGAATAAATCGCTTGTGTAACTTCTAACCACTTACTATACGCTACCTCCCAATCCACCCAAAACCGCGCCTTAAACAACAACGCAGAATCACCCATGGAGGTAAAAATAACATCCATATACGGATCGTCAGAAATATCTTTCACCTTCTTCATCGCTCCCAACACTACTTTCTTCACGTTTTCAACATCAGAGCCATAGGCCACACCAAACTCCACAATCTTCCGAATTTTCGTATTCGGCTTCACATAGTTCCTAATCCGCATATTCGCTAACTGCCCATTCGGAATAAAGATAACTTCATTATCAAACGTCAAAATTTTCGTACTTCGCAACCCGATCTCGTTCACACTTCCCAGCTCTCCTGACTCAAGTTGAATGGGATCACCGATATGAAAATTCTTATCCAACAATAAACTGACACCACCAAAGACATTCTTTAATGAGTCCTGTAACGCCATTCCCAACACCAACCCAATAATCCCTGCACCCGCTAGGTACGGCGTAATGTCAATCTCCCAAATTGCTAACACCCATAACACTGCAATAATAACGAAAATAACTTTCGACGCTTTATGGAATAATGGCAATAATACTTCATCAATCTTCGTCTTTGTTTTTTTAGCAAAAGAAGTACCCCACGTTTCAATAATCACATCTAAACTTCGAGAGAGAATGAACACAAACACCACTGCCAATAACGAATTAATAATCTTGTCAACCACTCCGTTAATTCCCAACGGCACTAATGCAAACTTAACTCCATACACTAACACTAAATAAAATAACGGCCGTTTTGTATTTTCAAAAATTAAATCATCAACTTTTGTTTTCGTTTTACCTGCAATTCTTTGCAAATATCGACTAAACACGAATAACACCAGTTTAGCCAGAACAATAGCAACAACAATAATCACTGCTGCCTGCACATACTTATTCAGTAACCACGGCACCCCTAATGCCGCAAACCATTCTTGTATCATTTTTTAACCACAGCAACAGGCATTTTTCGCTTTACTAAGAATACTCTCACTGAACTTAGCACAATCGTCCCAGTAATCACCACGTACGTTACTTTCGCAATGAAATCAGCATGCATGATCCCCGCTTCAATCACTAACTGTACAATAACCGCCGCTGCTAAACCTCTTGCAAAAATCGCGTTCACTAAACTTCTGTTATCCGGTTCCATCTTCTTAGTTAACAATGAAGAGGCAATCCGTGAGCCCATTAACACAAATGAGATTAACACTCCAATCAACAAAGCCTTCCAATCTTGGATATCAATCAAAATTCCGATATACACAAAGAAGAATGTTTTCAGTAAGAAAGAAACTTGATGATAGAAAAACTCCTCTGACGGCCTGATAACCGAATGTATCGGGATTTTTTTCTTCCGACTTTTAACTTTCTTTGTAATCCCATGCAAAATAGCAGTTAATTGCTTGGAGTTCTTCAACATTAAACCAAAGAATAAAGCCGCGATTGCCCCATTCCCACCTAAGAAGTCCGTAAGAGCGTAAACAATCAATAAATACGCAATAGTAATCATATAATTTGGATTTTTAAAAACCTTAACACTTAACACAATCCAAATAACACCTGCCAACATCCCGATAAAACCAGCAACTGCAAACAATGAAATCAACTGACCAACCATTGCTTTTACTCCGAAAGAACCAAACCGGATAATTTCAATCACAGTTAACGAAAATACGATACAAAACACGTCCGTCAACGCTGATTCCAACGTTAACAACGAAAATAATCTCTCTGAAATTTTAATCTCCTTCAAAATCGGAATGACAAACGATGATGAAACCCCTCCCAATATGAAACCAGCCAACAATGAAATTAACCACGGGAAACCGGCAATGACAAGTACTGCCATAATAATTGCGGATGAAATAAAGAAGTTGAATAACGTTAAAACTAAACTATGTGACAATTCTCTAATTAACGAAGCTAAATGAATATTAAACGCACCGTCAAAAATCAAAAACAATAGCGTAAATGTTGTAAACACTGGCGCGATAACCGCTAAACTTCCTGGCGAAACATATCCTAACACATTCGGACCTAAAATAAACCCTAACAGTATCAAAAACAAAACATCCGGAATGCTTAACTTTCTAAAAATAAATTCTGCAAACTGCCCAAAGAATAAAATCAAACCAATTGCCAGTAAAATTACTACAACATCCATCATTCTCTACCAATTAAGTGACGTTTAAAAATATTCCTAAAAAATGAAGAGGTTTTAAAAATACTTCTTCAATGTTTAAAGAGATTTCAAGAAAGTTTTAAATTATTTAGAAATCTATAACGTGTCATTTTAACTGGAAAAAAGAGAAATAATCAAGATGACCAATTACAAACTAATGTGGGTTGAAGAGAACCACAATTTTTTTGATTTTGAACCAGCACTTCGCAACTTTGGGATAAAATCAAAGAAAAAATTTGGGTATGGAATAACTGATGGCATTATGTTTGGGAAGGGATTCTATGGTAAATTTTATCTGTCTGAAGAAGAGATAGAAAGAAGTAGCATTGCAGGATACAAATTCCTAATGAATAAGAAAAAATTTGAATTTTTATTAAGTGAAATAAAAAAGAATTCTAAGATGCTAAATAAAAGGATAGGGAAGCTTATAGATATAAAATTGGAGGAATTGAGTAAAAAAGAATTCTGGGCGGTCTATGATTTATATGGTCTTGCGCTAGGGAATATTTTTGTTTGTTACTCAATGACTCAGCCACACAAAGTCATTAAATTAGAGGAAGAATTGACTGCATTTTTAAAAAAGAGAAAAGTTAAAGATTTACAAAAAACAATTTCCATCTTAACATCTCCAGAGACTAGGTTTGTTTTTACTAAAAGAGGTGGTCCTTTATCCAACTCATTCAGTGAAGTATTAAAGAAAGAGAAAGCCAAAATTGACCTTTCCTTATTTAAAAAAAAAGATTGGATAGAAAAAAGACATAGTCAAATCAAAAGAAAAAATTTAGTTAAGGAACTAGAATTGCCAAAAAAAATAGAACACATTACCAAAGTCTTGAGACGTCTATCTGAAGAAAGGTTTCGAATGAGATCGTTGTGGATGCAGGCACTCTATTACAATGAGCTATTTCTAATAGAGTTAAAAAGAAGATTCAAAGTTTCTAAAAAGGATTTAAGAATGTACGATGCATTTGAATTAAACGCTTTGATAGAGATGAATCAAAAGCTTTCACCGACTAGGTTGAAAAATCGCAGCAGGGGGTTTGTTAAAGTTTTAACCAATGAGAATATTGAGACTTTTGACGGAGATAAAGCAATTTTATTTATTAAAGAGATCAAAGAAAATCCAAAAGAAGTTGAAAAGTTAGTTGGAGAGGTAGCTTCGGAAGGTTTTGCTATTGGAAAAGTGGTGTTGTTATCTTATCGTAAATCTGAGAATCATGCTAAAAAAATTAAGGATATGAAAAAAGGAAGCATTATAGTAACTGAGATGACCCGTCCAAATCTAATTATTGCTTGTGAAAAAGCAGGGGCAATAGTTACGGATGAAGGGGGGATATTAAGCCACGCTGCAATCGTAAGTAGAGAGTTTAGAATTCCTTGCGTTGTTGGTACCAAATTAGCAACCACAATCCTAAAAGATGGAGATTACATTGAAGTTGACGCAGAGAGAGGCTTCGTAAAGAAAATATCAAAGAAACAATTCCAGAACAAAAAAAAGAAAATGCCAAAACTCACGCAGCAACGATAACTAAATCCTCAACTTCTTCAGATTCTCCCTGCACATAGTGATAGTGCAATAGATCTTGCATATGTTTACGGTAATTCAATTTTATTCCTCTGCCTCTTCAGAAGCACTTGGACTTGGTACGGCATTCCGGGAAATGATCAGAATATCACCAACAGCTTTCACTAACTGATGCGGCACAATAACTCCCTTCGCACTACCCAACACTTTACTTAAGAACGAATTTTTCGTTGCTTTAATTTTCCATCCAGAAATCTTATTACTCGCCACAATACTGTCTTCAATATCACCAAAATAATCTCCGGAATCAGTAAAAACCCGTAAATCGTATGTATCAGAAACTTTCTTCATCTTTAACATTATAAACCACCTCTTGGCATCAAGACAAATGAAGTTTAAATACTTTTCTGTTCAGAAACACTTATAACCACCCCTAACAACAAACAACTCATGGAGCGACTCACTCTTATTGGCACGTCACACATCGCCGAACAGAGCATCAAAGAGATTGAACAAACAATTAACCAGAAAAAGCCAGATATCATTGCAGTAGAACTCGATCTCCAACGAGCTAATGCACTCTATCAGAAACAGAAAACAAAAATCTCTGCTGCAGCTATTCCTCAACTCGGTTTCAAAGGGTATCTCTTTGCGAAAATCGGCCAAATAGTCCAGCAAAAATTGGGGGCGAAAGTGGGCATCACCCCTGGTGCTGATATGAGAGCAGCTCTCGATCTAGCAAAAAAGAACAAACTGCAAATCGCTTTAATCGACCAACCAATTCAGATTACACTGAAAAAATTCTCTAAAGGCTTAACGTGGAAAGAACGAGGCAGATTCATTGCAGACATCTTCAAGGGTATCTTCACTCCTAAAAAACAACTGAAAGAATTAGGATTAACAACGTTCGATCTCCGTTCCGTACCAGAGCAAGATGTCATAACACAAATGATGAAACCCTTGAAGAACCGTTATCCCTCCATCTACCAAACACTTGTTGAAGACAGAAATAAATACATGGTGAAAAAACTCATCCAGTTACTACGAAAATATCCGGAGAAAAACATTCTTGCTGTCGTTGGAGCAGGTCATGTAGAAGGCATGCAAAAACTACTTCTCAAAGTTGACGTTATTTAGTACAAAAAGCTTATAAAGTAATCACTCCACAAAGACGATAGGTAGTGGTGGCAGAGAGCTTACGGTCACCTGACTGAGGAAAGTCCGCCCACTAAGTATCAACCTACTGCCCTCTTTGAGGGGTTCAGAAATGAACGGCTCTGGCTCAGAAACGACACGCCCCATGGAATGGAATGATGCAACCTTTGGTATAATGGCGAAGTATGCTGCAAAGCATGCGAGTTAACCTGCTGACGTCTCCATGGGAACCGATGAAACGGCGAATCCCAGATGGTGCAAGTGTCTAACACGCTTAGTAGAATGCTCTCACAGTCTTTCCAACCGGAGACTGACAAAAGGCGGCTTATGCCACTCTACCTACTTACAAAATACAATGCCACTAAACACGAGAGCCTTACTTGTTGACCACGACCCAACCGCAAGAAGATCATTATACGACTTCCTGATAGGCAAAGGTATTGGGGTCGATGATTTCTTTGAAGGTTTCGAAGGGAGCCAAAGAGGAGTGCCCCACTTTCCCGGTGGCCGTAGAGCTCCAGGAAATAGGGACCTTACTGGCTTAATAGAGGCAGCACCAGCCTACAAAGCCGTTATACTTTCAGATAGAACATGTCATGGTTACATTCAGGACCATCCAACAAGGGGCCCAGGGTCAGGCTCTTGTACTAACGTCGTTCAAAGTCTTATCCACGGCGGTTACGAGGGAGGTTTTGTTATCATCGGTGAACTCGACGATGCTGGATGGGTTGTGTCTCACTATTTGAGCGAGTCATCGGTTGAAGCAGAGAGGAATGCAGCTGAAAGAGTCAGAAAAGTAAAGCTACACAGTGAAAAAGCAGAAGAAGTCATTGATACGAGCACTCCAGAAGGCAAGCAAACCCGTAATGAAATGGTCTATGAAGCAGTCCGACCACTTTTAATCACCATTCCCACACTTATCACTCCATCCAGTAGAGGAGAAGAAAGAACAGCAACATACATTAGCCCAGGTAACCCTGCAAATGGAACATTATTTGGAGCTCCAGGCATTAGAAAACCTTAAAAACAAGCACATAAAATATAGATAAAAATACTAAATTACCGCAAAGACTGTGGCACTAAGCTTACAGAGTAAGCGCACGTGGCACCACAGGCATGATAAAGCGGTACGGTTTATATGGCAAAAGACAACAAAATTCGATTACCATCAGGACAAGGCGGCCTAACACGCTACTTTGATGAATCAGAAGCGAAAATTGAATTCTCACCAATGACTGTTATTATTCTCTCAATCATTGTCATGGTCGTCGTTATTGCCATGCACTTTATCAACTAAAATGCTACCTGGAATGAATCCTCGGAAAATGCAGCAAATGATGAAGCAGATGGGAATTCGTCAAGAAGACATTCCTGCGGTTGAAGTAATCATTAAAACTGCTGAGAAAGATATTATCATCACCAACCCTTCTGTTCAGAAAGTTAATATGATGGGCAATGAAAACTTTCAAATTTCAGGAGAGATCCACGAACAAGAACGTGACGCAACGCCTGAAATTTCTGAAGACGACATCAAAACTGTGATGGAGCAAACGGGCAAAGACGAAGCAACTGTGAAACAAGCTCTGGCAGAAACCAAAGGGGACTTGGCGGAAGCAATTATGAAACTTTCTGACGAATAATTTTTATAATTCTCTCCCCTCACTATTAGAATGCCCGAAGACTATCAACAATCTCTAGAAAAAGCACAATTCCAATACGACGCAGCGTTCCATCTTCTTACTGTAACTCATCCATTAGTCAAAGATCCCAAACTTCTTTTGGGAATCCTCAACAATATCCTCGCATCAATGGAACATGCCATGGACTCCCTCCTACAGTACGAGAAGCAATTACAGCTAGTGCCTAACTATGGCTCAACATTTTTAGAGAAACTCAACACATTTCGCTTAAAATCATCTCGCAGAAACAACATTCTCCCCGAACATACACAAACCCTCACCACTATTAAAGAAATTCTCAATCTACACAAAGTAAGTCCAATGGAGTTCAAGCGCCACGACAGATTAGTCATTTGCAGTAAAGATTACCACCTTCAACAACTCTCTGCAGCAGATATCAGAGAATACTTAGACTACAACAAAGCATTTCTTGACAAAATCTCAGTCATTATTAACAGAAAAGAATAAAAAGAGAGGGATTTTTTTACTCAGCGGGAGTATATACGAATGGAAGAATTCTTACTTGAAGCACGGGAGGAACTCAAACGCCTCGAACACATTATATATGTAAGTCTGAAGTATACTCGGACTGTTGATGTAATTCTCAATGCTCTTAACAGGTTAGTAAGCACGTTTGATATGATCATCGAAGCATACCTGGAACATGCAAGAGAAGAAGGCAAAATTGATAGTCTCCCGAAGAGCCCTGCTCTACGAGCAACGAAAGTTTCCCAACTCTATCCAGACGATGCAGAGCTACAAAAACATCTCAAATTCTACACATTCCTTAAAACCATTCTCAAATCACCGCATCAAAAACGGGAAGAATTCCGTCGTCACGTGACATTAATTACTAAAATGGATCACGCAACATCTGAAATCAAAATTGATAACCTTCTAAATTCTGAAAAATTCATTCACCGCTTCTACGATCATGCGTGGAATTCTCTCGTTGGCAAACCCGCTGAGGAAGATCTATAATTCTATGTAATATGTCAGCTTTGCCAATGGAGGCACACGGCGACGTAAAATTAAGCAACTCGATGTTGTCGCCGTAATCGTGCCGTGCAAGCAGACATATTACTGGTACAAGAACAAAAACATTAAAAACTCCTTCTTCCCAATACAGTACTGAGGAGATAGGATGACTAAATTTATTGCAATTGCTTCTGGAAAAGGTGGCGTTGGTAAAACCACAACAACATTAAACATAGGACATGCTCTTTCTGAAAGAGGAAAGAAAGTCGTCTTACTTGATGCCAACCTCGTTACTCCTAACATTGCTATCCAACTTGGCTTAATGAATCCGGAAGGGACACTCAACAAATTCTTACGAAAAGAGAAGAGTCTGAAAGAGATAACTTATCTTCATGAGAGTGGTATTTCGATCATCCCCTCTTCCCCTTCATACTCAGAATTTCAAAAAACCAATTCACAAAACCTGAGTAAAGTATTTGACCACTTAAACAACACGGCCGATTTCGTTTTGATAGACTCACCAAGTGGATTAGGATATGAGGTAGAGCAAATCATGAAACACAGTAACGAAACAATTATCGTTGCCAACCCTACTTTAAGCTCCGTCATGGACGCATTAAAAACAATCGAGCTAGCACGGACCAATAACACGTTAGTCACAGGAGTTATTCTTAACATGACCAACAAAGGCAGGTACGAATTATCAGAAGCGGAAGTGGCAGAAATTCTTGGCCACCCAATCCTCGCAAATATCCGTTCTGATAAAAAAATGCGCAAAGCATTGCACAAACAACTTCCCCTTAATTACAAGTACCCTCGCTGCAGATCCGCACGTGAATTTGGCAGAGTAGCACAGCACCTAAGTATGGACTTTCCACAATGAATCTTGCAAAAAAAAGAGAACTACTACAAAAAGGCTGGACAGAAAAAGAAATTAGAGAAGCAGAAGCTTCATTAGAACGAGCTGAGAAACAAGATGTTCATTTTTCTAAAATCGTCTTTTGGAGTGCTCTCATCGTTATCATCTTTGGCAACGTCGTTCTCTCCCTCATTTTAATTCCGTTTCTTATTGTCTTTAATCAATACATTCTCTACAGCATTACTATTTTACTTGCAGGAGCTTTAGGTTTTCTTTACAACTTATTGATTATGGACATCGGTCACTTACAACGAAAACACCACGTACTTGCCAGCATTATTATTCCCGTGCTTGCTATTACTAACATGGTTATTGTCGTCTTTGTTTCAAACAACTTCATTAAAGAATTAACTCTGACCAATCCAACACACAATCCATTAATCGTTGGTATCGTGTTTGCGGTAGCATTTATTCTCCCCTATGTTTTTAGCAGATTATTTGGCTACAGAAAAAACATGCGAAAAGCGTTGGTTCATTAAGGATGAAACTCTATTTATCATCATACAAACTTGGAGAAAAAGTCGACAAGTTAAAGGAAATGATGCCCTCGGGCAAAATTCTTGGTTATATCCCTAACGCTTTAGATTTTTCTGGAGCAGACCCTGCTCGAAGGGAACTATCAATTAAGAAAGAAGTCGACCTGTTAAGAGATCTTGGTTTTGATGTTGAGGTAATTGATTTGCAGAATTATTTCGGCAAAAGTGATAAATTAAAAAGAAAATTAGATCAACTAGGTGGTGTTTTCGTGAGAGGGGGTAACACTTTTGTATTGCGCCAAGCAATGAAACTTAGTGGTTTTGACGAAATTATTAAAAGTTTAGAGAACAGGGATGATTTTCTTTATTCGGGATATAGTGCAGGAATCTGTGTTCTTGCCCCAGACCTACATTCACTTCAAATTGTTGACGACGCAACAGACATGCCTTATGAAGGGTTAAAAGTCGTAATTTGGGACGGCTTAGAGATATTAGATTATATTATTTTACCACATTACAAATCAAATCACCCAGAGTCTGCAGACATTGACAAAGAAGTTGAGTATTGTAAGAAACACAAAATCCCCTTCAAAACCCTACGAGATGGCGAAGTAATAATTGTTGAAAATGGAACTAATCCTTCAACAACTTCTCAATAATCACTGCATATGCGGGCCGTGCAATTAACACACCAAACGAAATACCCGCAATCGTTGTTAACGCAAACCCTTTCAACAATCCTGCACCTGCCCATAATAACGGCAACATACCGGCAAACGTGGTAAAGTATGCACCCATCACAATAAACATCGCATTCTTAATTTTAGTCTTCCAATTTGAAATATGTTCTCCCCGCAACGTTTCATCCGTAATAACGATCAAATGATCCACTCCCGTTCCTACAACAATCAAAATACCAGCAATTCCCGCCAAATCTAAATTCCAACCAACGAGTGCTGCAAATCCCAAAATCAGCACTAATTCCGATAATAATGTAAGAACCATCGGCACAATAACTTTAACTTTAACTTTACGATACCTCAAAAACACAACAACACTAACTACTATAATCACCAACAACCCAACAAACCAGATGTTATTCAAAAATTCTTGACCAAGCGTTGGAGAAACCGTATCAAGCTTTACAATATCCAACTTCACAGGTAAACTTCCTGTAATTAAAATCGTTTGCAATCGCTTCATACTCTGTAACGTATCATCAATCGCTGCTTCTTGATTTGGCCCACTTCCAGAACCAGAAATTTGGATGTTTGTCACTGGTCTTCCCTGTAAATCTTGCCCGATTCGTAGGCTATCTACCTGAACATCATCTAAGAATAGCGTAATGTCTTCACTCAAATATCCATCCGGTAAGACGTCCAGATTCTTCGTCGCTTCCGACTGCCGCTCAGCTGCTTCAGGACTTAACGTAATCGCAAAGAAGAAACTGCAATACGAAGAATGTCCATCCTCTCCCGTGACACACCCTCGTGATGCGTCTAATCCAGAACATTCCGCACTCCGACAAACATACGTAACATCTTTATCCCCGCCATAAAAGACAGTCTCATTACCAATCTTTGCTTCAAACTTTCCCTGGCTTGCCAATAACTGCTTAACCTCTTCCTCAGTAACTCCCGCCATTTCAACCAAAATAAAACTGTTTCCCGCCAAATCAGCTGCAGCTTGTACTGTCACATCCCCCAAACCATAGACATTAAGCCGCTGTTGTAAATTTCCAATAACTAACTCTAAATCTTCCTCGGAAATTTGCGTCTCCGGTGCCAGTAACACTCTTGTCCCACCTGCTAAATCTAGCCCTTTTCGTAGATTAGATGTTGGTGCTTCTTTTACTCGAATTCCTAAATCAACATCATCGCGTGCAAGCAACGAATAAATCATCCCGTTACTCGTTTCAATAGTCACCGGTTCACCTGGTTGTAACGCAGTAACGGCCGCATAATATTCATCAACAGAATTAACACCCTGCCCATCAACCGAGATAATTCGTTCCTTTGCTAATGGCGGCAGTGAAGAAGGTGGAGTTTGCATACCACCATTTGCCGCAGAAGAATTGGCTGCAACGGATTGAATCATCACGCCATCCGTACCGAATAATTGCGGTTTAATTGTAAGTAAAGAAAGTAACAGAAATGCAACTAGCAAAATCACTTTCCAACTCTTAAACACTTCTTTCAACGTCATCGTCGCCTCTTCTTCTCCAAGTATAATCGTAATATTCCTACGTTAAAGATATACGTCATTAACGTATCAACCACCAAACCAATTGCTAAAATAATCATAATTTGTTTAATCACTTCACTCTGCACAAAAATAATACTCACAACAACCGCCATTAATGTTGTAGCGGTCATCGTTAACCCGGTTTTCATAGAGCTATACACCCGCTCCACTTGCGTTCCTTCCTTACGTTTCAATAATCGAGTATTCAATAAAATATCTGTATCTACACTATAACCAATAATCATTAAGAAAGCCGCAACCCCTGCCGAGCTTAACGGAATATTCGTTAAATTAAAAATAGCCAATGTGATCACAATATCTGAGAACGCTGAAGCAACAACCGTCAAACTTGGCACCAATTTTCTGAAATAAATGGAAACCACAAAGCCCATCAGTAAGAAAGCAAAAATCAACGCCCAGAACGTTTGCTTGAAGAAATTCTCTCCCAATGAAGAACCAGTCACTTCAACACTAATTTTTTCTTTACCAATACCTGTTTGCTGTACAATCGCGTTTAACACCACATCAATCTCAGCCTGTTCCTGCGCATCGGAATCAACAGATAACCCAACAATACTTCCTCCAGAACTCAAACTACGTACAGTAATATCTCCTCCGGGAAATTGCTCTTGTAACAAAAGCTCCAACTCCTCCCCGCTCATTGCTGGTAATTCTTCTAACGTAAACGTTGAACCACCTTTCAGGCTAATTCCTTTGTTCACAAAATCGCCCGTCTGAGAATACTGCATACCAATTTGTGCAAATGCAAGTACTACTAACACAATCGGAATCCACAGAAGTAGTTTATACTTCGTCTCATAGATACGCTTGATACTCATTCTATCTCTCCTACTACCCTTCTTATTTAAAGATTGTGATCAGGTTCGTTATTCTATTTTAGATAAATCACCATGTAAGATCACTGGCTTAACTGCCTCAATTTCGGTCTTATAGAACCTAATGTCCGGTATTGGATTTAATAAAAAGATTTTCTGATTCAGAACATGCGCAAAACCAATCTCCATTAAAGTGTTACCCCCAATATAGTTTGGGACGCCATGCTTATCATAATTCAGAACAAGAACTGCATCAGCACCTTGTGCATTTTATGCCAAAATTCCCTGATTGCATCCATGTTGTTCTTCTGATGAAGTTTAATTTCTTCTTTTTCTTCATCCGATTTTCCAATAAAAGGAGTATGTAGGTCTGTAACAAACGCATCATGGCCAAAAGACCTCAACGTTTCACAGGCCTCAAGCATTTTTTCAGTAAATTGCATACTTCCAATAACACCAATTCTCATGAGGTAAGAAAGAGCGAACAACTTTAAAAGAATTTAGGAACTAAAGCCAAAAGATAGAAACACCATTACCCCCAAACATTTATAAACTATTTCTGATTTACAAAAGACGTGAAATTACTGGACTTAAAAGAGGTGACGAAAGAGTACGGTAAACGTAAGATTCTCGATAACGTTAACCTCACATTAAACGAAGGCGACATTCTTGGCATCATTGGTCAATCAGGTAGTGGAAAAACAACACTCCTCAATCTTTTCGCTGGATTCATCGAACCAACAGACGGAACCATTAACGTAAAATTGAAACCAACAGATGAACCAAAAGATTTACACAAACACCTTAGCAAAATTAAAAGCCACATTGGCTTCACGCCGCAACATAATTCATTCTATCACAAATTAACAGTAGAAGAAAACTTGTTACATTTCGGCAGATTGTACAAAGTCCCAATGGACAGATTAAAAACGAACATCAAAAACCTACTTAACTTCACCCGTTTAATTGATTTTAAAGACATGTTAGCAGACAACCTCTCAGGAGGAATGCAAAAGCGGCTTGATATTTCTTGTAGCTTAATTCACAAACCAAAAATCCTTGTACTAGACGAGCCAACTGCCGATTTAGATCCAATTTTACAGAAAGAAATCATTCACTTACTAAAAGAAGTAAACAAACAGGGGATTTCCATTGTTATCGCATCCCACCATTTAGACAGTATTGAACATCTCTGTAATAAGGTAGCAATTGTCCATAATGGTCAAGTTCACACCAGTGGCGCGATGAAAGAAGTGCAGAAACCATTCTTCAAAGACCACATCACCATTAATGTTCATCCAGGAGAGGAAAAAGAGCATCTTATTGAGAGACTTAAAACACTACCTATTAAAAAAATTGTGGACAAAGGAAGAAAATTAGTAGTCTACCCAAAACATGTTGAAAAAACCATCACCGATCTTATCACGATTATCAAAGAAGAGAACCTCTATTTACATGAAATGGACATGCGTCGTCCTTCGTTAAACGAAGTGTTTGAAAAAATAGTATTAGCAAAAAAATAAACAAAAAAACATCTATCACAATGGCATCACTTTGGTTATTGACCATCAAAAACCTCCGCTTACTAGTGCGAGCGAAAGGATCAGCACTGATAGTTATCTTCGCACCGTTGTTAATCATTCTCCTATTAGGGCTTTCATTTAACACATCCTCGCAATTTAGTCTTAATATTGGTGTACATGCTCCAGAATTCAGCGACGATGTAGAGTCCTTCATCACGTTACTAGAAGAGGAAGAATTTACCATTACAAGATATGCCGATTCAATTGATGATTGTGTCAACCACATTAAAAGTAACACCGTCAATACATGTGTAGAGCTCCCCAGCAGTTTTGCAATAGAAGAAAATAGTCCAAAAGAAATTGTCTTCCATGTTGACCCAAGCCGAGTTAATATTGTTGGTTCCATTCAGGACACTGTACAAAAAAAATTCAACATTAAAGCGCAAGAAATCTCCGAAGAATTAACAGGCAATATCGTAACACAACTTGTTGACACTAAAAACACCATTGCTGAAAAGCAAGCAGACATTACCGCAGCAAAAGAACAAGCAGCGGCAGCAACAGATGCAACTTCTTCTTCACAAACCACACTTGCCAGCGTTGACACTTCAACATCAGGCGAAGACTATAACACTTCAGTCGTTGACAACATCGATGAAGACGTTGAAGAAGCCCAAGGTCTGATTGACACTGTAATCGGTTCTATCAACGCGGCTGTTGATGACAAAGAACAACAGAAAGAAATTAAAGACCTCTTAAACGATGCCAACAGTAAACTTGATGGCGTTCTTGACACTTTGAGTGGAAACGGCACAGATAGCGTAGGAAGTTTAATTGGCAGTCTTAAAGAAGACCTTACCCAAACACGGGAAAAACTTTCAGCAGCCTCCGCTGCAATCGGCACAACGAACGAAAATCTCGACGCAGTTAACGCTGCACTCGCTGAAACAAGTGGCCACCTCTCAGCTGTGGAAGCTGCACTACAAACCATCCAAGCAAATTTAGAATCACAAAAAGTAACTGACTCCAGTACAATCTCAGCTCCTTTAATCTCCAGAGTCGAAACAGTAAGTGAAGAGAGTACCTACCTTAACTATCTCTTCCCAGCAATCTTAATCCTCGTTGTTATGTTCTCCTCACTCCTACTTGGAACAACTCTAGTACTCATGGAGCGACATAGTCCTGCGTTCTTACGAAACTTCTTTGTCCCGGTACGCAAAGTCACGTTCATTACATCTGTCTACCTAACCAACATTATCCTTACACTAATCCAACTTGCTGTGATTCTCGGCATCTCTTTATTCTTCCTGCAAGATTCTCTTGCACAATTCCCCGCGATTGCATTGATTTTATTCATCACTTCATCCGTCTTCATCTTCTTCGGAATGGCCGTTGGCTATATCTTCTCATCGGAAGAAACAGGTATCCTCGCTTCTATTTCACTTGGAAGTATCCATCTGTTCCTATCAGGTGTTATTCTTCCACTCGAAGGAATCGCTCCATTCGTTCAAGACATCGTCAAATTCAATCCTTTCGTGATCGCAGAAACACTCATTAGAGAAGTATTCATTTTCAAAGCATCATTAGTGGATGTCTGGGTCAACCTCAGTTACCTGTTAGGATATGCGGTCGTTCTCTTTGTCATTATCTTAATTATTGAAAGCGTCATGCACAAACATTTAATGGAGAAATTCTTACGCCACCATCATCGAAAACATCGCCAGAAAGATAAAAAGCGCAAACGAAACGAAGCATAAGTTTATAATTCTCTTTTCTATTTCCCAACTATGGCCACAATCATTATTACTGGCACTCCCGGAACTGGAAAAACAACACTCGCAAAATTAATAGAAAAAAAACTACAATCCTTCCATTTAGATCTTCACCCACATTATAAACAACTCTCAACACATTACAACAGAAAAAAACAATGCTACGATCTTGATATGAAAAAAGTAGAAGCTCTCCTCAAGAAAACCCAAAAGCGACACAAACACATCGTTCTTGACTCACACATCTCCCATTTACTACCTAAAAAACTTGTTAATCTTTGCGTTATCCTCACTTGCTCTAATCTTAAAAAACTAGAAAAAAGGCTTAAAGAACGTAAATACTCAAAAAAGAAGATACGAGAGAATCTCGATGCAGAAATCTTTCAAGTCTGCTTACTGGAAGCACAACAGAAACACAAAAACACAATCACATTTGACACTGCAAAACGCATTACACAAAAGGGATTTCTTTCCAAAATACAGAAAGTGTTGTAACACAACCTTTTTATACTCCTTCGTGTTCTATCGCCTGTGCCCATGGTACACAAAATTGCAACAGTTACAATACTTGCACTGGTTCTCTTGACATTTATTACAGGTTGCGGTGACATCACAACTGATCAACCCGCAACATCTGACAACTCTAACACAGAGTACGGAGAAAGCAGCGATGATTCCGACCTTCTTCCTGAACCAAGCGCGCCGCCACCGTTACCGGAGGACTAGCCATGAATTCAAAATTATTTACTTCCCTACTTCTTGCAACAATTTTTCTCACAACAACTGCATTGGCGGAAACAACAACATTCACCATGGATATTCAACGAGGATGGAACCTCCTTCCTGAACATGCACTTCCGCATATTGCAATAAACGAAGAAGACATTGACGATTACAGTAAGAGTATTCACAACACACCGAAATATTGGGGTAAAACACGATACCTCTATGAGTCTAACAAGAACAGCTACAAAGAATTAACAGACGACTCTTCAATCTCAGCAACAGATTACGTACACATTTCTCCTTCCTGGGTATACCTTAGAAAGTCAACAGGTGCAAAAGTTTCCTACACCATGGCTATCCCAGACATAATTAAACTCTCACAAGGGTGGAATCTTATTACAACGCTTCCTGAATTCTCTCAGGGGAGATTAAACGAGGGAACCTGTGATGTCCTCAAAACATTTGTCTGGAACCCTTACGATCAAACATGGCAACAACTTGGTTGGGAAGGCGACATCATTAATAACGAAGACAGTATTGCGGATGACATCAAAGGCCTAGGGTTAGCAGTGAAAGTAAAAGACGACTGCCAATTCTCAACAGAACCGCAACAGCCGGTTGCTTCAGGCACACCACCTTCCCTACCCACAGACGCTGATGACCAATATTCTAACGAAGAACTCGCAGACATCCAAGATACGTACACGAATTACCTAGAACAGTCCGACGAATGGGCAGACATAGTTAAATCAAGTCTCAACGATCTTGCAGATTATATCAACAAAGTAAATGAAGATCCTGCAAACGAAGACGCAGAATTATTCAAACAACTTCTTGACACAAGAATCAACGACCTTGAAGGTTACATCGACCATTTACAAGAATTCAAATCATTCATTGACCAAAATAACGCAGAAATTAAACAGCTTGGCGCAACTGAGATTGATGGCTACGCTGCCGACATGGAAAAACTCATTACCATTTCACAAGACGAACTTGACGATCGCATCGCAACAAAAACTGCGATAGATACACAATAGGAGGAATATACATGAACAGAACACACATTGTAATAATTGTAACAATTGCTTTAAGTCTCATTGTAGCTGGCTGTGGTAGCACTGAAACAAACCCAGAACTACAAGCAGCATTTAACAACCACCACCAAACATTCCAAGCATGGGATAACGCGATTGAGAACGATTACACAGAACTAGCAACACTCAAACAAACATTTGAGGAAGAAGATGAAATTTCTGATGAAACACTTACAGCACTGGCAGCAGAACTTGAAGTCTACATCGCTGATCTCGATCAATTCATTGCTGATCTAGAAGCATTTGAAGCCTTCACAACGGAAAATGCTGCTGACCTACAAAAGTACAATATCATGTCCGATACAGATGGCTTACTAGGGAATTTAGCTGACGCACGAAGTAAGATCATGCAAGACCAGGAAAACCATCAGAAACTTCTAGACATGGTTAACAGCTTCATGTAAGTTTTTTATTTTTCTTTATTTCATTCTGTATCAACACAAACCTTTTAAAACACCCCCAACAACGGATTCGTATGGCATTAACAGCACAGCAGAAACTTCAAATGAAGAAAATGCTTAAGGACGTGAAGAGCCACAGAGCGCCTCACACAGAGTTTGTAACAGTCTATGTTCCAGCAGGATATGACCTCACAAAGATTATCCAACACTTAGCTGAGGAACAAGGAACTGCATCAAACATCAAATCAGCTGTTACGAGGAAAAATGTACAAGGAGCATTAGAAAAAATGATTCAACATCTCCGTACTGTCGGCAAAACACCACCTCACGGTCTTATCGCATTCGCAGGAAACGTTGCAGCAGCAGAAGGAAAGCAAGACATGCGCGTCTGGAGCATTGAACCACCTATCGCCTTAAACCAACGTATTTATCGGTGTGACAAAATCTTCGTCACAGATGCCCTGGAAGAAATGCTTGTCGAACACGACGCATACGGTTTAGTCGTTCTTGACAGACGTGACGCAAACATCGCCCTACTCAAGGGAAAAACAATCATTCCACTAAAGAAAACTCACTCCGAAGTCCCTGGAAAATTCAAAGCGGGAGGTCAATCCGCTCAGAGGTTCGCCAGACAACGAGAGGGAGCGTATAAAGAACACTTCAAAAAAATCGCTGAACATATGAAAGAACAATTTCTCCATTTAGGCAACCATTTGAAAGGTATCATCATTGGCGGTCCCGGAACGACTGTAGGAGACTTCATGAATAAAGAATACCTTACGGGAGATCTAAAGAAAAAAATTATTGGGACAAAAGACCTCTCTTATACTGGAGAATTTGGTTTACAAGAACTGCTTGACAAATCTTCCGATTTACTCGCAGAAGAAGAGATTGCCCAGGAAAAACAAATGATGAACAAATTCTTCAACACCTTCCGCGACACTCCAAAGAAAGTAACATACGGAGATGCTGAAACACGGAAAGCGCTTGACATGGCCGCTGTCGATACACTTCTCTTATCAGAAGAATTGGATGAAGATATCATCTTTGAATTAGAAGAGAAAGCAGAAGAAAGTGGAGCAACTGTTAAGATTATTTCTACAGAAACACGGGAAGGAGTTCAACTGCGTGATTTAGGAAAGATTGCTGCTATTCTGAGGTATGAAGTAGAATAATGCCCCTCATCACCAAATCTTATGAGCAACTCTTCCAAAAACCTTCTACCTACCAAACAAAATTAGAATACAACAGACGGTTAGGGCCATTTAACGCCAACATTTCTTTGAGAAATCACACCATTCAAGTTAACCTTAACCTCCAATGGAAGGACATTGATGAAGAAATTAAGATTGGCTTGATCCAACACCTCCTAACACGTCTGTTCAAATCAAAACGCCATACACAAAACATTGAATTATACAACAATTTCATCAAAAACATTCCTATTTTAACTCCAAAAACTAAAACTCATCCAGTATTAGAAGCCTCATTCAATCGTATGAACGAGCAATTCCTCGATAACCAGTTAGAAAAACCCAATTTAGAATGGGGAAAAGCCGCTTTTAGAAAATTGGCTCATTACAACTTTCACAACGATACCATTCTCGTTTCCTCTATCTTTCAAGATGCCCCACAGGAAGTACTTGATTACATTATATACCATGAAATGCTGCATAAACACCATAAATTTAAGCAAAAAAACGGCCGAAGTTCCTATCATTCACGAGAATTCCGACAAGATGAGCGGCGATATCCCAATCACCAGTTAATTGAAAAACAGATTTCTCAAATCATTAGACAAAAAAAGAAGCCACGTGGCTTTTGGGATCACTTCTTCTAAACAACGGAACATTTAAAAACAACCCCCAATATTAGCTCTAAATGGTGAAAAAGAGGTTTTTATCCCATAACGCAATGGACAAAATCATGCGCGATGCGGGTGCTCTGCGAGTAAGTGACGATGCAAAAGCTGCATTGGCGGAAGAACTTGAGAAGAAAGCTCTTGAAATTTCCGCTGAAGCGAAACGCTTTGCTGAACATGCTGGCAGGAAAACAGTGACGGAAAAAGATATCCGCTTAGCTGTCAAATAATAATCATAGGTGGTTTTGAAATGGACGAACGAAAACTAGTAAGTATTGGAAGTTTAAAGAAAGGAGACACAATCATCATCGATAACGCTCCCTGTAAAATCTCAGACATGAGTACGTCCCGACCGGGAAAACACGGCCATGCGAAGGTAAACTTAATGGCTGTGGGCATGCTTGATGGTAAAAAACGACAATTAGTCATGCCGGGTCATGATAAAGTTGAAGTTCCAATCATTGAAAAGAAAACTGCGCAAGTCCTTTCCGTTGCTGGCAACACAGCAAATGTCATGGACATGGAATCGTATGAAACATTTGACATCGATATCCCGGCAGAATTCAAAGATCAAATCCACGAAGGTTCAGAAGTATTATACTGGACACTTGTGGGAACACGCGTAATTAGACAGGTAAAATAACATGGCAACCAAATTCAAAGAAGCAGAAGCACGCTTACTGAAAAACATTTTCGTAGATCGGAAAACCAAACGGAAAATTAGAGCAAACCCGCTTAAAGTTTCCCAAGGAAAGATCCGCGGACGAGGCAAGCAGGGAACCAAGAGTCTCCGACCAAAGCGAAAGAAATAGAGATTTTTTGTTTATTTTTTGGAAACAATTAAAAACCGCTAGAAAGTTCTTCTTACCATGGAAATTCTCGACTTCATCATTCGTTTCAAGTGGGTTATTCTGTTCTACGTTGTAGCAATCATTTTCCTATTTGTTAAAAGAAAAAAGATTGAAGTGCAAGCGAAAATCATTTTCCTCTACCGGATGAAGTTGGGTCTAAAGTGGATGGATAAGTTCTCCACCCGATATAGGGAATGGGTAATTCTTCTTGGTTACATTGGTGCAGGAATTGGCTTTATTGGTTTAGCATTTATCTCCTACGTCTTAATCAAAAACCTCGTCGATTTAATTATCTCCCCCGAAGCAGTTTCTGGAGTGTCATTAGTACTTCCTGGTATCAACGTTCCAGGGTTAGGTGTTCTACCATTCTGGTACTGGTTAATTGCTATCTTCATTATTGCCGTAGTGCATGAGTTCTCTCATGGAATTGTCGCAAGAGCACATAATGTTAAAGTGAAAAACACAGGGATTGTGTTCTTCGGTCCAATCATCGGAGCATTTGTAGAGCCACACGAAAAGCAATTGCGCAAACAAAGTGATATCAAACAATACTCTGTTCTCGCTGCAGGAGCATTCTCTAACGTTATACTAGCACTTATCGCCCTTCTCCTACTCAACTTCGCATTCATGCCATTACAGCAAACAATGGTGGATCCAACTGGATTTACATTTGATTCGTATGTTGATGAGAATCTACCATTTGCTGAAGCAGACATCGCACCAGGAACACTTATCAATTCCATTAACGGCGTCCCAATAATCAGCTTCCAAGAATTTAATGATGAATTACAAACATTCAAGCCAGGAGAGGTCATAGATATCGGAACTCCTGAAGGAACGACTTCTTTAACATTAGCAGCTAATCCAGATAACGCAAAGAAACCATTTTTAGGGATTCAAAACATCCACAACAAATTCGAAGTGAAGTCACAATATCAAGAAGGTATCTGGAATCCAATTTACTACTCACTCGATTGGTTCAACGGTTTCCTACGGTGGCTATTCCTTCTAAGTTTAGGTATTGGACTATTCAACCTCCTTCCACTACCAATTGTTGACGGAGGGAGAATGGCACAAGTCTTTTTACACAAGTTACGTGGTTCAAAGAAAGGAGAAACGACATATAGAAAAGTCAGTTTATTCGTTTTACTAATTTTATTACTAAACTTATTTTTCCCGTTACTGGTTAAATTGTTCTAGAATTATTCTCTCTCAGCTAAATACTTCTCAGCTTCCATTGCTGCCATACATCCACTTCCAGCAGCAGTAATCGCTTGTCTAAATCGAGTATCTTGCACATCACCTGCCGCAAAGATCCCCTCGACAGACGTATGCATCTCCTTCGACGCAACTAAATAACCATGATCATCCAAATCCAAAAATCCAGTTAAAAACTTTGTATTAGGGATATGTCCAATCGCTAAGAACACGCCGTCACACGTAAACTCACTTTCTTCCTGCGTTTTATTATTCAATAACTTCACTCCTGTTACTCTCTTCTCATCACCGAGAATCTCTTTCACTTCAGAATTCCAGATAAACGAAATTTTCTCATGCTTCTTCGCTTTATCCTGCATGACCTTAGATGCTCTCAACTCCTCACGTCGATGAATGACCGTAACTTTCGTCGCAAATTTCGTGAGAAATAACGCTTCTTCCATTGCACTATCTCCTCCTCCGACAACAATAACTTCTTTATCTTTAAAGAACGCACCATCACACGTCGCACACGTTGTAACACCCCTTCCCTTATACTTCTTCTCACTCTCAAAACCCAACCATCGAGCCGATGCACCTGTAGCAACAATCAGCGTTTTACATTGCACTTTCTCCTCGCTCATTAACGATAACTCAAATCCTCCCTCGACTGAAGCAACTGTAGTAACGATATCTGTCTTAAACCGTGCACCAAATCGTTCTGCCTGCTTCTTACATCTCTCAACTAACTCAGGTCCCTGCACACCTTCTGGGAAACCAGGGAAGTTCTCAACATCCGTCGTTAACATCAATTGCCCACCATCTTCCATACCGGAAATTAATAACGGTTTCAAGTTAGCCCGTGCTGCATAAATCGCCGCAGTACATCCCGCAATACCAGTTCCAAGAATAATTACATCTTCCATATTTTCCCCAGAGAAATGCTTCTTTAAAAAGTTGTCTATCCTTTACTTTCCAAGAAGCCAATAACTCAACACTCTAACTCCTGAACCAGTCCCACCTTTCGGGGTGTAATCACCTTCAATTACATCCCAATACGCTGAACCAGCAATATCTAAATGTGCCCACCGAGTCTTCTCAGTAACGAACTTCGACAAGAACACTCCCGCAGTTATCGAACCAGCACCATAACGACGACCTTTAGTACAAATATTATTCAAGTCGCTAATACTACCATCCATCGCATCTTGGTAATCTTCAAAGAACGGCAAAGGCCACACCTTATCCCCACTCACCAATCCTGCTTCCTTTAACTCCTCATTCAAATCATCATGTCTTCCCATTACAGCAGCTGTATGTAAACCAAGTGCAACAACACATGCTCCCGTAAGAGTTGCAAGATCAACCATCACTGCCGGTTTGTACTTCTTCTCAGTATACGCAAGAGCATCCGCTAACACTAATCTTCCTTCTGCATCAGTGTTACCAATTTCAATTGTCTTACCATTATACGCTTTCACAATATCTCCCGGTCTTTGCGCATCAGCACTAACCATGTTTTCACACATCCCCATTACGCCAATAAGATTTTTCTTGACACCTAACTCAGACGCAGCTTTTATCGTTCCTAAAACCGCAGCAGAACCACCCATGTCCGTTTTCATATCTTCCATATACCCAGATGGCTTAATGTTATATCCACCAGAATCAAACGTTATTCCTTTCCCGAGAAACGCTACTGGTTTACCACTCCCACCGTTATACTCCAAAATAATCAACTTGGGAGGATTCGCACTTCCTAAATTGACTCCCAACATTGAATGCATCCCTAGCTTTTCCAATTGAGCCTTACCCAGCACTTTCAATTTAACCTTCGGATGTCGAGCAACTTGCCGTGCCATTTTCTCCATCAAATGAGAGTTCATCACATTTGCTGGCTCATTCACTAAATCTCTTGCCAGCATCGTCGCATCAGCAATAATTTTCCCTTGCTTCAACCCCTTACCAAAACCGGCTTTACTTTTCTTCCACTGCAAACTCACTGCAGTAAGAGATTTGTACTTCTCTTTCCGCTTTGGCGCAAAATATTTCGTAAATTTATAATTCCCTAACAACGCAGCTTCCGCCAGCGCTCTTCCTAACAGCATATCATCAAACATTCCGCTTAACACCATTGGCAAATTAGTGGTTAAACCAGATAATTTCATACTTTTCGTAGATTTCACTGCCTTCCCTAACACACGCCGTGCCCGCTCAAGGGTCATCTCCTTCTTCTTCCCTAAACCAGCAACAATCACTCGCTCATACGGCATACCACTTACTTTAGTACTATACATCTGACCAAACTCAGGACGAAATCGTTTACTCTTCACAGCTAACGCAACGTCTTTCGCTAACGTTTTACTAATAGAACTGAGAGAATCGCCTTCAAACACCCCTAACACGCAAATATCTTGCTTTGTATCTAATCCTGACTGTACCAATAATTTCATTTTTCTGGAAACCTCCTTACGACGTGGCTTAACTGTATCGCTCAGACTTGATATCAGAAGGACTAACACCTCGTTCCACCAATAACTCCTTTGTCTCAAGCACCAATTCCTTTAATCCACAAATATAAAAAGTTTTGTTTTTTAGATCTTCCGGAAGATTATCCTGCACATGCCCCTGACAACCGCCCCATTCTTCCCTGCTTAACACAGGTTTGTATTCAAAATTATCATGTTCTTCCGCTAACTTCAAGAACTCTTCATGCAGAAATAAACACTTCTTTTCACGCACACCAAATAATAATACAAATTTCTTCTCTGGCATCTTGCCCACAAATTCTGAGATCATGCTATGTAACGGCGCTACTCCAGTTCCAGCACCCAAAAACCAATACTCACCATTGCCATCGTCTTCAAATACAAAATGCCCCATTGGCCCTTTAATTTCAAACTCCTTCCCCACTTCACACGCACAAAAAATATCTGATGCAAAACCTCCATCAATTATTTTAATGCATAAATCCAATCTTCCTCTCTGCGAAGGAGAATTCAAAATAGAATACGATTTCAACTTCTTCTCTCCCGCTTCATTAAACATAACGAGTGAAACAAACTGCCCTGCTTTAAACTCAAAACCTTCTGGCACTTCTAACGATAACAAAATAACATCTTCTGTTAATTGCTTTTTCTCGATAACCGTTCCTTTGAAAGTCTCAACCATTTCCCTAACACCACAACAACTCTTTAAAAGATCTATGAAAAGAAAAAACCATATTTCTCTAAATCAATACCATTTTCTTTTACCACAACACCTTCTTTCCTCAGCAGCGCAATTTTCTCATTAACTTCTTTCCCTGTTTTCTGGCCTTTAAACCCACCAATCCTGCCGGAAGAAGCAATCACCCTATGACACGGCACGTCAGGTGCATATGGATTACACTTCAAAGCTTGCCCAATAGCTTGCGCAGATCTAATACCTAATTGTTCGGCAACTCCTTTGTACGTCGTCACTTTACCCTTAGGTACGCTACAAATTAAGTCATAGACTTCCTTTTGAAATTCTGTCACCATTCTTTTTCTCCAAATATTCCTTCACTTTCCCATCGCCTTTTGGTTCTGCTTCTGAGCCCAGAGTATAATAAATTTTCTCTACCACACCCCCCCAGGAATAATTTCCTTTCTCTTCTTTAATCTCATGCACTTCTAATTCACCCAACTGCACGCCTTTCCGCAAGTGATAGTAAATACTTCGTTGTGTTACCGGAGGAAAGATTTCATTATAAATCTTCGCAACATCATACCCATACCCTTTTCCCACAAAGTGTAATATCTCAATGACATTCTGCCGAATCACACTTTTTGTTGGTCTGCCTCTCGCCATTCTTTCAGTATTGAAAAGAAATAAGTTTATATCCTTTCCTATACTACAACAGCCAATGGTCAAACCCGTAATCCCAAAACGGAAACAGAAAGAGATTGCCAAACAACGCATTAAACAACTCTTCGAACAAGCAGCAGTACAGTTTCCTAACAATAAATCGCTTGCTAATCGCTACGTCACCCTCGCACGAAAGGTAGCAATGAAATTACGCATGCGCATGCCTCGTGAACTTAAACGGCGCTACTGTAAACACTGTTACAAATACTTACAACCTGGAAACAACGCCAGAGTTCGCACGCAGAATGGTAAAGTTATCATTTCCTGCTTCGAATGTAAAAAGTTTACAAGAATACCCATAACGAAAAAACTTAAATAGTTAAGACAACCACTGAAAACTATGATAATCATTTACGGTTCAAAAGAAACATTCAATAGAATTTCTAAAGATTTCTACACAGTATGGCGCGGGTTAATACAAGACTTCAACGGCTTTAAGCAAAATGAAGAGGATTTCAAACCTGCAATCGAAGCGGTAGACATATTACGAAGTGACGTGCAAGCAAAATACAATGAGTCAAGCGATAAAACGCTACGGGAGCGCTGTGCTTCTGCAACACAGCTTTTCAATGTCATTGAAGCAGGCATTACAAAATTAGATAAAACAAAATATAGCATTACTGCAACAGAATTCAAGGCAAGAAAAAAATCCATTCAAGACAACATAAAGTTAGTCCGAGCAATGGTACAACTTATTGGCGAATCACTGAAAAAATTGGAACTCAAAGACGCTGCTTAACCCAATTTTTTCTCAGTTGCAGCAACCGTTTCCCGAATCTTCTCAACTGCATCTGCATTCGCACTAATACTATCAACACCCTGATGCACTAAAAATTCCGCCATCTCTGGACGCGAGCCAGCCTGACCACAAATCGACGTTTCCACATCATACTTCTTACACGTCTTAATCACTTTAGCCATCTCTCCCAACACAGCAGGGTGCATCTCATCAAATAACCCTGCAATCTTACTATTATTCCTATCTATTCCCAACGTTAACTGCGTCAAATCATTTGTTCCAAACGATACAAAACTAATTCCTTCCTTACACAACTCTTCAATAATCCAACACGATGCAGGCGTTTCAATCATCACACCGAAATCTACCGCTTTCCCCGGTTCTAACCCAACTTCCTGCATAATTTTCTTCGCTTTCTTAACCTCTTCAACCGTAATCACAAACGGCAACATCACTCCCACATTCTTATGTCCAGCATAATGCAATTCTCTAATAGCTTGAAACTCTGCTTTCAAAATCTCTGGCTCATCTAACAAGCGGCGGATAGCATGCCAGCCAATCATCGGGTCTGTTTCTTTAGGCTCTTTATCACCGCCTTCTAAATTCCGATACTCATCCGTTCGTAAATCACTGCACCGAACCCACACAGGTTTATCTTTAAACGCTGTAGCAATTTTTCCAATACCGTCTTTCAACAACGCAACATACTCATCTACCTTTCCACGTCTAACATACTCCGCTGGATGTACACCGCCATTGGCAATCATAATCTCTAATCTAACCAACCCAACGCCATCTGCTCCAGTACTAGCAGCTCTATCAGCTAAATCAGGCAGATCCATAATCACTTTCACATGCGTCTTTGTCTTAATATCAGAACTATCTCTCAACTCCTTTTTACCAGAACCTTTAATCTCTAACTTCCCTGCATATACAACTCCTTGCGTCGCATGCACCGTAACCATCTGTCCATCTTCCAACACTTCTGTCGCATGTTCCGTTCCGACAATACATGGTGCGCCCATTTCTCTCGAAACAATCGCAGCGTGACAGTTCCATACAATAACAGGAGTATAATTTTCAGTAAAAACCACATATGTATGGTTATCTTCCACTTCAAAGTTATAGACAGTATCGTCCCCCAACTCTTCGATCAAACGAACTCGCTGCATTCTAAAGTCGGAAGTGACAATCATCTCTAATTGTTCACGAATGTTGTCCTTCTTCACAAGAGGTAAAATGTCTCTTACTATTTTGCGAGAATCAATAAGTAAATTCCCACCAACATACGGTTTCAACCTGCCTTTGGGGTTAACTTCATCAACAATATCACTAAAAACTTGCTTCGCACCCAATAATTTTGTTCCTAACTTTTTTGTTCGAGAAAATCCTTTAACACGAGTGGTGTGTTCTAACAGCTCATCAATTTTATCAACAATCTGAATATTGTAACACTTCTCGCGATTCTTGCTAACTTGCGGCAAAATTCCCAACCGTAAGCAAGCCAAGATAACTCCCTGAGCTAAATACTCTTTAGAAGCATAAATATGAATTCTTCCGCTTTCATGAGTTACATTAAAAGACCCGTCACCATCAATCGCCCCTGCCAAGAACTGTTTTAAAGAATTTTCATTAAGGTGTAACACCCAATCAACAATATTTCCTTTAATCTCCTCCAATTCTTTCGCAGGAGCTGCTCTAAAGTTAATGAAATCGGATGCAGAACCACTAATCTCTTTCCCACGTATAGTTCTCCCAACGCTTGAGCGAACTCTCTTATAATCCATCCTTGCATCAAAAACGCCATGAAATTTTTCTTTAACTGTATTAATAAATTGTTTTTTCTCAGGAGTCTCTTTCTGAATAAATGTAGTATACCCCTTCTTACCATTATAATTAACGTAACCATCTGTAAAAATTGCACCACAGACATAAGCTTTATCTGGTTGGTCAAATACATGAGGGTTTTGATTAGCTGGCAAAAAATCTGCCACACAAGCCATCTCATTATTATTGAGAAGGTCTTTTAGTTTCCGCTCAACTATTTTTCTATTTTCTAAAGTCACCATTTTATGATCCGGTGTTACTTTAAGTGAATTTATTTGCGATCTCCCTGTCTGAGAAAATGCCACTTTCCAAAGTGTAGCTTTCCTCTTCTGAGGATTAAGCGCCCTCTTCCACTCTGTTTTCATTGTTTTGGGGTTAAATGAGAATACTTTCAGCTCTTCTTCCACTAATTTGCCACAAACTTCTTCCATAGACATAAAACCTTTTGTTGTCAAAATTTTTGTACTACCACCAAAACAAGTCATCCCCCCTTCATTCGTCACAATAGCAGACGCTCTCTGCATTGCCGGCACCATGTCGGGTGTTGTCATTGAAGCAACCATGACATCTCCCTCTTCCACTTTATCTAATTCAGATGGATCATGAACAACTTTAACCGCTCCTGCTGCAACACCAGAAGAAGCAGTCTCCCCCTTCAATAATATCTTGCCATCCACAACAACAATTTCTTCCTGCTTCTGCTCTTTGAACGTTGTTACCGCTCGAGACTGCACAATATACGCTTCTCCCTTCTCAACCGCCCATTCAATATCTTGCGGTTTACCATAATGTTCCTCAATCTTCAACCCTAACCGAGCTAATTCCCTAATATGCTTCTGGTGAATCACTTGTTTCTCCTGCAACTCTTTAGGAACTTCCCGTTTCTCATTCTTCCCATCTTCCGTTCGAAATAAACCAATCTCCTGCTTTCGAACTTCAATCTTCTCAATCTTTCGACTTTCCTTATTCACCACATACAAATCTGGATTCACTTGCCCACCAACAATCATTTCTCCTAAACCATAGACTGCTTCAATCACAACTTCCTTAGCATTGTTAGTTGCAGGATTCACTGTAAACATAATACCCGATTGTTCAGAATTCACCATTCTCTGTACAATCGCAGAAATTAACACTTTACTATGATCAAACCCATTCTTTTCCCGGTAATAAATAGCTCTCGCTGTAAACAACGAAGCCCAACATGCATGCACAGCTGCTACGACATTATCCTTTCCTTTAATATTCAAATACGTCGCTTGCTGCCCTGCAAAAGATGCATTTGGCAAATCTTCCGCTGTTGCACTACTTCGTACTGCCACAAACACTTCTTCTCCTTCAACAAGAGAATGCGCTTCCTTTCCAGAACCTAACAACTCATAACTATCTTTAATCTCCTCCGCCATCTCTTCTGGCAAAGGAGTATCTAAAATTACTTTCTGAATAGCCGTTGCAGTGTGCTGTAACTTCTTTGTATCATTCACATCCAACCCCGTTAACAAACCAGAAATCTTCTGCTTCAAACCTGTTTTCTCAATAAATTCTTTATACGTTTGTGCCGTAACCGCAAATCCCCCTGGAACGGGCAAGCCAAGATTAAACATCTCTCCTAAATTAGCACCTTTCCCACCAGCTACGGGAATAGAATCTTTATTCAAATCTTTAAACCATGCAACGTACATCATACACCTCTTACAAAAAAAGAAACTTGACGTATTTAAATCTTGTTAAGAAAGCGAGAATAAATGATCCAAAGAATATATTTTGAGATCTCTCGCTTCACAATCCGGCGAATCCTCTCCATAAATTCTCGTTCTAATATCACTACTCTGTAAAGGCCGTAGTCTAAACCCAGTAACTCGACCATGACGCGTCATGTTTACACCCCAAACCCGATAGATCTCTCCAAAAACAGAAACAGCAGAATCAATTCCTAACGCTCTAAATTCTGGTTGGTCGTATACAAAACAAGCATAACTTCCAAAATCGAGGCCAACTGGTTTCTCCTGCGCCTCTACAATACAAAGTCTCATTCGTCCTCTAAATCCTCACCGAAATCATCCGTTTCTTCATATTGACTTTCGGGTTCATCTTCCATCTCTTGCAACTCATCTTCTGTTACCGTTGCAAATTTCGATTCTTTCTTGGGTCGTTCTAATTTCTCAACAACCTGTGCGAATCCAACATTCTTAAGGACTTTCGTAATCTTGATTTTTACATAATCTCCTTTCTTCACACCAGCCACAAATAGCACAAAACCGCTCACGCGAGCAATTCCATCTCCCTTTTCGCCAACTGCACTAATACTTACCGTATGTTCTTCGCCTTCTCGTACAGGCGCTTCTTGTTCTGTCATTTAATATTTCCTCCAAATTCCACAACACTACTATTTCTAATAATCATAGAATAAGACAACTCGTTGTATTGTATGTTTCACGTACTCACAAAAAAGAAAAAACTTATTATAAATGTTTTGGAAAAAAAAAGAAAAAATCAATACCCAACCCGAACGAAGCCACCAGCATTATATGTAACGTCTTCAAGTGCAACATCCTCACCAACTTCAAAAAGATCCATTGCCACACCAAATTGCACATCTTCTAATGCAAAACCTGCGCGGAGTCGTTGTGTACTGAAGCTATGTCCATCCAAACCAAAATTAGTAAAGTTTTCAATATTAAAATACAAACCAACATCCTCTGTCAGTGATGGAGCATAGTTAAGGTTTGTAATACTGTTGAAATCTGGGTCTCCCTGCAAACCAATTGAGAAAAGTTGGAAGACACTAAAGTCATCAAACTTTCCAAAGTACTGAACTCCTGCTCGTAGATCAATTCCTTTTCCAGTTATCAAGTCTGATTCCACGAACAAATCTAACCCTGGCACAGCAACGTTATACCCCAATGATGTTACGTTAATTGCTGACTTTTGCGCATCTTCATAGACCGCAGTACTCCGTAATCGGTTAAACAATGTTAACTCCTCACTTAGGGGAACAAATAATTTCCAATCAAGTGTAGCTGATTCATCACCTGCCATTAATTCGATTGCTCCAAATGGATCTCGCAATTCTCTTTGTTGCTCCGGTTCAGCTTCTTCAGTTGGTTCGGCCACCACTGGCTCTTCCGCTAAAGCGTAACTTGGCATAAACTGCATAGCTGCCCCAATAAGTAAACTTCCTAATGTTTTTCTGAATCTCATTGTATTTCTCCATAGCTCACGCTATTATTACTATTACAAACACCTAAGAACGCACCTATTACCCTAACAACACAAAACACTTATAAGTATTGCCTACCCCAAAAGGGGGAGGAATGGCCCTAAAAACAATACTTGAAGACATCGGACTAACAAAATCGGAAATCAACGTCTACTTGGCCCTCTTAGAGCTCGGTTCCTCCTCAACAGGCCCAATTGTTGAAAAATCCAAAGCGCCTTCCTCCAAAATCTATGAAATTCTCGAGAAGCTCATGCAGAAAGGTCTCGCTAGCTTCGTCATCAAGCGAGGAACAAAACACTTTGAGGCAGCTGACCCAAAACGACTACTGGATTACATGAAAGAAAAAGAAGCTAAAATCAAACAGCAAGAAAAGGAGCTCAGCAAAATTCTCCCAGAACTTGAACTAAAACGTACATTATCAAAATACAAATCAGAGACAACAGTCTACAAAGGACTGCGTGGATTAGAGACTGCATTCTATAACGCGCTGGACTTATTGTCACGAGAAGACGAAATGCTCGTCACTGGCATCCCTTCAAGATCAAAACAAGTAAACAATTTTTTTGTGAAGTTTGGGAAAGAACGTGCCAAAAGAGGAATAAAGATAGGGCAATTTTCAACGAGATCGCAAGAGGAGAGGCACAATCTCTCCCAGAAAATAACCCACGTGCAGAAATCAAATATATCCCTCAAACAACACCATCAGCAGTCAATATCTTTAACAACCGAGTTATAATCTTCCCCGAGACCAAAGAACCACTACTGATTGTCATCGATAGCAAAGAAGTTGCAGAGTCCTTTCGAGTCCAGTTTGAGATCCAATGGAACCAGGATACCGCTATCGTAAAAGGGTTCCAAAAGTTTGAAGAAATTATTGCCTCAATCCATAATAATCTTAAGCCCGGTGAAAGCTACTCTGTGCTCGGCGCAGGAGTTGCTCAAAATCAATACGCCAAAGCATACGAAGAATTCTTTGACAACATAAGCAAACATAGAATAAAGAAAAAAGTGAATGCAAAGTTATTATTCGAGCAAAATAGTAAAAAGATTATCCAAAAATACCCCAACAACTACAATAAATTCGCTGACATAAAGTTCCTTCCATACCAAGAAGAATCACCAGTAGAGATTTTTATCGAGAAAGACAAAGCCCACATTACCATCCAAGAGAAAGAACCAACAATAATCACAATTAACAATAAAACTATCGCCCAATCATTTCAGAAACAATTTGATTCCCTCTGGAACCAAGAGACAGAGAAATACGAGGGTGTCGCGGGTATGCGGGTTGCATATTTAGAAGCACTAGAGGCTACTCCAAAAGGAGAAATGACCTATGTCTATGGCGCTTCAACAACATCAAAAGAAGCAGATAAAGTCTTTTTAGAGTACAATAAAAAGAGAGCAGAGAAAAATGTTGGTTTACAAATTCTATTCAATCTAAAAGCAAAGAAATCCACAACCACACGATCTGCACAAGAAAAGTTCAATCCTTTAGCGGACATCCGATTTATTCCCTATACCACGACTCCTACAAATTTTGAAATATTTCCTGACAGAGTATTATTATGCACTGCTTCCAGCAGCAAACCAACTACCGTTGTCCTTAAAAATAAAGAGGTCGTCGAGTCATTTAAAATAAATTTCAGCGAACTATGGAAAAAAAGTAAAAAAAATAAAACTAATTAATATCTCTCAACCCACCTTCTTCAACCATAAAGCACGCTTCACCATCAGCTAAATTAGGAGCGTCAATTAACTTTGCTACTCTCGAACCTTTCCGACCTTTTCGCAAGTAAATTCGAAACGTCGACGCATGCGCCACAATATGCCCACCAATAGAAGCAGTCGGATCACCGAAAAATTGGTCCGGCTTCGCCATCACTTGGTTGGTAACGTACACACACACATTATGTGAGCCTGCAATCTTCGCCAGTGCATGCATATGTCTATTCAACTTCTGCTGTCTTTCTGCCAACGTACCCCTACCAATAAACTCAGCTCGGAAATGACTTGTTAAGGAATCAACAACAACCAATTTAATCTTCTTCCCCTGCTCTGTGATTAACCCATCAACCTTTTCAGCTAACAACATTTGGTGGTCTGAATTATAGGCACGAGCAACCATGATTCGGCTTAAAATATCATCTGGATTCGCCCCCACACCGTTTGCTAACTGAATGATTCTCTCTGGCCGGAAGGTATTCTCTGTATCAATATATACTGCAGAAGCTGTCGGATCAGCGTGTAATGTATTCACAGCAAGAATATGACCAACCTGCGTTTTCCCCGAACCGAATTCTCCGAAACATTCAGTGATTGCTCCAGTCTCAAAACCGCCACCCATTAACTCATCAAAATTCGCAGCCCCAGTAGATAATTTCAACACTTGCTCTCGCTTCTTTAGAACATCTGCTCCTGTCACAAAACCCATTTTCATGCTATCACGAGCAGCATTAATCATCTTCCTCGCAACTGACTCAGAAACACCAGCCGTTTCACATAATTGCCCAATAGAAGCAACTGCTACAGCCATCATATCATGATATCCAGCACTTTCTAGCTTCTCCGCCGTTGCCGCTCCAACGCCCGGTAAATCCACAATACGTGGCTTTGCCTCCTCAACTTGTGGTTCCTCAATCTTTGGTTCTTCTTGTAATTCTTCCATTTGTAATTCCAACTCTGACATTTTTATCATACCTCTTCCATTTTTTAAGTCTTATGCAGATACCTCTGCAAGTACAAGAAACTCGTACGCTTTTTCTAACACAAGTTTCGCTTTCGGCAAATCATTCAAACGCATGGAATTTGTAGATTTCCACGCACCATCTTTATCCGTGTAACTTCTTTCCAAAGAAATCGTTCTATATTCTCCATTTTCTGCTTGATTCTTCCAAACAGTTGCAGAAATAGCTCCTGCCCGAAACTTCCGTTCCGGCATATTTGTCATAGCTTGCGCTACAGTTGTTTTTTTCATATATATCACCTCGTTGGTATTCCCTTCTTATTTCAACACATCATTCAATGTGCGAGGGGCAGCCATTACGACTACAATATACTTAATACCCCTAGTCACTTATATACTCTACCTGTGGTTGTCCAGTGGGGAGTGGCTGCACTTTATGTAACCAGTTTCTTAAACTCTTTAGACTCAAACAGTATTTTATGCATTTTCTTGAATGCATCTATCTTACTTGCATAACTACTTTTATCAGAAAATACTCTTTGTAACTGTCTGTAAAATTTTGGATCTTCCTTATGTAGGGAAAAGCTTGCTGTGGCCTTAGCAAAAACTCTTGCCTAATGCCAAACCACCAATCAACAATGTTCTCAGTATAATGCCAAGAAATTCTTAAAAATAACTCGCCATACTTTTTATCCTTCAGGTTATCCTCAAACTTCTTCTCATACCTTCTAGCTTTATACTCCCTTCCCTGCGCATAAGATTTCGTCCACTTCTTAGGACCTTTTCTATAAATTTCTAAAGCTCTCTTTCTTAGCTTCCTTCCAAAACCAGCTTTAGTATCCAACACAATTTTAGAATTCCTTAAATCCCTCCACAACTTAGCAGGATAACTACTACTCTTCATTGAATTCTTGTAAACATCTAAATCTTCATCTTTAATCCCTTTTGGTAAAGCATTATAGAATTGTTTGAGTGTCTCTTTAGGCAGCTTTTTATTGGTAAATATGTAAATGTCCCAATCACTATTCGGTTTAAAGTCACCGACAACCCTTGACCCAACAATAATGATAACTTTTGCTTGATACCTCTTCCTCAAAAATTCAATAATTATTTTCTCTTTTTTCCTCATAGTTCAAAATAAGAAAAATCCATTTATTAAACTTTACTTAAAACAACCAACTAAAAATCAGAAATCTCTTCGTGGACCATGTTCTGAAACAACACTACTAAATCGAGCACGAACTTCTTCATTATCAACAAATTTCATTGTATACCCTGCTTGTCCAAGCAACACATTTAACAAGCCGAGGGTACGCATCCATTCTTTCCTATGGTCTTTTTTACGTTTTGGAGTTGAGTCAGGTACACTATATACATCAAATTCAACGACAGAAGGATCTTTTACCGTCCAGTACACATACACGAGTTCTGAACGATCACGGGCGCGATTTCCTCTTCTCAAATGAATTTGTGGATTCCCATCATAATAATTTAGTCTCTCACACAGAATACCAACTAGGTCATCCAATCGCCCTTCAGTTCCAACAAGAGTCGTAGTATAGACTAAGCGATTTCCATCCACAATCCGTTCCGGCAAATATCTTCCCATATGACCACTGTCGAGTGGTGTTTCATAAACTTTTCCAAAAAACGGTGTTTACCCAAACACTTTCATCACTATCACAACCACCAATCCAATAAATACAACTCCCTCAAAGAATCCACCTACCCGAACAGGGCCTCTAATTTTAAATTTAGAGAACGGATAAAACAACTCTACTCCTCGTAGAGTAACTCCATCACCAATCATATGCGCGACATACCCGATAAATAATGCAGTTGCATAATAGAACGAAAACACAGATCCCACAATAAAAAACAATACGACATGCAAGAACAACGAATGAAACAGCCCTCGATGTTTAAAGAAAAACGCAATCACAATCCCAATTATCCCACTCCACCGGTTAATCTTACTATTCGCAGAATCAATATCCGGTAACACAGCACCTAACAACACTAACAAAAAGAACACCACATAATTCCCTACTAAAAACGGTTCAATCAACAAAAACAACACAATCCCCAACAAAATATGCGTGTGAAATAACATACACAAAAGAATAACAAAAAATATTTATGTCTTTACACTACCTCTCATTCATGCAAATAACACAAAATAACAATACATTCACAGTAATTATAGAAAACAAACAATTCGCTGTTACTATAGATCCAAACTACCTCTCACAATACGAAAGAATCCCCTTACTTAAAGCATCCTTCAAATTCCTGCTTGACCGAGAGCCACTTTCTGCAATACTCAAAACATTCAACCTCAAAATAATAAACAATTACTTCCCAGAATATGAAAAAACTATCCAGAATTACTTTCCAACCGACTAATCTCTGCCGCTGGATCCGCTTTCTCTACCACTTGCGCGACAAATTCTAACCGATCAAACATCTGATTCTTCTGCACTCTTCCCGTTAACTTAAACTGCTCCCCTAACAGATCAGTCTTCACATCTTCAAACGATGCAGGGTTATCCTTATACGCAACTAAATCATCATCGCTTTTCCCTAACAACGTAAGTGTTTGGTTCTTCCAAAACACACCACGGATTGTGCCACTGCTATCATCTAACACTACATTCATCACATACGAAAACCCTGGCGTAACTTCCCCATGATCATTACACTTGTACACTTCTCCTTCCGGCATAACTTTTCGATTACACCGAGGGCAAACATTCCAGAAACGAGGATCAAAGACCTGAACGACTGTTCCCAGCAACTCAACTCCCTGCTCCCCTCCTGCTAACTCTTTAATACTCTTACGCGCTGCAGTCAACGTACTCCTGACCACATTCACCGTTTCTCCTTCCGGATTCACGACAATATCCCCTTTATCCCCTAAATGGATTTCTGCAGTGCCTCGATTATCCCTCACATACGCATTAACAACCTGCAACACATCATCCTCTTTAACCTCTTTTAATAAATCAACTTGATCATTCCAGAACACCACTCGCATCGTTCCCGTTTCATCGCCAAGAACAATAGAACACACTTTTCCGGTGCTATCTCCTTTCGCAAATTCTCGCACATCAAACTTCCTCACAACTTTCCCCAGTGTAGAAATATTTTTCATACCCGCATAGACTTCCTTAATCTTTAACTTATTACCATTCTGCGGCACTAACTCCACTCCCAATTCATTAGCAATAATGTGGGCTGCTCCCTCTTCACTGATTAAACCAGAAAGTTCGCTAATCTTCGCTTTGACCTTATTCTCAAACTCTTCCCTGCCGAGTTTACCACTAGCAACAATCTTCTCTTTAATATCAGCAAAAGGAATCTTAAACATACAAAAATAACAACCGATCTTGTTTATAAGATTTTAGATAATTAAAGCTATACAACAAGTGAATTAATAGCCGTCTGTGCCATCATTGTCATCAATGTCGAAGATAGTGATGGCATGGCCAGGCGCAAGATACCATGTTCCTATACGAAGTGTAGGATTATGGTATCTGAAGTAGGCTATTAATTCACGAAAAATCCACTGCAAATGAGAAATCTTCATCTCCTAACCCAACACAGAACGCCACTTCTCTGCCCGCATCACCATAATCTGGCGCATGGCACGGCCCATATCGCCACTCTTCTGGCTTCAAATCATCCAGGCATGCCCGTAATTTCTCTTCCTTATGGCAGAAAAACACTAAATCATCTGCAGTCTTCACTACACTCTCTAGTTCAACAATCCGTTCATCCAACGCAATTCTAAAATGCGGTTGATATTTATAGCTAACGTAAAACGGCTTCGTTAAAAAGAAATCATAATCCGGTGCACCCAGACCACTTTCTTCCGTTGGGATTGTTTCCAATGCTGAGCCAATGAACTTCTTCTCCTCGCTAATTCCTACAACATCATTTCCATCAATAAGTATTTCTGAATACCCCAAAACCTTCGTACTAAATACATCAACAAACTTCTCATCAATATTCTCTAAACAACCGGAGAATTTCAACACAGGAATGCCATCAACGACACCACACCCTAAACCATTAACACCAATATCTACAATAACTTCTCCAGCAGCTTCCCTACTCACTTCATACACTGCAGAGTCCATCAATAACAACTCTTTCTCTGTTTCCTGCACTACTCCTAAATAACTTTCTTGCCACACACCTTTCGGCTGCGCTGTGAAGTCTGTCTTAAAGACCACTGCCACCAAAAAAGCACTCGCTATAAGCGCCGCAATCATAATCCAGTACAGGATACTCCCCTTCTTATTCATCATCTTCAAAATCTTTCGTTCCCTGCAGCACACTACCTTCGACTTTACATAAGTTATAATTTCCACTTAGCAAACAACCTTTTCGCCGGGTAACCTTCATATTATTCTCAACGCTCTCTTTATCTAACACTTTCCCTTGTTCAACTTGCCCACGCTCAAACACCAAATAATCATCCACTGACAATACCTTATCTAAAGCTCCATCTCCCCCTTTCTCCGAACTCGAAGGTAAAATAAGAAAACCAAACACAAACAGTACCCAAAACGTCAACAGAATCATAAAAATAGTGTCAAACGTTGTTGCATCCCCCTTTTTACCTGTAAACCACATCTTTAAACATTCACCTGCACGAATATAATTAATTTGTCTGGTTTCATAACACCCTCTTCTAACACCAATACTTCCCGTGATAACACAAACGCATTATTGTGATAATAATGGTTTGTTATTAACTCCCCTTCACGCTCGGAAAACGTCAACCGAAAATTAAACTCTTTCACCCCTTCTTCCTTTACCTCGGCAGTATGATAACAATCAAACAACTGTCCCTCAGTAAATTTTTCTATATCTACAACACCAGGGTACACTCTCCCCGTTACAGGATCTTCATACGCAAAGCATTCTGGAATATTCGCAAATCGCAGTGTCACAAATTCTGCTTTCATTTCTGGGTCAACATTTGTAAACCGTGCCTCCATCTTCACTTCCAGTGCAACGAAAGCACCCAAAATCAACCCTATGAGAAATAGAGCAATAAGTAAATGCACTGCCTCTTTTGTAAATTCATATTCACTTATTTGCCCTTTACGATTCATGCACCACACTCCTCCAACGTTATTTTCACTTTCCTCTTGCCGTTCTTAACGCTTGATTTTTTCTCAAAACAGACCTTCTCCGCCCTTTCCACGAAACCAATCGCCTCATAGCATTCTGGCAGTCTGAATAACAATGATCGTTGTATTTCCTCTCTAGTATCCTCGCCCACTACCGTAATTGACTCTTGTCGTAGACTAAATGTATATTGAGAAACATCATGGGGATACGCTATAATTACATCTCCCGGCGTACCAACAAGAGTATTGACCATCATCTCCATGTCATGCACTAAATTTGCTACAGGAATTGCCTCGGATTCAACAAAACGGTCCGCCATAAAGAACAAGCCACCAATAACTAGCGCAACAACAACCATTTCAAATAACAATAATACTAAACTCGTTCCACGCTTGTTCATCTGCTTCCTCATCCACTTACTGGCGTACTACTTCCACCATGAATCACTAACCCTTTATTGGTGTCTTCTACAATAACAGGAATGCGCCGGGGATCATCTTCTTCACGAATAACACTCCATATACCAACAACTTCAATTCCTTCCAAAACGACTGGCTTCTTTATTTCTCCACATCGGACCAAGGGGTTACTTCCCTCATCCTCAATTTCATAATCAACACAAAGCACCAAGCAAGGCTCCCCCTTACAGGATTCTTGTGGATACGGCAAATCAACAGTTGCTTTTATCGGGCCGTAAAATGTATTCGGTTTAACCGTTTTGGGATACAACAGATCTACAGTAACATATTTTCCCTCCAACTCCGAAAGGGACCAGGGATACAACACAATCATCGTTTCTTTATCCATAATTAACACGAAATCGTCGGGTAAATCATTAGGAGAGGTATCAGTATAATCAACAATAAACTGGCCAAACTCATAAAAATTGTCGGTCGCTTGAGTGGAAACAGCACCAGCAACTTTCTCATAAATCCATCCTGCCGGCAATAACACTAGAATAATCGCAGCAATAACTGCTACCAATACATTAATCATAATCGCTGCTCGTTTATTCATTATCCTGTTGCCTCCCCTCCCTGTCCGGCAGTACATCCATCAAATTCCGCTTCCCCAGGCGTTTGGGGACATTTATCAAACGAGTTCCTCACACCATCGCCATCGCTGTCTCCTAAACCATCAAACTGGTCATCAATCACTCCTTTACCCTTGTCAATTCCCTGATTAAAAAATAACAAATACACAACAATAACGACAATCACTAAAATAGCCACTCCCAAAATCCACCACAACTGTGAGTATCCTTTTTTTCCTTTCATCATAATTCACCTCATGTTCTTTCGTAATCACTGAAACAATGTTGTTGCGTTCTTTCTAACGTGTCAAGAATTACAATACTTGTGTCCCTATCATTGTGCTTGTAAATTTTATCAACAACATACGTATTAATTGCTTCCGCTGCTTCCGCCTCACTTAACCCTGCATCAATTAATGCTGCACTCGTTCCCAGCCCAATAATCAGTGCACCAGCCCCACACACACCCCCTGTAACCGCAGTACAAGCAATTGTCGCTGCTCCCAACGCAACACCGCCTGTCGCTTTCCCCAATGCAGACAACCATTCATCGTCACCGTCATCATTTTTCGCCATAAACGAGATAGCATATGTAACACCCGTCTCAATCTCGGGCGTTACCACGGCCACTCTACCAGGGCCCCCATGAAATTGGAAATAATCCATATACGTTTCTTTGTAATCAAAATGTTCCTCCGTACGGAGATAGTGTGCGAAGTCCTCTGCAGTAATAGAACCCCCCTCACTTTCTCTCTCAACCAACATGACGTAACACACTTGACATTGGTTCTCGGTCATTCCCAGTAATTTTGGCAAGTATTTTACATCACTATCCTCTAACGCTTGTTCATACCTCCCTTCACCATATCTATCCCAACATTTTGCCATTTGTCGTGCAAAGAATTCCTGCACTTCATCTTTACTTCCTTTAATATCCAAAAAAGATTGCACTTCACATTGGTTAGGTATTTTTATCTCAATACTTGCTAAATCTGTCTCTGCAGTAAGAGCATGCTGTGCTCGCAACCGAATACTTTCTTTACAAATTGCATCTGGCGCTTTCTCCGCCGCTTTTGCATACGACTTTGAACTTAAACCCATTATAATCGCCATTGCAATGAGAGCCATAACTATTGCAACTATAACTCCCATAATCATGCCCTTTCTATTCACTATGCCACACCCCACTTTTGCATGTTAATTTCTCATCAATCACTGAAGTTCTCGTATTATCACTCTTGAAAAGTGTCCCTTCACCAAGAAATTGTAAATCTCGCTCTAAATCGCTCTCAAAAAAATCCATTGAAGAACCATCTGTAATTGCAACATATCCACATCCCTGATCCTCTGAGGTAATCAGTAACCGGCAATTATCCCCAACATCAGCATTTTCAAACGTATTATCACATCTATTCTTAAATGTACTACAGCCTCCACTATAGCATTTTTGGACAACAACACGAGGAACTGTGGACTTTGTATATTCAACCTCAACCCAGTCATATTTTCCTTTATCAAAACAGTGGGGTAATTGTCCTTTTCCAACTTTGTTAGGCAAACTCTCAACTGCATCCTCACCATTTAAACATTCTTCATCTAACAGACCATCACCATCACAGTCCCCAAATGTTTCTGACTTTGTCGGCAAGAAACAAACACGGCCATCATCTGCCTTAAACAACCAACCATTATCATTAAACTCAACTGCGTCCTCTCCTTGTCCATAATAAATTGTATTATCTCCATCAGAACGAATTGTAATTGCAGCAACCCCTGTAAAGTACCTGTTAGTATCCTTGCCGTCATACGTCCCACCTAACTTCAAGAAATCCTCATAAAAAAACTGTGCTGTTGGTCCTGCAACGACACACGGCTTAAGATCTTCCAACTCAAACCACGCCACTTCTTGGTTTCCTCCTTTACCACCCGTAACAACAACCCTCGTTCCATCATCAATTGAAACCAATGACAATCCTGTCCCCTCCTCACCAAGCTCGGGTAAACCCCCATAGTTTGCAAAACATTGTGTTGCACTGCTTCCCTTCATCTCTTCCATGGTCTTCTTTAAACCATCAATCGCAATTTGATGTCCCTTCGGGATTTCTGGTTTTTCCCCTACTAATTCGTCCTCTCCATATGAAAAGATAGAATCGTCCACTTCTGTATTGTCCAAAACCACATTCTCAGTATCGCCAACTAAACCCCAAATTAACCATGCTAAAATAGCTAGCCCCGCAACCGCAACCACAACATTTCGTAATACTTCAAGCAAACCCTGCGCCATTAATCCAAAAACCCCAACAAATTATCTGCAATACTTTCAATTCTTTCTCCCAATACTCCGCTAAACGCAATCAACAAAAACATAAAAATCAGTGCTAAAATAATTAATACAATCTGCCACGTCGCCATTCCCCGAGTATTCATTGAAACAACCCCATCTTTACAACCGCAAAAATGAATGCAGCACCAAGTATCACTGCAATAATTAACAACACAATAGTTTCAATCTGAGTTCTCCCAGAACGTGAAAGGAACATCATTCCAATCACCCCTCACATGTTCCCGGTTGGCCTGAACCAAGAATCTTACAATTATTACTTAAACAGTCGCTATTCTTAGTACATTCTTCGCCTCTACTCTTCAGTTTCTTACCCTCAAAACAACATGATTCTGCCTCATCAGAGCAAGTAAATGCGCTAGACACTGAACCGCCACTTGCTGTGCAGGCTGCAGCTTCTTTACATGTGCCGCCTTTCGAAGCACAATCAAGCAGCCCAATTTCTAACGTATTGCTCTTCCCAGTAAAAATCACCATTAACACGACCATTACCACCAGAGCTACCACAGCTCCAATGATAATCCACCACATGTTTGCACTACCTTGCTTCATTCTTACTTCCACTTACACCCAGCAGTATCACATGTCGCTTTGTCATCGCTTAATGCTTTACAATCGCTAATTTTCTTTTCAAAATCTGCAACTGCAACATCCTTATCTCCATCAGATTCAGCAACACTGTATGCTTCTAAGAACGTATTTTGATCAGAAGTCGCTGGTTGACACTGCCCGTATGTTATTTGTAACTTAACCAATTCCGCTTGACTCGCTTTATTGATCTTATCAGTCTTATCTCCTACCTCTCCAGCAAACACTGCAACTAACACAACAAGAACAATTAATGCTAACGCAGCAACAATAATTACATTTAAGGATAAGCCCTGCCCTTTTTTATTGAAAACCATCATCGTCACCTCTTATATGATACTTACAGAAGAGAAAAACCATATATAAACCTTTCCTCCGCTCAGAAGTAATATGTCTGCTTTACTAAAGGAGGCACATAACAAAAATCAAAGATTTTTGGAATGTCCCAGAAATTGAAAATTTCTGATAGACGGTGATGTAGAAGAAAAAAGATTCAGGAAGTTGCCGTAATAGTGTCGTGCAAGCTGACATATTACATTTATTCACAAATATACAACACACTTCTCACCAAACCACTCTTCGCAGGCAAATAAAACTCCCCGGACGTATCCCTCTCCTGCCGCTGACAATCCCCTCTTTCTTCATCCCAAATATGCAATAACGCTTCACCATTAGAAACCGACACCGATTCAAATTCATACGTCTTCCCCCATGCCCCCACCGTTTCATCCAACAATTCAGAAATCTTCATATCTAAAAAATCACAACTATCCATTCCCTCACACGTATACACTGTATTCGTTCCGGCACAATCCTCTAACAAATCCTTCTCAAATTCCGGTAACCCACCGTTACAAAAAGCCGTCGTCTTCATAAGGGCAGCCATCGTGCTTGACGCTAATTCCTTTCTGGTAAACACTTTCTTCTCTGGATCATCATTCAACGCAAATAACGCCATAAATAACATACCTAATGTAATAAGTATCACAATAATAACAAGTCCAATCATCTCCATCTGACCTTTCTTCATGAAAACACCTCAACAGTCACATAGCCAAACCCATATGACGGGTTTATTCCTACACCTTCTGTCTGATCTTTTAACGCAACGACAAAGAACGTTCTATCTCTACGTGTAAAATTCGGCTTCATCCGTTCATATAACACCCAATCCGTCTCCCCAACTGCCGGATACAGTTCTGCAACAGTAATGTTCGCATAGCCAAACATTTCAAAATAATAATCAGCCATATGCTGTTCAAACACCTCATCTGCCGAACGTAACTTCATCATATCGATACAGAAATCTTCTGATTCATACACTCCTTTCGTACACAATAACTCAGGTAAAAAGATGGTCTTAGTCGTAACATCAATCGCTCTTTTTGCAAACAACTCTTCTTCCTGCTCTTGTACTGCGATGCTTGTATACTTAAAATAAAACACCAACCCAAACAGCACTAGAACAAAGAAAATAAACAGTACTGCAATCGTCTCCGACATATGAACTTGGCCTTTTTTCATCTTAATATAACGTAATACAACTATTTACCGATAACTCTTCATTGGCAAAGGAAACAGCAGAAGCATGTGCCATCAAATCACTGCACACTTCCGGTTGCACGTCAAGCGACGCTAAACATTGCTTCACGCCAATACTATGACTCTCCATCGCTTCTCCAATACTATCGCCTGGCGCTAATAACGTCGCACACACACCACTCTCTTCAGCTAAAACCATCTCCCCAACTTTTCCTGTATACACTTCATCCAATAATTCTAATCGTTCAAACGCCTTCTGCATACCACACCAATACTCCTCTGGTCCTGCTGCAAAAATAGCTGCATACTTCGCTGCCTGCCTCTCTTCATCCATCGCAACGATCGGCAACACTTTTCCCTTCTTCACCCAGCCACTCCCTTGCTTCTTGTAATACTGTACTCCACCGGAAACAAAAGAAACACCCGTCACTTTACTATCGTCAAAATCCGCTAACTCCAAAGGCATCTCTTTCAAACCAACACCATCCGTATCAACTATCCGAACTGCAAACGCTTTTCCTGGATCCACACTATCTATTCCATCAACAACGCTGGCATCAATCTGCAACAACTCATCATTATCATCAGTGGCCGTAATAAACTCTGACACAAACGGCCCTTTTCCATACACGACGTACTTTGTATTCGAAGACGTTACCAACAAAAAATCAACCACTTTAAATGGCATATTATATGGTAAACTCCACAAAATTAACCGCGGTGCCTTAACCGAGCTAGGTGCAAAAATCGGATCTATCGCATTCTCCTTCGTAAAACTCTTCCCCGTAACACCAAACTCTGTCACTCCATCGCTACAGCGAAAAAACACCTCTTCTTTCCCCAGACCACCAATTTTCACAAAATTCCGCGTTTTATCAGACACACTTGCTGCAGTAAAAATTGAATCCAACACTTGCAACACTTCCGTATTCAACCTCTCCTCTGAAACAGCTTTCTGCTTCACCACAATCCCAACAAAAAACATCAGAATGACCGCTCCCGCTATCAACACATACACCCAATTAAATGTAATCGCTACTTGCCCATTCCTATTCATTTTGTATACAGAAACGTATGGTCTCCTTTTCCTTCAAGCAGAATTGTAAATTCCCCCTGCACGACATCAACACATAAAAAACCATTATCCATCTTGATCGGATGAACTTTTATTGGATTGGGAGCTGTCGGCGTTAAAAACACATTCACATCAAAACCGCCATACCCCCCCTCTTCCATTGCCGTTTGCCATGCATCCGCCGCTACCGGATCTTTCCCACGTAACAACACAACACTCTCTTCATTTTCATAATCTAAATCAACAAAACACACTTGCTCATACGAAGGCGGCAAACTAAACTCTTTCTCTCGAATCGCGCCAAACTCAGTATAAATTTGTTGCACCGAGGTTTCTACATCTGTCTTAAATTGTACAAACTCTACCTGTTCCCCCTGACCGATAAAATCAACAATTGCTTTTCCACCAAAAATCATAATCAGTGCAAACGTAATTGCAGCAACGATAAAAATAAACACCTGGCCGATCGCCATTCCTCGGGTGTTCATTTCTTCTTCCTCTTCCTACTTATCTTTTCTAGCTTGCTAAAAATATCGTTCGCTTCCTTTTTACTTACAACCTTCTTCACATCCTTCGGCGACGATTGCTTCGCAATACTATCTAACCGCGCAAACACACTCTTCTCACCCGCTCGTAATCCTGGTTTAATATCTTCTTTATGCTTAACATACTTCTTCGCTAAACTATGTAATCGCTCATGACTCCTTTCTCCCCGTAATGCCGCATCAACATGTGGAATCCTCGCTGAATCCGAACTGAACTCGGAGAAAACAGACCTGCGAGACCGATCTTTTGTCACATCACGTTTCTTCCGCTGCAACCCAGAAAACAATGTGTCAAAGACACTCTTTTTCTTCTGCATTACAACAGGACGTGCAACACCTACTCTCGGCCTCACAGGTACACCTCTTTTTCCCCTTGAAGGAGCGTACTTGTAGTAATATACTAAGTAGCCAACACCACCTAGCACTAACAATAATCCAACAATCAAGAACACCCACGCTACGACGTCAGCACCACCACTCTTACCAACTCCCCCCGTGCCACTATCGCCGCTCGGGAATTGAGAGTCACTTAAATCATACGAATCATCATTACATGGATCGGAACCAACTTGATATTCCTGGAAATTACTGTAACCGTCTTGATCATAATCTTCATCTGCATCCGAAATACCATCATCGTCAGAATCTGCACTCAATAGAGACAACTCACAACCATTTGCATCATATAATTTCTCCCATGCATCAGGTAAACCATCTTTATCTTTGTCCTCTTTCTGCTTATCTGGAGGAAGTTGCCCATCAGCACAACCATTACTCCCAACAACTTTTCCCGAATCTGTGTTTTCACACAAGTCACAACTATCGTGGATCCCGTCACCATCCTCATCGTCAAACTGTACTAACGTACTACCACTAGCATTCTCTCCAGAGTAACTTTCTACATAATAACATAACCAGCCTGCCTCTTCAAATTGAATATTCTGCCCAGTATATGCTTTCTCAGCAACACAAGAAGCCGAGTCTCCACTCGTGCCATACTCAATCACACCACATCCGGCACTATCACTACATTTTAATGCGATACTCTGCGATGTACACGATGCATTCGTTAAACTTTCAAACGTAACCCCTAAACCACCATCTTCCTCACAACCAGCATGATCTGCATCCGTTATAGTAACCCCATCACTCTGCACTACTTTACCTAAGTTCCCCGCCGCGTCAATCGCACCCACTTTCACAAAATAACTTTTATTCTCTTCTAAATCATCAGTTGGAATCTTTAATGGTAGCTCTCCACTTACTGTATCACTTAACAACGAACCACTTGCCACGGAAGAGCCATTTGTTCCTACAAACTTGCTTCCTTTCTCAAACACATCATAGAAGTACTGACTAATATTTTCTTCATCGGAATACACCATCACACTTAACTCATCAGCACCACAACTATATGTATAATCCTCCACTTCCGAGATCACTGGAGCGGTTCTATCAACCACAAAATCAATCACGCCAGGCACTGTATGGTCACCCATTGTACATTGTACCGGGAAAATATACTCCCCTTCATCAGCAGCGCCAATTGGTTGAGAGTGTGTCTTTCCAGTTGTTTCAGCAAACACAATATACTCTTCATCAACTTTATATTCACACCAACCTGTTTTACTCGTCTCTGCTTGCAGCGTAACATTCGTCGCAGCTGTATATCCATCAGGTAACAACGACAAGATACTTCCCAAAGCAGTATAATCCACAAAGAACCCTATCTCCTCAACCTCTGATAAATCTCCCGCCCCGTTCATACATTGCACTGCAATCGTAAATTCCTGCTGTGGCTGGGTTACACTTAACCAGAAAATATCTTCATGACCAATATACATCACTCCTTCTTCCTCTCCCGGAAATGAAAATTCCATGGTTTGATATTCCTTGCTACCACCACCGTTAGAAACGTCGCTGTACTTACACACTGACTTATCATCCGTTTCCACACTTAACAATACTGTAATTCCCTCAAGCACAGGATTTGGCTCCGCCCCCACACTCAAAATCGAAGGCGCTGTAGGATCATATTCCAAATGCATCTTCTGTGGACTTCCTACTAATTCAAACGCATTCGCACACTGCACATATAACGTCTTCACGCCACCAGCACTTCCATACGCACTAATCACCTCGCCAGGGAATCCTTCAAACAGATATTTCCCCCCAACATTTTGCAATTTCTTAAACGGTTCAATCGTTTCAACATCAATATTCTCAGTAAAGTCAAACGCACATTCCTGTGTTGGCACTTTGGTAAAGAATTGCCACTCAAACACCGGTTCATTACTCACACCCCATACTTCTCCAACAAACATGTATGGCGTTGGTTTCTCTAACGTCACACCAGCTCCCTCAACTAAAATATCTCCACAAGTCACAAACGGAAATGGTGTATTGCCAATATCAGTTGAGTAATAACAAATTTCCGTTGTCTCAGTAACAGTAAACGGCGCTTCATAGGTAACATACCCTGGGCTAGATGCTAATTCGCATCCTTCTCCCAAACAATACAGCGTCTCATCACAGGCAAATCCACCATTTCCGGCATCACACACAAAGCTCACATCAGCACTGTCAATAAACGACACCTCCCACCCATACTCTGTAGGAGAAGCAACATGACTTCCTTCCTGTAAGGTAATCAATGTTTGTGGGGGTGTAAAATCAACAAAGAAATGGAAATACGCTTCCGCTTCCTTTCCCGATAAATCCTCAACACATCGAACTTTATGTTCCGCTGCATACTCTCCCTCAAATAATCCACCAACTGGTTCTGTTAAATGACTTTTCCCTTCTTCATTCGTTGCAAATACGCCCAACAACGTATTGGTTGCGGTTTCATACAACTCACATTGTGACGCAACGACGGTAGACACTTCAAACTGCACAGCATTCTGGGCAATCGCTCCTAAGAACGGCGGATTAATTAAAGAAATGGATTGATCATAATTAAACACATACTTCTTACTTTCACTATGAACATTTGCAAAATCATCTTCACATTCAACGCTTAAGTCATAACTTACTCCCTGTAAACCAGTAAACGTCGCTGACTTCACCTGTGCATCTCGTGGAACTGTAACCGTCTTCACACTTTCAAACCCAATAATCGGCTCCAATGTAAATGTACAACTTACTGGTTCATTCAGATCCTCTAAGAACACCGTTAGATCTGCCACATCACCATTTATTGTAATTTCATCACCAATCGTAAACGACGGTAACACTAAATCTGCGTAAATATACACTTCCTGTACATCTTCCTGGTTTGAGTAAATATCTTTCGAAAAGAACTTTAGTAAATATGTCTCACCCGCAACACCATCTGCAAAGAAATCTGAATCAGTAACATCAATTACCAACTCTTCTGTAATTAAATTACCAGAATACGGAACAACTTCAAAATGCTCACTGGTACAGGTGTCCACTCCCAGCGGCGTAACACAATACCACAACTCCCCTAATTGATTTTGCTGTAACAACTTCTCTGAAGAGTCATCTCCCACAAACGTTAACTCTGGTTTTCCAATTGAAACAATTGCCGTTTCCGCTGCACTCAGTGAAGTACTTGGTGGTGTTACGTCAGCTCTACAAGCTGCCGCATTTCCCCCTTGCGGGATTGTTAAACAATCATTTGCCCCATCAGCGTCACCATCTTTCACACATTGCCCTGCTCCATTCTCTAATCCTTCCCAGACACATGCACCCCAACTGCAACTATCTGCAGATCGCGTGATTCGTTCATATGCATCCTTACTACTGCCACCTACACCGTTACATTCCTGCTCCGTTACGTAGGTCTCACAACTAACACTTCCTGTTGGAACTTCCTGACACTCATTACACTCACTCAAACTATTCTCAGAATAACACGCCCCTAAATTGGAACAGACATCAGCAGTACAGTAATAATTTTCAAATAACGTTGAACCTGCGCTACATAAACCACAGGCATCTGTTTCTTCATATTTCTCCTCCGGCACACAATAACCCGCCCCCGTTTCCTCTCCAACAAACAGCGATTCCTCATTATAACTGGAATAAAATAAACTGTAATCAACTAACTCTGGAGAAGACGCTCCCTCAACCCACTTACACACTTCACTTAAGCAGGAGTTAACGCCACACGCATCTTCGCTTTGATAATCGAAACAGCTTTCCACATTTGCACAACTTACACACTGGTTAACAACAGTACTAACCTCAACCGCAGCTGCATCGTAATAACAATAATTCGCTGCCCCTCCGCTAACTGCCGCACTCGCCTCTACTCCATAACAACTTTCTTCTGTGCTAAACAACCCAAACGGTGTTCCTGCTAAGGAACATGCACTATCGCTCTTACAACCCGCTGTGAACTCTATAATTGGACTGCAATAAAACAACTCTCCCGGAGCATCTGCACATTGCTGCTGCGGAATAACTTGATTCTCCGCACTACACGTAAAAACCGTCTTCTTATTCTCACTACCGGCTTGACAAAACGAATGCCCTGCACCTGTCTCAAAGAACCCATTCTCACACTCCGCACTTCCCATCACAATGGTCTGTTCATTCCACTGCTCTGAATAACGCGGAGAAGAGCCGTCAACATAATACGCTTTTATTCTGTACACATATGATGTTCCCCATTCCACATCTGCATCAATATACTCTGTCTGGCCAATAGAAAACGACATCTGTTCAACCGCTTCACTACCAACTTCCTGTTTCTCAACCAAATAACTTACCACTTCTGGACACGGTGTCTCCCACACCAACCCTACTTGTTCCTTCCCCAACACATGTTCCAACGCAAACACTTCAACATTTTTATGGTCATTTGGCTGTCCAAAACTACATTCACCAAACGTTTTCTTCAGAAATAGCTCAAATTCTTGCTCCTCTCCACCTTCCACTTCAAACACTTCTTCCCCAGATTCATACACTCCTTGAAATGTTGCAAAGAACGTATGCTCTCCCTCTTCCAAAAACGGAATGAATAAACTACCATCCGTTTGAAATTTTGTTTTCCCTTTAAACTTCCCATCCACAAACACTGAAACCCCAGGTTGTGCATTCCCTTCTACAAACGCTGTAACGGTAACTCCTTCTAATGACGTTTCCTCTAAATCAAACGTTAATACTTTCTCAGCACCTTCCTGCAGCAACACTGGCTGTGACAAACTCTTATAACCAACTTTACTTGCCGTCACCACATAACTTCCTGCTTCCAAGTTATCAAAACTAAACGCACCATTTCCTAAAGTCGTTGCAATTTCCTCAATTCCTCCTCCCTGCACAAAGACCGTTGCCCCACTCAACGGCTCTCCTTCTCCATTCACAACTCCAGAAATAGAACCAACACCCTCAACTGGACTTAACACCACACTAACTTCCGTAACCTCCCCCTCCACAATCACAGAGACACTTTCACTACCAAATCCTGCAGCTGAAACTTTCACTACATACGTTGATGGAGTTAATTCACTAAATTCATATACGCCGTTTCCTTTTGATTCTGCAATTTCAGTAAAACCAACCAGCGAAACACTCGCCACAACACCATCACCCTCATCATTAACAACTGTAACCACTAAATTTCCTTTCTCCACATCTGCTCCACAACTGTTAATACAGGAAGCACCTACAACCCCTGGCAGGAAACTCATATCAAACCCCTTTTTTGTTGCCAAATCATCACATTGTAACGGTAAATTCGGTTGGCACGTCTGATCACCGCCTGGAGATGTTAAAACACAACATCCGGGGCTACAGATTGCATCATACTCCTCAAACGGTACCGCTTCTCCTGGAACCCCGTATAATTCTTCTCCCAATTCCTGGCATTTCCCTAACGTCCTATCCTGACAATCAACATTACACGTTACAACCTCACACGCTGCTACGGAAGAACACGCTGTATTCTCCAAGAACGCTTCATTAATATCACAATCCCCAAATAGATTACAATCAGCTGTTGCTGCACTTTCTAACACATTCTCTACACAATATAAATCAGAACTTCCCGAAGCATAAACATAGCATCCTGAAGATTCTGCAAAAACGAAACTAGAAAGAACTACTAAAAACAAAGCTAAAACTACTAATATGAAACCCCTTTTTTTACACATCATATCTACGTCTACAAGAAACAGTTGCCGTTTATAAATGTTTGTAGCTGCCTACCGTGGAAGAAACGCACTATTTTCTTGCCATCTTCCGCAACTCTTCAAAAATATCTTTTTTCCTTGCCTTACGCACCGGCTTTTTCACAGTTTTTGCGAGATGTTCCTGCCGTTTTTCAACTAAATGATCCAAATTATGAAATAATGGCCTACTAGCAACATGTTTCTCTACAAATCGTTGTAATTTTTGTACGGATTCATCTCCAACACTTAGCCCATGTTCTGCTAAAAACTCTTCCCGTTCCTGCTTGTGAACTTTATGTTTTCTTTTCGCATGCAATCGTTTAACACGCTCTGAATGTTCCGGTACGGAAACCCGCACAGGCACATCTTTACCCTTTTCCTTCACAACAACCTCTCGCTCTTCCTGCCCCTTCCCTAAAATCCAATCAAAGAGATCTTTCCAATTCACAAACCGCTTTGAGTGAAAATAATACGCTACAAACAACCCAATCAACAATAGCAAAACCCAAAACAGCACTGAACCAAGCAACGAAGAACCAGTATTAATATCCTCCCCAGCATCACTACTTCCTTCACCCACAGCAACCGCTACAGGCGGCGGAACAAGTGGCTTAATTGATTCCGTTTTAAACTTCACTGGCCCCAATAAACTATTCTTCGTCACATCATCCTGTTGGCATAACGATTGACAACCTGCTTCCCCCAACAAAGTACTATAGGAAAACTCAGTAACACCCTTATTCTGTGCGTTCACATTACATAACCACCCACTCTGCTCAAACCCACAATTATCCTCGAAAGAACAACAACCAGGTGAACACCACTGCCCTTCTTCTCCGATTGGAACTCTCCCACCCAGACACGTGCCTAAAAACTCTTCCGAACAAGTACTTTTACACAGCACTGTTTCACATTCCGGCACACTATGCTTATCACAACTACTTCCTTCTAAAAATACCTCCACAATATCACAATTATCAAAGAAGCCACATTCCTGCTCCGCTTCTTCCTCTGAAACTTCAACACAATACAGTGCACTATCCTGAAACACAAAACACCCCGAATCTGCTAGCACAAAAGGAACGAAAAGAAAAACCAAAAAGAGAATAAGGGCTGCTCTCATCCCCCTTTACCTCCGCCACCACATTCAAACACGCCCGCTCCAAGTTTATTACACGTTGCAGGCACTCCACTGAACAACAAGAAACATTGTTGGCCTTCAAACGTGCATCCACCACATTGAAAATCTTGATTATTTGCTTGAATAGTATTTTCAACGTTGCCACCCGCAAAAACATTTGGCACAGAGCCAGTATACACAATAGACGTTGTACAAACACTCGTTGTTGTCCCACAACCAACTGGCCCATTACACCATGCTTTCTCCTCCTCATTAATACTCCACGGGTCCAGGTCCTCACAATAACCATGCACCTTATTACACGTGCCCCCATACGCTTCTCTATTTCCACATTTTCCCCCATCGACAATAACACTCTCAAAGTTTCCTTCACCACATACATTCCCTCGGTCTCCGGTACAATATGCTTTCTCTACTCTCTCTTCCACAATATACCCTGCAAGATCTTCTAAATCAGTATTTCCATCCGATAATAATACCAAATCATCAGATGCTAAACCAAAACAGCCTTGCTCTGGCAGACTTTCATAACAAACTTCCTCTGGTTTCTTATACTCGAAATTCCCACAACAGGCATGCTCTGCTAAAAATGGATTAATCTCCTCTTCACTTCTCTCACCCGTTTCTGGATCAACTTTAACAGTATGGTATGGGTACGGAAATGGATGATCTGCATTCTTATGTGGTAAACATTCAACCACATTCAGGGGAATCGTTATTTCAGGGATATCCAACTCTTCACTACAATAACTCACATCAACATCTAAGATTAAATCTTCCCCCCCCTTAACCTCTTTAAAGAAGTTTGTTGGCATTGTTTTCGGTTTCACATTGCTAGGGTCATTCAACCACGTTTTCCAATTCCATATTTTTGAAGTATCATCAACCGTGCCAGCATCACTTACAACATACTCGCCATAAAATCCTAAACCTTCCTCATCACCACATTTTCCAAGCAAAAACCCAGGAAAACTGAAACACCCACCTCCACCAAAGTCACTTAACTCAGACAGCGTAAATACAAATTCTTCATCCCCTGTGTACGTCAATGTCGTCTCTTCAAACGTCGCTCCTGCACTCTTCAACGGCATTTGCACGTCAAAAAATATCGGATCTTCCACCGACACAATATATCCATTTTCAGGACTATAAATCTCTTCATACAAGCCTCTTTCTCCTAAATCATACGGCATGTGTAGTGACAACTCTGCCCCCACATCTCTATCCACCAACACTCTAATTCTCTGCGAATCCACCAAACCATGTTCGTCCTCAACACTTCCTACAACATCATACACTCCTGTTTCATCGGGCAAAGCCTCGCCAGAAACAGTAAACGTATTTCCTTCCACAACACCACTCAATGAAGATTCAAAACTATACACTAACTCTTCATCTTCATCTGGGTCCATTGCATCTAAACTAATCTCTACTTCATCATAATTCTGACTTCCTTTAATTACTAAATAATCATACTCTTCACTAATACAACTTAACCTCTCTTCATACTCCAATGCTGGCGGCCTGTTTTGCCGTGCAATTCTAAAGCGATACATGCTATCTTGTGGTACATCAATAACATCAACAGAAGACGCAATCACGCTACTCCACGGATACGAAAACGTAAACACGGTATCACCCGCAACCTCATCTTTCTTCATTTGCACAGGAATTCCTCCAGTATATGGCGACAATGCTCTTTCGCAGAAGTACTCACCCACTACCCCCTCACATTCCCCTATCTCCTTTACAGACCCGTACGTAAATTTCTCATCAATAAACACTTCTTCACTGTAATCAAAATCGACAAACAGCTGATCCCACTTCATCGGAAACACTGCTGCTTTCTGCACAAATCTACCAAACTCTGAAGGGTAAAAGAAATCAAACGATGCTAATGAAAAAAACTCCTCCCCTCCAACCGAAAAGCGAATTGGATAATCAACCTGAACAGGAATTCCCTGTGGCAATAATGTAACGCTTACCTCTGGTTTCTCCGTCACCAATACTGCGCTTTGCGAAACATTTTCTTTCACAAAAGAATCAACACACTCAACAGTCTTAATGGAAACATAACGTGTTAAATCTTCCTGTAAATGTTCTGTTGTAAATAACGACTTCTCTCCAAAGCCTACCGAGATATTGGGATAACCATATTGACAAAACGCTGGCTCCTCCCCTGTATGTTCATCACAAGGATATGCTTCAGGTAACTCATGATCTTCTCGTGTAATTCCATAAAACACTTGATCTTCACCGAATTGCACACCTGTTACGCCATTCTCAAACCCCAATACTCCACCACCTTCATCCCATAATCTTCCTTGCTTGCCCAATAACACTAAACCGTTTGATAATTCATCTTCTAAGCAATCCTCTACAAACAACCGTAACCCCTCTTTATAGAATGCTTTGGTAAGAATCCCCTCTTGCTGCTGTTCCAACTGTTCTTTTTCAAATGAACTACTTAACTGAATCAGCAACAGAAAGACAAATAACACAATAATACCAACTATAATAAACACAGTTATCTGCCCTCTTTTCATAGAAACACCTAATCACTTCTATCTTATAAAATTAATTACTTTCGTGATAGGATATGTCCGCTTTGCCAATGGAGGCACACGGTGGCGTAGATAAAAAAGATTCAAGAAGTCACCGTAATCGTGCCGTGCAAGCGGGACATATTCTAACTACTCTCTTGCGGCCTCAACCTTCCCGCAAACCGATCCCAGAACACATCCGTATCATCAACTAATTCAAACTTCTGCACGCCTTCCTCACTACTACACACCAAATCCACGCTCGTTGCCCCTTCAAACGCTGGCTTCTCAGGCAACCCAACATTCTCCACGTACTCACACACTGGCGATTGAAACCCTTCAAACTCCGCTACTAGAATCTCTTTCTGACCTTGCTGCTCTTTAATCGCTCGAACCAATTTATTCTCATGCTGCAACACATATACATCTCGATAATTCTCCGCTTGTGCAATAAAATCCGTATTCTCTTCCGCAATACCATTACCAAATAAACCACTAAAGAAATCCAGAATTCCTCCAAAGAACCCTGTATCTAAATCTATTCCATCTTTCCCATACACAAACGCATCTAACTCTTCTGAATACCAAAAGTCCCCTGCTAGGTCAACATTACAATCATTAAACCCTTCACCACCACATAACGTTGCTACCTCTCCTGCTGGAATATCAAACGCTGTCAAGAAAGAGTTCTCTGCCGGATTCAAAGACGCTGCAAACGCTACTTTATTCTTTCCACCCTGTTTATACTGCAACACACAGACATTATTCACACATTTATTCTGGTCTGTTGGTACTAACTCTCTACCTCGTTCATTATTATTCACATTCTCAAAGCACACCTGTATAAACGTCTGTTCTGGTTCCACTCCCCCTAACTGGTCACTAATTGAACCAACCACTTCTGCATCCGCTACCAACTCCCCACTAAACAATAAATCATGCCCATCTAATTGTGGAAGAACTTTCTCAAACGAATCACAATACAGTGCATATTCATCTGTCTCACCAATCGCATCTAATAACTCCGATGCAATAAACTTCGTTCGTGAAGTCCAATTACCGGCATCACAGTAATGGTCGAAAATAAACTCTCCATCGTCAACACAGGTTGGATAATTCCCATTGTAAAAGTCAATCGCCTCAGCAGTATTATCGCCACCCATTAACGAACTTGTCACGAAACACTGATCCTTTTGTTCGCAAAACCCAAATCCTGCCACGTTCCAATCTCTCTTTACAGGCAGCTCTGTCCACTCTCCCCCTACACACCTATACGTTCTATTATCTGGCAGTAACTCTGCTGCGAAGGTATTTTCACTCATCGGCTCTGCACATGTATACCCATTCCAGCACCAATCCTGTGGGCAACATGCTACTCCTGCACGTTCCTGAAAATTTTCTTGCACTTTTTGTTTTTCCCCATCATAATGGAATGCAACAGGTTCAAAATCTTCATCGACAAATTGTAAGATCGGTTGTGCCACACTTCCAGGTCCTGTAAATTCAATTACCACATACCCTGCACCGTCTGTAGAGAACTCTCCATCATTTACAATATCAATATCCCCTTCACCATCAACTAAAATAACACTCTCTTTCACCCCTTCTCCCTCATGCGATAACGCCATTGTTTCATCAACACCTTGCGGCAGTGCTATCCTAGAAGATCTTAGAATCTCTCCACCTCCCAACTCTACCCTCTCTGGATCATCAAAAGGGATATGTTTCGCATTAACATTCGAAACTTCTAACCCTTCACTATCAATAACAACCCAATGGGCAATTCTTTTCACACTTCCTTGACTATCAATTTCAAACAACGCATTTGGTAAAATATTCTGTCCTGGGAAAGCAGTTGTCGACCAATTTCTATCCGTAGGTGGAATTATCTCTTGTTCGTTAGTAGGCAGTGTTTTCAATTGTAAATTATGCAAACCCTCCAACTCCTTCGGATCATCTTCTAACGCTTCATACCCAACATGTTCTAAAGCATCGTCACTCCACGAATTAATTGTTGTCACGCCATCCTCCGTGTAACTAAATGAACAAAACCTATCTGCTTTCACCGCGCAATGGCTTAATGCAGTGAAACTATCTTGATCTTCTGTAGGAATACTGTTAATTAACGTTTGCGAAGGCGCACAACCATAAAATTGATGCTCTGTATCACTATTAACAAGCACAACTTGCTGTGCAACCTTTGTGACTTCAACATTCCCTACCTGATCAAACGTCTTTCCATTCTTATCAATTGGATGTCTATCATCAATTCCTGGTCCATCAACAAAATATATCTCATATAAATCAGGGAACGGGTTACTGATAGTATACGGTGGAAACCCCGGAATTGGGAACGTACACGCCGCTTGAGAGCACGAATACGTTTTCATCATTTCCTCTGGTTGAGTACCAACAACAAGCTTCTTCACCGTTTCTTTATTATTTTCATAGTAGTTATCATCATGAACAAAGGAAAAGCTAATATCTTTAAAATCGCCAACTTCAAACTGATTATTTCCTAAAATATAATCGCTCTCAGAGAAAAACTCGAATTCATCACCGTGATCTTGAAAAGAGCCAGCAATGAAGAGTTCGATTCCCGTGTTTATAGATAACTCTCCTGATTCAACACCCTCAACCTCAAACCCCAATTCTTTCAGTGTGATAGACTTCGGCGAAACAGTAGAGCCATCATACTCAATCTCAATTGAAGCTTCTTGCGTATTAACGCCTGAAGTTGGTGCAGCAATAATCGCATCTGCATTTAATGCAATACATCCAACCCCGTAATCAGCTACCCACTTACAGCCAATAGGACAATTGTGCTCTTTTGTATATTGCTTACACTCAGCATCCGTAAGAGTCACCGGATCCTCTGAAGGCGTTGCATAGTCCCACTCAAATGTAACAGTTCTCACTGCTACACCCTCAACCTCTCCAACTGTTGAATATTGTGACGTAACCTCAACTTGAGCATTCATCATTGTTCCCCCACCTACAACAACTTCAGAATTCCAACAACCGTTCTTTCCTGGGCCAGCATAATATTCCCCCACATCATCACCACAACACCTTCTTTCGACATCATCTACTTCATCTCCTAACCAGCCACCATACAACTCATTACAAATATTTTCTCCAGTAATCAATGTATTTTCAATAATGTCATCTGCATTCGTCAACCATGCTGGTTGTTGTGGTTGGTTTGATTGCTTTGCCGAACACAAGTAGGGTTGCTCTCCCTGGACACTCATATAAATATTCTTCACCTCAATATGATTGAAGTCGCCAATACTCTCTATCAGAACTTTCTCAACATCTTTAAACGGAGCAATGGGAACTTGCACATGAAAGAACGTATCTGCAACTAGCACAGGATTATTAGTACTAAAGCCAAGAACATTCCCTTGCCATTTCAGCTCATCATCAGAACCATAAATTTGCACCTTAACATCAGCTGGCAGGGTTACTTCACTCAGAAACTGAATCATAAAATTCAATTGGTTATATCCGCTAAAATCTAACAAGAAATCCTCACTATACAAACTTGTGTAAATTGGATCCTTTGCATCTACCAAAACTCCAAACTGGTTTTTATCATTTGTTGGAAACAGCTGATATAATCCATCTCCTTTGTGCCTAATTTTAGTCGTACCGCTATTCTCGCTTTCAACTTCACCCTCTTCCCCTAAAGGACATTCAGCCCAACTCCAATGATTTCCCTCATCGAAGCAGTAAAACGCATTAGCCTTTGTCCTTACACCTGTATCTTCCGGTAGCAGAGGTTCATGGTAGCTGCTACTACATTCATACCAATTATCTCCATTGGAAACAACATCATAAGGTTCTTTTTCCGGTTCTGCAATAGTGTATATCTGAAACTTAGACCCAACAACTGCGCTCACTAAACACCACCCAGATCCACTACACTCAACTCCTTCGGTCTCACTTGATGAAATCTCTCCGTTTGTTGTGGTATATTCTTTATTCACACATAGCTTGTTAGTGCCACCAATACTCTCCGACACCTCCCCTACATTACCATCACCACTTCCACTGAATCCACAACAGAAACCGGCTCCCTCGCTTCCCGTTTGTTGCCAAGCATATTTCTCATCATGAATATTCCAACCAACTGCCGTGTCAAGTGCCTCACATGCTGCCTGATTATCATGACAGTTATCAGAAGTCGCTTCATTGCAATCATTGTTTTTGCCATCTCCACATACCTCAGGCGCATCAGGGTTAATACACTGTGGGCATTCATAATTTTCAGGAGAGCTTGCACAATCTTCTGGTGCCAGGTTTAAACAGGATCCACTCGGGGGGTTATCTTTACAATCTACCTCTTGAGCAAAAGTATCAAAGTCCGTATCCCCTCCTTCGTTTTTCCAAGTTGGAAAGCCAGTACTAGCACTGAAAGTACAATTATATAAGTCACCGTTTGCCCATGTTACAGTGTCAAGCGTCTCTGAAGTACATTTATACCATTTATTTGGTTCTCCCAGGTTATTTCCACAAATATATGCAGTATTATCAGCTGCTTTAAACTTCGCTCCTTTTAGCCCCTCAACCCCATCATTATCATGGTCTCCTTCTTGCCCACAGACTTTCTCATAGCTGTGAAGGCCAAGTTTTTCGTAGCCAACTGAGTCTAGAATATAACCCTCATCTGCTAGCCCAAACCCCCCATCATCATTTCCCTCATCTTTATCGACAAAAAAAATTTTACAGGCATCGAATAAAGGAGACAAATCGCTTCCTGATGCAGAACAGGTACTGTGATCTTCATCTAGCTTGTAAGTGTCACCTTGCGGGCAATCGTCAACATCATAAGAACCACAACCCTGATCATATTCATAACCTAAATCGGCCCGGTGTCCAATGGTTGGAAAAGCATCTGTATTCTTGTCAGGAACACCTAAAACACCCACGCTCATCACTACTAGAAAAGCAACAAAGACTACTAAAACTAAACCTCTTTTTTTCTCCACCATAAGTATACTCAAAAACAAACAACCATTGTTTATAAATGTTATTAACGCTACCGAGAAAGAATGCGCCAAAATGCTTCCAAATCTTTTGTACTTCGCATCTCCGATTTTGAAGAGGCAAATGAACTAAACACCATTTTGACATTATACTTCTTACACAACCGAATATTCAACATCATTCTACCCAATAATCTTCCTCTATCTTTCGAACGCAAAATATCCGCAAACGAAAACCCAATAGTCTTACCTTTCGCAGCAGCAATTTTACTTGTAATCTGATCCAAACCGCCACGAGGGTAATGTGTGTGATCTTTGTAATGAATACCCTCCATTCCCAACACAATATCAACATCAGTTCTTTCCAAAGCAAACCGTAACATCTCCTCACTCAAAGCCCTATAAACTGTTGTTTTTCCTTTATTTATTTTCAAATTAGACAGTAATTCTTTTTTCGTTTTGCCTTCAATCAAAGAAACGAGCTTAGAACTACCAAAATCTCCCCCAAGACCTTCCTTCAACACAATATTCTCCATAAACCTATATTATACAGAAGATATTTAAAAAACCACCCCTAAATTAACCCTTACAAACCTCGGCCCGATTAGCGGACTCAGGGGAGGAAAGAATGCACCTAACAATAGTAGACGAACGAGAACAAACAACAAACCACATCAGCTTTGACAAAACGACAGTAGCTGAACTTCTACAACAACTAAACATAAACGAAGAAACTGTTCTCATAACAAAAAACAACGAAGTTCTAACATCTGATGATCAATTACATGATCAAGATACTATTGAAATTCTCAGTGTCATTTCCGGCGGTTAATGCAATGCAGTAAATGTAACTTAAAAGCTGTCATTGAACAACAGCATGGACCTTTGTGTAAAAATCATTTCATCACCTATTTCGAAGAGAAAGTCTTCAAAACCTTCAACAAATTCCATCTTATTGACAGAAATGACAAAAAAATCTGTATCGCAACCTCTGGCGGCAAAGATTCTCTTACCGTTCTGTACCTCACAAAGAAATACCTTGCAAAATATAACTACCCAAAAACAACCCTGGTATTCGCACTAGCAGTTGATGAAGGAATTGCAGAGTACAGAGAAAAAACACTTGAAGATCTCAAAGCTTTCTGCAACGACCACAACACCGAGTTACACATAATCTCAAACAAAGAAGAATTCGGCTCTACATTAGACAACGCATTCCCAATTATTAACAAAGGTACAAAAAAGAAACCATGTAATATTTGCGGAGTATGGAGGCGATATATTCTCAATAAATATTCTCGAAAATTAGGCGCAACAAAAATCATTACTGGCCATAACCTCGATGACGAAGCGCAAGTTATCTTAATGAACATGTTCAAAGCCAACACCAAATTAGCCGGCAGAATTGGCCCAAAATCTGGCATCAACGAACAAAACGATTTTGTGCAAAGAGTCAAACCACTATACATGTGTTCTGAAAAGGAAGTTCGCCTATACACTCTATTGAAAGGCTGGAAAATCCTCTACACCGAATGCCCTTATTCCCGACAAGGTTTCCGCCACGATGTGCAGGAACTTCTTAACAACCTCGAGCAAAAATACAAAGGTACGAAACAAGGTATCATTCATTCGTTCTTAGCATTAACACCACATCTAAAAGAAACCGAGAAAGGCCAAGCAATTGGGAAATGTCAACAATGTAACGAACCTGCAAACAGGGAAACTTGCAACGCTTGTACATTACAACAACAATTAGCACAATGAGATACGCACGACAAGAATTAGTACTGGGAAAAGAAAACCAACAAAAGATAAACAACGCTAAAGTAGCCATTATAGGCGTTGGCGCTCTTGGTACTGTTTGTGCAGACTTATTGGCACGCGCAGGTGTTGGTACACTTCTCCTCATTGATAGAGACTTGGTAGAAGAATCTAACCTCCAACGACAAACAGTATTCACCGAAGCCGACATCAACAAAAGTAAAGCACACGTCGCAAAACAAACATTACAAGCAATTAATTCAACCATAAAAATAACGTCAGAAACCCTTCATCTTAACAATCAAAATATTTCTGTACTAGACAACTACAACCTTATCCTCGATTGTACAGATAACTTACAAACGAAGTTCTTAATTGACGATTACTCTCGGAAAAAGAACAAACCTTGGATTTATGCCGCTGCTATCAAAACATCTGGCTACGTTCTCCCCATCATTCCCAATACAATTTCAATAAGAGATTTCATCACAGAAACGCCTGGTTTAGATACCTGTGATACCGTTGGCGTATTAAACACAATCACTACCATAATTGCTTCATTACAAACTGAATTTGCAATTAGAATAATCACAGAACAAACAGTTGAACCAACATTACATTATGTTGATACAAAAAACATTTCCATTAAAAAATTAACAATTAACAAAATGAAAGAACACGATTTCAAATATCTTGAACAACCTGAACAGCGAGTAACACGCTTCTGTAGTGCGGGCAGGTTTCAAGTGTTAGGAAAACCAATCAACCTAGAAAAAGTAAAACAACGCTTAGAAAAAATCGACAACGTGCAACACGGCTCAATTGCACTTCACTTCAAAAATATCACTCTCTTCAAAGACGGTCGTGCACTCATAAAAGCAGATTCAAAAGAAGAAGCACTTTCTATCTACTCAAAATACGTAGGCAACTAACTATACTTCTTCAACTCTTCCCTCACTCCTTTCTTAGAATACCCAACTAACGGTTTCAATACAACTCCTTCATACGAGTTCCCAGAACCAAATAAATCCCCAACTACCATAACATCACAGACATTCTCTTCCCGCAACGTTAACGCATCAGGACTATACTGCTGCAACAGCGAAATATCTCCTGTACCAAAGGGAAACACTGAAACCCCTCGTTTCATCATCAATAACCCTGCCAATATAGAATTCTCATCTGAAACCAACAATCCAGCACTCCCTTCAACGCCCGTTGGCAAGCCACCTACACAATCAACAACCTCAGAAAACAAAAACGCGCCTTCTTGATTAATTTCAATCTGTAAAACCACATCGGACTTAGAAAAATCAAACGTCAAAGGACTATTCTTCTCAACATACTTCCCTACTTGCCTATTAAAATCGGGAGATTGTATCGGAAAAGACTTATCAGATCGTTTTGTCTCAATCTTAAACGTTTTTCCACCAGTATTCTTCAAAAATCTCAACACCTCTTTCTTAATAACTTCGACAGCTTTTTCCACCAATACCGCAGGGGAATAGGATAATAATCCAAATACTCTCTTCAGCGCCTCATGTTCTTCAAAATATTCCATAAACATCCTAGAACGCATTGCCTTTGGCCTATGGGCAGTAATAGAATTAATATTCTTCGCTAACCGCTTCTCAAAGATTTTCCGATTCTTTCCTTTTAGAAAAATCTCTCCATATCGTAGCAATAAATGTGTATACTCCATCCTATACTTCTTCTACACCTACTTTAAAAAGATTCTCACAAACCCAAATCATCGATTTATAAAGGCAACATTTAAAAAGCAGCGTTCATTTATAAACAAAATTAGAGGGTATAGGGGGAATGTATTATGGCAAAGAAAGCTGCAAAGAAAAATATTCGTATTGTAAACATCGTAGTATCCACAGGACTAGAAAAAGATATTCCATTAGAAAAAATGGCGGCAACGCTGCCCAACACAGAATACAACCCAGAACAATTTCCTGGGCTTGTACTACGAATTAAAGACCCAAAAACGTCTGCATTAATCTTCTCCAGCGGAAAAGTTGTCTGTACAGGAGCAAGAACCCTAGCTGATGTCGATAGAAGTATCCAGAGTATCATTCGAAGTCTTAAAAAATTAGACATCACTGTAACTATTAAACCAGAAATCACTGTGCAAAACATTGTAGCGTCCGGTAGTATTGGTATGGATCTTAACTTAAACGTGCTTGGTTTAAAGCTACCAAACACGGAATACGAACCAGAACAATTCCCTGGTTTAGTACACAAGTTACGGGGAACAAACGCAACATTCCTCTTATTCAGTAATGGAAAAATCGTCTGTACTGGAACAAAGACTGAGGAAGCGGTGCACGAAGCAACTGATCAATTAATCGAAAACCTCAAGAAAGTTCTTAACAAATAGATTTCTTATTTTTTCATTCTTATTTTTTCCAATAAAAACCCTTCTGAAATACCACCTAAATCTTTAAATAATCTATTTTTTGGTAGAATACAACAAAAGTAAGGGGGGTTTACGTGGACGTCGACGAACAAATTAAAGTATTTAGAGAATTTATCGAACAAAATTATCATCCACAACTTCTTGAAGCAGTTCGTAAAGGCCAAACATATTTAGTATTAGACTTTGCAGAACTTCTTAAATTCAACCCCGACATCACAGACGAACTCCTGGAAGCCCCACAAGAACTTCTTAAAGCAGCAGAGATAGCAGTCAAAGAATTTGACCTTCCAAAAAAAATCACTAAATTCACAGTCAGGCTCAAAAACCTGCCAGAGTCACAGAAAATTTTGATTAGCGAGGTGCGAAGTAAACATCTTGAAAAATTTGTCTGGATGGAAGGCATTGTCCGGCAAAAATCTAATGTACGGCCCCATGTAACCGCTGCCAAGTTTGAATGCCCTTCCTGCGGTAATATTCTTAACGTCCTGCAGTTAGATCAGAAATACAAAGAACCAACACGATGTGGCTGCGGTAGAAAAGGAAAGTTCAAAGAAATTTCAAAAGAACTTGTTGACGGCCAAGGTTTAGTGCTAGAAGAAGCACCGGATGAGTTAGACGGAGCACAACCTAAACGGATCAACGTCTTCCTTAAAGATGATCTTGTGTCTCCAATTTCAGAACGGAAATCAAGTCCTGGGTCGAGAGTTATTCTTTCCGGCTGGGTAACTGAAGTTCCCATCACTCTCCGTTCTGGAGGGAAAGCAACAAAATACGATTTAATCTTGGAATCTAATTTCGTTGAACCAGTGCAAGATGATTCCGTTGATATGAAAATTTCTGACAAAGACTTGGAACAAATCAAAGAAATTGCTGCCGGTGAAAATCCACTTAACATGATCTCTTCCAGCATCGCCCCTTCCATTTATGGGCACGATAAAATCAAAGAAGCGCTTGTTTTACAACTAGCAGGTGGTTGTCGGAAAGTCCGTCCTGATGGTGTCATTACAAGAGGGGATATGCACGTACTTCTGATCGGAGATCCTGGTTCAGGGAAATCACAACTTCTTAAACGAATCACAAAAGTTGCTCCAAAAGCGAGGTTCACTTCAGGAAAAGGCGCAACTGCTGCCGGTCTAACAGCAAGTGTCGTCAAAGATGAATTCCTTGGTGGCTGGAGTTTAGAAGCAGGAACATTAGTATTAGCAAATAAAGGCTTTGCAGTTATTGATGAGATGGATAAAATGACCAAAGAGGATCGTTCCGCCCTACACGAAGCATTAGAGCAGCAAACCGTGAGCGTTTCTAAAGCAAATATCCAAGCAACTTTACGCTGTGAAACCACTGTTATTGCTGCAGCAAATCCAAAGTTTGGCCGGTTTGACCCCTACGACTTAATTGCCAACCAAATTAACCTTCCTCCAACATTAATTAACCGGTTTGACCTCATTTTTCCAGTAAAAGACATGCCGAGTCGGGAAAAAGATGAACGAACCGCTTCGTTTATTCTTGGCCTACACAAAAACCCTGAGAAAGGTATGTCTGAAATTCCAACGGAGCTACTACGAAAATATTTTTCCTATGTTCGTCAGAGAATTCAACCACAAATTACTGACGAAGCAATCGAAGAGATTAAAGAATACTATGTTAAAATGCGTAACTCTGGAATTTCAGATGAAAGTGGAGTCAAAAGTATTCCTATTACCGCCCGTCAATTGGAAGGGCTCGTTAGACTAGCTGAAGCTGCTGCCAAAATTCGCTTGGCACAAAAAGTAACAAAAGTTGATGCACAGAAAGCCATTGAGCTTGTTGACTATTGTTTAAATCAAATTGCCAAAGATTCCGAAACTGGACAAATTGATATCGATAGACTAAGCAGCAGAATCACTGCTACGCAACGAGGAGGTATTAGTTCTATTAAAGAAATTATTAGTGCGATGGAAGAGCAATTATCCAGTAAAATTATTCCTGTTGAAAACATCATCGAAGCAGCGCAAGAAAAAAACATCCCACAAGATAAAGTTGAAGAATTGCTTGAAAAACTTCGGCGCTCCGGTGACATCTTCGAACCAAAGAGGGGCTTTATCCAGCGGTTATAATGGAAACAACAAAATATAGAAGGCACGTTGCATGTAAAACAACTATTCGGAACATTACGGCAGGAACGTTTGTCCAGGAAGCGGAAGAACATAATTACCTTTTAACAGAAACCAGTGAAAAATTATACCGTGTTAATATTATTGCAACAATTGTCCAGAAAGAAAAAGCAGGAACCATAACAACATTCCTTCTAGATGACGGAACCTCGACTCTTACTGCGCGTTCTTTTGAGGAAAACAAACACTTTGATGCCCTTACTGTTGGAAGCATCGTACTTGCTGTTGGGAAAGTAAGAGTATATAACGAAGAAAAGTACCTTTCTCCAGAAATTATCAAAAAACTTGATCCTTTATGGTTAAAGTTACGTTCATTGGAATTACAAAAAACAATGCCAACACAGCAAACAACACAAGTAACAGAACCTCCTAAAGAAACAGCAGAGGAACCTTCCCAACAAACTCCCAAACCAACACCCTCCGTAGAGATTATTCAAGAACCAGCGGAAAACATTCCGCCATTTGAAAAAATTGCAAAACTTATTGAAACGCTCGACGAAGGAGAGGGAGTGTTAATAGAAACCGTTATTGCTGAATCTACAGTGCCAGATACAGAAAAGATGCTTGAAAAAATGTTAGAGAAAGGAGACATCTTCCAAAACCAACCTGGTAAAGTCAAAGTTCTCTAAGCAAACAACAGAGGAGTAACATAGACTTCTACAACTCCCGCTACTACAAGTAAACCCAAGCTTATTAACACTAAATCAACTGCATCAACTAACACTTTCTCCTCTTTCAAGTTATGTTTAATCAACGCTATAGAAATAATTCCCCCTGCTAAACCAGCGACAAAATACGCTGCAATCTCCAACAAACCATGCGTCATATACCGAAAGAAACTAAACGCAGCTGCACTAAAATATGTCGCAATACCGCCAAAACCAACCATCGCTCCCGCTGCCCCAATCTTTGCTTTTACAACATTCCCCATTGCTGCCGCTATCACTGAAGCATTCCACGTTAAGATAAATATCGCGCCTGTTCCATACAAAAACGAAAAAATCAAACAGAAAAAGAGAACTTTAATGTTATTCAAAAAAATTTTCCCAAATAAACCAAACTTTGTAATATCCCCTGTAACTTCTGCTACCCCCTGTACTTGCTGATTCACACTAACAATTGCTTCCTGTTGTAAATGAAACACTCCATCAATCATTCCCTGTGGTAGGAACACATACGCCATCGCTAATGCTGCAGTAATTCCTAAAAACAGAAACATAAAAAACACAAGTACTTTCGTATGCTCCTTTAACAATCTCCATTCCCCCTCAAGTTGTAAATCTAACTCCTCTTCATTCTTAATAGTTTGATACAACGTTGGCAATGTCGCCATCACTATCAGAAACACCATTAATAGCCCTGCACCTTCTCTAAACACAAAGTATGAAAGAAATAATGCAACAACTGCATACAGAAAACCAGCTCCAAACATATGGAGTGGGCGTTTCTTAACAGTAAATGGATTAAATAATGATTCAAGAACCATGCTGGAAATACCCTCTTAAAACTATTTAAATGTTTTTATATACTAAACTCAGTAGAAAAAGTCCGTCTGCCTACACTACAAAGAGAAATAGTCGTAGAAAACGCTAGTGTAGTAAGCAGCACCCCTTCATTTCTTATGGAAAATGTAATTTTGAAAAAAATCAGACTGTTTGTTTGTTGCATAATACACGTCCCTACTACTACTATTACATACCTTAAACAATAATAATAATAAATGAAATAATTTCACATGGAAACTCAACTACAACAACAAAAAACAAAATTCAATTTTCATTCAAGCACTTTGCTCTCTATTATTATTATATTATTTCTATATTGAAAATAATAATATAATATATAATTATAACAATAAAATAACAAATAAATGATAAAAAATAAAGCAAAAAGAACAACACAACAACAAATTCCGTTAACTCAAAAACAATTTTCCTAAAAAATATTTTCAAGAACACCTATTAGTTACTACTCATTAATCCAGCAATAACTATTTAAACTACTTCCATAAGAAATTAAGGTGTCTTGGTAACACCAATACACTCATTTGGGTAACACTACACATCATTCATGAAAAATTGTTACCCAAAACAAAAGCAGAATACAAGTTTCCACAGGAAATAAGGGGGTTCCTGGTATTCGCTTACCACATTTAGCAAAAAACGAGGGGATTATATGGTACAAATAGGTAACTTTTTCGAAAACTTTCTAGCAAAGGATTCTCTGTTCAACGATAAATCAGCTCTTCTTTCATCCTATATGCCTGATAACGTTCTTTTTCGAGAAGAACAAATTCAGGAGGTCGCGAATATTCTTGCTCCAGCTTTGAGGATGGAACGCCCTTCTAACCTTTTCATTTATGGCAAAACAGGAACGGGCAAAACCCTTTCTATGAAACATATTCTCACTTCCATGGCAGAGATAGCAGAAAAAAATAGAGTTCCTCTTAAACCAATCTACCTCAACTGCAAATTAAAAAGGGTTGCCGATACTGAATACCGCTTACTCGCCCAATTAATCAAAGAATTTGGTAAAGAAGTTCCCTCAACAGGCTTACCCACTGATGAAGTCTATAGTACATTCTACCAATTACTTGATCAACAAGAACAAATTGTTCTTCTTGTACTTGATGAAATCGATCAACTAACAAAAAAAATAGGGGATGAGATTCTCTATAACTTAACAAGAATCAACGCGGAGCTTCGTCGCTCGCAAATTTGTCTTATTGGGATTTCCAACAACCTCATTTTTGCAGAAAACCTCGATCCTCGGGTTAAATCTTCATTATCAGAGGAAGAAGTTATCTTCCCTCCATATAATGCACTCCAAATTCAAGATATTCTCCGTAAACGGTCTGCTATAGCGTTTCAAGAGAGCGTTATTCAAGTAGGAGTCATCGAAAAATGCTCTGCCTACGCCGCTCGTGAACATGGTGATGTTCGTCGCTCGATAGATCTACTTCGAGTTGCCGGAGAATTAGCTGAGCGCAAAGGTTCTTCGAATATTGAAATCCAACATCTTGACGAAGCCGAACAAAAAGTAGAGTCAGATAAAATCGTAAGCGCAGCTTTAGGTCAACCAAAACAATTTCAGACAGTTCTCTATTCAATACTTCTTATCGCTCCCGAGAAACGTCGCTTTTTTACGGGGGAAATTTATGATGTGTACTCTTCTATTTGTAAAAAAGCAAGTTTCAACGTTCTTACACAGAGACGGATCTCAGACATTCTAGCGGAACTTGACATGCTCGGTATCATTAACGCCAAAATAATTTCCAAAGGTCGTTATGGCAGAACGCGAGAAATCACCTGCCCTCTAGAAGAAAACCTCACTATAAAACTGAGAGAACTATTGGAAAAATCATTACAGATCACATAAAACCAAAACAAATTAACAAACTGCAAAAACTACAATGCCAGAAGAATTATCAAAGAAAAAACAGGAACTGATTGAACAACTCTTTGAGAAGGGTATTTTGTTAAACCAAGAAATGCTTGATAACTTTGACGAATCTCTCTTCGAAAAAATTGAATCCGAAGCAGACCTACTCGTCCTTAACTCCGATTACTCAGTCATCCTTAATCAACAAGGAACACTTATTGATTGGTATGAAACAGATAAACTTCGTGTTGATGCAGAAAAAGAACGAGATGACGAACTGTACCAATCCCATTTACAAGAAACAAGTAAATCATCCTTACTTCTTAAAATCCCTTCAAAAATACAACAACCGACAACAGAAATCTCAAGCCTTGAAACAGCACTTGCTGAAGACACGCCAGCAACTTCCTTCGAAACAGAAGCCATGATTATTCAGCCTGAAAAAAATATTGAAGCGCTACAACAAACCACCTCTCTCTCCTCTTCACTCTCAACCACCTCTGCAGTAACGGTCATCCTATCCTACGAAAACATTCCACATAAATACACTATCAGAGACTTCACAAACTTTTTCACTTCCCGCTACCGCTTCTTGGAAAGCATTCTCCGTAATCATCGTGAATTACAATCAACCGCCAGTATTTCTCGTGTGCTTCACAAAAAAGAACGTGAATCAGCAGCAGTTATTGGGGTAGTCGAAGAGATTGGTGAAACACGAAATGGCAATATTATGATAACAATAGAAGACCCTACAGGTAGAATCAAAGTATTCGTCTCAAAAAACAATCGTGAACTGTATCCTCTAGCAAAAGATCTCGTCGTTGATGAAGTGATTGGCGTTTCTGGCACAACAGGAGATAAAATAATTTTTGCTGACAATATCATCTGGCCAGACATCCCTAGTCATAACGAAATGAAAAAAGGCCCCAAAGAAGAATATGCAATCTTCCTTTCCGATATTCACGTTGGTTCAAGATATTTTCTCACTGACGACTTTAACCGTTTCCTCCGTTGGGTTCGTGGAGAAGCAGGAAATGAAGAACAACGTGACATTGCGAGGAAAACAAAATATATTATCATTGCTGGGGACTTAGTCGATGGTGTTGGTATCTACCCCTCTCACGAACAGGAACTTGACATTACAGATATCAAAGAACAATATGCGGAATTCGCCCGATTAATGAAACAGATTCCGCAAGATAAACAAATCATTATGTGCCCTGGAAATCATGACATGGTTCATTTAGCAGAACCTCAACCTGTTTTTTACCAGAAATTTGCTCCCACGTTATTTGATCTCCCAAATGCCACTCTCGTTACAAATCCTTCCTACGTTAATATCGGCAAAACAAAAGACTTCGAAGGCTTCAACATTTTATTATACCACGGCTTCAGTTTTGACTACTATGTTGCTAATGTTGAATCAATTCGAATGAACGGAGGTTATCACCGCTCTGATTTAATTATGAAATTTCTTCTTAAACGCAGGCACCTCGCTCCCTCATTTAAATCAACGCCTTACTACCCTTCCCACAAAGAAGATCCATTGCTAATCAAACAGATCCCGGATTTCCTTATTACGGGTCACATTCATTATTCTACTGTTGCTAACTACAAAGGGGTCACAATGATTTGTGGTAGTTGTTGGCAGGGCATGACTTCCTTTCAGGAAAAGCTCGGTCACGATCCCGAACCATCAAGAGTACCAGCAGTCAACCTTAAAACGAGAGAGGTGAAAGTACTACGCTTTGGATAAAATGGACGTCGCAGCAACCCCCACCATGCAGAAATATTTCAAATCAATAGACACTACTGTTAAAGATTGCTATAACCTCGCTGCGAAAGCCCGCCAAAAAGGCCTTGACCCAGAGAAAACAGTACCAATTCCTGTAGCAAAAAACATGGCAGAACGTGTTGTAGGACTTATCTCAGTAGCTGCTCCACAAATTGAGAGTACAAAAATCCCAGAACGAATTCTTGAACTTGAACAAGAATACGGCCAGCTAGATTGGCGAGTTGGTTTTAAAATTGCTGAAGAAGTTGCCAAACAAACCTTCTGTACATTTGAAACAAAACAAGAAGCAATGGAAGTAGGTATTAGAGTTGGCTTCGCCTACCTTACACTCGGTATTGTTTCCGCTCCCCTTGAAGGGTTTATTGGGTTAAAAATCAAAAAACGAAAAGATGGCAAAGAATACTTTGCCCTGCAATATGCCGGGCCAATTAGAGCAGCAGGAGGAACAGCTTCTTCTACCTCGGTAATTCTTGCCGATTATGTACGAGTAAAAATGGGCTATGCTACCTACGACCCGGAAGAAGTTGAAATTAACCGTTACAATGCCGAGGTGCATGATTACCACGAACGTATTACTAACTTACAATACCATCCCTCTGACGATGAACTCAAATTTCTCCTCTCCCATCTTCCTGTGGAAGTTGACGGTGACCCTACAGAAAAATTTGAAGTATCAAACTACAAAGACCTCCCAAGAATCGACACCAACCTTATCCGTGGTGGTGTTGCGTTAGTATTAGCAGAAGGTTTGTCACAAAAAGCGCCAAAATTATGGAAACGATTATCGAAATGGGGAAAAGATTTTGATTTAGAATGGGAATGGCTTGCTGACTTTCTCGCACTGAAAGAAAGAATTCACGCGTCTCACGGCAGTAAGAAAGAGAAAAAAGATGACGAACCAGCGAAAAAACAAGTTAAAGCAAACAACACATTCATCATGGATCTAGTTGCAGGTAGACCAATCTTAACTCACCCTCTTGCCGTCGGAGGATTCCGTTTACGTTACGGTAGAACGCGAAACTCAGGCTTCTCTGCCTGTGCTCTTAGTCCCGCAACTCTTGTCGTACTGAACAAATACATTGCCATTGGCACACAACTCAAAGTTGAGAGACCCGGAAAAGCAGCGACAGTAATGGTCTGCGAAACGATTGATGGCCCCATCGTTTCATTAGAAGATGGCTCTGTCATACAATTAAACACAGAACAAGAAGCGAAACAATACTTTCCCAAAATTAAAGAGATCCTTTTCCTTGGCGACATACTCTTCAATTATGGAGACTTCTCAGAGAACGGTCATTCTCTTGTTCCAGTTGGTTATTGCCCAGAATGGTGGGCGTTAGAAGTAGAGAAAGCAATCAACACTCGCTTTGAACAAGAACCTCTTGCAAAAGCAGCCAAAGAAACAAACATTACTGCAGAACGTCTTGACCACCTCACTCGTAAACCTTTGACTCAAAAGCCAACGTGGGAAGAAGCACTAACAATAAGCAAAACCTTCTCAGTTCCACTACACTCAGATTACACTTTTTATTGGTCGCTTGTTTCTGGAAAAGATCTCCTCACCGTGAAACAATGGCTGCAAGAAGGTAAAATAAAAATCGACGAAAAAGGCATTAAAAAAATAATTGTTCCCCTAAACCAACAAAATGAACACCATACAAGAGCTAAGCGCATTCTAGAAGAATTGGGAATCCCCCACCAAGTTATCAGTAAAGAAAATGTAGTTATAGAACGGAAAGAAGCAACAATCCTCGCATTTTGTTTTGATGTCAAAGACCAAGAAGGCCTGGAGAAAATCACTCTCTCCTCCGAAACTGTCGCAGAGAAAAATGGATTAGAAGTAATTAATTTTCTTGGTAATACAACTCTTAGAGATAAAGCAGGCACATTTATTGGAGCACGAATGGGCCGGCCAGAAAAAGCGAAAATGCGCCACATGACTGGTTCTCCCCAAGTGATGTTTCCTGTTGGTGACGAGGGAGATAGACTCCGAAGTTTTCAATCAGCGTTGAAAGCAGGCAAAGTACGCAGCACGTTCCCTTTATTCTATTGCACTTCCTGCGATTCCGAAACAGTGTATGCTGTCTGCGAAAAGTGTAGTAAAGACTGCGAGCAGAAATATCATTGTCGCTTTTGCGGTGATGTTGATAAAGAAACCTGCCGTCACGGTCCAACAAGATCATTTAAAACACGTGACATTGACATAAAATACTATCTTGACCATGCCCAGAAACTAATCAAAGAAAATCTCCTCCCCGATTTAATCAAAGGCGTTCGTGGAACATCAAACAAAGATCATGTTGTAGAACATCTCTCCAAAGGAATACTACGGGCAAAACATCGTGTCTACGTTAACAAAGATGGGACCACTCGCTATGATTGTACAGAACTCCCTTTAACACACTTCAAACCAAAAGAAATCAAAACATCCATTGAAAAACTCAAAGAACTCGGGTATCATAAAGACATTCACGGTAAAGAATTAACAGGCCCAAATCAAGTCCTCGAAATGTTTCCACAAGATGTTATCCTGCCTGGTTTTGATTCGTTGGAAGAATCCGCACCGAAAGTTCTTAGCCGTGTTGCGAATTTTGTTGATGAATTACTTGTAAAATTATATGGACAAAAGAGATATTACAACATCACGAAAGAAGAAGACCTCGCTGGTCATCTCGTGATTGGGTTAGCACCACACATTTCAGCGGGCCTAGTTGGGAGAATAATTGGCTCTTCCGAAACACAGGGCCTTATTACTCATCCTCTCTATCACGCTGGCATGAGAAGGGATTGCGATGGCGATGAAGCATGCGTGATGTTGCTAATGGATGCTCTCCTCAATTTTTCACGACAATACCTACCTGATAGAAGAGGCGCAAAAACAATGGACGCACCGTTAGTTCTTACCTCTGTTCTTAACCCAGCAGAGGTTGACGATCAAGTGCACGGTGTTGACGTTGTCTGGAAATACCCTCTTGAACTGTATGAAGCATCGTTAGAGATGAAAAATCCGTGGGAAGTGAAGTATGGAGAGGAGCAGAAAAAGGTGGAACAAATCGGCGATAGACTAGGAACAGAATTACAGTATGAGCAAATGGGTTATACTCATTTTGTTGATAACATCAACAAAGGGGTTCAATGTTCTGCGTATAAAACCGTTCCCTCGATGACTGAAAAATTATTTGGTCAAATGGATATTGCCCAAAAAGTTCGCGCAGTTGATATGGGTGACGTTGCCCGGTTAGTTATCCAAAAACACTTTCTGAAAGATATCAAAGGTAACTTACGGAAATTTTCCATGCAAGGTTTCCGCTGTGTTAGCTGTAACTCCAAATTCAGAAGACCTCCACTTTCCGGTAGGTGTACTTCTTGTAATGGCAAAATTATCTTTACCATCTCCCACGGTTCTGTGATTAAATACCTTGGTCCTTCCTTAGAGCTAGCAAAGAAATATGACTTTTCTCCCTATCTTAAACAAACGTTAGAAATCTTAGAAATGCAAGTTGACACCGTTTTCGGTAGGGAAAAAGATAAGCAAGTTGGTTTGGGTTCTTTTATGGGTTAATCACCAATAGCCACTTCAGCATGTGGGACGCCTTCTACATACAATATCCTATCAGAATCAATTAAATCTTTCTCTACACCTAACGCTACGGCCTCTTTGCCAGTAAAGTGAATATCACGTGCTTTCCCAAATAGTTGCGCAATCTCTTCAGCACTTCTCTCTTTTCCTTCATAAAACTGCTTCGTTAAATCCAATTGCACATTGCCTTCAGAAAAAATCTTCCCTAAAATATCTTTATCCGTAACAACTAACAACACACCATGTGGTCCTTTTTTTTCAGCAACAATTAACACCATCTTAAATGTTTTTTACTGGCTTCTTCGCCCCACAGGCCTGACACTTCAGATAAATTACTCCTTTTTCCTCAGTTAATGAAGTGTCAGGCTTGCTACACTCTGAGCAGAACACAAACTCACTTGCATATTTCTTAATTTTCTTATTAATCTTTAATGCCGCAACTTTTGTTCCGAAAATAGTTCTCCCTCGAACATATTTTCCCGGTGTTGCTAACTCCCTCAATAGATATTTCAACAAGTGGTTCTCATCTCTCCCTAAATCTTTTGCAATTTTTTTCAAATTAACAAGAACCGTTTTGTTTCCTTCAATATGCCCTCGAACTTTCTCAATAGTAAATCGCTCTGAACCATGAACTGTCTCTGGCAACTCTTCTTCTGCTTTCTTCAACAACGCTTCGTATGCATCCATACTTCCTCTTTTTCTGACGCATTTTATAAATGTTTACTCTCAATTTTTCCGCAACGTTTATATACTACAGAACACTCATTCAACTCATCATTAAAAGAGGTGTCATACAATGCCAGGGTTAGAATTAGCTGAAGTCATTCTTGCTGTAATCATCGGTACACTTGCCGCAATCGTTTATTCACTACGAGTATTAATTCTCTTAGAGCGACGTGTTGCAAGCATGGAACTAAACATTCAAAAAATGACGAACCAAGTGTTGAAAGAAGAGAAAGCAATCGAGAGAATGTTAGGGAAAAAACGAAGTTCTTCAAGAACCACTAAAAAAACAACACGACGGCGTCGCCGTTAAATTTTATTTATTTTTCTTTGTCACTTTCTTCTTTTGTTGTATGCTACTAAGAACACAATTGTGATCAGTATAACGAAAGCAACTAAACCCTGCCATGGTTCATACACATAAGCTTTTTTCACAACATTAACTACATCTTCTTCCACCCTTTCTTCATCTGCTGTAGCCTCTTCTTCCTCCCCCTCTAGACTCTCCACCCTTTCCTTAGACCCAATAATAAAATAACTAAAGCCCGGTGTCTGCGATTCATAGTATACAAAAGAACCATCTTCTTCCAAAATCGTTGTTGGTAATTCAACCCATTCCGTAATATGTCGGAACATAGAAACATCGTCCTTCACTAATCCTTTCTCTTGCAACCACAGCTTATCGATCTTCGACTGTATTTTGATGGAGGTAAAATCTTCCGTTTCAAAGTTCTTTGGCGTAAACTGCAAAATATTAAAAACGTCTCCTTCAAACCCGTCCTGAACAATTATCGAATTAACATGTACTTCCCCACCACACTCAACACCCACCGAAACGGGGTGCGTACCATCAATCTCCTCAAAATATTCATCAAAAAATCCATACAACTCTTCGGTCCGCCCGTCAACATATTGCCTCAGCTCTTCAACACTATTTGTCCAAAGCCAATTGCCTGAATCTTCCGGAATCCATTTTGCAATATGTTTGCCAACTTCCGGCTCAAGCAACTCAACAAAGAAATCTATTTTTTTATCTACGGTTTCCTCTCTAAAATCACTATTCAATAAATCAGCAAACCGCACCAAAAACCTCTCTCGCAATGCGTCATTCTTCATAATTGTTGGAAAGATAGAAGTATAGTAATTACCTTCCTTGGGCGTTTTAAAGAAATGATCTAAATTATTTTTGTCAATTCCGATTGAATGCAAACCGAAACTGGAATCCGTGTCAAAAACCATAAACTTCCACAACCCACTGGCCTTCCACCGCTTGCTGTTGTGCACCCAATCATTGTTATGGCTATACAACTGTAAAGCATGCCAATCAAAAAGACTATCCACATCCAAAGAAGATTCCACAAACGTGACAAATTCTGGAGAATCGGACTTCATGTTTGTAATTTCAAGAAACAAGGAACCATACTCCACTGCAGCTTGATTTTTCTTTTCTTTAATCCATTTTTCATAATCCTCTTCTGTTGGATTCACCTCTGTTGGACCCATAAGGGGGGCTTGTCCTTCTGCTATCTTAACTTCCTCTGGCTCAACACCATAATGATCAGAAACGTAATATTTATCCAACCTCTCTCTTATGTTATAGATCCCCCAATATTCGCCATTAATAAACACAATAACTGGAGAATACGCCTGTGTGTCAACAGCCATGTTTTCAGCAATCGAATGCACTAGCGGGTCTCTAAAATGTGTTCCACTGTTTGAAATTTTATCCTCGCTCGCTGGCCGAAAGACTACTCGTTTATAACTTGGCAGGGATGCTTCTCCAAACAAAGGATACTCTATGCGGTCCTGCCCATATTTTTCCCTTGCATAAATTCTAAACGCTCTTGGTATTGGGCCAGGATCAATCTTTGAATGAAACCCATGGGTCTTTGCATCAACAGTCATTTTGAATTCTAACGATGCGTCATCAAAATATTCCATATGAAGTGCATGTTCCTCTGGCTCAACAGTTTCAGCTTCTTCCTCACTCCATTGTTTAAACAAGCCGTCATTCTCATTAAAGAAATTGTCTGGGTTGGAAACAAATGATACAACCGGGAGTGTAAATTCTTCATTAATGAAATAGGTTCTTGTCACCACTTTAGATGGAAGGCTCCCCTCTTCCACCACCATAATCCTAATCGTTGTGGTTTCGTCAATCACAATTGGTTCAGTGTATAAGTCCTCCTCTTTTTGCTTTGGCGTGGTCCCATCAGTTGTATAATAAACGTTTCCAACAGAGCTAACTTTTAATTCAATAGCTTCATCGTAAAATCCAGCTTTGTGACTCAAGAAAGGTTCATCCGACTCGCTCAGTTTCAACACAGCGCTATTTCCTTCTCCCGGCGTTGCTTCCTCCAGAAAACCCCAAATCCCCCCATCCATACTTCTACCATATGAAACATCTGCAACTTGCTTTGGAAAATCAACAGAATCAATAATTGTCTCTCCGTCTGGTGCAGTAAGTAATAACTCCTCTCCATCCCCACCTAATTTAAACCCCACATGGTTGTATCCTTTTTTCCCATCGGCTACAAGAACATGATATCCCTTCGGGGGAATAATAACTTCTTCTTGAATTTGAAACTTTATCATATTATTTTTAGTATCACTTACATAAAATTCCTTTAAATCAACACTATCTTCACCATAATTATACAATTCAAACCAATCTGGAGACTTTCCATTATCCTCAACATCAAAATTATCATTAATCGCCATTAACTCATTAATCTGCACACTTGGACTTGCAGACGCAACAGTAGCTAGTAAAATTCCAAACACTAAGAACAACATGGTTCGGGAGCAATTTTGCACTGAAACTGCCATAATCAATCCCAGAGATGTAGAATTATATAAACTTTCCAGCTCTATTTTTTCTTTTTTGTCGCTTTCTTTTTAGCAACTTTTTTCGCTGGTTTTTTCGCAGCTTTCTTTCGAGACGCAACTACTTTTTTCTTCACCGCAGCCTTCTTTTTCACTGCCGTTTTTTTCTTCGTCACCTTTTTTACTTCTTTTTTCTTTGCAGAACTCTTCTTCTTCGTTGCAGCTTTCTTAACAACTTTCTTTTTCGCTGGTTTCTTCACAGCCTTTTTCCTCGTTGCAACTTTACTCTTCGCTTTTACAACTTCCTTCTTCTCCTTAATTCTCTTCCTTCGAGCTTTCCGGTGTTCTAATAACGTTTTCACTTCTTCTTCTAACTTAGCAATCTTCTTCTGCAGATCTGCTTTTCGCTTCTCACCATCATCTTGGTGAATCAACTCCCCACACTCCGGGCAGTGAAACTCAAAATCCATTCCCTGATCAAACGTTAACCTCACACAATCATTTGGACAAACGAAAAATAATTCTTCCTGCTCCGCATCAAGCTGCGCTTTTAATCGCTCTAACAAATCCCTCTTCGTTTTGAAATAACTAAACTTGATACTTTCTGGTAGAAGTGTCCAATAATAGATATACCAACCTTTCTGCTTATCCTTCTTTCTCGTAAAACCAACAAGGTTATGGTTATACAACATGTATAACATCTTTCGAACCACTTTGATGTCTTTTTTGGTTCTCTTTGCCAAATCAAACTCAGAAACATTCTCTTTTCCAATTAACTCCTCAATCAGGTTAGTCCCTGCTTCACCAATAATATCTACAAGAATTTCAATAGTTTTTTTCTGAGTAAGGCGCATACCCTTACCCGTATATTTGCCCTTTTAAATGTTTCGGTCATTGCTACTATTTCCAAGTAATTCTTCTTTACGTAGGCCTCTCAAACGGGCAATTTTCAGCGAAATAACGTGTGACCCTGCTGTTTTTTCTGCATCCTCTGGCATCAGAAAAAACCACTCATTGCTCCCTAATTTCACACCAATCCACGCTTCTGCTCCAAAATTCTTGGCAAACGTATTCAACTGCTCAATCTCAGCATTCGGAATATACTTTTTCTCATCCTTCGTCACTTTACACTCAATCGCTACTCTTCTAATCGCATTTCCTGCAAGAATATCTGGGGCCGGATATTTACTACTACCGCTTCCTGCAGCTCTGAGACAGCTCCAACCATGTTCATTAAAGAATGCTACTAACTCTCTCTCTGCCCTGCTACCTTTAGCCTTTGCCGATTTCAAACTAAACCTTCAACCTCATAAAATCTTCCGCTACAATAGTGTTATCAAAATGATCTCTCGCTTCACTGACAATATCTGCAGAACTCTTATACCGCTGGCTAATATGTGTTATCACTAACTTCTTCGCTTCATTTCTGGAAGCAATTAACGCTGCTTGTTTCACCGTAAGATGCTTCGACTTAATTGCATTTTTCCGTAAATTATCTAACAACGTTCCCTCTAAAATCAACACATCTGTTCCTCTGGCCAACTTATCAGCACCATTACACTCCATCGTATCAGTAACATAACTCACACTCTTCCCTTCTACAACATATGTCACATCATCTGCAAGAATTTTCTTACCATCAACAACAACATTCTTACCTTTCTGCAACTTCCCTAACACCGGGCCTGCTAAACCTAACTTCTTCGCCTTACTAACGTTAATTCTCCGCCTATCTTTCTCTACAAACCGAAACCCAATACACGGCACGGAATGTTTCAACGGTTCCACTTCTACATAAAAATCATCGCCCTCAAAAATAATCCCTTTCGAGACTTCATGCACTGTAAATGGAATAATATCCTTCGCCGCAAACCACTTTAAGATGTGATTCATATACGCTTTCGTTCCTTTCGGCCCATAAATCTCCAACTTGCTTGCAAACTGATCGGCCCCCATTGAACTTAACAATCCCGGAATACCAAATACGTGGTCTCCATGCCAATGACTAATACATAATCTCGTAGTTTTCGCCGGTTTCACGCCTGCATGGCGCATCTGTCTTTGAATAGCTTCTCCACAATCGAATAGAATCTGCTCTTTCTTATACTGCAATAAAACCCCGGCATGGTTCCTCGTTTTCGTAGGCTGCATACAGCCGGTTCCTAAAAATAAAACGTCAATCATAGCGTAAGTAACTCCCACAAGCTTTTAATCTTTTGTGAGTACTCTCTCGTACCCCTACGATCAACCAGCATTGCTTTGATACCTGCATTCTCCGCCGCTTTTACATCACTCTGTAAACTATCTCCTACCAATAAACAATCTTCCTTCTCTACACCAATTTCTTTCAACACATGCTCCAAGAATGCTTCATCTGTCTTAATCATCCCTACCTCACATGATAAAAACATCTGGTGAAAATGCTGTTCTAACTCAAATTTCTCTAACACTCGTTTCACAGAAATACAATCTGTATTTGATACTAATACAACCGTATACTTTTCCTTCAATGCCTGCAGAACCTCAACTGTTTCATAAAATGGCTTCGCTAACATCCAACTCTTATTCCACATCCCAATAAGTTCTTCCATTACGTCTTCCGGCGCGTTGATCTCAAATTCTTCACACACAGCCTCAAATGCTTCTCGTAATGACGCAAACGGTTTAGTCATCATCGCTCTTTCCATTCTCACAACATAGTCAGAGAAAGGTAAATCTATTTGCAAGATATTTTTAACTTGTTTAATCGGACTCCATACGCCGTTTTGTACCAAGGTTCCCCAAAAATCGAATAGGATAACTTTCATACCCTCTTCAGAATAACCCTATTTTTTATATTTTGCTAATTTTTTGTTATAATTAACTTTATATAGTCCTTTTTCCTTCAAGAGAAAATTAAAATGAGGTGTTTACAATGAAGAAAATATTAATTTTTAGCATTTTATTGATTGGTCTAGTCCTAATTGTTGGTTGTGCTCAAGAAACTGCTTCTGAACAAGCGGTAGGTGAGGATTTTGATGAACTTGTTGGTGAAGGAGTAGAAGAAGACTCTGCTCTGGTAGGTGAAGCAAGTTATGGCTTAAGTGCTTGTTACGAAAGGGTTTCTAAGGCAGTAGACATAATTAAAGAGTTAAAAGACGATGTCTCAGCTGCTCAGAAAGCATTTGAAGCAGAATGTGGAGACGTTTTTGAAAAGAAGGATACATTCATGTTGGGGGGCACACCTTTCGAATACAAAGGTGCCGACAAGCAAACTGCAACATCTCCAAAAATAAAATTCAAAAACTACAAAAACGGCGAAACATACGAGTATTCTGTTGACCCAAGTGGCGAAGTTGACTTTACACTTAAGATTGAAGGAGTTAGTTACCCTTTCGCTAGTGCGTCAGATCCAACTCAAAACGATTTTGATATAGAGTATGACTGCGTGGGACCATGTGATATTGATGAAACTCTTCAACTAGGCGAATCAGATACCTATACAACAGGTTCAAAAAGTTACGAAGTTGTGTTTGACGATTTACTGTACCAAGCATATGCTGGTGGTATAAAGTCTGTTGATTTGGTTATTAACGGGGAGGAAGTCAGTGTTATGGAGGGCGAAACAGTCAACCTCGCTGATGGAAGTTCGCTTACGTTATCCAACATAATCTATCAGGCTTATGCTGGTGGGATAAAAGCAGCGCAATTCTGTATTAATGGCTAAATTTTCTTTTCTTTTTTTCAATTAATTTTTTAAACACATCTTCTTTCCTATAAGTCATGAACTCTACAGAAAAACTCTCCCTCATCAAACAAGTTGGGGAAGAAATCATCACCGAAGCAGAGCTTGAATCACTTCTCAAATCAAAAAAAACTCCCATTGCTTACGACGGCTTCGAACCGTCTGGTCAGATTCACATCGCGCAGGGGCTTCTCCGAGCAATTACCGTTAACAAGCTAACTAGTACTGGCATCAAATTCAAAATGCTCGTAGCGGACTGGCATGCCATGATCAACAATAAAATGGGTGGAGACATCAAAAAGATCCAAACCGTTGGTGAATACTTTATCGAAGTCTGGAAATCCTGTGGGTTAGACACAAAGAACGTTGAATTCATCTGGGCGTCTGATTTAGTCAAAGAACCGGGCTACTGGCAGACAGTTTTACAACTATCAACATCAGCAACTGTACAACGCGTTCTACGATGCGGCCAAATTATGGGACGGGAAGAATCCGCTTCCAATCCTTCTGCACAGATACTCTACCCGCTCATGCAAGCAGCCGATATTATTCATCTGAAAGCAGACATCGCTCAATTAGGACTAGACCAAAGAAAAGTAAACATGCTTGCTCGTGATATTTTCCCTAAACTCGGCCATAAAAAACCAATTGCTTTACACCACCATATGTTGTTAGGATTACAATTCTCTCAAACTAATTTGCAAGGTGCAGACAGAAAGATCGCTATGAAAATGAGTAAATCCAAACCAAACACAGCTATCTTCATGACCGATTCCGAAGACGATGTCAGAAGAAAATTCAAGAAAGCACATAGCATTGACGGTGTTGTTGAAGACAATCCTGTATTAGAATACGCAAAACACATTGTCTTTGAGAAACTACCGACACTAAACATAGAACGTCCTGAAAAATACGGTGGTAACCTCTCATTCAAATCGTACGAAGAATTAGAAACCGCTTTCAAGAAAGGAACATTGAAATCAATCGACCTTAAAACAGGCGTTGCAGCTGCTATCAACCAGCTACTTGAACCGACACGTCAACATTTTAAGAAAAACAAAAAAGCTGCACAACTCTTGAAGAAAGTCCAATCTTTTAACGTCACACGATGAAAAAATATCTCCTCTTCCTGTTGGTACTAATCCCTCTGGCCCTAGCGCAAGAGTTTCCAGATCAACTATACAATTTACAAAATATCTATGAAGGAACCCCAGACGTCTCAATCACGTCCTTTGAGATCAACCAGCTTCCCCATACTTTCACAACAACCTCGGGTACGAAACACTTCTCTCCTGCTACGCCTTTACAAATAAATTTTGCAATAACGAATGAAGGCTCTGCCCCGGCAATTGGCAATTTTCGTGTAACCTTAACATCTGATGTTATTGGTAGGGACGCTCAGAGAACAATCGACATACTAAATATCATTGAAAGAAATAATCAATTAATACCATTAACCATCCATCCAGCATCAGGTGCCCCATACGAGGATTTCCCTCAAGCTCTTGACATTTTCACGGGAAAAATTTCAACAGTTGACACGTCACAAAAATTGCAACAAGAAAAAACCAAAGGCAGCATTTTCTTCTATCAATTAGAACCAAAACATACACTTCGAGTTGCAGGAACAATCTACAACGACCTTCAACTCACCCTACCTACATTAGGGGAAGGGACACATTCCTTTACTCTTTCGGTTTCTGGCACGGTAACAGATAGCACGCAACAAAACAACGCAGCCAGCACATCATTGGAATACACCCCTCAGTACTACATCACGGGTCCAGTATCTGATATCTCTAACGTGCCAACTCTTACACAAAACGAATTATTCCTTCTAGGAACAGAAGGAGCTTGCAGAGACGCAATCTTGCAAGAAACATTCCTAACGGTTTGCTTAGAAGATGCTAGCTTTTTCCACGCAAACTTTAACATAAATGACCAACCAGTTTCCTTTGGCATATTTGAAAAATGGTTTAAACTAAAAGAAACATTCACAATAGATAACTTAGATTTTTTAGCAACCGCCTACAGTAACGGGATTAAAATCACTTCCCTTCAATCACAACGTGTGTATAATTCTTAAAATACTTCTTCACCACTCTCTTCACATCAGCAACCGTAACTTTCTTTATTCTTGCTAAAAACTTCGTCATAAGTGCCGCATCCTCAACTTGCGACCAGAATAATAATTGATCTGCCAACTTCTGCGCATCATCCATTCCTAATAGGAAACTCCCTTCAATAAACGTCTTCGCCTCTTTTACTTCTTGTTCCGTTACAGCAGATAACTTCCCAATTTCTTTCAACACCAAATCTCTCACCAACCGAACCTTTGCCTTTGCAACGGTTGAATACACAGCAAAATAACCATAATTAATCTCCGCCACATTCTGTGTTCCAACTTCATACGCTAATCCTCTCTTACTTCGCACTTCAATAAAGATCTTGCCACTCTGCCCTCTTCCTAAAATACCATTAATCACTTCCAACACCGGACTATCGGGATGATTTCTGGGAACAGTCTTAAAACCAAGAATACTATACGTATTGAGAGTTTTCCTCTTCTCTCTCTTAACAACGTTCCGTTTCGCAGCAGGTTCCACTATCCTTTTCCTAGCAGGGACTTTCCCTTGCGGCAGCGTAAAGTTCTTTGCAATCTTCTGTTTCCACTGCTTCACATCTCCTACAATCGAAACAGTCATGTTATTAGATAAGTAATATTTCTCAAAATAATCAATCACCTGCTGCCGTGTTAAATTGGCAATAACTTTCCTATCTCCATACGTTGGAACCCTACATGGGTGTTTTGAAAACAAACTCTGCTGTAATAAAATCCATTGATAGTACGTTGGTTCATCATACACCATATCAATCTCTTTTAACACAATCCGCTTCTCTTTCTTGATATGATCCTCATCAAATAATGAATTATGTAAAATATCTGATAAGATCTCTACTGCTTTTCCAAAATGCTTCTGCAGAACTTTAATGTAGAAACATGTCCTTTCATTTGCGGTGTACGCATTAAACTCGCCGCCAATCTTCTCAATTTCATTTGAAATCAATTCATTCGTCGGCCTCTTTATAGTTCCTTCAAACAGAATGTGTTCAAGGAAGTGGGAAATCCCTCGCTCTTTAGGTGTTTCTCTATTACTCCCTACATGTACCATTACCTGAATCACTACCGCATTCCCCTGTTTATGGTGGTACAAAACCTTTAATCCATTCTTCAACACCGCTTTTTGCATAGAAAAAGCATATTTTTGAGGTTTATAATGATTATGGAGGCATAAGATTTAATTACACTGTTGATTTTATTTTCCTCATGAAACTCTTACAATTCCAGAGATTCCTCAAAAAGAACAGAATCCAAACAACATTCTTCGTGGCGCCTGATCCAACAATCACCTACTTCACTCAAATGGAACCATCCCACGGCTATCTCCTCATCACTCCCAAATCAGCAAAACTCTACATCTCAAAATTAGACAAAAAGCCACGATTAAAGAACATCAAGATCAAAACTCTCGATAAAACTTTTGAAAAAACAATTACCAGTAAAACCACCAAGAAAGTTGGCATTAACAAGACTTCTCTTACAGTCCAACAGCTTGACAAAGCAAAGAAAATATTCCCCAAAGCCAAATTTGTTGATATTTCAAAGCAGCTCAATGCATTAAGAAAACAAAAAACTGCGAAGGAATTACAATTAATCGCAAAAGCCTGCTCCATCACCACATCAGCTTTCAATGCCTTAGTAAAAGAACTCCCCAAGAAAACGCTCAAAACAGAGCAAGACGTTGCGTTCTTCCTGGAAGGACACATCAAATCCAAAGGCGCTTCTTTAGCCTTCCCCACAATAGCTGCAACCCACACAAACGCTGCCACTCCTCATCACATTACCTCTACAGACACACTAAAACGCGGTTTCCTCCTTGTTGACTTCGGCGCACGCTACAAAAACTACTGTGCTGACATGACGCGGTGTATATTTTTAGGCACTCCCAATGAAGAACAAAAAATGCTCTACAACCTCTTACTCAATGCACAAACTTCAGCAATTAAAGCAATCAAACCAAAAATTTCTTTGAAGGAACTCGACACAACAGCAAGAAATACACTAAAAAAACACGCGAAATACTTCATCCACTCTCTGGGGCATGGAATCGGAATTGAAGTCCATGAAGATCCATTCTTTTCCCAACCAGCGAAAGTAGAAAAGAATGTTCCATTTACTATAGAACCCGGCATTTACATCAAGAATAAAATCGGCTTACGAATCGAAGATACCGTTGTTTGGACCAATAAACTGACAATTCTCACTAGAGCACCCAAATCCCTCATTATAATCAAACAGTTCTAATTCAACCACAAACCTTTTAAATTACTCCTTTTTCAGCATAACATTTATAAAGACGCTACGGGGCCGTAGTGTAGCTTGGTCTAGCAAGACACAAGTCGCTAGGAGCAATCTAGCATTGGGCGTTTGGGACGCTTAGACCCCAGTTCAAATCTGGGCGGCCCCACCATTATACTAACAACATGAAATCAACAAAACGATTCGGAGCTCGGTACGGGCGAAAACCTAAGAAGAAATTCGGCGCTATTGAAGCACAGCAGCGAAAAAAGTACAAAAGCCCGTTCTGTAATAAACCAACAGTAAAACGACTTTCCTTAGGTATCTGGATCTGTAAAAAAACCGGCATTAAATTTGCTGGCAAAGCCTATAAACCCAAATAAAATGTATTACGTTTGTTTTGACTGTGGAAAGAAAGTAGAGGACGAGTACACTCGTACTAAAATTAGATGCCCCTACTGTGGCGGTAAGATCCTCTATAAAGATCGGAGAACCGTTAACAAAGTAAAAGCACGTTAATTCTTAAAAATGACATCAGATAAGGTAAACCAACTACAACTCCTGCAGCAAAACCTTCACTCCATCTCTATGCAAAAACAACAAATTGAATCACAATTAACAGAATTAAACTCAGCATTGACTGAAATAAAAACAACCGATAAAAGTTATAAGATTCTTGGCAAAATGATGATTGCCGCTTCTAAAGAAGACCTTTCAAAAGATCTCCAGGAAAAGAAAGACGTTGCAGAGATCCATTTGAAAAACTTCGCTTCACAAGAGGATAAACTCAAAGAGCAAATGGAATCCTTACAGAAAGAAGTTATGAAAGAATTACAGGAAGAGAACAACGATGAACAAACAACAAGTGACTGAAGTCATTGAGTACCTCAGCGAATTAAAAGAAGAACCAGACTGTTGCAAACGATTTAAAGAAAAAGCAGCCAGTGTTATTACAATTCTTTCCAGTGATGTTGAACTTCCTATCGAGAAAGCGTTGATGGAATTAGAAGATTTAAACAACATCGACATGCCTTCTTATAATAGAACACAAGTGTGGGATGTTATCAGCATGTTAGAGAGTGCGAAGTAATCACTTCCTTACTCTAAACTTCGATTTCAAAAATAACGAATTTGGCACATATAAAATATCATTATTATCTGTCTTAATTTCTGTTTCTAAAAAACCAACCCTTTCTACAACGCCATAAATCTCCCTAACGTTAACATGATACCCTTCCTTAATCTTACCCTTTCTCTGCAACAATACCCATGCCACAAAATTCGGGATAACATCTTTCAAACCTACAATAAATGTTAATGCCATTAACATGAGAATTGCTCCCACAATGAGATACACAATGTAGATGGGAATCACACCAAACTGCTTCAAAAAGATGATAATCGTTACGATGTAAATAAGATACGAGATAACAATACTAATCGTTCGCTCTAAATTATGACGCATTCCCACTTTACTCATAATCTTATTCAACTCAATTTCTCGCAGAACCCTGTGGACGATTCTTTTCGCTAATACTCCCGCGCCAAAACCAATTAACAGAATCACAATTCCAATGATAATTGAGTAAAAGTAGGACTGCGCTGTCTCTACAACCCCTCCGACTGCTGTCGCATTGACCATTCTCTTCTATTCTGCTCACGATTTTATAAACATTACGAAAACACTTTTTTATTGAGTCGAGAAGGCGAGTGGCGCCAAATGGGGCGCATGGTGTCCAAGAATAAAATGTTCGAATAAGACACCATAATCGCGCCGTGCCCCACTCGCCGAAACTGACTTAATTCCCTCGCAAATCTCAGAAACCTTAAAAAGCGCTGAGGAAAGTAATAGTGCATGGTCGATTATAATAAACAAATCAAAGAAATCCAGGACGAGATAAAAAAAACCAAATATAACAAAGCAACGCAAGGCCATATTGGAATTCTTAAAGCGAAAATTGCCCAACTGAAGCAAAAACAAGAATCTCGTGTTTCTAAAAAAACAGGAAGATCAGACCACGGCTATTCTGTCCGAAAATCGGGTGATGGAACCGTCTTATTGCTCGGATTTCCTTCAGCAGGAAAATCAACCCTCCTTAACAAATTAACAGGAGCTGACTCAGAGGTCGGTGCCTATGCATTCACCACTCTTTCCGTTGTTCCGGGAATGATGGAATATAAACAAGCAAAAATTCAAATTCTTGACGTTCCCGGAATAGTTTCTGGTGCCGCATCCGGTAGAGGAAGAGGAAAAGAAGTGCTCGCCGTTATCCAAAACGCCGATTTAGTGTTAATAGTAGTCGACGTCACAACTCCTGAACATTACCAAGCAATTCTGCGGGAAGTATGGGAATCGAATATACGGGTGAATAAAACTAAACCAGAAGTGTACATTAAGAAAAAAGGACAGGGCGGAATCCATATTGGTAAAACCGTTGAAATTGGTACAGACGATGAAACCATCAGGAAAGTCATGCAACAATTTAAGATTGTTAATGCAGAAGTGCTTATTCGCTCCCCCATCGACATTGATGACTTCATTGACTGCTTAGGCAGTCAAAAGAAATACGTCCCTGCTATTACTTGTATCACCAAAGCAGATTTAGCAACAGCAGGTCAAGTTGCAAAAGTCAAAAAAGAATTGAACGCAGATTTAGTAATTAGCACACATGAGGATTTAGGAATTAAAGAATTACGTGAAAAGATCTTCAAAAAACTTGACTTCATCCGTATTTACATGAAAGAACCTCGTAAAGAAGCAGACATGAAAGAGCCGTTAATCATCCCTCGTAATTCTACGATTCGAGATGTTTGCAATAAAACACATAAAGATTTTGTCAAACGTTTCAAGTTTGCAAGAGTATGGGGCAAGTCAGCAAAGCATCCTGCACAGCGAGTTATGTTGAAACATGCATTGAAAGATAAAGACGTGTTAGAGATTCATCTTGATTAAGTTCTAACAACCCCTGTGATTTCGACCTTCTATCTCTCCAACGAAATATGCCATTACATACTCTGCACTTTCAGCAGTTTGTTTCAGAACTTCTCTTTTTCTGTCTTCTGCTCGCCCATAAAACCCAGCAACAAACCCTTGATACAGGGTCGTATCTTTCAGGTCGCCAGAAAAAGTAGTGCCTCTTTGTTCCATAAACATTCTAAATGCTGTTTCTTCAAGTCTTTCACTCATATTTTCTGGATATCAATTTAACTTATATCCTTATGTGTCATTGGACCTATAGATTGTGCTTCTTCCTTTGCAACAACCCCATAATTTTATAAAAATACTACCAAATTAACCACTTATGTGTGGCATCGTTGGCGTCTTTAACCATGTACAAGCAAAGGAACATGTAGCTGCCGCTCTTGACATCCTCAAAAATCGGGGAAAAGATGGTTCTCAAATCACTCAATTACCAAACGGCGTTCTTGGCCATACCTTGCATGCGGTTATTAATCATATCCCTCAACCAATTCAGAATGGAGGAACCCTCACTGCAAACTGCGAAATCTATAACTGGGAAGAAATGAATACAAAATACAACCTAAACACACAAAACGATGCCGAACTTCTTCTTCATTTTCTTGACAAATTTAATACAGAAAAAATAGAAGAACTTGATGGCGTCTTTGCGTTTGCCTATTACAATAATAACTCAATCACACTCGCTCGAGATATTCTTGGCGTGAAACCATTATGGTACGCATACAACAACGACTCTTTCGCCTTTGCATCAGAAAAGAAAGCATTAGAGAAACTCGGTTACATTGATATTGTCGAATTAAACCCTCGCAGCATCCTCACATACGATGTCAAAAACAAAAAGCTGACAATCACAAAAAGACCATTCTTTGAATACACACCAGAACACACAGATAATTATGAAAACATAAAACAAACAACAAAACAATTACTACACAATGCAATTCAGAAACGCATCCCAAATAAAAAATTCGGCCTTCTCTTCTCCGGCGGGATAGACTCCACGTTCTTAGCACATTACTTCAAAACAAAAGGCTATGACTTCACCTGTTACACAGCTGTTCTCGACACAGACACCGCCACACCTTCCGATTTAGCAGCAGCGCAAAACGTAGCGAAAGAACTTAATCTTGATCTTAAAATCAAAACCATAAAACAGGAAGACCTCCCCCAATACCTCCAGAAAATAGTTCCTTTAATCGAAGACTCTAACGTTGTGAAAGTCGGTGTAGCGTTAACATTCTACTTAGCGAGTGAACTAGCGAAAGAAGATGGCTGTAAAGTAATCTTCTCTGGCTTAGGAAGTGAAGAAATCTTTGCCGGCTATGAGCGTCATAAAAAATCCTCTAACATTAACCAGGAATGTGTTTCCGGCTTACGAAAGATGTACGAACGCGACCTTTACCGGGACGATGTTCTTACGATGGATAATAACCTAGAGTTACGTCTACCATTCTTAGACCACTCTCTCATCAACTACGCACTTAAAATTCCAACACAACACAAAATAAATGGGGGAGCAACAAAAATTATTCTACGAGACATCGCACTCAACTCAGGGATTCTAGAACAATTCTCATATCGTAAAAAAACCGCAGCGCAATACGGTTCAAGAATAGACAATGCACTTGGCAAATTAGCAAAACAACACAAACAATCAAAATCACAATACCTCCGACAATTCTATCCTACCCATAACGTGAAACTTGGTGTTCTCTTCTCCTCAGGTAAAGATTCACTCTCCGCTGCACACATTATGCATCAGCAAAATTATGAATTAACCTGCCTAATCAATCTGAAATCGGAGAATGAATATTCTTACATGTTTCAATCTGCAGGTACAGAGCTAGTTCAACTCCAAGCAGAGGCAATGGGCCTTCCTCTCGTTCAGGTACCTACGAAAGGTGAGAAAGAGAAAGAATTGGCAGATTTAGAAGCAGCATTAAAAATTGCAAAAGAACAACACAAAATTGAAGGTGTCGTCTCCGGCGCTTTATTCTCAACATATCAGAGAGATAGAATAGAGAAGATTTGTGACAACTTAGGATTAAAAATATTCTCCCCCCTGTGGCATAAATCCCAAGAGCAGCATATGAAAGAGGTAATACAACGCGGTTTCCACGTTATCATTACAGCAGTTGCAGCTGATGGTTTGGATGAATCGTGGTTAGGTAAAGAAATTAATGAAGAAATTCTCCAAGAACTCCAAGCAAAACAATTTCTAAACATTGCTGGGGAAGGCGGAGAATTTGAGTCGCTGGTATTAGACGCCCCATTATTTCACAAGAAAATTAAACTTGTAAGAACACAGAAAGTTATGGACTCAAAACATTCCGGAAAATTAATAATTGGCGAGGCAGAATTAATAGAAAAATGACATTTGCAGGACACGGGATAGCATTACACACAATTGATGGAACTGTTATCGGTTGTGAAAATTGGCCTTACTCCACCACAATCGATTTACAAGTTGGCAAGAGAACAAAAACTGTTAATATTCCTGGTCTTCTAAACGTTGTTGAAGAAGATAGAGTATTGTTATACGAGGGGGTTGCAGACAGAGGGGTCGTTGTCTTCCGTAACGGCGAAGTTGTTGACGCCTACAGGATAAGAGGAGAATAAAAATGACTAAACCAATTCCTTTAGAAGAACCTAAAGAAGTGTATTCTGGTAAAATAGTAGGTGTTCGCAGACAATTAATGAAAGAACCGACACGAACACTAGAATACGAATGGGCGTATCGTTCTCCTGGAACAAGAGCTCTTATCGTAAAAGACAACAAAATTCTTATGATTCATGAATACCGGCCAGCCCAGAAGGGGTATGATTATCGCATTCCTGGTGGAAAAGTATTCGAAACACTTGACGAATATGAGGAAGCATTAGAGAAAGGTCAAGAATACATTGAACAGGCTGCTGAAAAGAGAATCATTACCGAATGTTTAGAGGAAGCAGGAATCGTTGCAAAGAAAGTAAAACATATCCACACATCTACTTGTGGTGCAACGATGCGTTGGGATTTATTCTGCTTTCGTATTGAAGAATTTGAAGAGCATCCAAAAGGCCAACATCTCGATCATGGCGAGATCATTGAACCAACGTGGAAAACGTTTGATGAAGTTGAACAAATGTGTTTGAACAAACAGATTAAAGAGGACCGTACAGTAGCGTTATTACTGCGGTTTATAGCTCAAAATGACTAGCGTAATGTGTTTTGGAACATTCGATGTACTCCACCTCGGACACCTCGACTACTTCCAGCAAGCGAAACAACACGCTGACAAACTTGTTGTAGTAGTAGCAAGAGATAAAACAAAAACAGACCAACAAAAAGAAACCATCTTTGACGAGCAGGAGCGACTGAAACTTGTCAAAAGCCTGCAAATAGTGGATGAAGCCACGTTAGGACATCACGACAACCATTTCAAAATAATTGAAGAAAAGAAACCAGACATCATTCTCTTAGGATATGATCATCCTATCACAGAGAAACAACTTTCTGAGAAACTTCTCCCTCTTCATCTTTACCCGAAAGTTTTGAGAGCAAAACCCTACAAACCACATAAACATAAAAGTACAAAAATTAAAGAACTACTATTACAACAACAATGAAAACCCCTTTAATCCTCCTCTCGGGCTACCTCGGTGCTGGTAAAACGACTCTACTAAAACACATTCTCAAACACACAGACAAAAAAATCGCTGTTCTTATGAACGAGTTTGGGGAAGTTGGCATCGATACAGAAGTGATTAAACATGATACTATTGCAGTGAAAGAACTACTTGAAGGTTGTGTATGCTGCTCTTTACAAGGAGAATTAGAAGCAGGACTGCAGGAAATCATTGAACTCTACTCCCCTGACACAATTATCATCGAAACAACAGGTATAGCGGAAGCAGACAATTTAGTTGTTGACATCTCTGACATCCCTAACATCACGCTTGACGCCGTCATTACCGTTGTTGATGCAGATATCACAAACCGCTTTCCAGACGTTAAGGGTTCTGCCAAGATCCAGATTGAAACCGCAGATCTTCTACTGCTAAACAAAATAGATTTACTTAAAAGAGAAGAAACAGAGCAAGTGAAAAAAATCATCAAAACCATTAACCTAAAAGCACCAATTATTGAAACAGATCACTGCAAGATAGACCTCAACATTCTCCTTGGCATTGAAGCGACTCATCAACACATCACAAAATCAGAACACCATCATCACATGGAAACCCACCTTATTCAACCACAACCTCTCAACAAAGCGAAACTTACCAAGTTCCTTAACTCCCTACCCAATTCTATTTTCCGTGTTAAAGGGTATATAACCATAAACAACCAATCCTTTCTTCTTAACTACGTAGTCGGTAGATGGGAACTAGAAGAAACAGAAAATAAACCATCCACTCTCGTTTTCATTGGAGAGAAACTCAACAAATCACGAATAAACCAAAATCTAGCGTCTTGTGTTGAGTAATCTTTAAATATCTCCCAACCCTCCATTCTTCCATAAATAGCATAGGTGATTATATATGAAAAAATTAATGATTGTAGTATTAGCGATTCTTGCACTCGCTCTTGTCATTGGCTGCACACAGCAAGCACCCGTTGAAGAAGATCTTCCACAAGCTGATGAAGCAGTTGAGGAAAGCTCTGAAGATGCAGAGGAAGAACCACTCTTTGTTGAAGACGAACCAGAAACTGAAACAGATGAAGAACCGGAAGAGTTAGAGGAAACAGAAGACTCTGAAGAAACTCTCGAAGAACCAGCTTCTGAATCCCCTAGTGTTGAAGTCACAACTGAAGGTTTAACATTTACTCCAGATGAAGTAACCATTGCTGTTGGTGATTCTGTAACATTTGATCTAGGATCAACCCACAACGTTGTACAGGTGTCAGAAGAAAACTGGAACAAAAACCAAAAAGCTCTTCTTAACGGTGGTTTTGAAGTTGGTTTTGGTGAGACAGCAACAATTTCATTCGACGAACCAGGAACGTACTATTACGTCTGCCAGCCTCACGCAACGATGGGCATGAAAGGTAAAATCGTCGTGGAATAATTTTTTCTTTTCTTTTTTCCATTAATCTTAAATAAGGATACTCTCTTCTCCCAAAAATGAAATCTAAAAACGTTGTTATCATTCTCGCAATAACAGCGCTATTTGTTCTAAGCGCTTGTTCAAACACACAATATGACGCATTAACACAATGCCTTACAGATAATGACGTTAAAATGTTCGGGGCGTTTTGGTGTGGTGCTTGCAATGCTCAGAAGAAAATGCTAGGAGACAGCTTTGACAACGTAAACTACATCGAATGTTCTCTACCTGATGGGCAATCACAAACAGAATACTGCCAGAGCGAGGGTATTCAATCATACCCTACTTGGGAATTTGCCGATGGCTCCAGAATGAACGGCGCATTGACACCAGAAGTTCTCGCTGAGAAGAGTGGCTGTCCTATTTGATCTCACACACTGTTGTGGCTATTTTCTTTGATAGATAGATAAACGACCACCCTAATACCACCACTGCTAGAAAACCTAATTCTAATCCCTTAAACGGCAATATTCCAACAACCCCCCCTAATCCAACCACACTGAGTAAACCTAATGCACAGGATGGGCAAGCAGGTGCAATTAATCCTGCCACAAAACTTGAGGAACCAGCAGCTACTCCTATCTTAAACTGCCTTCGTAACACGTACAAACTCATCGACACTACAACTCCAGAAAATACTGCTAAGAATAGCAAAAAGAAAAACGCAATAGGCGAAACAGTATACCAAAACCCTACAACGAGTGAAAAGAACAACGAACCATCACTAAACAATAATTTGTAATTATGTACTAACACATTCAACAAAAAAATAACGACGGCCACTCCAATACTAATAACATAATACTTCTTTTCACTATACGCTTCCCGTAGTGCGCACCCAATATTCTTCACAAATTCCATATCCCTAGTAACAACCCAATAATCTCAACGATCACATATAACCAAATGATATATGCTATCACTGCTACCCCTATTACAAGCAGTGTAAAGTTAATAATCTTCCTCCTTTTCCTCTTCATCGCATCAAGCGTACAAACTCCTTCCTTCTTGTAAAAATACCATCCCAACGCTCCCAATAACAACAACAACGCAACACTCCGAAACACCCATCGGTAATCGTAATACAACACGTCTGAGAGAGAAGCCGCAAATGTTACACTACTTAACCCAAACAACACTAACACAACTGGCATAAAACAACACAACCCCCCAATAAATGCCGTAAAGGGAATTGATTTCTTCAAAAATGCCTTTTGTTGTCTATCTAATGCCATATTCTTCCTCTGTTAAAACAAAATTTTAAAAAAAGAAAAAAAAGATTTTAACCACGTAGTGCAGCTTCAATCACTTGCTCAAACACCGGGAATGGCTGTGCTCCTGAGATTAATTGTCCATTGACAATAAACCCTGGTGTTCCCTGAACGCCTGCTCTTTGACCATCAGCGAAGTCTTTCTGAACTTCTGACGCCATTGCTCCGGAATCAAGGCAGGTGTTAAACTCTGCCGTGTTCAAACCAAGTTGCTGTGCAAACTGCTTATATGACGTTACACCACCTGCAACGCCTCTCTCAAACAGTAAATCATGCATTTCGTAGTACTTCCCTTGTTCTCCTGCACATTCTGCTGCTTCCGCAGATTTTTGTGCGTTTGGATGGAAACTTAGTGGGAAATCTCTGTAGACTAACTTTACTTTACCCGTTTGAATATACTTCTCATCAATTAAGCTCAAAGTATCAGAGTAAAACCGTGCACAGAACGGACATTCAAAGTCACTCCACTCTACGATTGTAACCGGTGCATTTGGGTCACCTTTAATTGCATCGTCATCCATTAAACTCTCCATATCAATTGGTGCGCTTGGCACGTCTGCTTCACCATAGCCAGGGTCAACAACTGCTCCGCCTTCTAAACCAACGCCAGCAACTCCGCCGCCTGCAACTTGGAAAGCAATGTATAGCAAAAGAATCACCTGCACTACTGCTGCTCCAACTAAAAATTTATGTTTTCCTTCAGAATTTGAAGAACTCGTACTTTCCTGTTTCACTGGAGACACCTTATGTTCATGATGCCCATGGTGTTCTCGGTGCTCATGCTTCGGCTGTTCTCCCGTTTGGTCTGGATCCATTATCATAACCTCCAATGTTTTTTACAATAGTAATTCCTAGAACCATATATGTTTTGGGGCCGTAACACAAACCACCAAAACCTCTTAAAACAAAAAATTCAGCCGTTTAAACGTTCATGATTACAAATTAACCTTAGAAAATACTGCTAACGTCTTACCTTGCTGTTTCCGAACAACCAATCCTTTCTTCTCTAAGCCACTCAACACCTGACTTAACTTCGATTTAGACATATCTGTTCGCAACCGCAGAGTATTTTGTGTAATGCCTTGCTGCTTCTTCACTTCCTGCACCACTTTCTTTTCAAAATCATCTAAACCCATTAACAGAATAGAAAACCGTTCCTCTCCATCGATTCGTTTGCCCTCACTCTCTAACTTATTCAAAAGAGCCTCATTTCCTTTTGAAAAAAATACTAAGTAAAACCCAAGAGCGAGAATGAACCCGAAAAACCCAAACCCTACGTTCACCAAGGATAAAGACTGTTGTACCGGCTGACAATTTTCATCACTGAAACACCCTAGTTGTTCACTTTCTGTACTCAGGTTCTGTGACGTCAGAACAAATACCACTAACAGTGCTATACTTACCACCAAAATAACCATGCCAATCTTTTTTGCATCCATCGCTTCTTCCAATACCTGCTTCTTTTAAAAACTTTAACCCATATTTTCAATAATTGCCTTACCAAACTCAGAACTAGAAACTAGTGTTGCACTTTCCATCTGCCGCTCCAAATCATACGTTACTTTTTTCTGCTGAATTGTTTTGGTCATTGCTTTAACAACCAATGCTGCTGCCTCTTTCCAGCCTAAATGGTCTAACATCATCACACCACTTAAAATAACAGATCCTGGGTTTACTTTATCTTGTCCTGCATACTTAGGAGCAGTTCCGTGCGTCGCTTCAAACACGGCAATCCCTTGCTCATAATTTATATTCGCCCCTGGAGCTAAGCCTAGCCCACCAACCTGCGCAGCGCACGCATCAGATAAATAATCTCCATTAAGGTTCATTGTTGCAATGACATCATATTCCCCGGGTCGCAGTAATAATTGTTGAAACATCGCATCAGCAATTCGATCTTTCACAACAATCTTTCCTTCAACCTCTTCTCCCTCCATCACAACACTATCTGCGAACTCTTTCTTTGCTACCTCATACCCCCATGATTTAAATGCACCTTCAGTAAATTTCATAATATTCCCTTTGTGCACTAATGTAACTGAGGTTCTTCCGTGTTTTAATGCATAATTAACCGCAGCCCTCACTAACCTTTTAGAACCAGCTATACTAATTGGCTTTACCCCAATACCAGAATCCCCCCTTACAACTTTTCCCTTCTCCCACAAAAAACCAATCATATCGCTCGCCTCATCACTTCCTTCCTGAAACTCAATACCCGCATAGACATCTTCTGTATTTTCTCGAAATACAACCACATCTAATTTCTCCGGCTGCTTCACTGGCGCAGGGACGCCTTCAAACCATCTTACTGGGCGAACACAAGCATACAGGTCCAACTTTTGTCTAATCGCAACATTTAGTGACCGAAACCCAGAACCAACAGGTGTAGTTAACGGCCCTTTTAACACAACTCTGGCATCCGCAATTTCCCGCAGTGCCTCCTCTGTTAAATTATCCTTTCCTTGTTCTGCCGCTTTCTCTCCTACAATAATCTCTTTCCACATGATCCTCCTCTCACCATTATACACCTTCTCCACCGCGGCGTTTAACACCTGCATTGCTACGGGTGTCACATCAATGCCAATACCATCACCGATAATATAACCAATCTCCGGATTATTCGGAATGTTCCAAGCACCTTCAGAAAATGTAATGTTGGCCATAACTAGTACATCTGATCTAATATTTATAAAAATTATTGTAACACAAAAATCACTGGAACAAAATAATATCCATACGTAATAAAGAATACCCTAACCACAACACCATAATCAAATACCAAATCCCTACCCATTTGTTAATTGGAAAATATTGAGAGATCCAATGTGTTGTTCTGTTTCTCCAACCAGTCCATGCAAAAATGTTGTAAACAATACAATCTAACAGAACAATATACCATAAAATTCCTTCTGCGTAGAGGGGCATACACGTACCATTCTCGAAAACTATAAATAACTTCCCCTTATCAACGCCAGATGGCTGCTGCAATCACTATCAAAAACCTCACAAAAGCATACCCTAATACCAAAGCAGTTGATAACATCTCACTAGAGATTAACGAAGGAGAATTCTTTGGTCTATTAGGTCCTAACGGTGCTGGGAAAACAACAGCTATTGGGGTTCTTACTGGACTAGTAAACAAAACATCTGGAACTGTAAAACTCTTTGAGAAAGATGTAGCGGAAGACTACAAAGAAGCACGTGCACTTATCGGATTAGTGCCACAAGAATTTAATTTCGATATCTTTGAAAAAGTGTACAACATTCTTTACTTTAATGCAGGCTATTTCGGCATCCCTGCAAAAGAACGCCACGATCGAATCAAAGAAGTTCTCACTGCACTTAACTTATGGGAAAAGCGCAACGAACAGGCCCGAACTCTCTCGGGGGGAATGAAACGTAAATTAATGATCGCTCGTGCACTAATGCACAAACCAAAAATCCTCATCTTAGATGAACCAACTGCCGGTGTCGATGTTGAAACACGTAAAACTATGTGGAAATATATGCAGCAACTCAACAAAGAAGGCACAACAATTCTTCTCACAACTCACTATTTAGAGGAAGCAGAAGCATTATGTGAAAGAATCGCAATAATTAATCACGGCAAAATAATCAAACTTGATACAAAAGAAAATCTTCTAAAATCATCTGGCAAGGATAAAAAATTGGAGGAAGTGTTCATTGAACTAACAAACCTATGACTTCAACCCTCACCGCATTATGGACATTAACGCGAAAAGAAGTAACTCGGACATTCCGTGTGTGGACACAAACCATTATCCCTCCTATTTTAACGTCCTCACTCTTCATTGTAATCTTCGGTTACTCATTGGGGTCAAGAATTTCAGAAATTGCTGGCACGTCGTATCTAGAATTTATTCTTCCTGGATTGTTAATGATGGGGGTTATCATGAGTGCCTATGCTTCCACGTCATTCTCATTATACATCCAACGGTTTCATCGAGGGATAGAAGAATTACTCGTGTCTCCAATTGCCTACTGGCAAATTATTGCTGGCTTAACTATAGCGGCGATTATCCGTGCGTTACTTGTTGGTTTTGGCATTCTCGCAGTAAGTTTACTCTTCACCACAGTAACAGTACATAACCTCTTTCTCTTACTGTTCTTTATCATCGCAACATCTCTCCTGTTTGCCTTTGCTGGTATCGTTACTGCACTCTGGGCAGAGAACTTTGATCAAATGAGCGTCTTTTCAACATTCCTCATCACACCATTAACCTATCTTGGTGGGGTGTTCTACTCAATCCAAATGTTACCTGGGATTTGGCAATCTGTTGCAAAATTCAACCCAATCCTCTACATGGTTGATGGATTCCGCTACGGCTTCATTGGCGTGTCAGATGTTCCTCTAACCCATTCCATACTGTTGGTAAGCATCCTTACAATATTCTTCTTCCTACTCTGTGTCCATCTCTTTAAAACCGGCTATAAATTACGAACCTAATTACTTCCATCACTCTTTTAAAAAATCTAAGAAAATAGACACCTATGGAACAAATACCAATAACAATAATTGAACAAGCCGAAGTTATTTTCAAGCAGAACTTCCTCCTAGAGACTAAATTCGAGAGAGCTATTTTCTTTAGCTGGGGTTGTATGATTGGAGACTGTACATTTTGTTATATGAGCACCCAACCAAAAGAAAAAGTTGTTAAAGAAACAAAAAGGAGTAATGAGTCTATTCTCGCTGAGTTCATTCTTGCTAAACATCTTGGCTGGGACATTGGCTTCTTCACGGGGGGCATAGGTGTGCTGAAACCAGACGAATTAGAATTTCTCCTCAAAGCAGCTGTAGAAATTACGGGAGAAAGGATCTGGCTTTCAGTTGGACCCGTCGCTAAACCATTACTTCAACGCTACCAGCCATACATTAAAGGGGTTGTTGGCTCCACTGAAACAATCAATCCAGAACTCCATAAACAAGTCTGCCCTTCTAAACCCCTAAAACCATACGAAATCATGTTTAAAAACGCACAAGAGATGGGTCTACAAAGGGCAATGACTTTTATTGTAGGGATGGGTGAAACAAGAGAGGACCTTACCTTACTAAAAAACTTCATAACTAAGTATGGGATTAACAAAATTCACATCTACGGGCTCATCCCACAAGCAGGAACCCCCTTCGAAAAGGCACAAAAACCTACAGTGGAAGAACAAGCATGGTGGATATCTCAACTTCGAATTGCATTTCCAACATTAGATATCCAATGCGGGATTTGGGAAGACCGAATCGAATACGTTTCAACACTACTAAAATCTGGCGCTAACACCATTTCAAAATTTAAAGCAACAAAACTCTTTGGGTCTGAACTGGCTAAAGAGATTGAACATCAATCAATCCTCGCAGGTAGAACGTTTAAAGGTACCCTCACTAAACTTCCTGATGTTGATTGGCAAGCAGAGATACAAAGGCTTTCAATAGATTCAGATACAAAAGAAAAAATCTGGAAGAAACTGCAACTATACTTACAAAAGATGAAGTAACCCTTAGTTTTATAAAATCAACAACAACTCTTCTCTTATGCGCTTCAAAGCAAAAAAACAATACGGAAATTATAAAGTCATCCGTTGCCCATTCTGCCAAGGACAAGCAACTCAAAAAAACGAGCAGGGCATCGAAGTCTGCCCAAAACATGTTAAATCCAAATTCGAAGAAATCAAATGCACCTGCGGTTCCTGGCTAGAACAACGTGTTGGCAAATTTGGAGCATACTTTAACTGCATTAATTGTGGCAACTTTAATTTTCAAAAAGCAATGCAAATTAAAGACATAACGATGAAAGACGCACCGACCTCAACAACCCAAGAAAAACCGAAACCTTCCTACTCAAAACCAGCACCGAAAGAAATCACCATTACTTCTGACGACGTTGAATATTTTGATTAAAGTAACACATTCAACAAGTACCCAACAACTAAAATCTGCGGTACAGTAATTACTGGCAACCACAATGCCGTTTTCTTCCCGATATTACTCCATAGCAAACCAATTTCTGTATAATCTGTAGCCACACCTGCCATTAAGAACACAAAACTATTTCCAAACGCCCCTGTTTGATTATAAATTTCAAATGCTAAAGGGCTACTCCCCTCAGAGCACACTTCAATAATCGTTGCTACTATTAATACAACCACCATCCCTAGAAACGTTGCACCCATATATTGGTGAAAGAGGTGTGTCGGCACAAATGCTCTTACAAATGACGCTGCTAACATGCCAAGCAAAATCCACCACGTTACCATTTTGTTTAATGACCACATACCCTTCAACACGCCACCAACATCCTTTCTAAAATCAAATGAATAACTCTGCCACCGCTTCTTCACATCTTCTTTCAACGCAAAATCCCGCATTATAACTTCTGGCGCTTTCTCAATCCAGCCTTTTTTATCCAATAACTGATAGACAAACCCCGTAATAATTGCAATAATAACTGCCGCCACAATTAACAACAACGCTTTCACCCCAAAAAATCCAAATAATAGAATCGTTATCGGCAAGTTCGCCCATGGTGATGCTAACAGAAACGCAATCACTGCCGGAACAGAAGCTCCTTTCTTATACAACTGAATTGCGATAGCTAAAATCCCATGACTGCATGCCGACATTAAAAAACCTAAAATGGCAGCGTTAAAAATCGTCGTTTTTTTTGGTTTCGATAAAAACTTTGCTACATATTCATCCGGCACAAACCTATCTATTACGCCACCTAAAAACAACCCTAACAACACCGCCCACCAGATAATTTGCAGATAATCCACAAACGCATCAAGCACAGGATTCAAAAACGGAACAAGATGTGATACAACTAACACTGCAATCACAATAAACGTGACAATCCAGAACTTCTCTTTATACCAATCTCCGCCCGTATGACAACAATCGCTTCCCATAATCTCACCAATATTATTTTCTATTTATGCTTTACCAATTTTTACAACATTCAATGATTTTTTTCACAGTCCTATGTACTGTAGCATTTTGCTTAAACAAATACAAACCTAAAAACACAGCCCATACTGCTCCGAGTAACACCACAACTCCAAAGGACACCTGTATCTGCAGCAACCCAACTGCAATAAACAACAACGTCAGATAGAACGGCAACCGAAACACTTTCAACTCTTCTTGCACTTTCTTCTCAACAAGGTAAAAAATGCCTAGCATTGTATTTCCCATTAACAAAGCAATTAATATTTTACTTTCAAAGACCCCAAGATAGTAAAACACTAACAGAGCAATCCACGTGAGAGAAACACCTGCACAGAGAACACACAACCGCTCTTTAATGCTTTGAGGCAAAAACTGTTTAACCACTAGCAATAACAAGAATAGTGAAATTATACTCACAAAAATAACAAAGACCTCTTCCATTTACATCACCACCTGGATCAACACCCCTACAACAGCGAGCAATGCTAACGTCAACAAAACTCCCTGAAATGGAATCATCTTACCCTCTCGCAACCCACTGATCTTCTTGCTCAAAGACGGCGCGCCTGCAACTACCAAACCCCCTAAAAGACTCGTTACCAAAGCACTATTCACAACAAGTGTTGTTCCATACACGCCCAACCAGGGGATATACAAAGGATATGAACTTTCGATCAATGGCAGAATCGGAATTACAGTGAGTAAAAACGCCGCTACTATAATCAACGTTTTCTGAAATGGCACACATTGCTTCTTCAACCACCGTGAAGCCCACCAACCAGTTGACACAGCAAATGCCCCAACAAACAACCCAATCACTGCAACGTGCACTCCAAGATACGCAGCTCCGCCTGCAGCAGCAGCTACACCTATTGTACAAAGAGGACAATGCGCTTTTACCGAGAAGGGCAACAACAAGAACAACGTACCCCACGAAATTGTTTTGAACTTCATCATCCCACCTCAAATTTTCATGAACTCACTTATACTTCCATTATGATGCACTGCATAAATAGTCCATATTTCATCCTTTGGCCCAGGCATTCCCGGACTTCCCGAAGGCATTCCTGGCATCGCAATTCCCGCAATCTCTGGTTTTTCTGTAAGCAGCTTCTCAATGGCCTCAACTGGGATATGCCCCTCAACGAAATAACCACCAACATCAGTTGTATGACAACTTTCCAAATGTGATGGCACGTCATATTTCTGTTTTACCTGGCCCATTAACTCCGTTGTCTCCACGTTCACATCAAAACCTTTATGATCCATATACTCAGCATAAATCCCACAGCACCCACAACTCGCTGATTTAAACACAACCGCTTTCGTTTCGCTTCCCGTTTCAGAGTTACATCCGACAAGAAAGAGTACCAACACTACACTAGCAATAATCATCAGTTTTCCATTCATTTTCATTAACCTCGTTAGAAAAAGATGGAAGAAACACCTTAACTATCTACTGTTGAAACTAGTTTCAAACTCACTTTAACACAACAATATTCGCCATCCCCCGCCGCTTTCGCTCGAGGATTCTATCATCATGCTCTAATTTATCTAATAATCTCGTTATTTTCACTTTACTAAAGCCAGTCTCCTTAATCAAGTCACTCTGATACATTGAACCCCGTTCAGCCAAAATACTAACTATCTGTTTCTCTTCTTCAGAAAAGTGTTTTGTATCCACCACGCTAACCTCTCTCTTCTGCACTACTCCTCGACTGGCAACAAACAGATAAATCCCTGCTGCCAACACCAGAAACGCCACACCGAATCCAACCGTAACTAACCAAGGGATATTACTTGTATGAGCCGGACAGTCAGCCATCTCAACTCCTGGATCGTTACTTACAGCCTGGCAGAGGAACACAGCCTGACTATCAAAGTTAATTTTCACTAACGAAAGAATACTAATTAACACGATTCCTAACACAATTAGGCCGACTCCAACATTCTTACTAGTAATACTCATAAATACCCTAAAAAAACGCCACTATAAAAATCTAATCATTATCGACTCGAGGAGCGAGAATAAAACTTAACAACAACCTGTCCGTTAACTTATATTCTAACTTCATTGGATAATCCGTGTTAAACTGTAAAGTTACTTGGTCAGTTAACTTCCCACCGGAAATCATTTTCTTCAGATACTCCAAAGAATACTTTGCTTTATACTTGGTATCTGCTTCCGCTACAATGGCAGCCGTATCATTCGGCTTAATTTCAATAAACGCTTTTGATAAATCCCCTTCTGCTTTCACTAATAATTGTTGCTTCTCTCCCAGAAACGTCACCGACTCCGCAACAACGGAAACGTCTTCAACCGCTTCAGCTAGCATATCTGCAGTCATAGTAACTGTAATGGGAAATGTTAAATCTGGCACACGCTGCTCCTTATCCTCAATCTCTAACGTTGGAATTGAAAATGAACGTGTCGTTCCACTTTTCATCTGAATCTTTAATTTATTATCCTCCGTAGTTTCAAGGGTTAAAACATCATCACCCTTCGCCCTTCGCAGAATCTGTTTTAAATTCCCTAAATTAATTGCTACTTCTTCTGGTTCAGAAACTTCATACTGTGTAAAAGAACTACTTAATAATTTAAACACCACCATCGCCACGTTCGCGGGATCCATCGCCACTAACTCTAATCCATCCTTCCCAATCTTAAACTTCGCCTCCGTAACTAATTCTGAAACAATAGAAATACTATCCTTAAAATATCGTGGTTCTGCTAAGACTAATTTCATGATTCACACCCTCTACTCTCTCTCCGAGTCAAAACCATTTATAAGATTTGTTGTTGTCCAGTAGTTTCATAGAGAAATCGGCACCGAAAGGTGATAAATCACTTGACAACTATTCTCCCACCATCTTGCATGATATGTGTTTTCTTATACCCCAACTTCGCTGCGAAATCAGCAAGCATCTTCGCTTTCTCGTTCTCGGCGTGAATCGGCATAATTTCCTTTGGCTTTACTAATTCCAATAAATCACGATGATCTTCCAGTGCCCCATGGCCGGAAACGTGGACATCTCTGAAGATTCTTACATTATAATTGCGTAAACTCTTTTCCAATCTTTCACGATTTTTGATACTGACTTCAACGGGAATAACTTGACAACTAAATATTATAACATCTCCATGACTCAACTTGAAGTCCAGCTCCCCTCGAGCTATTCGTGATAACACCGCTCGCGGTTCCCCTTGGTGGCCCGTACAGACAATAAGATATTTCCCTTTATTCTTTTGTACTTGCCTTAATGTTTGCTCAATTTTATCCCGATGCCTCATCATCTTTACTTGATTGGTAAACGAAACCAAATTAATTCTTTCAGCCGCTTTCACATACTTCATCAGCGACCTACCAATAAACACTATTTTTCGATCTAGTTTCCTCCCCATTTCGATGATACTTTTTAGCCTTGCTAAATGACTACTAAACGTTGTCACAATCATCGCTTTTCCTTCCGTCTCTACTCCCAACACCACATCTTTCAACATTTGTCGTGCAACTGATTCAGAGGGGGTTTTCTTTTGCGCGTGCGCATATAAACAGTTCACAATAAGTAACGCAACTCCTTCATCTCCTAACTCTTTCAACCGTGCAAAGTTTGGCTTCTTTCCAATCACTGGTTGTCTATCAAACTTGTAATCATTAGCATATAACACCTTGCCATATGGGGTATGCACGCAGATTATTGCCGTGTGTGGAATAGAATGTGTCACATTAATGAACTCTAATGTAATCTTGTCAGACACTTTATACAAACCATTTAATTGAATCGTTACTAATTCATTCCGTAACTTAATGTGCTCATCCCATAAAATACTTTTCAGCACCTCAATACTATACGGTGTTGACACCACGGGGGCAGTCGGGAATAAATGCGCACCAAACGGAATCGCCCCTACGTGGTCGAGGTGACCATGGCTTGGCACGATCGCCTTAACCATGCTTTTCCAATCAGCAATGAAACTATAATTAGGAACCGCACCAACTTTTACAAGATCTTTGTAATCCTTCTCGCTCTTGACATCTTCGCGGTCTTCCTGATACTTGATGTACGACTCCATCCCTAAACCCATATCAAGAATAACAACTTCATCATCAACTTTAATCGCAACGGAATTCCCTTCTGTTTTCGAGAATCCACCGATGCTGCATACTTCAATTGGCATCCACAAAGAATACTTTGGGTGTTTAAAAAGCTATGTGAAACTTAATAGAAACTCTTAGGATCTAATTTCCCCGCTAAAATTTGCTTTCTTTGGTTAATATTTGTCCTTGGCGGAAGAAAGCCGAATTTTTTCCAAACAGCATACCTCGTTTGGTGTCTTGAATTACTAGAACCAATAATACTGAACCATTTTTTAACATGGTCAATTTTCCTTATTTTTAAAGAGAAAGAATCATGTCGATTCCTATTGAATTTTCTTCCCGCTTTACTCTTTAGTATAATAAGTGATTCTATTCCAAAAGTAGTTAGGATTTCTTTCATTTGTTGTAATAAATTTTGTGAACAAGAGGAAATTTCTATAATTGGAATATAATGATATTTTCTCTTCCATTCGTTAGATGTCTTGGCTCTTGATCTATCAAACCATATACATCCATCAGCGTCAAAGATACCCCTTAGAATAGCTTTCTTAACCTCAACATTTTGTGTTTTCATAATAAAGTCTGGCATTTTTGCAACGAGTGCTTTACTTCCTGGTTGAAAACCGAGACTCAAGCACTTCTCAATTGCTATTTTCTTAGAAGAACCAATTCCATATACATTCCAGTACGGGAATTGCTGTGGTGTGACGGGAGAAAAGTGTTCACTAAACAAAGGGCCTAAAAATGCATCATAATACTCTTTATCCTCAGTTTTATCACCCGTAATGTAGATCGCACCTAATGAGCTTTCAAGCCACCCATCTCCTATAAAGGCTCCTAGGATCTCTGCAACCTCCGGATTTATTTTTGTATTCATAATCTTGGTACTGTGAAACTTCGTAAGTGATTTTGTATATAAACTCTGCTAGTGGTTGTCCAGTGACCAGTGGCTAAAATTACAATTTAAAAGTTGAATTAAGAAGAAAGAATACAATAATAAAGTGCGGACGGCAGGGTTCGAACCTGCGTAGGTACTAAACCAACGGATAGCTCTACGCTAAATCAGGAAATGGTTTTAGCATTTGAGTATGGACTCACTTGGCACCGTAATGCCAAACGAACCGTCCCGTTTGACCACTCCGGACAAACTTCGTTTGTTGGAGCACGAACGAAGTGAGTTCTCCGGCACGTCCGCATAGAACATTTCAACTATGATTATTTTATAAAAGTAACTAAAATAAAATTGAAACCACTCCACAATGATTACAAACACAAATCTTATAAAAACCACCTCCTAAATCACTCTATGAAACAACCTAATCAAAAAATTGTTGCTGAGGACGGAGTAGAAGTATTTTATTGGATAAATTCTGGCAGTGGCATGAACAAGAAAATGGTAGTATTGTGTCCTGGATCTTCCATGAACCATAGTTCCCTTGAACGACTAGAAGCGGGCCTGAATGAAAGGGGTCACCCAACTCTAACGTTTGACCCACGTGGCTTTGGTTATTCTGATGCTCCCACGAAACCAGAATTTTATGAGTTAGAAAGACACTCTCAAGACCTTGAAATGATTTTAGCTCGTAAGGGTATAGAGAGGCCAGAATTTGTTGCAACAAGTTTCGGTTTTATGCCGGCTGTTGATTATATTTCTCGTACCAAAAATGCTTCAAAACTAACGGGTATCTGCACTGCACCTAACTTTAAAGACACCGCACCAAATGTTGCTCTGTATCACTTTTTTGACAAAGTTGGTCGTTATGTGCTTGAATGGCCAGGGTTTGCAATAACCGGTCTTGGACATTTGCTAAGAGGAACAAAAAGATCATATCCAGACCAGTCACAATTGGAAGGCGCATCAGAATTGGCAGTTCTGAAAACAATAGTAGATCAACCGTGGCATAGAATCAGAGCAAATAATGTTATGGGTAGGGTCGCTATTGGCTTTGATGTTTCTGAGCAATTAGGTGGTTTTTACGTTCCAACCCACATGATTTATGGTAGCAAAGATGCAATGGTTGTGCCTACAAAAGCAGAACCAATCGTTAGGGGATTAGTAGTGGGTGAACTTGATATCGATGTTGTTCCAGGCGCACCACACTCTCTTCCAACAACAAATCCTCAAGTAGTATTACAAGTAATGGATGCGTATAGTGCTTAACTCTCCCTTATCTCCAACCGATTCTCAAGAATCGTATCTCCTTCTCCAAATACAATACTCCCCATCACATACTTCCCAGCAAGAACATGTGGTAACCAAAACTCATCGTCCGGCCACATTTGGGAATATGGAATTTCCGAATGATGAAATCTTCCTGGCCTCATCTCTTCCGTCTCTACAAAATCCCCCTCCCATTGACGAACGGTATAGATATGAACTTTTTGATCCCAGTTTGGTTTATGGGGAAAGTAAAATTCTACCTCTCCTACCTTTACTAAATCCTCTTTCTTAACTCTTACACCAGACTCTTCATAGAACTCTCTCACTGCAGCATCTTCAATAGATTCCCCGGCCTCTGGTTTTCCTCCATATCCATTATACCGGCCTGCGCCAAAACCTCGCTTTTTCATTGCTAAACGAATGTGCTCCTCTTCGAGGGGAATACAGAGTGTTGCATCGTGCATACTATCAAAACACTTTTACAATATAATAAAATCGTAAATAAAGAATATAATTTACCGAATATTCTGCAACTGCTGCTCAATATCCTGCAATTGCGACTCTAACGCAGCTAAACCACTCGGCGGTGCTGCTGGTTCAGGAGCAGGTGGCGCCGCTACCGGCTCTTCATGATGTTCTTCAGGAACTTCCTCTGGCATCTCCTGTACAGCTTCCTCAACATTCTTTTTCTGTTGTTGCTCCGCTGTAACTGGTTGTAACTTCCCTTTCGGCAGTTTCTTCCGCAACTTCTCATTTAATGCATGTAACTCTTTAACCTCTGTTTTCAACGCAGTAAACAAGGCAACCTTCTCTTGTTGCATACTTCGAAACTTTTCATACCCCTGCATAAAGATAATAACTTCTCGTAATGACTCGAGCAAATCCTTCCGAATCATTTTCGGATCAGATACTTGCACCATATATTCTGGCTCTTTTACTGCTTTGACTGTTTTTTTCTTAGCAGTAGTTCTCTTTCTAGGTATACTCTTCTTTTTCGTACTACTTTTCTTTTTCTTAGCAGCCATCTTAGAACTTTTCTGGTTCACTCAATGAGTGATTAATAAAATCAACTTTTTTCTCGACTTCTTCCAACGTGTTATGCCACGTCTCTAGTTGATGATCTTCTTCATTCTTTAAGTCGTGGATTTTAGCCAAAGTCTCTTTAGCATCATCAAGTTTCCTTCGAATTAACCCTAACAAATGTAGGACGTCGTTATATTCATCAATTTTTACAAAAACTGGCATTCGTTCCATTTTATTCACCTTGCGTTTTAAATAATACTTTGTCAACAAGCAATAATCTATCGTGCATGTTGCGTACGTTTCGTTTCAATTTTTCAAAATTCTTTTCCTCATTAAACTCTGATTTTGCTAAATGGTTATTTGCAGTTGACAAGTGAGAGATATCTGTCCGTAAACTATCTAACTCCCCCAATACTCTCTGGTACACATCCACTTTTGCATATAATGGGTGGCCCGCTACTCTTGGTATGGGTGGCGCCATCGCCGGAGCCGTAGGTTGTCGCTTTGCTACCTTTCGTCGAGGAGCTGCTGGCGGAGACATCTTAGGATACTCTGGTAGAGGTGGCAATGACTTATCATTTCCAACACCAACAGCTTGCTTCACATGATCTGGCTCAATAACTCTCTCCGAATGTGGCATAGAAGGAAATCGTAATGCATTCTCATCAACTGGATGGCCTGCCGGCAAGGGCACCTTCGGTATTTTCTTCTTCTTGCTAAACCATCCCATAGTAGTCCTTCTAGTCGAAGAACGTTTAAAAAGTTTGTTTAGTATTCGGGAGGAGTGAAATAAATATCGGCTATATTTTTTTTAATACTCTTCTCACAAAAATCATATGAAGTTTCTTGTTATACTTACAACAATTCTTTTTCTCTCCTTCCACGTTGCTGCCACTCCTTTTCTTAACGAAATTATGTACGCGCCTCCTGACAATCCCACCAATGAATGGATTGAATTATACAACCCTACAAACCAAACAATCTCACTCAACAATTGCACTCTCCAAGACAAGCCCCTTGCTGGAAACATAACCAACAACTCTTACCTTATTCTCGCACGCAGCCCAGAAGTGTTTTCTCAACAACACCCTTCCATTCCGTTCCAAGAAGCAAGTTTCGGCAATGGCCTAAAAAATAGTGGCGACACTATCTCTCTCACATGCCCTAACAGCACTGACTCCCTGTCTTACGACGGTTCTCTTGGGAAAAAAGGGAAAACACTCGAGAGAAATAAACACAACGAATGGAAAGAATCCCTTACAATAAATGGCACACCAAACAAAAAGAATTCTATTCACGACTTCAGTTATGATTATACGGTTCTCCAAATAACAGAAATCATGCCTGATCCATTCGGCAATGACGATGCATTCAAACCAGCAGGAGAATGGGTGGAGGTATACAACTCTGGCAAAGATCCACTGCTCTTACATGGCCTTGTTCTCTATGATGGTAATGATAACAACGAATTATACATCACCGAAGTCAACACCAAAAATATAGAACTTTGCTCCAAATGTTACACCACTATTTACAGAGATGGCGATTCCGATTTTGAACTTAGCAAAATAGAGGACTCTGTTCGCTTGTACACTGGCTACCCCGTACCGGAAAACATTCTCATTGAAGAGGTTACATTTTCATCATCAACAGAAGGCATGAGCTTTTCCAAATTCTCAGAAGGTTGGTTCAAGACAACACCCACGCCAAATCAAGAAAACATCTACACAAACACGTGCGATTGGGCAATCTCTATCGAGACTCCCACAGACTTAACGCAACCAACTTCTTTTGAATTTCAGGTCAAAGCACTCCGTCACACCGGTTTACCGGAAACCATCACCGCAAAAGGGACAATCGAAAACTTTTTTGGAGAAGTAAAAAAAGGATATAAACCCTGGACAAACAAATCAATAACAACAACAGCCACAAAATCCTACTCTCCCAACCTTCCTGAGGGCACGTATCAAGCAACGTTTTGGTTAGAAGATCTTCCCTGTGAAGATTCCCACCCAGAAAACAACATCGCCACAAAAATAATTGGTATCAATCCTTTGTACAAAGAACCCCAATCCACTATCTGCATTGAAAAAATTTATCTTGGCAATGACCAGAAAGCAGAATGGGGTGATCAATTTCAGGCAAAAATTCATGTATACAAAGGCAATGAAACAAAACAATCAGTGCAAGCATGGGTTGAAAAGAGTGGTCAGAAAATTAGCAAAACAACAAAAATTTTGATAGAGGATAAGTACAAACAGTACCCACTCACTCTACCATTTCAACTTCTCCCCAATTGCCACCAACTTATTTCTGATGGTACAGCTACTCTCGTTGTCAAAGCCTTCGACATTACAAAGGAAGACACTTTTCAAATTTCTGGTGTTGATCCAGATGTCTGTAAAGATTATCTTACCTACGCTAAAGAACTTGAACAAGCACAACTCCCAACAAATCAACTTCTTGAAACGAATCAAACACTTTCTCTCGTAAGCCTTATTGAAGGACCTACAAACACACCAGAAACCGTAACACTTCCTACCAACGAACCTCAATCCAACTTTACTACTGGCTTCATCACATACCAATCTAGTTCAGAAAAAGCAAAAAACTTGATCCCTTCGCTGTTCATTACCACCCTGGCACTTCTCACAACAACGGTTCTTTTCAGAAAATAATATTTCTTCCAAAACACTTAAAAACCACCTCCCTCCCAACTCTCTATGGTAAAAAATCTTCATTTCAGAGCGGTCATGGAAGTGGTTGGCAAACCGAAAGAACATGTTGAACAAACGACGCAGAACTATGTTGAAAACCTCGAAAAGAATGACCGTTACGAAGTTGTTAACAAAGAATTTGGTGAAGCTCAAGAACGAGAAGACGCCGGAATGTGGGCGACGTTCGTTGAAGTAGAAGCCAAAACAGAAAAAGTAGAAGATCTTGTTGCATTTTGCTTTGACTACATGCCTTCTCAAATCGAAGTAACAGAACCGAAAGAACTCCGCTTCTCTGACGGAGAAGTGTCACAATTCCTTAACGATTTACAATCAAAATTACATCAAGTTGACATGGTTGCTAAGCATGTTAAAATGGAAAATGATATCTTGAAACGGAGTATGGGCAGCCTCTTAAAAAATTACATTACTCTTCTTCTCGCAAATGGACCAAAAACGGGCGATCAACTCAGCAAGATGACGGGCATTACAAGAGACAAATTAGAAGATTTCTTAGATCAACTCATTGACGAAGGAAGAATAGATTTAAAAGAGGAGACTTATTACCTAATCCCTAGAGATGAGCGACAATCACAAGAAAGTTGAAGCGGTACTCTTCGCTGTTGGAAAAGAAATAACCTCGGAACGAATCGCCAGTCTCTGCAGTCTGGGGATTAAGGATGTTGACAAAATCCTCGCTTCACTACAAAAATCCTACGCTGGGCAGGACAACTCTCTTCACATTGTCAAAAAAGAAAATGGTTGGAAGTTAACTGTTTTAGATGAGTACGTGCCTTTAGTAAGTAACATCGTCTCCTCAACAGAATTGGAACGTCCATTAATGGAGACGCTTGCAGTGATTGCGTGGCGTTATCCTGTTGTGCAATCAGAGATTATCAAACTCAGAAGTGCTGCGGCGTATGAACACATGAAAACACTTGGCGAGCAGGGCTTTATCACTAAAGAAAAATTTGGTCGAACCTATAAAATAAAATTAACAAAAAAATTCTTTGAATATTTTGACCTTCCTTCTGAAGAAGCAAAACAAGCATTCTTGAAACAAGTTCCCAAGGAAGTTCTTGACGAAGCGGAATCTGTCGATAAAGAAGCAGATGAAGTTGACAGATTAATTGAGTTAGATCAGAAAGAAGAATCTTCTAAAGACGAGATTAAAGCTGCGATGGAAGGCGTGCATAATTAAAGACCACGCCATGTTAAAATCTTATCTCTCACTGCTTTCGTCTCATCTATCAAACCAACTGGTGTAGTCTGTGGACTCGCTAGTAGAGACAATGGATTTTCTCGTGCTGTTGCTCTGATTTCTCCCAGGCCCAGTGCATCAAGCATTATTCTCTGATCTTCTGGAGTATGTGGTATATAAGGGTGTGGCGCGCTGCCGGCATATACTTGGTCACTCATTATATTTTGGCTATTGCTTAATGCATATAAATTCTCCGCCACACCATCTTGGTAGTAAATCAACAAAACCACTCCACAACCACAAGCTTTATAAACACAAAAAATCTCTAAAAAACACGTTTTTATCGACGATAAATTGCAAGCTCAAAAAGCTTAATTTTACAGTAAAACATGACGCCAACAGAAGCAGAACCGACACCAACTGACCAGATCATCCCGAAAGTAATTGAGGATGAAATGAAGCAAGCGTACGTTAATTACGCGATGTCTGTTATTGTAGGTCGAGCTCTACCTGATGTCAAAGATGGCCTTAAACCCGTCCATCGAAGAATTCTCTACGCCATGTACGACATGGGCATGTTACACAACAAACCATTCAAAAAATGTGCACGTATTGTGGGGGAAGTACTCGGTAAATATCATCCGCACGGTGATACGGCTGTCTACGATTCCCTTGTCAGGATGGCACAGGACTTTTCTCTTCGCTACCCATTAATCAAAGGCCAGGGGAACTTCGGTTCCATTGATGGAGATAATGCTGCCGCAATGCGATATACAGAAGCTAAGCTCCAGAAACTCGCAGAAGAGATGTTGAAAGACATTGAGAAGAACACCGTTAATTTCCGAGACAATTTTGATGGCTCATTACAAGAACCTGTCGTCCTCCCCACCGTACTTCCAAACTTGTTAATCAACGGTTCTTCAGGAATTGCTGTAGGGATGGCAACCAACATTCCTCCACACAATGCTTCAGAGATTTGTGAAGGAATCATCGCCACTATTGACAACCCAGATATCTCTACGGAAGAATTAATGCAACACATCCCCGCTCCTGACTTTCCGACAGGAGGGGAGGTTGTCTGCGGTCAAGCCCTTCATTATGCATACGCAAAAGGAAAAGGTAAAGTAAAGATTAAAGCCATATCAGAATTGGAAGAAAACAAAATTGTCATTAAAGAAATTCCGTATCAAGTAAACAAAGAAGAGCTAATCAAACAAATTGCGAATCTTGTCCGAGACAAGCGAGTTGAAGGTATCCGTAACATCAACGATGAATCCGATAGAGAAGGAATCAGAATCGTTATTGACCTCAAAAACAATGCCGATGCACAAGTAGTGCTGAACCAACTCTACAAATACAGTCGTTTACGTGTTTCTTTTGGTATTAACCTTCTTGCCCTTGTCGATAACCAACCACAAGTATTGGGGTTAAAAGAAATTCTGAATCACCACGTTTTTCATAGAAAAGATGTTATTACAAAACGAACGAAATATGACTTAGAACAAGCGCAGAAACGTATTCATGTTTTAGAAGGATTACTCAAAGCACTTCTGAATATCGATGATGTTATTCCCGGTATTAAGAAAAGTCGAACTGTTGAAGACGCAAAACAATTCCTCATCACTTCTTACTCATTATCAGAAATTCAAGCAAAAGCAATTCTGGACATGCGACTGCAAAAACTAGCATCATTGGAACAGGAGAAAATCAAAGCGGAGCATGATGAACTTCTTGAAAAAATCCGCCATTATGAAAGTATTCTGGCCTCAGAAGAAAAAATTCTTACCTTAATCAAAGAAGAGTTAACAGAAATCAAAGATAAGTACGGTGACTCCCGAAGATCTACTATTACGCGCGGAGATGACGACGATGACATTGACATGGAAGATCTTATTGAAGAAGAAGACGTTGTGGTAACGATGACCAATTCTGGCTACGTTAAGAGACTTCCACTTGACACCTATAAGACGCAGCGTCGCGGCGGCAAAGGTGTTAGAGCAGCTGGTATGAAAGAAGAAGACTTTGTCGAAAAAATTTACGTCGCCAGCACACATGCTTACTTACTTTACTTCACTGACCGGGGTCAAGTCTATTGGTTGAAAGTCTACAATATTCCAGAAGGAAGCAGACAAGCGAAAGGGAAACATATCAAGAACTTATTAGAACTTAATGATCAAGAGAACATTACCGCAGTTGTTCCTGTGAGGAGTTTTGAAGAAGGCTACCTACTGATGGCTACGAAACAAGGAACTGTAAAGAAAACCCCTCTTGAAGACTTCTCTCGCCCACGAAGAGGAGGCATCCGTGCTGTGACCCTTGATGACAATGATACGCTTGTTAAAGTGCGCTATACCTCTGGTAATGATCAAATCATTCTTGCAACACGTAAAGGTATGGCGAACCGTTTCAAAGAATCAGACGTCCGACCAATGGGTAGAACTGCTCGTGGTGTTCGTGGTGTCCGTTTAAGCCATGGTGATGAAGTAATGGGTATGATTAAGGCAGATGAGTCTCTACAAATCCTAACGTTAACAGAAAAGGGCTACGGAAAACGAACCGCCATTTCCGAATACCGTCTTTGTAATAGGGGAGGAAAAGGAGTAACGAACATCAAAGTAACGGATAAAAATGGCCCTGTTACCACAATCATGTCGGTGGATGGCTCAGAAGAACTAATGCTTATCTCAAAGCAAGGCATTGGCATCCGCATCAAATGCGCAAACATCTCACTCATCGGCAGAGCAACACAGGGAGTTCGTGTAATGCGGTTATCGGAGCTAGATACTGTTGCAGCAGCAGCAAAAATCATCACTGATGACGATGAAGAACTTGACCTTCCAACAGATAATTCACAACCACCAACACCTCCGCCAGAAGATTCTCCAGAACCACAACAGGAAACCCACATCAAATTTGATCCTTCTATTGATCCAGGTTTATACAATAAAGAGCAGACGCCTTCTGAACCAGAACAAAATTTCCCTCAACAAAACGAACAATGAAACTCTATGCTCTCACAAGCCCTGGTTTAGAAAAGACCGCAACGCAAGAAATTTCTGAATTAATCAACACAACACCAAAAGTCTTACAACATGCAGTGGAATTTGAAGCAACAACCGCAGAAGAAATAGCAACTATTATCTATCATTCTCAATCAATCAAGCGTCTCTTACTTTCTTTTGGTTGCTACAACGACCCTTCGCAATGTCAACCAGAAGCCGATTGGGAATTATTTTTCAACAACGGCACGACGTTCAAAATTGATGTAGAACACGTTAAAGACCAAGAACAACGTACCATTATCCAAAAAGAATTAGCAACAAAAATTGCAGAACAACTCAAACAACATTCCCTCCCTTCCAACATCGATTTGAAAAACCCAACACTTACCCTTTTTGTTTACTATAACCAGCAGCAATATCTTATCGGGCTGGACTTATTTGGCAGAGAACTAAACAACCGATTCTACCGCGTCTTTCCCCATTCTGGTTCGTTCAAAGGAGACCTAGCGTACCATATCATTCGACTCTCTCAATTTCAAAAAGATGAAAAACTATTGATTGGCTTTGTGAAAGATGGTACACTAGCGATTGAAGCAGCTCTCTTCGCCACCAACAAACCAGTTCAGGAAGATAACCTCCCTGCTATTCCCTTCTTCGGAAACATCTCTGCTAAAACAACAGAACAACCCGCACACATTACTGCCTTTGATCCTAGCATGCAGAACTTTACCGCAGCCAGAAAAAACGCAAAGCTTGCCAACCTCTCTAAAGACATAACTATAACAAAACGTGAATTGGATGAACTTGACACGCACTTCGACAACGAATCATTTGACCTAGTAATCTTCCATATTACACAGAAAGATGAAACAAAAATTAATGAAATATACTATCAAACAAAATATATTCTCAAACCGGGCGGCCGTTTAGCTATTATCACACGACCTTCCTGGGAATTATCTATCTCTAATGCTTTTACTTTATTGAAAAAAGAATCAATTCCAAGAGGCGAAGGATCTTCCGTTCTGTGGTTACTACAAAAGAAATAGAAAACCAGCCTTCTATAACATTATGTTTCTAATCTATTAATAAAAATTTGTATTCTAAAACAGACATGTTTATAACGTGATTTAAACTTTCAAAAAATATGCCTGTTAAGAATGAATACACCTGGCCTCGATATCTTAAAGATTACTGGGCACTTCTCGATAAAGATAGGACCAAATTTCTCTTCTACACAATTCTAAGATCTATCTCGAATTTAGCCCCATTTGCAATTACTTTTATTTTGGGTCTTACTATTGACTTTTTTAGCACATACCAATCAGGAGATTCTCTACAAAAATTTTACATTTTTGTAATAATCATCGGGATACTTGGAGTTGTACATGTTTGGCTAAGATTTTTTGCAAAAGTTAGAATGCAAACTATTGCAGCTAACATCAGAAAAGATGTTCGCGTTAAAGCCATGTCCAAATTAATGAATTTAGAACTTAGATGGCACGAGAATGAGGATACTGGAAGCAAAGTTCACAAAATCAATGAGGGAGGTGAAAGTATATTTAACGGCATCAGAGAATTCTCAAATGCTGGTTTAAATATATCTGTGAATTTTATTGGGAGCATTCTAATTTTCTTGACCCTAAATTGGAAGTATGCGGTGTTTGCATCGATTTACTCTCTAATTTACTTCTACGGGGAAGCCTATTACAACAAAAAGTTAGATTTTTGGCAAAGTGAAATGAACAAAATTAGGGAAAATGTTAGCGGTAAGATCCACGAATCAGCCTCTAATGTTCTAACTGTAAAATCTCTCGGTCTTAAAGACACTTTCCAAAAATCTGCTGAGACCCAGGAGAAAAAATATTACAATGTTTGGCTAAAAAGGCGAGCTGCTAATGAGAAGAAACTTAAAGCTATTAAATCATTTTCTGGAGTTGTTGAAGCCACATTCATCCTGATCATTGGCCTAGATTTTGTAAGGGGCAATATCACTTTGGGTTTAATTTTAGTATACTTCACCTATCTCCATAAACTGACTACTGCACTGCACTTAACTACTCACAACATGTCTTCTTTTATTTCTTCAAAAAGTGGGGTTGGTAGGTTCATGACTATCTTTAGGAAAGAGATTATTGATAAAGAAACCGACAAGGCAAAAATATCAAAAGCCTGGAAAAAAATAGAATTTAGAAATTTACACTTCAAATACAAGGAAAAGAACGTTCTCAATAACGTAAACCTCTCAATCAGTCGCGGGGAAAAAATAGGTCTAGTTGGTAAGTCTGGTTGCGGCAAGTCAACAGTAGCAAAGCTTTTACTAGGCCTTTACTCTCCTCAAAAAGGGGGAATTCTAATTGATAATAAAGACCTCGAGAATTATTCTCACAAATCAGTTACAGATACAATCAGTATCGTATTGCAAGAATCAGAAATGTTTAATCTTTCATTGTTGGAAAACATTGCAATAAGCTCCACTAAAAAAGACTTGAAAAAATTAACACTTGCCACCAAAATAGCTCAATTAAATCCATTGATAAAAAAACTCCCTCTGGGATTAAATACTTTGATTGGGGAGAAGGGTTACCAATTAAGTGGTGGTGAGAGGCAACGTGTTGGTATTGCCAGAGCAATTTACAAAGACAGTTCTTTACTTATATTAGATGAAGCAACCTCCGCACTCGATAGTAAAACAGAAACACTCATTCAGAGATCCCTTGAAAAGTTATTGAAAAACAAAACTATGCTTATAATTGCTCATAGACTCTCAACACTAAGGAACGTTGACCGTATCGTTGTTATGGCTAAAGGCCGCGTTGTTGAAGAAAGCTCATTTAATGAACTGATCTCGCGTAAAGGTTACTTCTATAAGTTATACAAATTACAAAAGAACTAAAATCAAACCCTTTAAATACTTCAACTTCTCTTTTTCAGTGTAATGGGACACTACCAAGAACTCTTTTCACGTATCAAAGACTTTTATCGTTTTAGTAAACAAGAACTTTCTGGTTTAATTATTGCTATTCTTGTGACTGCGCTTATCTTTTCATTTAAAGATTGGGGTACTGACGTGTTTGATGCAGCGATTGGTTTCCGTAACCTTTTCTTAGTCACAATCATCGCTCTCATCTCGTTCTGGTTTAGAATCTCTTGCCAGAAAATTTACGCGGTAAATGAAGGGTACAAAGCAGAATTTAAAGTATGGTGGGCAGGTTTAGTGGGCGCCCTGTTAATCGCATTTCTCAGCTTTGGGAATATTCCTTTGGTTATCATCGGTGGCATGGTAACTTCATTTATGGTTAAACAACGTCTAGGAGAATTTCGGTATGGCCATTCCATGGGCAATGAAGCTTTTATTGGCATGTGGGGTATCTTTGGAAACCTCATCTTAGCAATCCTTTTTAGCATTGGGCTTCTCGCAGTCCCAGAAAGTTATTTCTTTAGCAAAGGGTTACAATTAAACATGATTATGGCCTTCACTTCATTACTTCCATTCCCACAGTTGGATGGGTTAAAAATCTTCTACGCGCGACGATGGCTCTATTACACAGCACTTGCAACGGTTGTTCTTGCAGCCGTCCTCTTACTTACAGGAACGAAAGCAGGTATTATCATTGCCATTGTCCTTGGCTCTATTGCTGGTGCAATCTACATTATCACGGGGTCTGACAAATGATTAAGTGGGACGAACAGTGGGCAGAAGCATTTGCAATTACATTCATCATTATTGGCTTCATCACCTCAATTCTCATCAAAAGTCCTACCTTAAGCTACATTTCTGTCTTCCTGGCAGGCCTTGTTGCAGGCAGAATTTACTATCTTAAACATCAAACAGAACCAATTCTCCCATTCATTCTCATCATAATCGGTTTTCTGCTTGGTTACATCATCGGCAATATCTGGACGAGCCGACTTTGGACGCTGGTGTTCTTCGCTCTTGGTTTCGGCATCTCCTACTACCTCCATCTGAAAGAAATTGTCGGAATATTTAAAAGTGAGAACTTCGTGAAGTGAAATATGGAGAAAACATTCAACGCAAAAAGTATCACCATCAGCCGAAAACCACGAAAACACGAAGATGGCTTTAAGACAGCGTTTATTGGCTTATTCACTGAAAACAACCCCCATTTGAAAGCGAAAGTACCATTTGAGGTGCTTGAAATACCTGACGTTGAAAAAATTAGAATTCACGAATTACGAAACGTTTCCTATTATTTGATGGGCAATGACATTGTTATCAACAACCTTAACGAAGTAACCCTTTCCAAAGACAACAATATCATCACCATTACTGGCAGACAAGATTTACCCGATGAATAAGAAACTTCTTTTAACACTATTTGTTGTAGTACTACTCCTACCCCTCTTTGTGTGGGGTTCCAGTTTTGGGTGGGATTTTTCATTTTTCTCCCTCTACTTACTTTTCCCACCACTTGGCTTACTCGCATTTTCTGTCATGTGGACGCAAATAACAGTAAGTACATTCAAACAACACTTTCAGAAATATTTTTCTATTGACAGATTCTTTGCCTGGACAGGAGTTGCGGTTCTCATTTTATTTGTCTCCCATCCTTTGCTGGCAGCAATTGCTCAATGGCAAACCGCTAATCTCTTACCACTCGAAAGTCTCTTTGACCTTGTAGCTCCAACACAAGCTATCTTCATCATCCTCGCACTCATCGCTTTCACTATTTTCATCCTCTTCGAATTAGTTATGCGAATCAAACCTTTACACAAACTCATTCCTTTCTTCGAATGGGTAAGTTACATCGGTTTCTTCTTAGTATGGATTCACAGTCTTAATCTCGGCTCCCACCTTCAAGCTGGCTTCTTACAAATAGTATGGTGGATTTATGGTATCTCTGCTATTCTGATGGTTGGTTGGCAGGTGTATAGGAAAGTTAGCTCAAAAAAGCCAGTCTTACAATCCTAATTGCTCTACCACCTTCACGATATCAATTTCTTTACTAGAATCAATAACGACGTGTTCTCGCTCAATCTCCTCCCACTTCTTCGATGCGCGATGGAACCCTTTCATCCTGTCCTCTGGATCGCAAACGTGATCTGTATGCTTTCTAATTCTTTCTTCAACAACCTCTGGGGAACACACAACCCGAATAATTTTCACAGCAAAACCTTCTCTTTCTGCAAAATCATAAAATATTTTCCTATCGCTTTTTCGTGTGAAAATACCATCAACAATAACAACGTCATACTTCTCTAGCAATTCTTTCGTAACATTTGTTTTCAGTGTGATATAACTAATCCGGAACGCTTCCCTCGTACTTTCCTCATCATTTGTATTGTACTTGCTACCATGGATTGTCCAAAATTCATCTGAATCCAATAAATAACAATTCTCAACAGCACCAACAAGCTTCCGACTCACAAAAGTTTTCCCAACGCCTGGCACCCCACATACTAAGATAATCGTTTTCATGTATTCTCAAAACACCACTTCTATAAAAAACATCCCACTCCCCCACTCGACAACCACACATAACCCTTATATAACCACTCCTCCTCGAACTTCTATGATTCAAAACTTCACCCCGAGGCTCTATCAACAAACAATCCTCGGTACGGCAGTCAGTAAAAACACACTTGTTGTCCTTCCTACTGGCTTAGGGAAAACTGCCATTGCCTTCCTTCTCATCGCACAAAGACTACACCAATACCCCCAATCAAAAATTCTGATGCTTGCCCCGACAAAACCGCTATGTGAACAACACGTAGAGACACTCAAAACCCATCTCAAGAACGAAAACATTTCCCTATTCACCGGCTCTGTAAAACCAGAAAAACGTGCAGACCTCTGGAAATCCTCCCAAATAATTGTTTCAACACCCCAAGGGCTGGAAAACGACATAATCAATAAACGCATCAACTTAACGGAAACCTCTTTGCTAATAGTTGACGAAGCGCATCATGCAACGGGCGAATACTCTTATGTCTGGATTGCTGACCAATACGAAAAGCGTTCAAAGTACGCACGCATCCTCGCTCTCACCGCATCTCCTGGCAGTGATATGGAAAAAATTAGAGAAGTTTGCACGAATCTTCATATCGAGAAAGTTGAGGTACGAACGGAACAAGACCCAGATGTAAAACCGTACGTCCAAACAATCAAGAAACAATGGGTAAAAGTTCCTCTCCCCGACGAGTTCAAAAAAATTCAAAAATATCTGCAAGATTGTAGAAAATCAAAACTTCTACAGGCAATGGGCTATGGCTATTGTTCCTCTTCTGATCTAACAAAAACGCAGATGCTTGGGTTACAGGGAGAATTGATGAAAAAGATATCTTCTGGCATCAAAGATTTTGAGATTCTCAAAAGTGTTTCATTAGTTGCGGAAGCACTGAAAGTTGATCACGCTATAGAATTATTGGAAACACAGGGCATCAACCCTCTCCATTCCTATTGCAACAAATTAAAGCAGGAAGCGACGACCTCGAAAGTAAAAGCGGTCAGAAACCTTGTACTTGACGAAAATTTCAAAGCAGCTGCCTACCTGACAGAGGAACTTATAGAAAAAAACATTCAACACCCTAAACTTCTCAAACTTAAAGAACTCACCTCGGAACGTATCACTGCAGATCCAAATGCAAAAATCATTATCTTCACACAATTCCGTGACTCAGCTGAGCAAATCATTAAAACACTCCACCCCATTCCCTCACACATCTTTGTCGGTCAAACAAAAAAAAATGGCATAGGGTTTTCACAAAAACAACAAAAAGAAATCTTAGATCAATTCCGTAACAACAAATTTAATGTTCTCGTTGCGACTAGTGTAGCGGAGGAAGGCCTTGACATCCCTAAAGTAGATAAAGTAATGTTCTACGAACCAGTTCCCTCAGCAATTCGTGCTATTCAGAGGAGAGGCCGCACAGGACGATTAGAAGAGGGTGCTGTTACCATCCTCGTCACAGAAAAAACCCGCGACGAAGGATATAGGTGGAGTTCTCATCATAAAGAAAAGCGAATGTACCGTAATTTGGAGAAACTCAAAAAAGAATTCTCTCTCACCCCCTCCACAAAGAACACCTCTCTACAAACATTTATTCCAAAAGAGCAAGTTGTTGCAGTAGTAGCAGATCATCGTGAAAAAAATAATCGCATTGTCAAAGAATTAATTGACCTCGGAGTTTCCGTCAAAACGGCACAACTTGAATCTGCCGATTATGTTGTCTCTGGAAAAGTAGGCGTCGAACTAAAGAAAGTTCCCGACTTTGTTTCCTCCATAATTGACGGAAGATTACTCGAACAAGTCCGCCACCTAAAAAATAATTTCGAAAAGTCCGTTGTTATTATTGAAGGTGAGGAAGATATTTATTCTGTACGAAAAGTTCACGCTAACGCTATCCGTGGCATGCTTTCATCTATAACATTAGACTTCCACGTCCCTGTTTTATACACAAAAAACGCAAGAGACACAGCAGCGCTGCTAGCCGTTATGGCCAAACGTGAACAAGACAAATCACGCGATTTTTCATATCACGTTAACAAACCAAGAACAACCAATGAGCAGCTAGAATTTATCGTTTCTTCTCTTCCAACAATTGGCGTTGCTACAGCTCGGAAATTGCTGGAACAGTATGGCTCAATAAAAGCACTCCTCACTGCAGAAGACCTTACAGAGGTAGAAGGCATCGGCCAAAAAACTGCGGAAAAAATAAATTCAATAATGGAAAAAAAATATAAAAAAAAGGAAAGAAGTTAGAACACTTCTTTCTTCAATAGAGCTCTTTCTAATGCCCACTTACCTGCTCCTCTCTGCATCAATACTAAGAACGCTGCAAAGAACAACACTGCCGCTTGTCCTTCATTAAGCAACGGATTCCAGCCCATTGGAAAGTGCATCATAAAATACCCAACTAGCATTACAATCGCACCGCCAAACGCTGCTAACCTGGTAAAGAACCCAAAGAACACTCCCAATCCTACGAGCAATTCAATTAATCCTGCCCACCAAATTAATCCAGTAGCTTCTCCACCAAACAATTTTCCATAACCATGCATGAAAAACAGTAGACCGATTAATAAACGAAACACGAAATAGAACCAGTCTCCATACTTATCAACACAATTTGTGCATACTCCCATGAAAATCACCTCAAAGTTTATTACTTCAAAGAAAGATAGAATTGTTTAAAATAGTTTTGCTACTTTAGTTGTATTTTCCCTGTCTGCCATTCCCGTAATAGAAAACGTGCTGCTACCTCAATATTCACAACTCCTCCTTTCTGTAACTTGTTAAACTTTCTTCCAATTTCTTCTAAAATCTCTTCAGCATCCTCTCCCGAAACCTCATAATGTTTCACAATAACATTCCACTCATCGTTAATCAAATGTAGTGCAGCCTCCTCTGGGTCTCTTATTTTGCTATAATCAATGGAACCAATTTTACTGTGTTTTGCTCTATCTTTTTCCTTAAACGGAAACACTCCCGGGGTATCAAGAATCACAATCCTACCATCAACGCGAACTTTCTGCATACCTTTCGTATGGCCACTTTCAGAAGAAGTTCGTGTAGCTTTCCTACCAGATAATGCATTAATCAGAGACGATTTTCCAACATTTGGATACCCGACAACACCAACTATGACATCTTTCCCCCGTGATAATTCCAATATTTTTTTCTTAAGAATCGTCGTTCCCAATTTTTCAGTGCTTGAAATAAACACAGATGGCCTCAACCCTCTTCGCAATTTTTCCACTTTACTCTTGGCAACAAGGTCACACTTATTCACCACAAACAATAACTTCTTGCCTAATTTCTCAACTTTTTGCTCCAGCTCTTTATTTCTCGTTTCATCCGGTAACCGTGCATCTAATACTTCGATCACTATGTCTGCCTCCTCAAGTACTCTGTTAACGTGTCTCCAAAATGATGGCATATTCCTTTAATCGCGCCGCACTATAAAAAGATTACACCTTTACGCTCTTTCTTTTTCTCCATTCTTTCTCGTACTGCCTTTGATATAACCAAAAATACACGTCAAGCGGCAAGATTTTCTTTTTGACCAGCCACCACGTCAAATCAATTAGTTTCACCATGCTTACTGCAAATTTGTGCGGTAGTAATATTTAAGCTTTATACCAATATTGCAGTATGTCCAAGCGTTCTTCATACAACATAAAAAAGGATATCCTCCATCACTTACAGGAGCAACCCGCGACGTACGCCATTCTTGAACGTAAAGTTAATACGGGTTATAGAACAATTAAAGCCAATTGTCAAGAACTGCAGGATTTTGGCCAAGTAACCATTAAGACCATAAAGAAACATCCTTCAAACGGCCGGGCGGCCCATGTTGTATCTATCACTGCACAAGGTTCTCAATTTCTGCAAAAACAAAAAAAGAAAGCATAACGTTTATATTGAATCCTTCTCTCAAACTATTATGCCTTTCTCAAAGACCTTTCCCCGGACAAAACCGGACTCTTCGTATCCAATTTGGGAAGAAATGTATCTCACTGAAGAAGAAGAGAAACAAGTTGAAGCAGCATGTCGCAGAACCAACTTCCGGATCCTCGAAGAATGCCTAGAAGATGCGAAAAGTCTTGCTATTAAGAAAGCAATTAACACAGAAGAAACAACCACGCAATTGGCAATTGCTTTATTTGAAAAAAGAGCTTCTCATGAAGTATTCTGGAAAGAGAACAAAGCAAAAGAGAAGTTCGACAAGAAATTCAAACACTAATTATTTCTTTTTTCCATGTTTCTTAACATGCTTATCAAACTTCTCTAACTCATTGGTATTGTTAAAAAACAGTAAGTGTTTGCCTTTATGACTTAATGCATACCCACCAAGAAATGCTCTATCTAATTTATGGTGATGAATCTTCTTCAAATGCACTTTCTCTTTCTTTGTTGAAAAACGAGTTTTTCTTGTTACCTGAAGATGCGTCCCACTAGCCTTATACTGCTCTTCTGCAGATCTGATCCGCTGAATAACAAACGATACTAAAAAATAGATCCCAACAAACAGCAGGCCCATAATCAGTGAGAAAAATGCACTCTCTCCTTGTACCCATGTTACAATGAAAATTAACACTGCTAAAATGCCTACTGCAAGTAACTCCAACCGTAAAAAATTAACAGTCCTCTGCGGGAATGTCCACTGTAATTGTTTCTCTGCCATTTTATTGTCCAATCACTGGTGCTTTTGTCATACTAATCAGGGAAGCAATAAACATCGCCGTAAATACTAAGAGAAACGCAACACCGTAACTCTTATTTGCGGGGTATACCATATACGCACTCACAAAGAACCCAACAATTGCCAACACCATGAAACTTCCTTTTAATGGAACAGCATGCCACTTTGGTGGCCGTTTTCGTGGAGAACGCTTCGTGCCTTTTCTACGAGCCATAAACTCTATCACCTCTTTACGGAAAGAATATTTCGCATGTTTTTAAAGGTTTGCTTACCCCTTCAGAATAAATTTGTCAATTTTCGCTGCAGCTTTTTTCCGTTTCTTTTGATGTTCCGCTAAGAAAGCATTCAACTTCTCAATCAAAATTGCTTTCAATTCTCCACTCAACAATTTCCCTGATTTGTAATCACGGTAGATTCTCTCTAGCTTCTTATCATCTTCTTCAAAAAACGTTAGCCATTGATACGCTACATCAATCTCCGGTTTACCGCCTTTTTTACGATGTTCCTCTACCGTTACTCCACCACCAGAAAACGCATATTTGTTAATTTTCTTCTTAACAGTCTTTGCATCATCTGTTGTATAAATCGCGGTGTGCTCAATAGAGGAAGACATCTTGCCGTCAGTTTCCATTCCAGCTAACCCTGGCAAGAAACGACATTGAATTGATGCCGGTTTGTAATACCCTAACTTTGGAATCACGTCTCGTGACACTCTAAAATGTGGGTCTTGGTCAATGGCATGCGGAATTAAACACGGGATTTTCTTCTTCTTCAACACACTCGGTAAGAATGCAGGAACAGCTTGCATAGCAGTGTAAAAAATTTGTCCAAGATTACTCTCATTCTTTAACCCAAATGCCGCTTTGACGGTGGAGAATGTTATTCCCTTCGCCACTTTCAACGCTTCAGGATACATTAAGTTCGCATGTTTTGTGTCAATAATAAAATGCGTTTTCTTCGGGTCAAAACCAAGTGCGATCACATCTAACATATTTTCATGTAAATATTTCTGGCTATCCTCCCAGCTCAACCCTTTCTTGAACAGAAACTTTTCTTCATCTGGAAATTGGAAATACAACTCTACATTAAACGCATCCTGTAACCACTTTGTAAACATCCACGGGACAAGATGGCCCAAATGAACTGGCCCGGAGGGTGCTCTCCCGGTATACAAAAAGAACTTGTTACCTTTATCATACTCATCTAAAACAAACTTCAAATCTCTATGTGCAAAAAAAATTCCTCTACGCAGTAAATGATGAAGTGACCCGGCTTTCTTTTCAATTCTCTTCATCAACGCTTTATCAACCTTGGAAACTCCAAACTCTTTTATCAACTTGTTATAATCAATATTTCCTTGCACTTCCCAAGGCGTTACTTTTTGTGGCATAACCTAAAGAGACATCATCAGTTTATATAATTTTTTACCATCCCCTTATAGACAAATTCCATAATGTTCTTCAAATTTTCACAATCCTCTCTATTATAATCGAGAAGCAACTCCAAATATTCTCTATCACCAGAAGCGTGAAACGCTTTCCATAGATCAATAGGATTCCCATATAAATGAAATGGTCTCCGTAACTGCAACTGTCTCTCTACCTCTTTCAAACCACCTTTCATTTCCATATTCACACACAGCGGCTTTAAGTCAATATGTATCATCCCAACGTCAACGCCTAACTCCTTCCACAGTTTTGGCACATCAAACGCTCCGCCATTAAATGTAATTATTGCCTTATACTTCCCCAGCTCCCTCTCAACCATTTCTTTCTGCAAATTAACCCCTCTCACAAAGAAATTCGTTTGAAAATAATTTGAAACACCCACAACCACGATTCTTCCATTTCCATCAATCTCAATATCTACAAAACAACACTCTTCTTTAACAAACGGATACAACCGCCACATCTCTTTTTGAGGCAACTTTCCAATAAAATAAGAATAATCTCCCCGCCACAACGCCTGCTGCGCTTCCTGTATCTTCCGATTATAATGGCCTTTTCTCTTCCCAGAAACCCCTCGGATGTTCTCACACAGTAAGAAATCCTGCCATGTCCTAATTCCCTGTTGCCAAATACCTCTCTCTTTCCTGAACCCAATTCTCTCTAAAAATACAAATGATTGCTCAATCATGTTCTACTATTTGCCCACACATCCAGGTCATAATAATATCCCTTACATACGCAATTTGTTCTTCATCCATCACAACATTCTTTGGAATGTTATGCCACTTCGCCATGCATCCTCTGCAACAAGTGGCTGTGGCATGTTGCGCAATAAACACAGGATGTCCTTTCCACGGCGTTTGTTTTCCATCATTTCTAGGGTACTCCCGTAACCGCTCTCGGATAAAACCCTCTGCATGATCATACATCACTTCAACCGTTTTTCGCTGAATATACTCAATATCGTTCTCAGACAAACGAAACTTTCTGCGAAACCTCGACCGCTCCAATTTTGCTAACACCTCTTGCATAGATTCCCCACAGAATTACTCATTTATATTCTCTACTCGCAGTTGTCGAGTGGGTTGTGGTCTCAATCATCGAAACATTAAAATACCTCATTTGCCACGTGAAAAGAATGGTTAGCATTACATTTCTACATATCCCCCTCATAGTCGTTGTTTTTTTCGTTTTATCTGGATTAAAAATTGTTAAAGAATACCAGCGGGGAGTTAAATTCACTCTGGGAAGATACTCTGGTATTCTAAAACCAGGATTGCGGTTAGTCATTCCCATTATTCAATCCTGGCAGCGCGTTGACTTACGGGTTAAAGCTGTTGACGTTCCAGATCAGGATTGTATTACAAAAGATAACGTTTCTGTCCGTGTTAATGCAGTACTGTACTTTAAAATTGGTGATGCAATGAAAGCCATCTTGGAAGTGGAGGATTTCTTTTTTGCGACTTCACAATTATCACAAACAACAATGCGTGATGTGGTGGGGGAAGTTCCACTTGATGACTTATTAAATAAAAGAGATCAATTATCAAAAAGGATCCAACAGCTTGTTGACAAAGCAACCGACCCGTGGGGAATTATTGTTGATTCTGTTGACTTAAAACACATTGAATTACCGAATGATATGAAACGGATCATGGCTAAAGAGGCAGAGTCCGAGAGAGAAAAAAGAGCAGTAATCATCAAAGCAGATGGGGAGAAAGTTGCTGCAACAAACATGGCCAAAGCCGCAGAAATGCTAGCAGAAGCACCGGGGGCACTTCACCTACGAACTCTTCAAAGTATTAATGATATTTCAAGTGATCAAAGCAACACCATTATTTTTGCAGTTCCATTGGAGGTTCTCAGATCGTTTGAAGGCTTTACCAAAAACAAGAAATGATGCTCTCTCAACTCCTCACAGAACTGCAGCAACGCAAAAACCCAGAGAAAGCAAAAGTACTACAACGATTCTTCAAAACAGGCCCTGGGCAATATGGTGAAGGTGATGTATTTCTCGGAATCACAGTCCCTGAACAACGAAAGATTGCTAAGAAATATGTGAACATTTCTCTTGCAGAGCTTTCGAAATCAATCAAAAGCAAATACCACGAAGTAAGGCTTACCTCATTCATCATTCTTACATATAAATTTGAAAAAGCGACACCAGAAGAACAAAAAGAAATATTTGATTTCTACATTAACCACAAACAATACGCTAATAACTGGGATTTAATTGATGTAACTGCACATAAAGTTATTGGCAGATATTTGTTAGACAAAGATAAGTCACTTCTCCACGCCCTCGCTCAATCAGATAACCTCTGGGACCGCCGTATCTCCATTTTAGCAACATTCTGGTTTATTCACAAAAACCAATTTACAGATTCTCTAGAAATTGCCGAAATCTTAGTCAACGATAAACACGATCTCATCCATAAAGCAGTTGGCTGGATGTTACGTGAGATTGGAAAGAGAGATCAACCTCTTGAAGAACAGTTCCTCCAACAACACTATAAAACAATGCCCCGCACAATGCTACGGTACGCGATAGAAAAATTCTCTTCAGAAAAAAGAGCATATTACATGCAAAAATCATAACTCAATCATTACAGTTTTCTTCTTCAGATTAACAGAACTGATTTTCTTCTCTTTTGTTAACTCTCCTTTAACCTCTTCCCACGTCGCTGTTTTCCGCAACTCTTTCACGATATCTAACAACTTCTGCAAGTTAGCATACTCCTCATAAACCCTTTCTCCTTTCCTACCATTCTCTTCAATCTTCAGTTTCAAACTCTCAATCGCTTCCTGCTGTGTCGCAATAGTCTTCTCAATTGCAGCGATCTTTTGCTCATACGGCGACTTCTTTTGAAACGGATTGAGTGTATTGATCGCCTCATTATACGTCTTTGTTCTCCTTTCATCTTTTTCTTCAGCAAGAGGAAACGGCGTTACCTGTTCCTCGTAAATCCACCCCTTTGGGTTTTCTAACAACACTAACATCTCTTGCAGTCCCTGAAACAACAACCCAGCCTGTGCTGCCGTCACATCCGTGGGCACAATATTCTTATCAACACCCACTCGTAAACATAAATCCTCCGCATACACTCCACCTAAGCCCAATTCTGTTGCCAGAGCTGTAGCCAGATTCTTCTTCTCACTCTTTTCCACCAACGATTTAAACATAGGTTCACTAATTGTTTTCCAATTAACTCGCGATTCTGGAAAGAGATATTCTTCTCCCGGCTTTACAGTCCTATCTTTCCACTTCTGCCATGTTAACGTTGCAATAATCTTATAGTTGCCATCAACTAATACAATATTCCCCTTGGAAAACAATTCAACAATCAAATAATACTTCTCCTTTTTCTCCAACTCAAATACAACAATTCGTTCTGAATCTTTTTGCTGAATACTTTTGATAAATGCATTATTGATATATTTCCGCAACTGCATACAAAACCCTGTTGGCCGTAAACTTCCTGCTTTTTTCCTGTCCGTTAAACACAACAATTTCCCTGGAATTATCTTTAACAATTGTTTACCCTGCCCTGGTGCATGTAATTGTAGCAGTAACTCCTTCTTCTCCTGATGATAAATCTGCGAAACCTTTCCTTTCACAATAAACTGCAATTCTTGTACAAGTGCCGCTAGCTCTAAAGAGGAGATTGCTTTTTTATTCATGTACTGAGATTATAATTATGGTTTAAATAATTTTACTCTCTTTTGCTTAATCTCCTCTAATAGACGTTCCATGTTGGGTGAAAGGTTATGAGACTCGAGATCTTTAATTGGGATATAATGAATATGGCTTATTTTAGTTGGTTCACCAATTTTTACCTCTTGATTTTCCTTAATTCTTGCAAGAAACCAAACATAAGTCATTGTAAAACCATCTTCCACGAAGTCTTTTACTCCCAGTTGTTCAATAATCTCGACATCACAACATAATTCTTCCTTAAGCTCTCTCACTGCTGTTTGTTCTGGCGATTCGTTTTCATCCAGTTTTCCTCCTGGTAATTCGTACCAATTTCTTTTTGTTCTATGTTGCAGAAGGATAGCATCTTCTTTTAGAATTACACATCCGGCAAGTTTAATTTTGTTGTTCATTTTCTCTTAATACACTTCAAATGGTTTCAGTTTAAATACATTTAGAAAATGGAGGGCCAGGAGGGACTCGAATTCGAGAGCACTTAGAATCTAAGTACTTCCCTCGATCTGCCCCTCTGCAGGGGGCCGCTTACTACTAGTCTAGAATCTAGACTAGTCTTAGCCACTTGGCCACTGACCCTTAAAGATTTCTCGCAGAAGTCCCTTTATATAATTTCCGGCAATAATAAACAAAAAACTAGCCACTCCCCACTAGACAACCACTGGCAGGTATTAAATAAATTGCATTTCTCCACGCTTTGTTTTTGATCTCGCGTAAAACAAAGGTGATAAAAATGAAATTTGATTTATCTAGTATAGAATTAAGCAATGGAGATAAAAGTGCAGGAATTTGCCTTCCTTCTCATCTTACGCCAGAATTGGCAGAATTAATTGGAATTATTGTTGGCGATGGGCATATTGGTATTTACCACAACAAAAGAAGAAGCTGTTATAATATTAACATCTCTGGTAATATAAAGGACGAAGAACATATGGACTTTGCCCGAAAATTAATGCACGACATATTTCAAGTACGTTTACACAAAGATATTAAGAAAGAGAAAAATTCAATAGAACTAAGAAGACAATCTAAAGCAATATGCTTATTCTTTAAAAGAAACATTGGCATACCAAACAATAAAAGAAATATATCAGTGCCAAAGTGCATATTGGAGAGTAATGTGGAAATTAAAGCCGCGTTTCTTCGTGGTTTAGCCGATGCTGATTTCTGTTTGACAATAAAGCATAAACCAAATGCATACCCAATAGTTCAAGGTGGATTTAAATCGCAGATTCTAACAGAAGAATGTTCAAAAATATTTCAAGAACTGGGCATAGATAATTATTTTAGAAAAGAAGCCCAGCATTATAGGAAGAGAGACATAACTTATACAACACACCGCATTTATATTAACGGATACAAAAGGGTTAAGAAATATATGGAAGTTATTGGCTTCAACAATAGGAATAAAAAATTAAAATATGAAGAAGCATTACGGAATAGAAACCTCGCAACAGTAAAACACACTCCTAAAATTTATCGTTAATTGTTTTTGTCGCAAGAATACTTTTATATACATGAATCAATTAATTTTCAACACAATGAGGTGGCTGTTAATCATTATTCTGTGCTCTGTACTTCTTCTTGTAGGGTGTACCTCAACAGACCTTACTGAACAACCAGGCGCTAACACAACCACTGCCTCTACAACAGATACACCAACAACTGCTTGCACAGCTGGCATGAAATGTGTTGACGAGAAGAAAATTGCATATCAGGATGAAGATTGTGATTGGTCGAACTTAACCACCTGTGAACACGGCTGTGCTGATGACGCTTGTGCTCCACCTCCTCCTGCAGAGGTTTGTACCTCCGGATTCAAATGTAAAAGTGATAAAAAAATGGGTTACCAACTGGAGAGTTGTGACTGGATCAAAACAAAAACGTGTGAGTTCGGTTGCGAAAATGCTGAATGCTTACCAAAACCAGAGAATTACACTGACCCTGCGGAAGTAGAACCAGAAGAAGAGGAATCAGAACCAGCCGAAGAAACCTGGACCCTCACGCTTGGCGATGAAATTCCCCACACTCTCAACGATAAAGAATACAACGTTTCCCTTGCTCTCATAGAATCAAAAGGCGCGCGTATAAGAATCAACGGCCTGCTCAGCGAGTGGTTGCAAGACGGTGATAATTATTACGTACAAGGTTTCAACCTTACAGTCAAAGAAGTCCTCTTCCAAGCGTACGGCGGCGGCATCCAAGAAGTCAGCTATTCTGTCAGTGATTCGTAGTTCTTTAATTTTTAAGAGCAGCAATTAATTTTTTTCTCTTTTCTTGGTGATCGAAACCAATATGCTCTTGAAAATTCTTAAACGAACCTTTTTCGATGGCGATTCTAAGTAATAAACTTTCACTTCCATCTTTTCTAACATTGAGTTTATGGTTGTTTACCGGAGACGTTTTAATGTTGAATTCGGCAAGTAAGGCTCTGATCTGTTCAAAATAGTTGGTTCCTGCACTAAGCATTGATTTGTTTTTAGCCATTTTGAACGTAATTTGCCATTTCCCATCCTTTCCGCAAAATATGCTTCCCTCAGCATCGTATAGACCTTTTAGGTATGATTGTTTGGTTTGGCTAGCGCCATTCATGATCCAGTCCGGAATCAAAAACTCATTATCTGTCTTGTTGCCGATGGGGGTACCGATATTTTTTAGGAATACACAGACAGCTTTCGAACAGAAGTAAACTTGGTATCGAACAACTTCTCTCCCTCCCTCTTTCGCAGGACGTTTGTCGACATGGACATTACCTACAAGCCCAAACAACGATAAGAATCTGCTGCGAACTGCTTCAATTTCGTATATCTCTTTTGAGTAGAACGATGCAACATGTCTATTACCCTTTACTTGTAGGTGTCCATCACTCGTTAAGTCTGCCACTAAGCGAGCCAGCTCTGGATTATTCTTCAGATTCTCGTTCATTTCAATCACCTCTCTGTTTACACCAAGAATAAAACAGAGAGTGCTGAAATTAGAAGATCATTAATTAATAAGCCCTGCTGACGGTTGTCTAGTGGGGAGTGGAAGAAGTGGGCCCGGGAGGATTCGAACCCCCGACCTACAGCTTAGAAGGCTGTCGTTCTATCCAGGCTAAACTACGGGCCCTTATAGTGTCAAATAAAAGAAACTACTTTTAAATTATTCTATTGTAATCTTCGTAATCACAACTGGTTCTAATGGTCTGTCCATACCGTCCGTTCCAACATTACCAATCTTCTCAACGATATCCATACCACTCACAACTTTTCCAAACACCGGGTGTTTACTCTGCATTGGCGGTTTGTCAAAGTCTAAAAATGTGTTATCATTCAGGTTAATGAAGAACTGACTCCCCCCGCTATTTGGTCCAGAGTTAGCCATACTTAACGTTCCTCTCAAATTACTTAAACCATCCACAAACTCATCTTCAATCGCATACCCAGGCCCGCCAGTGCCCCAGGCATGTTGTAAATTATCATCTTTCGTTAACGGATCTCCACCCTGAATCATAAACCCATGTGGCGGCGATTTGATTGGCCCAATTACTCTATGAAATTTTGTCCCGTCGTAGAAGCCTTCTTCTGCTAACTTTACGAAATTACCCGCTGTAATCGGCATTTTATCTGTATATAATTCAACTGTAAACTCTCCCATTGACGTTTCAAATGTTGCGTTTTTCATTGTTCCTCCTCCACACGATGCTACTATAACACTCAGCATCATTATCATAACTACCACTATTTTTCTCATTCTTCCCTCCCGCCTCAACTCCCATTTAAACCTTTCCAAAAAAAGACGTCACTTTACAGTGATAAATAAACAAAAGGTTTATAAATAAACCCTCTCTTTACTACCTACAATGAATCAACACCAATTAAACACAATTCGCTCATTTCAGTTAGCGAAGCAGGATATTTACACATTATTTGATCATATTAACGTATTATATGATGAAGTACGTAAATTACAGCTACGGAATGCAGAACTAACAGAGAAGTTAGCAACCCTTAGCTTGAAAAAAGCACGAAAACGCTATACAAGAGTTGCACGCACAGCAACGAAAACAGCAAAGAAATTTGTTGCTTCAAAGACAGCATCAAAGTTCCATGCAAAGAATTGTGCGTTCGCTAAAAATATCAAACCAAAAAATAAACAGGTATTTGCATCAAAAAACACAGCATTAAACAACGGCTACAAACAATGTAGTTGCGTTGCATGAATTTTTTATAGATAACGTGCTTCGTAAGGGTACGGAAATCTAATCGAGCTTGGAGTTAGAAGATCACATACTTCTTGCCAACCACTAACTCTCGTAATATTTTCTCTTTCTACGCCCTTATTCCATGGTTTTTCAAGTAAAAGAACTTCAACTCCTTCTTCAGCGCATTCGATAGCCCTGTCTCCATTATCTTCAATAATTGTTTTCGCGCCAACCATATGGCAAATCTCGGCCTTTGGCATCCCCCATTCTTTTGTTAAGTATATCTGACTTGTTGGTAGAATAAGATCTCCAGTATCACCAACAGGAATGTCAGGGAAATAAGTCCCTTCCCCTTCTTCAACATACAATGCACAAGAAATATTGAACGTATCTGGGTCAAGCACAGGACTGCGATCCGATATCGCATGAAGCTGATAATAACGAGACAACAAATCGAGACCTTGTTCAGCACCTTCCACGAACTGGATTCCAAAGTACCCATTTACCGGCCTTCCCTCATCACGTGTTTTCCAAGCCGCCCACTCTACTGCTTCTGCATATGCTTGTTCTTTTGATATCCTTAAAATTTCCCACCACCTGTATGAACAAAAACCCTCCTCCGAAAAGGCGGTACCATTTTTATTATTGTAATACTCTAGAAAAAACCGTAAGAGATAAACGATTGTCTCATCAATGTCAACAGCAAGTGGCACCCTCTCCATACAATAACTGATCAAACTAAATATAAAATATTTTTGCTCCTAAGGCAACCACGTTTTTTTATTCTTAATTTTCTCAGGAAGATACTTCTCTATTACAAAATTTAAACTATGAGCTGAGAATGCCTGCTGCTCTACCCTAACTTTCATTTTCGCCATTTTCTTCAACGCTCTTTGCCATTCTTTGTGGTGCTGACAGAACGGATCGTTTTTCAGAACATCTTTAATCTTCTTAAAGTCAACATCTTTCAAAGGATGCGTTGGCAATTTATAATCTTCAATATCCTGTGGTGTTACACCAATAAACTTCGCATTTGGCACACAAAAGTATTTATTAATATGTGCAGCATTTCCAGATCCAACTTTTAGTGTTCTGTAAATTGAAAAATATCCGTATGGATCGCCGTCTGTAAACACATACACCGGTAATTTCTGTTCATCCGCAAGCTTTCTCATGAACCTTCTTGTTGCTCTTGTAGGAACTCCTGACATTGCAATCAAAATACATTTAGCTTGCTTCCAATACTTATGCTTATTTAACCGTTCAAACATACCCGCTGTTTCAATTGCAAGAACAAACTTAGCGTTAGTTTTAAATTTAAGATGTTCAACTGTTGATGGAATAGAATACGCTCCTGACCCAAACTTTGTACAATCTATCTCAAGTTTCTCACCCGTTTCACTGTCAACATCAACAACTGTAAGTTCACCCGCGACAGCTCCTCCTTTCTCACCAGGAATAAAGCCAATTTGTTCTCTGTTAACCCCCATCATCGCTTCAATATCATCCATAACCGAATCCGATTCTGGTTGCTCTTTAAATCGCGCATCGCCCCAATTTTTACTTAAGTAATACGCCTCTCTTTTAGTAGCAATCTCGTTATCATTTACAAGCTCCTTTGACAAACCCATCATCCGTAATGTCTGTGCAAATGTCTTAATCGTAGAAGCAGTCAGTGTCCGCGTCTTAACCTTACTTAAGATCTTAAAATACCCCTCTTTCTCGTTATATGCAACATTACTCAAAGAACGAATAGGCATCTCTAACTCTGGCTGTTTAATCTTCCGGATAGTATTGTAAATCCCTTGTGCAACATCTGCAATTTTCTCTACAACTGTATTTTTTTTCTTAACCATTTTACGCTAATGTCGTTTGTTTTGTTTCCTTCTTCTCTTCTTCTGTATCCTCAACTTTTTTCTCTTCCTTTCCAATCTTCGCTAATTCTGGATCATAATCTGGGTTGTCAACTGTAATCTCTTCCAACTCGCCTCGGGTGTGTTCGAGAATCTCACATAAATCATCCTCAATCTTCTTCACTTTCACATCATCTAATCCTAAAATTTCTTTCAATCCTTCTGCAACGTGAGGGATATATTTTTCAATATAACTTCGCTTCTTCGCTTCATCTTTAATTCGCTTTTTCTTATTCACAAAACTTCCCAACTTTCTTCCACATTCTTGCAGCGCTAACTTAATCTCTTTCATAATTTCTTCATAATGCGCTAACGCTTCCTTCGCTTCCGATGTAAACGGTACCCAAACAGACGTCATATGAACAACCAACGTACAAGGCCCAGAAGGTAAAGAGTTCCTGCTTTGTTGTAAACCATACGATCGCCATGAGGTTTGCCCAATGGATTTCGTCGTAGCACATGCCCCTTGCTGATACATTAACGGCACTCTATTTGCAAATCGCATGATCCGAACAGTTTTATCGCCGTCCTGCTCTCCACCATACGCTAACGCCACTTCAATAATGAATGGGTTCCCTCTATACACTGTCGGCGGCCTCGTGGTCGCGCAATAAAACTCTGCATTAATTTCTTTTCGCAACCCTTTTTCTAACTGCTCTTCTCCAATGGGACTAATACAGTCTGTTGGCGGTGCAATAATTTTTGTTTTCTGAATTCCTTTGTACAACTGCTCTGCCATTTCCCTACTAATCTTCTTCGGCTTTGTTCGCGGTAACAAAGAAGCGTTCTCACAGATTCGTTTAGCTGTTCCTGCTCCCACTCGTACAAATTCTGTTGTTAAAAACTGCTGCAATGTCTTCGCATCAGTCCTCTGCAACATTTTCATTAACATTCCTAACTCCACGCCATATGGGTGTGGTTTAATTTCCGTTGGTTCTGGTGGCAGAACTTCAACCGCTCGTGGGAAAATAATCTGTTCCGCGTTTGGATCTGTGTAAATAATCGTACAGTGAGGGTTAACGATAGCAGTTTCTTTCAAATACTCATCAATGGACTGTTTTCCTTTATTATACGCACCATCCATGTCAATTTCAATTCTCGTTCCGTGTTCTTTCTCACCCCATTCTACTTCATCATCCGCTAAGATCTTTGGATTATTGGTTTGCGTATCAATTTTTAATTGGATCATATGTGCCTTCTTCCCTTTTCCTGTTTTAGAAACAATCACTGCCGGCTTTCCTGTCGTTAATTGCCCATACAATACTGCCGCACTAATTCCAATCCCCTGCTGCCCCCGTGTCGCGGATAATTTATGGAATTTCGAACCATATAATAACTTTGCAAATATTTTAGGCACTTGCTTTTTTATGATTCCCGGGCCGTTATCTTCCACAACCATCCTAAATCGTGTGTCAGAAAGCTGAATGATCTCTACATTCAACTCAGGCAGAATTCGTGCTTCCTCACACGCATCTAACGCATTATCAACAGCTTCTTTCACTGCAGTCATTAACGCTCGTCGAGGATTATCGAATCCTAATAAGTGTCTATTCTTCTCAAAAAACTCAGCGATAGAGATTTCTCTATGTTTTTTCGCTAACTCTTCCGCTGATTTTTTAACCATAGTAAAAATATTTTGAGGGTAATTTATAATGGTTTTGGTGGTATTGCTACTTCTGCTTTAGACCTAATAATACAAAAAACCCGCTTAGCATCAATGCTCCTGTGATCATGAACGCTGTATTTATGGAGTATAAATCTGCCAACCAACCAACAAACGGTGCAAATATGACTTTTCCAAATTGCCACATAAGGCTGTTAATGGAAAGAACCGTTGCCCGCCTCCGTGAACTTACCTCTTTATTGAGCATGTGGTTTAGGATCGGGTTTCTAATACCAAACGAAATTGAAGGTAAGATCAAAAACAATGCAGAAAACAATCCCCATGTTAAAGTTGATATAATGATTAACAGGGGATCAATTAGGGAAGTCATAATTAACATCTTTTTCTCTCCGAATTTATCCGCTAAAAACGCTGAACTATAATGTCCAAGTGATGAAAAGCCAAATGTTAAAGCAAAAATATACCCGAACTGTACAATTGGGATGTCTTTAAACAGAAAATAGATTGATTTCAACAAATGGATTGATTCTCCTAATCCCCAGAAAAGAAATCCTGCCGCCATTAACAGAATAATTTGTCTATTTTTCAGAATTGCCATGCAAGAAACATGCATCTGTTTTAATACACCATGTTCTTTTTCTTTGTGATATTTCGGTTCCTTGAGGAAAAACGTCAGAAGAAAACCAAGAGCAAATGGAATTATCGTGATCAATACAGGAAAGGAAAGAGAGACACTCGCCAGGTATCCTCCACCAAGGGATCCAATGACCGCCCCTAATGGCCACAATGCTCCTAATGTTCCAATAATATGTTTGTAATGTTTCTCTTTTCTTTCAGATTTTAGCGTATCATAAATAAGAGCATCATCAGCCCCACTTGCCAATGCCCCACCAACAGCACTTAAGATTGCATAAAGAATAAACATTACCATACTGCCTCCAATGTATAGGAAAATGGTTGAGGCCAATACACCAAATGCGCCAAGAATAACTGTGTTCCTTCTGCCAAAAAGGTCTGCGATTGCACCTGTTGGCACTTCTAATACAACGGCGGTGAGAGATTGTATTGCTATGATCACAGCAACATTTACGACGGAAAAAAGACTTTCTTCAATGTATAACGCCCAGATTGGCGCAAAAAAAGTCAAACCAAAGAAGAATGTTGCTATATACAGAACAATAATATTCTTAGATTTAATATTGAAACTTCTATACCTCTTAAAAAACATATCTTAACAAATTGGACCAGTTATTTAAACCTACCTTTCATCACAGAAATCTTTATATCTCAAATGATCCTACACAATACTCCATGGAAGAACCTCATGGACAATTTCTGGAAGAAGAAGAGGAAGAATTAGTCTGTAGTGAAGCGGACTACGCTGCTGAACAAAGACGGCAATATCTCGCAAGGCCTGATGTTCAAGAAATTCTTGATCAAAAACCTGCCCACTTTAGAATGTGGTACGATCCAAGAAAATCTGATGTCGACAGCTTACTTCGTTGCTATGAAAGAGCAGCAAGTGTACCGGGCATGGAAGAAAGTCTCGCAATAAGCGAACAATTAACTGCATTAAGAGACGCTAAAAGCAAGCTTGAAATAATTTTTGATGCATATAGGGCTAAAGATTCACCCAAATAACATCTCTTTCTTTTTCTTCTCTAAGAATTTATACACAGTCTTATGCATGGCTCCTTGTAACAACATCGCTACCGCTTGCCGAGATAACCCCACTTGCACTGTCTCTCCAATAATCCCAATGGTTTTCCCATACACAGTCACGTGACAATCTGTTAATCTCTCTATCTCCTCTCTGGCTCTTCCGCCTTTCCCAATAACTCTTCCTTTTAACCGTTGCAAGGTATTCTTACTCTTCCCTGCAATATCTTTCATGTCAATCAATTCAAACGCATAATCTTGCTTCAACAATAACAACGCCACTTTTGGATTGAATCCCCGGGCAATAGCTTTCACAATTTCTTTGGTTGTATACAATCCTAAACCATCTTCCCCTGAAATGACCACGTCTCCTTCTGCAGTAATATCTAACGCACTTCCTGTTTCCTCTTCAATCAACTTCTTTGTACTTCCATCCGTTCCAATCAGTACAGCAACCCGCTCTTCTGGAATTTTTACTTCGTACGTAAACTCTGAATGTTGATCATGCGTTTCCATTCTCTCTTATTTCTCGGTTATTTTTTTATATATTTCCTCTTTATCCGCTTCCACGCCTAACTTCTTGAAAAATTGCAACACATTCTTAATATCTCGCTTCAACAATTCTTCTGCATTCGGTGTTTTCAAAAGAGTTGCTTGGGAGAAATCAATCAACACTGGTTTTTCGTCATTATTCAGGATATTAAATGAAGATAAATCTCCATGCACTAACCCTCCTTTATACAATCTCTTCATATCCGTAACCACATCCTGCAGGAACTGATACGGATATGCTGGATATGCATCTTTTAATGGCGGTGCAACTTCTTCCTTTCCAATAAGCTCCATCACAATAATGTTATTATTCCATCCTAATGGTGTAGGAACTTTCACGCCACTTTTTTCTGCTCTCATCAGATTCTTATATTCCCGCTGCGCCCATGCTAAAATAATCTGCCTTCTCTTATTTTGTAAAAAATCGTACCGTTTGTCCTGTTTAATATATTCAAACATTCTCTTAAAATCAGCATTTTGCATTCGATAAATTTTGACAATAACGTTCTTACCGTCCTTCACTGCAACGAACACGTTACTTTCCTTTCCAACTTTCAATGGAGAAACTAACTCGTCAAACAACCCTTTTTTCTCTAATGTAAATAATGTTCTTTCAGTAAACTCATCAAATACTCCTTTGGCTGTTTTGAATCGTTCTTGATATGTTAGGGTTACCATAGAAGTAATAAAAAAGAATCAGCTTTAAATGTCTTGCCTACGCGGCAATATCTCTCACTAAGTCTTCTTGCGATGGTCTTCGAATAAGATGATCTACCGGATGCTGGCCACGAGGGACAATTCTCCTTTCTTCGGGCTGGCTTTCTTGTTCCCGTTGCACTGCCCAATATCTATCCTCAATGTCTCTTCTAAGCTTGGTAATCACATCTGGCAAGTCATAAGGGTCTAAAGAGAAGCCCATCTCTTCTAATTCGTTTTGCACTTTCTCAGAAACCCTTGCAATCCATTTTCGTGCTCTCTTCTTTTTCCTTCCTTTCATATCTTCAACGCTCCAAGGAAGCGGTTCTCGAGCAAGCTCGCTAACCCATTGCGCAATCGCCTCTAAATTATCAAACTCTTCTCTTAAATTACTGATATAATCAGGATTCTCAAGTATACCCAAAGCAGGTTTCTCTACAATATCCCTGTACCGCGAAATCGCTCTTGTTGGGTTTATACGTTGGTGATCTCCTAAACCACCAACTAAGCCTAAACTTTCATAACTCACTTTTCTAAACGCTTTTCCAAATTTCCGGCCTCTACTTTCATAAAAACCAGCAGCCCAATCTGCAAGTTGATAAGCTTGCATTAGCCTCTCATGTAAATCCTCTCCCATTGCAACTTCCACATCTGATGGTTCTTCCTCAACATGTTCCTCTTTTCTAAAGTAACCTCTCGTTACTTTGTGCCCTAACCATTTCAATACTCCTTCCTCCTTAGCTTCTGCAGCAACATCTCGCGCATAACTTGTGAGTTCATCACCAAAGGCATCTCTTCTTCGTCTTCTTGTTGTGACGTCTCCTTCATCCTCTGCTCGGTTACTTTGCCGTGCATGTTCTGTTCCATTATATCTTCCTTTATCATCAAATTCCGGTGCATTCCGCTCAGCAAGTGTTCTTTTAACTCTCGCGACATTACTATCAAATTGTTCCTGCACCTGTGCAAATGCTTCATCATACAATACCGGGAATGCGCTTTCTTCTTGTACTTTACCAACATCAGATTTTGCCACTAGTTCATCTAGTGGGTCGATATACGTTGTGTGTTCTGGCACACCACCTTTAACCATTCGTCGCGAACCGACTGTTGCAATTTTTCTAGGATCTCTTCTAGCACTTGCCACCCGGCTTTCCCTATAGCGTGATACTCTCTCAATATTTCCTTCATTCCAATGCATTCGTTGTAATCCATGCTCAAAAACAGCTACTCGATCCGAGATAACTGCTGGTAAGTGCTGTAAGTCGCCTTCAACACTAAATTCACTTTCTTCAGGATCAACATAATCGCTTCCAAAAAGTTCTAGGTCCATTAGCGAAAATGAGTCTGGAGTGGCTTTCTTATACTCTCCAATTACGTCAACTGCAGTACCGTAATAATCTACTTCAACTTTCTCTTCAAGATCTCCATCTGGCCGGGTCCTTAGTGCTTGCCCTTTCTTTACCCCAACACCTGCGCCTCCTGCAGCACCACCAAAGTACCATAGTGCTCCTGGTTCAAGCCCTAAATAATCAGCTAACGCAACAATACCTGCTCCGAGCGTAGTTCCAACAACCCCTCCGACAACAGGTTTCCATAAACCAGGGCCCTGTATGAAATCATGGTATCTGTCTCCAGCAACTTCAAATAATTGATCAACCCTGTAAGCAAATTCAAGTCGCCCCTCTTTAACAGAGCCCCAGCCCTTTGCGACAGATTCTAGTACACTCCTTTTTCCTGCATCTTTCTTAGCCATATCTCTCTCAATCAACTTATCATATATAAATGTTTCTGATTATTGTCACTAGTGAGTAAAAACAAACAAAAGATTTAAATAAGAGCACTACTCTCGAGTAGCAAACACCTCAAAACCACCTCTTTCATCCGGGTCAAACCGGATGCCCCAAAGGAACTTTCCTTTGTGGGTCCTCAGCTGGTTTCTCGAAACCGGCTGGGGTTTCTTCCTCCTCATTTTTCACTTAGAATCGAAATTCAAAACAATTTCTCCCCAATTCCAACAAAATTTGAACAATTTACCAATAGATTTATATACTAGAGAATACACGAGAGTTACAAGCCCGACACGAGAGTACCTAAGGGAGTGTTCGCTGTAAAGCATTCAATGAACTTGGGGGTTAGTGACTCGGGCTTCATACTTACATGAATCAAACACGTATTCCTGACAAGAATACATCAACGAAAAGGCACAAGCCTTTTAAAGAAATAGGATCACAATCACACCATCACCAACAAACACAACGTAGTGTGAAGACCAATTTCTGCACAGAAAAAGCATGCTTATCACCTCACAAACTATAACGAACAACTAGTTCACTGCAGGTAGGGGTACGCTTTTTCTATAATAACTGGAGGCAAAAAAATGGCAAAAATAAGCCCAGTAGCATCAAAATACATAGTTCAATCAACCATCACCATTGATGGAATAGTAGATAGACCTGACGTCATCGGAGCTGTTTTCGGACAAACTGAAGGTCTTCTCGGCTCAGGTTTAGAGTTACGAGAATTACAACGATCCGGCAGAATTGGTAGGATCGAAGTAAATGTTTCTACAAGCTCAGGGAAAACAAAGGGAGAAATCATTATCCCAAGTTCTCTTGACAAAACAGAAACAGCAATCGTTGCAGCGGCTCTTGAAGTTATCCAACGAATCGGCCCGTGTAATGCGAAAGTGGAAGTTAAAAAAATCGAAGACGTTCGTTCAAGCAAGAGGCAATTTGTTATTGATAGGGCAAAACAACTTCTGCAAAGTCTGACGCGAGAAACCCTTCCTGACTCTCAAGAGTTAGCATACGAAGTAGCGCAATCGGTGCGGATGATGGAAGTTACTGAATATGGTCCTGAAAGAATTGCAGCAGGTCCAGCAATTGACGAATCAGATGAAATCATCATTGTTGAGGGTAGAGCAGATGTGTTAACGTTACTCAAGCATGGCTTCAAGAACGCAATCGCAATGAATGGCACATCTTGCCCACAAACGATTAAGGAGCTTTCCAGAAAGAAAGCAGCAACTGTTTTCGTGGATGGAGACCGAGGCGGAAATTTAATCATTCGCGAATTACTTAACGTAGCGGAATTAGATTTCGTTTGTAAAGCTCCTGATGGAAAAGAAGTAGAAGAGCTAACAAAGAAAGAAATCCATAAAGCACTTCGCGGTAAAATCACAGCTGAACAAGCGAAGCTTGATCTAGGTGTAAATGATGACGGAACGCTTCGTGAACCAGCTCGTCAGAGCAGAGATCGCAGACCCGCTCCACGACCACGTGCACAGAACGGCCGTCAAAACGGTAGAACGTTTCAGAGATCTTCTCAAGCAACAAGGACACCTCGTCCAGCCCCGGCAAGAACCACGTTCTCCCCAGAAGAGAAGAAAGTGCTCAAAAGCACAATGGACGATTTGCTTGGTACGCGGGGAGCGTGTATCTTTGATCAGAAGTTAAACGTACTTGGTAAGGTGCCATTAAGCGAGCTAAACAGCACCATTAAAAGTTTGAACGGTGGCATCTATGCGTTAGCATTAGACGGCCCAGTTGACCCTGAACTTGCTCAACTGGCAGAAAAGCTACAGATCAAACACATCGTTGGAACTGGTTCCAAAGTCAAGCAGCCCGTACGGGTACACATCGCAACTGACGATAAATTATAATTTTTTTACTTTATTTTTTCTTACCACAACCTTTTTATCCTCTCTTCTATTCATCTCACCATGGTGTTTGATGTTATTATTGGCCGCTCTAAAGAGGATGTACAAAAATTCGGCAAAGAAGGGACAATCTTTCTTGGCAAGCAATACGTCAAAATGGGCCAAACCACTTCTTTATCCAACCCAATTTATCTAGATGTCGCCGGTGCACACGTCACATTCATCGTGGGAAAAAGGGGTTCCGGAAAATCCTATACTATGGGCGCTATCGCTGAAGGCTTAGCTGATCTTCCAAAAGAAGTCAAACAAAACCTTTCTATCATCCTTCTCGATACCATGGGCATTTATTGGACGATGAAATATCCCAATTATCAAGATGCAGATTTATTACAAAAATGGGGATTACAACCAAAACCACTTGATGTTAAAATTTACACTCCAGAAGGATTTTACCACAAATACCAAGAACAAGGCATCCCTACGGATTTTCCATTTTCTCTAAGACCTATCGACGTTGGCCCACACGATTGGTGTACCGCATTTTCCATTGACCCAAACTCTGCGGAAGGAGTTCTCATCACGAGAATAGTTCAGGATCTAAAGAAACGTGGCGTAAGTTATTCCATGCAAGCTCTCATCAACACAGTGCATGCCGATCATGAAAGTGACCCTGTGGTTCGAAGTGTTGTGATGAATGAATTCAAAAAAGCACAAGGCTGGGAAATCTTCTCTGAGAAAGGAACACCTCTTAAAGATATTGTGCGGGGTGGCCAAGTAACTGTCTTAGACGTTTCTCCGTACGCAACGCAAGCGTCTGGCTGGGAAATTAAAGCGCTTGTAGTGGGTTTAATTTGCCGGACATTATTCAACCAGAGGATGCTTGCTAGAAAAACAGAGGAATTCAAAACAGTCGACGCTGCGATGCATTACTTCTCAAAGGAAAACGAATCTAAGTTAACTGAACCCCTTGTTTGGGTTGCAATTGATGAAGCGCATGAACTGCTCCCCAAAGATGGCAAAACTGCTGCTACAGATCCTTTAATCACAATTCTCAGAGAAGGAAGACAACCCGGAATTTCTCTCATTTTAGCATCACAGCAACCTGGAAAAATTCATACTGATGTTATGACACAAGCAGATACGGTCTTGGCGCATCGTCTAACTGCTAAACTCGACACCGACGCCCTTGGTCAATTAACGCAAAGTTATATGCGTCATGGCTTAGAGCAAGAGATCGATCATCTCCCCCGTGTGAAAGGCTCAGCAGTAATTTTTGACGATGCTAACGAAAGAATCTTCCCTGTACAGGTGCGGCCTCGTTTAACGTGGCATGGCGGTTCCTCTCCAATGGCAGTGAAACCAAAAAAACAATTTGAGAAAACCTTAGAAAAATTAAATGAACCCAACGTATAACGCCCCTGATCATGGTCATCACAGAGGAAGTGCAACGTTGGGGTGAGATTACACTTTCGTGTATCTCCGGGTAATAGCGTAAAAACGCTGCTCTTTTAAAAATATTATTCCATGAAGTTACTTCGTGGTATAATCTCTCACGGTGCTCCATAAAGACAGGATAAATTAAATTCATCGCTTCTTTGATACTTCGTTGTGTTACGCTTGTTTCTCTTTTTCCTAGGTCAAAGAGATCGTATTCTTCTGCGCCCTTTCGCAATAGTTCTTCAGAAAAACCAAGACTTTCAATTACTCTTGTTATTTTTTTAGCTGGCCCAGAGCCCATACAAGTAAGCTGTGCTAATAATGCTAGTGGTGCCCGCACGGTATCACTTTGGCCAATTCCACTCATATCAAAAATCCCCCCATAATCTTTTACTGCTTTTCTGTATGCCTGAAAGACCGCCCATACTCTTTGTTTTTCTCCTGGTGAAGTGTTTTCTGAAGGGGCTATCACCTCTACGTCATCAAGTGACGTGAATCCAATCCGTGTATCCCATGGCACGTACGTAAAACTTCCATTCATACCCAAACCAACTAGATCCCCCTCTCTATATCTTCCTGTCTCAACACAGTGTTCCATTAAAGAGCGTGCTAAATCATAGACAAATGCATCCTCTCCTTCAAGCCGTAAGTCAGGGAATACGCTTTCTTCTTCAACCTCAACAGTTGGCCTTATTCCTCCCGCAGCTTCATATTCAGCAATTCTCGCCTCCAGCGCAGCTATTGTTTCATCTCTTTCCCCAATTGCATCATGTAATGCAGCTTGCTCGTCCTCAATACTTCCAAGTTCACCAATAACTCTTTTACTATCCTTCAACCCTTGGCCTAAATCGTCAACTCTCTTTCTATATCTCTCCAAATCTCCATTTAATCTGTTAACCTCATTTGTCAAATCTTTGATTGCACGTTCACTTCCCTCATGCCGTTCCTCTCTCTTTTCATATGATTCGATTCTCGCTTCTAACTCCTCAATCAATGCAGCTGATGGCCCTCCTTGCTGCGCAGCAAATAAGTCAGCTCTAAGATCATCTCTCTCCTTTTCCAGGCCTTTAACCTCCTTTTCATAGCCAAAAATTCTACCCTTTGCAGCAAGAAGCTCGCTACGCAATCCCTCTATTTTTTCAGCTTGGTTCCTTAACCTTTCCTGTAGTTTAGCCACATCTTTTGGTGGCGCTTCTGCTAACTGTGCTCTGTAACCAGCAACCTCGGCCTCTAGGTCTTCGACTTGCCCAGTTAACTTCCGTATCTCTCCATCTCTCGTTCCAACAATCCCCTTTAATCTCTCGGTTTCTCGTCGCTCCACAAACAAAGAAGTCCTTAAATCCTTGAAGGCCTCGACTAAACCGCCATCTCCTTTAGAACCAGATTTTGTAACCATCAAAAAAGTTGTTGAATTCAGAATTATAAAGATATTGTTACTCCAGAACGCATTACATCCCTTCCAACCTTCGAATCCTCTCTCCAATCGGTGGGTGTGTCGAAAAAATCTTCTTCATAAAACCGCCCCTCTTCTTGCGAAATGGCGTAGAGATAAACAAGTGTGCCGTTGCTTTATTCGCATGATCCACTAACGGATCAGGATCTTGACTAATTTTCCGCAACGCATCCGCTAACCCCTTTGGATAGCGAGTTAACATCGCTCCTGACGCATCTGCTAAATATTCTCTCTTTCTGGAAATAGCTAACTTAATCGCTTCCCCAACTAATGGCGATAAAATCGCCAGTGCTAAACCCACAACTATCATTACTGCACCGACTCCTCCACTTTCTCTTCGTCCACCATGGCCGCCCCAAAGAAAGCTTCGTAAAATAAAATCAGATAACAATACAGTTAACCCAACCATCACAGCAGCCAACATCATCACTCGAATATCATAATTCTTAATGTGGGAAATTTCATGCGCAATAACTCCCTCTAATTCAATTTTATTCAACTTCGCTAACAACCCCGTCGTTACAGTAACTGCAGAATGTTCTGGATCTCTTCCTGTGGCAAATGCGTTTAATGCACTATCATTAATCACATACACTTTCGGTGGCTTTGGTAAACCTGCTGCAATCGCCAATCCCTCAACTGTATTAATCAGATGTGTATACTGTGGTTTCGTCGCTTCTTTCGCTTTACTCATTGTTAGAATAGCATTCGCTCCACCATAATAACTAAACAGAAAATAAATCACACCAATTATCACAGCTAACACAATGCCAGAATACATACTGCCATATAACGCTCCTCCAACTAAACCAATAAATATAATGAACACAAAAAAGAAGAATACTAATACGTATGTTCTCCGTTTGTTCGATGCAATCTCATTATAAAAATTGGTTTTCATAGTACAAAGAAAAAATTAAAACTCTACCTTTACGTTCTCACGCTGCTTACCTTTCGTTTCAAAGAACGCTTCGTTCGTAAAGCCAAACATCTTTCCAAACACATTCTTCGGGAAAACTTGCAGTGCTTCGTTAAACTGCATGACACTATCGTTGTAAAACTGGCGTGCATAGGCAATCTTACTTTCCGTGCCAGATAACTCTTCCTGTAAATGTTTGAAATTCTCATTCGCTTTAAGTTGTGGATAATTCTCCGCAACTGCAAAGATACTTTTCAATGCATCTGTAATTTGATTGGAAGCTGCAGCTTTCTCCTGCGTTGTTCCATTAATCAATGAAGTCCGAGCCTTGGTAACACTTTCTAATACACCCTTCTCGTGCTTCATGTATCCTTTGACAGTCTTCACTAAATTTGGAATTAAATCGTACCGCCGCTTTAACTGTACGTCAATCTGTGCCCACGCATTCTTTACTCGAACACGTAGTCGAATTAAACTGTTATAGATGTATATTAAAAATAACACAACCACAACAATTACCACTATAATCCATGTTGCAATAGCCATTTGGTTTTTCCCCCTATTCTCTCTAAAATAGAGATTCCATTTTAAAAATGTTACGGAACAATACTTATATAAACCAAAACTAATTACTTCTAGCTAAAAAAGAGGTAGTAAATGGTTTTAGAACACATTTTCCCAGAAAATTGGTTAGAACGGAAAGGGAGGTATGCTTTCGTTCTTGGAGCTATCTATTCCATTGTCGGAATTCTCCTTGCTTCTATTCTATTCCCTGGCGATCCAGCTTTAGTAGCAGTTGCCTTCACCTCGTTATTACTATTACCCGAACTATACAAAATCTTCTCCATTGAAGAACGACAGCAAAGTATGGAACAACGGATCTCTCTCCGAATCCTCTGGCGAGATGATATTAACATCATTAGGATTTACATTTTCATGTTTCTCGGCATTCTTCTGGTCTACGCTGTTGGCACAATGTTACTTCCAGCGTTTGAAGCAAACACCTTATTCCGTGAACAATTAGAAATCAGGCTCGGCCAGGGCTTTGCCGGCAACGCTATCGTGGGCAGCGGTTTATTTTACGATTTACTTAGTAACAACTTCCTTGTGTTAATGGCCTGTTTCATTCTTGCTTTGCTAACAGGCGATGGTGCAATTTTCTTAATCACATGGAACGCATCTGTTTGGGGGACCATCTTTGGGTTCACTGCCAAAAACGCTGCACTGTTCTCTGGTCAAAATCCTTACCTTCTCTTCGGCCTAATTATGTTAATCGTCTTCCCTCACATGATGTTGGAAGCCATCTCATATTTCCTCGCCGCCATCTCTGGTTCGGTAATATCAAAAGATGTTATCCTCGAAAAATTCGCATCTCATCGGTTCTTTGAAGTCTTTGGCTTGAATATGTACTTATTCCTCTTTGCCTTAATCTTCCTCCTTGTTGGAGCCGCCGTCGAAACATTTGTCTTACAGAACGTTACTATTTATCAAGATATAATCAGACAGAGTTTACTGGCACTTGGAAGTTAATTATCCATGCGGCTGACACGGCTCATAGAAATCACATTGTCCCGTCTTCCATTTACATAGGCCATTAACTGTTCTAGGATAATCTGCTAACGCTTCTGTTGAAGACGTATGTCCATGCACCATTGCTATCTCTCTTCGAGCTAACTCTAACAGATCCGGATCAACGTTCATCATCTTCAACTTATGACGCAGAAAAAATATCCCCACTTTATCTGGCATTTTTCCATGCAATTCCGAATACAACAACGAATAGATAGCCAATTGTAACTTAATACTATCTTTGAAATCAAACTTAGAATTTGTTTTATAATCTATAATATGCACCTGTTCATCCACGTGTTGAATTGCATCAATAAACCCTCTTACAGAATGTTCCTGAGATCTAAACTCTTTCTCCCTGATTGGTTTCAATTCTTCAAACGCTTGATGGAACGTATATTGTTTCATTTCCATCCTCTCTTCAACACTTACAATGAAATGCTTTGTCCAATTCAACAACATTAGCATTGTCTCTTCAAAATAAAACCGTTCCTTATCACTCCCCAATTCTAGCGCATCCAACCGAGCTTTATACTTATTCCAATTGAACACAAACAACTTCTGAATAACTTCCTGGAGCTTCTGCTTATAATTCTCCTGCGTGAACCCTACCACCTCAACATCAAAAAAATCTTCTAAAACCGAATGTGCAATATTTCCCCGCACTTGGTGGATATTACTTACTGTAGGAAGCTTCTCAATATATTGATAGTAGTACTTCCGTTTACATTGCTTAAATGTGTTAATCGATGATGGTGACTCAACCCGCTTTGCCATAAAAATAATCCCTCCTCCTTTTGCGAAATTTCAGAAACTAGGTACTATATATTACTTTCTCACCGGAACTTAGTAGTTAACATAATAATATACAGTAACACTAATCCAAACACCACTAACACAATATCCACTGAAAAAAACCGCATTAGAAATAATACAATCCCTACGACAATAAACCCGACAGCTAATAGAAACAACACTAACTGCACCGCAGAACGAAACACACTTCTCTTCGCCCTATACAATTGCGCTGTAACAGCCCTATCCACATTCTCTGCGAGAGAAGTCATCATCTGAAAACCCTCTATCAATGCGCGCATAATTTTTCCTGCCATTTATTTCTTCCGTGAAATTAATGTACTTACGACAGCTCCTAATAACACTCCAACCCCTAGCGCAATGCCTACTGCTGCCATCGGATGTTCTTGCACTTTCGCTTCCATTTTCCGCTCGTACGACTTTAACTTCTTCTTTATTTCTTGCAACTCTTTTTGTAATGATCGTGCCATAGCTACTTCAAACTCACACCGCTATAAAAGAATTCAGCGACTGAAACTATTATGTTCAAAACTATACTCTTACAAACTTTTATAAAGAACTCCCAACCCAACCAATACAAATGGCGAAACCACAGCAATCTGATCAACCACAAGTGCTAAGAGTAAGAATTCCAAAAGGCAAAGAAGTCCTTGGCATTGTGCAGCAACGATTAGGTGGTTCAAGAATGCGCGTTCTCTGTTTAGATGGTAAAGAACGTATCTGTAGAATTCCAGGCAGATTACGAAGAGCATTATGGGTACGGGAACAAAATGTTGTCCTTATTGAACCATGGGAACTGGGTGGAGACGAGAAAGGCGACGTTGTCTATAAATACCGTAGTAAAGCAGAGGTTGAATTTCTTAAACGGAAGGGTTACTTAAAGAGTCTTGAAGAAGAATTTTAGAACATTCCTATTCAACCATCGAAATTCTTAAATACGTTTTTTCTACAATTTATTCTATGAATGGTATCAAGAGCGTCTGGAAACTTGTAGTATATGCGTTAGCATTTGTTATTCTCTCATTTGCATCGTTAACTATTTTCATCAACACATCTGGTGCATTTTTCTGGATTGAACTGATCATTTTCCTTCTGTTTGCACTCTTATTTTTCATTGGCCTTCTTGGTTACACAAAACATTGGAGCGACTCAGTATTCTTTACACTTTTTTTTCTGTACGTTATCAACTTTGTTTTAATTTGGTTAGTACACGGCAGTTTTTTTCCAACATTAATTATCATTGCATTAATTGGTTTCTTCGTTGCATTTCCTACCTATAGTGCACCGCAACCAATCTCTGAAGAACCACATAGTATTGTCTTTGATGAACCAGCTCCTGTTGTAAAAGCAACAAAAACTGCTGCCAAGAAAGTAGCGCCTAAAAAGAAATTCTCGCCAGGTAAATTCGTTGCCAGTTCTAACAGCAATATGTATCACGTTCCTAAGTGTGAGTGGGCGAAAAAAATCAAAAAAGAACGTCGCAGATGGTTTGACAAAAAAGAAGACGCTTGGGAACAAGGATACAAAGCCCACAATTGTGTTTGACAAAGTATATAAACTTCTATTTAATCTTTACTTTATGAAATCATTTTTCATTCTCGTCAGTCTTTTAACACCTTTACTATTACTAACATCTTGTTCAATTGAAGTTACTACGGGTGAACCACCATCGCATCCCTCTCCACAAGCCCCAATCCCTCCTATGGAAGAAGTAGCGACAGATTGGTCTTCACCAATAGAGTTTTTAGGTAAGTGGAGTGTTCCTAACCAAGATTATGATGTTATCAGTTTCGATTCTGCAACTAGTGATGATGCTCCACATCCACATAATGGCTTATTCCATCTAGAGAATAACGGTGAACAGACTTACTGGGGGATCTGGTATATTCAAAATGATATTCTACATTTGGAAGCGCAAGACGGTTCTGGATTTAAACAGCAATTCCCTCAACCAGAATTCACTAAAGGGCCGGCATATAACGACGACCTCATTACCTTTCCTGATGGAACACGATGGGAGCAAACTAATTAATTCTTCCACGTCACTATCAGCAACCCAACAACTGCCACACTTAATGCTACATCTGCCGCATTAAACGCTGGCCAGAATGTCAAATTCACAAAATCAATAACATAGCCCCGCAACACCCTATCAATTAAATTCCCAATAACTCCTCCGAGAAATAATCCCATGAACACTTGCGTCCATTTCTCTTGTGGAATTTTCTTATAGAACGCAATAATGCCAACAGCTACAATAAATGAAACTACAGCCAACCAGAACACTTGTCCTTGTAGAATACCAAACCCTGCTCCCGTATTGGTGATATACTCAATCCTCAGCAAACCCCAATCAATCGTTGGTTTATGCAGAGCAACAAAATACTTCGTCACTTGATCAATAAAAATAACACTAAATACAATTCCCCAGAATAATTTCCAATACTGCTTTGCTACCATAATCGCTGCGGTGGCTTCTGTTGTGAGCCGAGGCTCTTTTCCACGTTCGCTAACCGTTGTTCCATCGATGTCAGAAGTGCTTTAATCGTGTCTAGCTTACTGCTAATCAACTCTAAATCTCTCCCTTCTCCCACACTTCCCTGCTGCGGTAATGCACTTGTTGGCGGTGTGTACTGCCCCAAAGATTCACTCCGTCTTCCAACCATCGGATCGTTAAACTCTGGAGCTTTCCCCAACATCTCTTGATCTGGGAACGCACTCCCAGAGAACTCTTTACTTGCTAGAGAATCAAAATCTAATGAATCTTTCTTCTTCCAAAACTTCAGTTTACTAAAAAACCCCATACCTAGAGAATACAATAAACCAATTTAAATCTTTTCTTCCATTAACCAAAAACTTAATAAGGTTCTTCCTCCCTTCCATTTTATGGCAAAAAAGCAAACAGAATCAAAAGATGAAAAAGTGGGCTTCCATAAAGGTTCCCTCGCTACGTTAAGCAAAGAACGGGAAGAACTGATGCGTATTCTTCAAATTGTTGAGCAATTAATGCAGATGCACGTTAAAGAACTCAAAGGCCTCGGGGTTGATTTGGTGAAGCAAGCGAAAACCGAAGCGAAGAAGCTGAAAGGTAAGAAACCTATCGAAGACGTTCTAAAATAATTTATTTTTGTTTTTCTAACGCTATCAAAGCTTGCCGTACATCCGCAAAGTATTCTTGGTTCCTCATCTGTAATTGTTTAGGAGATAACCAATGAAGTGGTTTGCCGGGCGCCATGTCTTTCGTATATGGGTGAATACCATTAAGACTTTGGTCTACGTACCTCCTCCATCGCCATGTTTCGTTTGGTTTATAGACATCAATAAGAATAGCGTCTTCTAGACCAATTTCTCCATCTGGTGGCTTTCGAGCATCAACTGAGCGGTCACGAAATTGTACCGTAAATCGAAGTTCTATTGCTGTGATATCCCTTTCGTATGTGTCATAACCCGCGGCATTTCCTACATCTCGACGGTCAGCTGTATCTCGAACAGCTCGTGCTAAGGCCGCAACTTCCGGATCCACCATTTGTTTAAGGGGCAATACTGGTTCCTCAGCTCTTTGTGGAGCCGTCCCCATACAGCCAAGAAAATAGATACATGCAGCTCCATAAAATAAGTTCCATCTCATTATAGAAATAAATAAAATAATAAAATAAAAAATTATCGCAGTAATACTGCAACTAAGAAGATTATTACCGCTAACAAGACTACAAGTCCTGCAATGCCCCATGCGATTAATCTAAAGTCACTCCAACCAGACGTTTCTTCCGGAGCAACGCTTGCTCCTGTAAACGCAGGGAGATCGAAGTTGAACGGTTCTAAGACAACGTTATCTTCCTGTACTGGTGGAACATATGGGTCAAAGTTTGAACTGGAACTTGAAAATGAACTGTTAATATCATCACCAATTAACGCAGCAATGTCATCACGCAATTCATCGATGTCATCTAAGAGTGTTTCGATATCATCAAGCAACTCATCCTCATTCTCTAATGCGGGATCAGCATCTTCGATCTCTTCCTCCAAGTCCTCTACGTCTTCTTCTAAGTTCTCAAGGTCATCATCTAATGAGATTAAATCTTCTTCAATCTCATCGATTTTATCGTAATCTTTGTCCTTAAGCTCTTTCTTGTAATCTTTCTTCAGATCTTTGAAGTCCTTGTAATACTCATCGTAATCATCTTCAAACCCAATAAGATCTTCTTCCTCTTCGCTTAACTCAACGGGTTCACAGACATCTCCTGTACCGTCACCGTCTGTATCAATTTGATCAGTATTAGCGTCGGCTGGACAATTGTCTTCAGCATTAGCAACACCGTCTTCGTCAGCATCTGCTAAAGGGCCATCTGTGTTATCACCATCACAAGCATCTCCTACAGAATCTCCGTCAACGTCAGCCTGATCTGCATTCTCGACAGCTGGACAATTATCGTCTGCATCTTCAATACCGTCACCATCTTCATCTGCAACAATAACAACATCTCCAGGTAAGTCAACAACCTTTGTCAGTACGTTGTTCTCTTCATTTGTTTCAGCAATCACATTCTCTGAATCAACAGTTGCTCGAAGAGTGGTTGTTGCTTCAGTGGTGTCAACTAAGATGTCTGAAACATGAACATATAAGATTGAATTTGGAGTTAATGTTCCAAACGTATTTTTTACATACGTTCCAACAACGTTCCCTTCATTATCCAATGTTTCAACTAAAACTGAGTAACTATCTTGGATTTGTGTGGTTCCAATGTTTTGTACAAAGACAGTAAATGAAGCTAAACCATTTTCATCAACCTCAAATTCACTCTGAGCCATACCAAAGACAATTAAATCGTAATTTATTTCGTCAACCTGGAAATCTTTTGTTGCTTCGTTGTTTGTAGGCTCAACATCGCCTTCTGTTTCAACAACCGCGCCAATTCTTACAATTCCTTCATTTGCAAGTAAATCTGCATCTACAGGCAAATCAACTACTCCATGGCTTCTCATTGCATTTGGTACTAACGCACTTTTGAACTTATTATCGTATGTTTTGCTGTCAACAACAGAACCATCTTCTGCAAGAGTCTGTAAAGTGATTTCATAGTCTTCAACTTCTACATCCCCTACATTCTGTACACCAACACTAAATGAAACAGTTTTAGCATCAGCATCAAAATCGAATGTTGACAATCCTAAGTTAGTTACTTTTAAGTCAACTTCATCCGCAGCTGCAACTCCTGGGCTTACTAAACCAACTAGAAAAACAGCCAAGACAAGTAAATATAATGCTTTCATTCTCATTTTAAATCGCTCCTCGAGGTTTTAGATACTCCAGACTATAGTTTTTTATAAATGTTTCGTAAAGACGCTACTTAAAAGTAGTACCCCCCCTCAAACGATAACGGTTCCCCTATGAATTTTAGGCAAAAAATTCAGAATTTCTCCTTGTTTATACTTAGCACAACCAATAATATTATCCTCAAATCGTAAAATAACCAAACGATCCCCCCCTAAATCTTTCTTCAAATCATTCCCTTTGAAATACTTCTCAACCTCTTCCTTACTCAAATCTACAATATTCTCCACTTTGCCCTTATTCTCCGCAACAAGTAACGCCGCTCCTTCCTTACTCAATCTAACCTGCGTATTCTTCCATTCAGCGAAATATAACCCCAATCTATCCACTCGAATCTTTCCTAAATCAACTCTATCAACATCTTTATTCACCACAAACGCTTTATCTTTACCATTCATCAAGTACGCATACTCTTTCACCAAACTACAACCAAACTGCTGCTTTAGAATTTCATTCATCTTCTTCCGTTCCCTCGAATTCAATATTTTTAATCCAATCATCTACCTTCCAGAATCATCGAGCTACTTAATAGTTTCCTTCAAAAAAACCACTTGGTAGTAATAACAATGCGAAAGTTTAAATAAACAACCCTCTTCTGGCAATAAAAACACACACGAGGCATTACAAAAATGAAAAAATCAACATTAAGTATGGTTTTACTTACAGTATTTCTTGTTTCAATCTTTGCTGTAACAGCTATTGCTGAACCTGAATTTAATGAAGATTTTGTTGAAGGCCCTTCACTTGGTGCAGGAAATGCTCCAGTGACAATTGTCTGGTTTGGAGATTACCAAGGCCCATTTAACAAAAACTTCTACAAGGAAACATTTCCTAAAATTAAGACTAATTACATTAACAAAGGGTTAGTGCAAATCGTTTTCCATGACTTCCCTCTATCGTTTCACCCATGGGCTCAAGAAGCTTCTGAAGCAGCTCACTGTGCGGGTGAACAAGGAAAGTATTGGCAATACCAACGATACTTATTCTGGAAAAACCCGGACTTTGACTACTCAACATTTCGAACATTAGCTAAAAAGTCAGGTATCAACGTTCCTGAATTCACTCAATGTCTGATGAACGGTAAATATACTAACTTAGTTGAAAACAACTTCGCTGAGGCAGCCGATGCTGGAATCACTGGCACTCCCCAGTTTTTCATCAACGATAAACCATTACTAGGCGCTCAACCATATAGTGTCTTTAAAGCAATGATTGATGCAGAGTTAGCTGGCTTAAGTCTTTACGAAGACGCAGTTGATGACCTACAAGATGAATACAAAGATCTCGAAGATTGGTTCGATGACATCAAAGATGCTGTTGACGATGCAATTGAATAATCTGGCGAAGAAACACTTTCTGAAGCTAAGGATGACATCAACTCGCTAAGTGAATCCCTCATGGACCTTGAAGATGCAGTTCACGATCTGATTGATCAAATTGAAGATTCTGAATTGAACGATGAGGAAAAAGACGAATTGACAGACGACCTTAAAGATTTGGAGAACGACATTGAAGAGTTCATTGAGGAAGTTGATGATTTCGAGACAGAAGTTTACAATTTACCTGTAGGAAATGATCTTTCAGATTATCCTACCATGTTCCTTACTGAAGGGAAATTTAACGGCCTGTTTGTTGTTGGTGAATCTGCGGCCCCTATTGATGTTCTCTCTATGATTGATGTGGCGGTATTTTTCGCTACATTGGGCTACTATGAACCTAGTATGGGTGCGACAAAACTTGATTCAGAAATTGCTAGTGTCCCAGCACAGAACTTGATCGTTGTTGGTAACCCCTGTGTTAACACTGTTGCAGCAGAATTACTTGGCTTTCCTTCAGACTGTACAGAAGGCTTCGAACCAGGTAAAGCGAAGATCCAGTTGTTCCAACATGCTAATGGCAACTATGCCTTACTAATCGCGGGATACAGCGGTGAGGATACTCGTTTAGCTGCAAAAGTCTTGGCAAATTATCCGGAAAAGATTGCAAGTGCCGGTGGCATGGAAGTAATCATTGAAGGAACAACTGCAGAAGATGCAACTGTAACAGAAGAAATTTAATTTTTTTTCTTTTCTCTTTTTTTCTTTACCCAACTCCCCACACAGGGTTATCTTTCCGTTTAATCTCAGCTATTTCTTTCAGCACACTAATCTCAACCTTAGATAAATGTTGCTTCAACGCTTTCAACTTCACAAAATCTTCTTCAGGAATATCTGTATACAGAAAGTCACCCTCTTCCACTTGTCTTCCTAGAGTAACTCCTTCCATTGCCATCGCTAATTGCCTTCCCTGCTCTGCAACAGACACATTTTCTTTTCCTTCCTTCAAACTCTTAACAACTCCAACGCGACCTCGACCATCTTTCAAAATGCCGTCTCCTGTTTTTATCCGACCAATTTCAATCTCCACTCCAACAATCGCGGGATTACTCTGTCTAAATGTATACCCCTTCAACACAGCAAATTTACACGGTCGAACCAATGCAGAGAACTCTTTCATTTCAATATCTTTCTTCAACGTCTCACGATACTCTTCATAATCATCGATGATTTGGTAAATAACATCGTGGGTAATCACTTTCAATTTCTTATTCTTCAAAGTTTCTTCTAAATCACTTCCCAACGTAATATTAAATCCAAGTAACACGCCAAAGAATGGATCTTTATCCTTCAACGATTCCAAGCTCGCTAAATCTTTCTTACTAATATTTCCTAAAGATGCAGATGAAACGGGAATATCTTTCTCTTCCAACAATTTTCGTAATGCTTCCAAACCACCAATTGTATCGGCTTTAATCATCACGCCCATTTCTTCATTCTCAACAACTGTCTCGCCAACCTCTTCCTGTACTTCTTTCTTTAACCTCTCCACTTCCTCAGCATCTCCAGAACAACTTCTTACGGGCATCCCTGCTACAGCATTCTCTAACCCTGGCGCTGCGATTTTTACACCTGTAGCGGCATGCACTTCTTTGATATTCTTGAACTTACTTTTCTTCTCTCGCATCTCTGCCAATTCTGCTGGCTCAAGTAACGCCCGTACTTTAACAACAATCGGTTCTTCCACGCCACCAATTACCAGCGTATCATTCACAGCAAGAGAACCATTGTAAATAATCACATTTAACGTCGTACCTAACCCTTTCTCCTCGGTTACTTCCAAGATCGTTCCTTTACAATTACCTTCCTCTTCAATCTCTAGACTCGCCTCCAAATACTTCTGCGCTAAACCCGTTAACACCATTAACAATTCTGGAATGCCCTGTCCAGTTTCCGCAGACACTGGCACGATGGCAATTTGTTTGGTATAATCCTGCACTCTATCGAATCGCTCTGCTTGCACACCGTGTTCTCCAAATTGTCCAACGAGTTCGTACAACTTCTTTTCAAACTCTCCCTGAATTTGGTGATTTAAAGAACCAATATTCTGCATCAAATTTTTCTTCTCATCATACTGCCAATAATGCATCAAATCAATCTTGTTAGCGGCAACAATAAACGGTACTTTGTTTGCCTTCAGAATTTCAATACTCTCAATCGTTTGTGGTTTAAACCCCTCATTAATATCTACCACTAAAATCGCAATGTCCGCTAAACTTCCTCCTCGCTTCCGTAGAGATGTAAATGCTGCATGACCCGGCGTATCGATAGTTAACAAACCGGGAACTGTTAAATTGTCTTTGAATGAATCTAATAAACTTCCACAGACTTTCTTAATTGTCTCAATCGGAATAATTGATACTCCAATCGCCTGCGTAATCCCGCCAGCTTCCCCTCGTGTGACGGCGGTCCGTCTAATCTTATCTAACAACGACGTTTTTCCGTGGTCAACATGCCCTACCACTGTTACTAAGACTTTCCGAATTGCCATATTCTACTCCCACAACCCCAACTTTTTAAATGTAACTACGAAGTAACTTTTATATACCCTCAATCTTTCTCTAACACATGGCCTTTTCAGACCAACAAAAGAAGTGGGTGATGATTGGAATCTTCGTAGCACTCTTAGCACTCTCTTTATACATCATTAAACCCTATCTTAGCGCGTTACTCGTAGGGGCACTGCTTGCATATTTCTTATCTCCACTATACAAGTGGATTCAAAGCAAAGTAAAATCTACAGTTGTAACACAAATACTGGTTGGCTTATTTGGTTTAGTTATCTTATTGGTCCTCTTTGCCGGTCTTGTTCTTCCATTAGCGGAACAAGTACAAGACCTTTCTCAAAGAACGGAACATTACATTAATCTCTATGTGGGTGACCATGATTGCCGTGAAGGCTTCCTCTGTGATGCAACGAAGGAACTGAAAACCGATCTCCGCTCTGAAGGCTTCACCCAAAAAAGTGGCGAACTTCTGCAAACAGCCGGTTCATTATTTTTCAAAAGTATCTCCGATGTAATTAGCGGTTTTGTCTCTGCAATCATTTTCTTAGTCATCATGGTCTTCGCAACATTCTACTTCCTACAACATGGCAGAGAATTCAAAGAAACATTATTGGAAACAATTCCTTTAAAGAAAGCATACAAACACCGAATTTATGACAGACTAAAACAAACCATTAACGCAGTTGTTGGTGGGAATATCAGCACGGCTTTATTGCAAGGCTTCTTTGGCGGCGTCATCTTCGCTCTGCTTGGTTTACCACTGCCTTTATTCTGGGGTTTAATCATGGCCATTCTCGCGTTCATTCCAGCAGTTGGTGCAGCTCTGATCTGGATACCTGCTGCTATCATCCTATTCATCCAGGGAAGTATTGTCAAAGCGATTATCCTCATCATCTTCTCCGTTGTTGTACTTGGTTATGTTGACAACTTCCTGAAACCAAAATTGATTGGGAATAAAATCAAACTCTCATCGTTCGCCATTTTCCTTGGCGTTCTTGGTGGCTTACAAGTCTTCGGTATTCTCGGCTTATTCTTTGGACCAATTATCTTAGCATTGTTCACCACCACTGTCCAAATATATCGAGAAATGTCGTAAGATTCTTAAACCACTTTCTTCTTTTCATTCCATGCAATCAATAACCGAACACTCCACCACAATCCGCGTTTCCCATTCAACAAAAAACGTTTCTAAAAAAATGGATGTGTTCTACAATCCAATAATGGTTTCCAACAGAAACATCTCCATAACGTTACTCAACTCTATTCTAAACAAAGACATGAACATTGCTTTACCGTTAGCAGGTTCTGGTATACGTGGCGTACGCTTTCTGAAAGAACTCTCAAAAGAAAAAATCAACCACATTTTTTTCAACGATAAAAAAGAGAATTTCAACAAAACACTTACCAAAAACTTCAAAACAAATAATATCAAAACCAAAAAAACCACCATAACAAACGAAGAGGCATCTCTCTTCTTACTCAACCAAATCAATTCAAAAACTAAACCTAAAAGTTTTTGCGGCTATTTCGACTACATCGACCTCGATCCGTTTGGTTCCCCCAACCCTTTCCTCTCAGCTGCTATCGCTAGAATTTCCCGTAAAGGAATTATCGCTGTTACAGCAACTGACACTGCTGCTCTTTCAGGAACGTATGAAAACGTCACCAAACGTAAATATTGGGCAACTCCGCTACGGAATCATTTAATGCACGAAATTGGTATTAGAATTCTTATTCGAAAAATTCAACTACTTGGCGCACAATTTGAGAAAGCACTCACTCCAATCCTAAGTTACCACAAAGACCATTACGTCCGTATCTACCTCCGCTCTGACAGTGGTAAAACGAAATGTGATAATCTCCTGAAACAACATCAATACTTCCTTTACAACTCTAAAACAAGTGAATTCAAAACTTCTCCGAGTAACAATGAAAAGAACTTCAACCAAGTAGCAGGACCATTATGGGTTGGAAAATTGTTCGATTCTAAACTTCTTAAGACAATGGTCAAAAACAACACATTTCCAGAGGAACAAAAATTTCTTGAAGCATTACAAAAAGAATCCACTCTCAATCTCCCTGGCTTTTATGACCTCCACGTCATCAGCAAGAAACACTATATTGCCTGTCCAAAACTTGACGTGCCAACAAAGAACCTCCGTGGTGTCCGGACCCATTTCTCTTTAAATGGAATTAAAACAAAAAAGTCAATCAAAGAAGTAATCAGGATTCTTAAGGGCAAATAATTGGCAGTCCTGGATGTTCGTCCTCCATCTCTCTTCTTCTCTCCCGAAGCTGTTGAGCTAAATTCTCAAGACAACGCACCTCATCCAGACTCAAATCATTATCAGCCACATAATGCTCAATTATATCTATTCTTTCGCCATAGAATCTGTAAAACTCTATAGCAGCCCATGGCACTCTTCGTTCTTCGCATCCTTTTTTATCACCGTTATTCCTAAATGGAAGATAGGCAGATATCGTTTGGAATATAGTATCAATAACCATAAAAATGTTCAAAGAACGCCAGCTTTTTATACTTATTGCAATTATATTATCTCTGAAAACGATTAATGCAAAAAGCTACCACGTAACTGAGGAATATAATCAACAATATGGCTCCGCTCTGCTTCTAAATGTTCAATATCATCAGCTAATGATTCAAATTGGCTTGGGGGGCACCCTTGTACCAGTTTTGTGTAGAGTGGCACTAACATGTCTTCATAAAATCTTAGAAGTTCAGTAGCCATACTAACTCCCCCGCCTTTATAGAAACTCCTTATAGATAAATCAGAAGCAGCTCTAAAATCTCTCCGTTCACCGGATTGAGACTTTTCTACTAGAATAGAAATCAGTTCACTTCTCGCCATCTATCCCAATGCTAAATCCATTTTAGCAACCTCAGCAGTTTGCACACCCTCTAACTCGCCCATCTTTGCTGCAATACCGTCAAAATCACTACCCTCAACTTCATACATCGCTAATACAAGAACTGCTTTCAAACCGAACGCAATAGGTTCCTGTTTCGCTTGCATTTCTCCGATAGAGCCTGCTCCTTTAGCAATCTCTAACGCCTTCTCTTGAATTGGTGCCAAATCTATATCGATAGATTCAGGCATTAATTTAAATGTAATAATTGCTTTTGCCATAAAATTCACCTCTAATTAGGACCTGTAAACCCACATTCAGGACAAGTGTACGGGATTGCATTCTTTCGAGCAAATGAACTCCGCACAATTTCATGCTTACCACACTGTGGACACATGAACGTTACTGCCCCCGAATCGTTTTCAATTCGCTTTTTTGTCGCTTGACATAATTTTGCTTCCATACTCACTGCAGAACCCGAGTTATTTATAAATTTTCTCTTAATAATGCCCACCTAAATAGATACTTTTAATCTTAGGGTTCTTCACAATCTCTTTCCCTCCTTCCAAAGCAACTTTTCCATTCTCTAACAAATACGTCCTATCAGCTGCTTCTATCGCTTTCTTCGCATTCTGCTCCACAATTAAAATCGCTAGTCCTTCCTCATCTCGTAACCGACGTAACGTCGCGAACAACTCTTTCTGCAACTTTGGACTCAACCCTAATGTTGGTTCATCTAATAACAACAATTGTGGATTCTGCATCAACGCCCTTCCTAGCGCTAACATCTGCTGCTGTCCTCCACTTAATGAAAATGCTAAATCATCCTGCTTCTCTCGTAGGATTGGCAATTTCTCAAATACTTTCTCTAAATGCTCCCGCATTACTGCTTTATCTTTAATCATATCTCCACCAATTTCTAAATTTTCTAATACAGTCAACTCAGAAAAATTAATTCTTCCTTGCGGCACATAACTAATCCCTACTCCTAACAACTCATGTGTTCTTAAACCGGTAACGTCTTTCTCATTAAACTCAATCTTCCCACCCAATACCTTAGCAATGTTGAAAATCGATTTCAACACCGTTGACTTTCCAGCGCCGTTTGGTCCAATCAGCGCTACCATTTGTTTTGCTTTCACAGTAATTCCTACATCCTTCAAAATATGTAATTCCCCATACCCAGCATTTAATCCTGTAATCGTTAACATTCTACTCTCCTAGATACGCATTCAATACCTTTTTGTTATTTTGAATTGTCTTTGGTTTTCCTGCTGCAATCACTTTGCCCTGGTCAAGCACAAAAATGTATTCTGCTAAGTCCATCACAAAATTCATATCGTGTTCAATCACTAAAATCGTTTCACCATTCGCATGTAAGTCTCGCAGAATTCTCTTAATCTCCTGCCGTAACGCTGGATTCACTCCAGCTACTGGCTCATCTAACATCAATACTGAATGTGGTTTGGCAATGGCAATTGCTAAATCTAACAACTTCCGCTGTCCGTAGGATAAATCAGTTGCGTATGTGGAAAGCGGTTTATCTAATCCTACAATTGCTAACACTTCTCTAATCCTCTGCAATCCACCACGCTTTCTTCGAAATAAATTTTTCAACATCCCCTCATCCTGTTCATCCATCGCAATTTCTAAATGTTCTTGAATCGTTAAGTTCTTGAACAAGCGAACCTGCTGAAATGTCCTCGCAACTCCTTGCCGTGCCACTGCAAAATCTTTCACCGCAGTCACATCATTACCCTGCAACACAACTGTGCCTGCATCTTCTTTCAGTATGCGAGAGATAACATTAAAAATAGTTGACTTCCCAGATCCGTTTGGTCCAATTAATGCAGTAATTTTTCCTTTCTCCACGGCAAAGCTGCAACCATTCAACGCTTTCACTCCACCAAACGCTTTGTACACTTCCTTTACTTCGAGAGCAGTCATACTAAATCAACCCTCCCAAAGATTCCTCGTGGTCTATAGAGCAAGATAGCCAATAAAATAACTGCATACACCACCTGCCGTGCAGGTCCTAGGATCGAACTTGGCAACGCTAAGAACCGTAACGCTTCCGGTAATAAAATAATCACAAACGTTCCGATAATACTGCCTTTAATCGATGCTGCTCCACCGACAATTACAATTGTTAAAATCAAAATAATTTCTTTCAAATTAAACGACGTCGGATCGATGAATGAAATATAATGTGCAAATAAACTTCCGGCAATGCCTGCAAAGAACGCTGAAATCATCATTGCTTTCCACTTTAATTTGAACGTATTTTTTCCTAATACTCTCAACCCAACTTCATCATCCCGTGTTGCTTGTAGCAACTTGCCGAATGGCGAAGAAACAATTCGATGCATTAACCACACAGCTATTACTGTAATAATAATCACAAACACCAAGTATCCCGTATTCGAACTAATTGCCACCCCCAAGAAAGACGGTTTATCAATTCCCGGAATGCCTAACGGCCCCCTAGTGAGGGAAACCCAATTTAACAATACAGAATAAATCACAAAATTAAATCCTAACGTTGCTAATGCAAGATAATCTCCTTTCAACTTTCCGGTTGCTAATACTAGCACATAGCCAAACACCGTGGTAAACAATCCTGCTACAATAAACGCTATGACAAACGGCACTCCCGCTTTCGTTAACAATGCCGATGTGTACGCTCCTATGCCAAAAAATGCAATGTGTCCTAAATTTAGTAATCCCGTATATCCAATTGCAACATTCAAGCTTACCGCTAAGATTACATAAATGCCAATTAAGATCAATAAATGAATAATAAACGCATCAAACATCTTTAATCCCCTTGTTTATTCCAAATATACCTGTCGGTTTAAACAATAAAAATATGAACAGTAATCCAAACGCAATCGCATCTTTATATCCTGATGGCAAATACCAGACGCCAAAATTATCCACCAATCCAAGAAGATAACTTCCCACAATTGAAGCAGGGACAGATGTTACACCTCCAATAACCGCTCCTGTAAACCCTTTCACAATTAACATTGTCCCCATAACTGGTTCCACGTTTTGTTCCAAACCAATCAAAATACCCGCAATCCCTGCTAATGCAGATCCAATAAAGAATGAGTAATACGCAATGCGTTTATGATTAATTCCCACGACACTCGCTAACTCTTTATTATCCGCGACAGCCCGCATATGTCTGCCGAGTTTCGTTTTCTTCATGAACAGATAAAGAGCAACCAACAACACCAACGACACGACAATAATCACAATTTGTAATGGGGTAATGAAAGCTCCTAGGACAGAGATCCCTTGTGCAATTTTGATATAGCCAATCGTTTCTGTATCTGGTCCGAAAATGATCTGCAGAATGTTCTCAAATAAAATCAATATGCCAATACTTGCAATCAATAAAATAATATTTGACGCTTTCTTCTTTTGCAGAGGGACATATACTAATTGATACAACGCAACCCCCAAAAACCCAGATAAGATTATTGTCAAAATGCATGCTAAATAAAACGGCAGACCAAACAACTTAAACAACGCTAACAACAAGTACGCCCCAACAGCGACACTCGTTCCATGGGCAAAGTGCATAAACCTATTTGTTGCGTAAATTAGCGAGAAACCACACGCTACTAATGCGTAGATTGATCCTGCAATTAAACCATTAACCAATAACTGTGCAAATAATCCCATAGATCAGAGAAACAGCCACTATTTTTAATGTTTATTATATATCAGAAGTAAAATAAAAAGAAAAAAAGAAAAGATTATCCAATAACGACAGATTCTCCGTTTTGTACTTCCCACAGTGAGAACTCTGCGTCTGCTAAGTCTCCATTTTCGTCAAAAGCAACAGAGCCAGACTCTCCATCATATAGTGGCATATTATACAACCATTCTTTTACTTTTGTCGTATCATCGCCAACTTCTGAGATTGCTTTTGCTAGAATCTTAACAGCATCATAGGAATTTGCAGTTCCGATTTTGACGTCACTTTCTCCAGTCTTTGCTGCAATCTTTGCTTTGAACTCATCAGAATATGCATCTTTAAGGATAACATACTTCGTTCCATCAAATCCTACGCCTGCTCCTTCAGCAATCTCTGGGTCGTTTAATGTGTCTGCTCCGTACACTGGAACATCTAGGCCTAATTCTTCTTTCTGCTTAAAGAACGCAACAGCCCCTTGTGTGTACTCAAAGAACGCCACTCCATCTGCTCCGCTGCTTTTTACTTTTGTAACAACGGACTGCAAATCTTTTGAACCTTGTACGAATGATTCTTCAAACGTTACAGTTCCACCAAGCGCTTCGAACTCCTTCTTGAATACTTCCGAAATTGCCTGCGCCCAATCGTTTAAACTAAACAAAAGTGCAACCTCTTTGTGGCCGGCTTCGTACATTTTCTCAGCTACGATTCTTCCCGCATCGTTGTCATTCACATAATCTCGAAAGATATAATCTCCTGCATATGTTACGTCAGGACTAGATGATACTGGTGACATCATGATTACTTTATTCGCTTCAGCAAGCGGAGCGACAGCCAGTGTTTCCCCGGAACATGCTCCTCCGATAATGTAATCAACTCGATTGATACTAATTAACTTACTTCCTGCGCTAGCAGCATCCTTTGCACTACAACGTCCATCTTCATAGACAACGTGAATCATCTTCCCATTGATCCCCCCAGCATTGTTAATTTCTTCTACTGCAAGTTCTACGGCCGCTTTGTTTTGTTGACCGATAAAACTAACATCTCCAGTAAGTGGTCCAAGGTAACCAAACATTATCTTGTCTGATCCACTTCCTTTCTCAACAACTTGCACCTCTCCGCTATCAGTACCACATCCTACAATGAGCACTAACGCAACGAGTGCAAGAACAACAATCATATATTTCTTCAAAATCATAGTTAAAACCCCCTGTTTTTAATGTATAACAATTAATACAAACTAAACCTATATAAAATTTATCTACTAATCAAGCGAAATGACTACGCATTTCCAACCACAGGCCAAAGAGAAACTCAACGCTTTCACAAAAACGAATTTCCATGTTGTAGCAGATTTTGATAAAACACTAACAAAAGCTTTTGTTGACGGACTGAAAGTACAATCAGTGTATATGCACCTTCGTAACGGCAAATATTTAACTCCAGAGTACGCAGAAAAAGCACACGCATTATTTGATCAATACTATCCTTATGAAATCTCTACAGACATCACAGAAGAGGAACGCTATCAGAAAATGCAGGAATGGTGGGAATCCCACTACCAATTAATGCGGGAGAGTGGCATGCATAAAGGTGTTATCCAAGACCTTGCCAGAAGTAACGACCTCAAATTACGGGGTGGCGCAACGGAGTTCTTTGAAACCCTTGCGAAACACAACATTCCTCTTTTGATTTTCTCAGCAGGTATCGGTAATGTCATTGAAGAGTTTCTAAAACACAATAACCTATTAACTCCAAACGTCCACATCATCTCTAACTTTTACAAATTCAATGAAATGGGCGTAGTAACAGGAGTAAAAGACAAATTCATCACAGTTGTAAATAAACACGAGTATGCTATTCAAGAAAGTCCATACCTCCAAGAGATTCAAAACAAACCAAATGTTATTCTCCTTGGTGATAGTTTAGCAGACGTAGGCATGGCCGCTGGAATCGCACACGATACAATTCTAAAGATTGGTTTTCTAAATAGAGATGTTGAAAAGTTACTCCCTGTGTATAAAGAAAAATTCGATATTGTTATTGCAGATTCAAGTGAAATGAACGAAGTTAATTTTATCCTTAAGAAAATCACCTAACACTTCTCAACCCTAATTCTCTTCCCTTCAACAGAAAAACCTACATCCAGAAACTTCTCTACCACATAGATATTTGTTAAAACATGATCGCTAACAGAACTAACCTCAATCGAAGAACCACACAACAAACCCATAAACGGAATCAACATATCTGCTAAATGTACGTCAACAGCCGCTTCACTCTCCACTTCCTCTAACAATTCCGCAACAGCCTCCTTTCCAACCTCTTCACTTCGCTTACCTTTCTCAATTAACGCATCCCCACCTAATAACACGGGATTATCATAATCTACCTGTCCGTTATTACTAAACACACCCCACAATAAAACCTCTCCTCCAACACTTAGAGAATTAACATAATCTACTCTTACATTTACTGGCACTCCTAACTTTTTTAAATCCCCTTCACACACTCTTTGAATTCTCTCTCCTACTTCTTTCTCTTGTAATTCGGAAGAAACATTCACCACTCCTCGTATCTGCTCTAACTTGCCTTGCGCACTCAATGCAATCTTCGCTGTCTTCACTCGCACTTCTTCCAACAGTGCGGAATAAGAATCAAAATCTTTCAATTTCCACCGCGGTGTAATCTTTAACTCAACCTCACCACCTCCTCTTGGATAATACCCTCGCTTCAAAATCTTCATTTCAATTTTCTCCACAAATCGTTCAAGATATGGCAACAGAATATTCTGTAAATAATCAACGCCTGCCTGCCACTTCCCACACGTCCCTCCAATAACTCGCAATGTTACAGTTCCGGGTGCAAACATACATAGGAGAATTAGTGATTGTAATAACAACGTAATACTTCCTGCCGTCCCAATATCAATAGTATATGTTCCTTTCTTTACCTTCCCTGGAGTAAACGCTAATGTCATAGAACCCAACTCCACTTCTCCAACTTCAGCGCCACAAATTTCTTTCAACGCCTCAATCGCTTTCAGATGCTGCGGTTTTAATCCCGGAACCTTTCTCCCCGCTCTTATCTTATCCACACTAAACGGTTTTCCAGTAAATACAGAAAGTGCCAGAGCTGTGCGGACTAAAGCACCACCGCCTTCTCCATACGAACCGTCTAAGTGAATCATGTTCTTGCGAAACAAAAGCTTAATAAAAAACTTCTCTTTCTGCAAAACTCACGGGGACGTAGTATAAAGAAAGTAATTTCGTACATCCTGGCTAGAAGTGTTAAAACACTGACCAATATAGGGGCCTCCAGTAATGGAGGGTTGAGCGTAAGCGATGAAAAAACCTTCTCTGTGGTAAGCCTTAGATCTGGGTTCGAATCCCAGCGTCCCCACTCCTTATTTTGTTATATCTCTCAACATGCTTTGGATTTCGTGGCTTAATAGATTGAAAAAATGAATCAATCTCACTTTGTCGACATAGGTAGAACTTCCACGCATAGAATCCTTTAGATTTATTGAATTCCCTCTGAATTACTGTTGGATTAAAATTCAAAATTTTTATTACATCGTGAAGGGATTTTGTAGTTTCAAAACACCCGAATTTAAACTGAATTTGTGCAAATTGATCATATTTGCGGTAGATACAACCATCTGTATCAAACATGCCCCTCACCAACCGGATTAAAAACTGCTCATTTGAGAAAATCCATGTTGGCACCTGCACTTTGTTGTTGACCTTATTGCCATGCTTTAAGCCAGCCTTAATTAGTTGCTCACCCACGAACACCGAGGTATGGCCAAGCGACAATTTCTCTTTACACTCCCAAATACTAAATGTATAACTTTTGAAATAATCAGTAAACAATGATTTCACAGATTCGAGGTACTCTAACTCTTTTTTATCAGATGAAATAGTTAAGTTATATTTGTTTGATTTGTTCAGATGGAGACCTCCATCGCCGAGCATAATCCCTACGATCTCTGCCAAATCTTCATTAAATTTCATTTTTATCACCTCTTTGTTTGCTCCCGGAATAAAACAAAGAGAGATAAAATGAGTATTGCAGACTTATAAGATTCACTCATACCTGTCGAGTGGGTTGTGAGTCCCACCATTCTCCACAACCATTATAAACAAACATACCTCCCTCTAGACCATGCAAAAAGAGGTACCGTTCCTACAGAATAAATTCTTGATGGCCATCACCACGTTGATTGGTACAATAGTTGGTGCTGGCATCCTAGGAATCCCTTACGTCATTGCCAAAGCAGGTGTTCTTTATGGTTTCTTTATTATCCTCCTTATTGGAATAGCATTCATCTTTCTAAACCTCTTCGCGGGAGAGATTGTTCTTAGAACAAAGGGGAAACATCAACTCACTGGCTATGCAGAAAAATACCTCGGTGCAAAAGGCAAAGTTGTTATGCTAATAGCACTCTTCATCAACATCTACGGTGCCTTAACAGCATACCTAATTGGTGAGGGAGCAACAATTCATGCAGTACTTGGTGTTGGAACACCGCTCCTCTACACACTCATTTTCTTTGCCGTCATGGTGTTCATCATTTACAAAGGGGTCAAAGCAACGGGCAAAGCGGAATTAATTCTCATCTCTCTCCTCTTCCTCGTTGTCCTCGCTCTTGGAATTTTTTCATTCGACCAAATTTCTCTCACGAACTTCACTTCGTTTGATCCATTACACTTCTTTCTACCCTATGGTGTTATTCTCTTCGCTTTTATGGCTTCGCCTGCTCTGCCAGAGATGGCACAAGTGTTAGGGAATCAAAAACACAGAATGAAGAAAGCTATCATCATTGGCTCTGTCATCCCAATCTTTCTCTATATGATCTTCTCACTTATCATCGTTGGTTTAGTGGGTTTACCACAATTTGAAGCACTCCTCCCTAACGAACGAATAGCAACAATTGCTCTTAGTATATATTCCCAACCGATCCTAGGACTTTTCGCGAACCTCCTCGCCATCATTACCATGCTCACCTCTTTCCTAGCATTAGGATTAGCATTAGTGGATGCATATAGATACGATTATGATTTTCCACACTGGGCTGCAATCCTGTTAACGTTTTCCTTCCCCCTCATCATTGTTCTCTTCAACCTTACAACGTTCATTTCCGTGCTTGGTGTTACTGGGGCCATCGCAGGTGGTTTGGATGCAATTTTAATCGTGTTAATATACTGGAAAGCAAAAAAACTGGGAGAACGAAAACCGGAATATTCCCTGAAAACCCCGAAGTTTGTTGGCATGTTTCTCATAGCTCTTTTCGTTGTTGGCATCATCTATCAAATCTTTAGCACATTTTTCTAACCACTTAGTTACTACTCTTCGTTAACAACCCTTGCAAAAACTTTATATAAGACTTTGTCATCGGAGTGGATGGGGGAACTATATTTACAATGAGTAAAGATTCTAGAGACGGAGAGATTGATAGGCTTCGTAGAAGGAATGTTGATCTTCGAGCAAAAGCAAAAGGTTTGGAACGGGCTATTGAGGATCAAGAAGGAACGATCGCCCAACTCCGAGAACAGTGTGAGACTTATAGGGTTCAATTGGAAGAAGTAGAAGCGGTTGTCCCTGACGAAGATGAAGCTGAGGTTATAGAACCAGTACAAATACATCAAGCCCCTCCAACACGTACACGACCAACAGCAGGCTGGGCACTTGGTATGTTGGGTGTTGGATTTGCTCTTGGCGCAGTTACGCATTTCGTTGCTTCATATGAACCACAAAGAACTGAGCCAGCGGCAGTTGTTCAAACAGTTGACCCGAATGAAACAACCCAGTTTGAATGTCTTGATGGTAGTTGGGTCTACGACAGAGAACTATGTCCTAGCCTCCCAGATTTCACTTTACTTCCAGGAGAAACACCTAACTCTGAAGAACCCATAGTTATCACACAATACCAATGTCTTGACGACAGTATCGTTTCTGACCGCTATGATTGTCCAGAACCATCAGCAGAACCGGATATTCTTTACCAATGTTTCAATGGCGAGTTACAACCAGAATTCGATTTATGCCCCCCTCCCCCAGTCGATGAAGAACCAACAGATTTAGTATTCTCCGCGGATATCCACCCATTAGAAGGCTACTCTCTTCAAGGAACGCCGTTGAAATACGACAAACTCGCTTCAGTGCTCGATGGGTTTGATAAAGATGATATTGCTCATTATCAAAGCCTCTTGGAAGCATTTACCTGTGGAACGAGTAATATTATCATCCATCCCAGAAGGGGAGACAAAGTTGCTTCTTACCAACCAAAATCTTTAAGGGACCAGTTGGAAGCAACCTATAGAACAACCGTTTTCGATGGAGCTAGGCCATCTTTAATGTACGGTAGCGAAGACCAGCCAGGGGTTGTAGACCTCCTTTTAACGTGGCTAGATCGGTCGGAGAACCCTTTAAACTTTAGATTATATCCAATTAATTGTGGTGATGAACAATGATAAAAAGGCTCACACTAGCTGCTATAATTGCAGCTGCAGGAATTTCTTTAACTAATCCCTCATATGCTCAACCTCCTGGCAAATCAGACCAGATGGAGTTAGTGACTGAAGGCGAAACCAAAAAACAAAAGAAACAACCAAAAGTAAGAGTAAAAGCATATTGCGAGTCAGATGAATTCGCAAGCGAACATGGTGGTAACCTGGGTATTTGTCTTAGAGAAAGTGAAGCAAGAATCTTAGCTGAAAATGGCGCAAATATTAATCCCGATGGCGGGATGCCGTGGGACCAATATACCGATAAGCTCGTCAAAGGTTGTGCTTCGGATAAATTATGTTACATCCTTGACTCTACATTAGACCAAGATTCCGTAACGAGGGAAGAAGTAGACACTCTACTTTCAGGATGTGAAGATAAAGCACGACAGTGCCACGCAGAAAAAACAGACTGCGAAGAAGCTAAAACTCAGCTAGCAGCTAATTTGGAAGCAGCACAACAGAGAATCCGCGAGCTTGAGGAACGGCCAACCGACACAGAAAAGGTTGACCTCCGCCATTTACTAGAAGTTGGATTACTCTTTGAAACTCCTTTTGTGAGCAAAGATGGTCTTGGGTCGCTAGCTGCTACCTACTTACTTGATATCCCAAACATCGATGAAACTCCGTGGGGCATTAGTTTTGGTGGAGGGGCTAGAGGCGGTTTCTATTTCGCTGACCCTTCAAGTGGGAACCTTATCATCAACCCAATTACCGCAGAACAAAATCTTGACGGCACCTACGATTTACGAAGTGGTGAAACGAATGAAAGAGATTCACTTCATCGTTTCGTAGGAGGATTAGACCTAGTGGCACAACTGCACTATGACTTTGAAGACTTTGACATTTTCGCTCGTCTAAGAGGAGGGATCAATCCAACTCGAGTTACGGAAACAACTTCAGTAGAACACACAGTTTCCGTTCACTCTGAAATCCCGGAGGTTCTTGATCATTATGCCCCAACGCTCCTTCCTGACGGGGAAGGTGGACCAAAAGTACTCGGCCCAACGATAACCGAAGATAGCCGAACTGTTGTTTACGGTAATTTAAATCTGGAAGTAGGAATTAACGGCACCATCGCTGAAACTGACCATGCGCGCATTGACCTCGCTGGAAGACTCGGTGCTGGTTATTCTGGTGCTCGTGAAGCTATTGGTCAATCGCCTTGGGTTCTTACTGTTAGTTTTGGAACCCTCTTCGAATTCAAAACGGGGGCCGATGCAACAACACCCGAATCAACAGCAGAACCAGACATTTATAATCAACTTCACCCTCTTCCAGATGATTATGGTATAGAAGTCGATCCAAGTCCTGTCTATGTGGCTCCAGAAGAGATTCAACCGAGGCCAACCGAACAGTATATTGTGCCAGACCAGGGAGCAACTCCTGCGACACCGGCGTATACTACTCCCTCTCCACAAGAATCGCCGCAACCAACACCTACTCCTGAAACAACTGAAGGAACGCCCTTTGAGTCGGAAGCAATTCGAAGATACCGTAGAGACGCAGCACGTGAAGCTGGCAGCAATGATGCTTATGTCCCTCGGGAGTTCAGAACCGATGATCCAAATTACGATCCATTAACACAACCAGAACGATAAAAGAGGATGTTTTGAAAAATGAAAAAACAATACAACATTATACTAACAGTTCTACTAGTACTTGCACTATTCACTACACCTGCAGCAGCAGATGATGTTGCGGTGTTTATCTGGTGGGTTGATGCTCCTGGTTCCACAACTCTAACCGTGGAAGCTGGCACGAACGTTCTTTTCGAAGCAGAAGCCGACACTACTAATCCCCCACTGGACATAGATGTTGTGTTGTTAGAAGGAACAACTATTATCCAAACGTTTGCTGACATAAATAGTTATTCCGATTTCTTCTATGATCACTTATTTACAATAAACACCGACGATCTGGAAGGAACATACACTGTCCAAATCACTGCAACCACATCAACAGACGTGGATCAAGAGGAAATTACCTTGGTTGTAACTCCCCTCAACTCCCCGCCTGTTTTAGATCCTATTAGTGATAAAGAAATTGAAGCAGACCAAACGCTTGAGTTCCAAGTAACCGCAACTGATGAAGATGGAGATACATTAACATACGAAGTAGAACCAACTGAACCTGGTATGTCCTTCGATGAAGACACTGGAGAGTTTTCCTGGACACCAACAGAACCGGGGACATATACAATCACAATTACAGTAGACGATGGTAATGGTGGCACGGATGAAGAAACGATAACGATTACCGTTCTTGAACCTTCAGACGAAAACCACCCGCCAACATTTGACTTAAGCCCCGATGCAGACAGCATCTTATTTGCACTTCTACCATTCCCTGTGTTTGAAAGACCAGTTAACGAACTATTAGCAATCGATGTTATTGGTATTGATGCAGATAACGATCCTTTAGAGTTTTCTGTTGATTCCATCATTACCAAACTTCCACCAGGAGTACAATTTACTGATCTTGGGGAAGGAAGTGATAATGCACTTATTTACGGAACACCTACCGCGGCAGGGATCTACCCTTTATTCATTACAGTAACCGATGGTAAAGACTCTTTCTCCTACGGAGTTATTCTCAAAATCGAAGAGAAACAGAGTCCAATAATTAACGGTGGGGATCCATTAGATGACATTACAATCAATGAGGGCGAAACAGCTGTACTTTCTATCACCGCAGAAGACGAGGACTCTGATTCCGTAACACTTTCTGCATACACTTATAGTTGCATTAGTGGTACGAACACCTGCCTCCACCTTCCACTTCCTACAGATGTTTTATTCATTGACAATAACGATGGCACTGGGCAATTTACCTTCGCCCCAGATTACACGTACGTTCAACACCCAGATACAAAAAAATCAACAACGTTAATTGTCTATGCAGAAGATGAAACACATAAAGTGAAACAGACATTTGATTACACCGTTCTAGACGTGAACCAGCTTCCTGAATTCACTTCGGGTGACTATTATGAAATTCCAGTGGGAACACTTCTACAATTTGATGTTGATGTTACTGATGCTGATGCTGAGGACACTGTCAAAGTTGTCTGGGAAGAACCTCTCCCAACAGGCGCTTCATTCAACACCCCAGAATTCACGTGGACCCCAACATCCGATCAAATTGGAACTCACGAAGTTACGTTTGTTGCAACTGACGAGATTGACGTAGCAACGCAAGATGTAACAATTGTAGTTCTTGCAACCGCTTGTTCAGATGGCATTGACAATGATGGCGATACACTCGTCGATATGGACGATCCCGGTTGCGATTCGCCAGAAGATGACAATGAGTTCAACGATTTATTACCACAATGTTCCGATAACTTAGACAATGATTTCGATGGCCATATTGATGAAGAGGATTTTGGTTGTTATGAAGAAACCGGAAACTACAACCCTTTTGACAACGATGAATCGGATGACATTTCCTTTGAATGTTCTGACGGAATTGACAACGACGGGGATGGCTTAGTGGACATTGACGATCCAGGATGTAATGAAGAAGGGGGCTTCTACGATCCTCTCGATAATGATGAATTCAATCCTCTACCTCCATCATTTGAGATAACTGGAATTAAATGTGAAGACACAAATAGAGATGGCATCTGTGAAATCACTTCCGTTACCGGCGCTCCAACAATCCTGTATGTTATTGACACCTCTTCTAGTACTATAAGTCCTTTCGCTGGCGACCCAGTTCCAGATATGAACGGAGATGGTGCAGTGAACACTGTTCTTGATGCAGAGATTGCAGCGTATATTGCACTAACAGAACATATTGTTGCTGAAGGCTTTGGCGACTCTGCCACGATTGCTATTATATCCTTTAACGATTTCGCAACAGAGGTTGACACCCAACCAGGCACTGCCGGTATTCAAATCACTTCTCTTGCCGGCGATGATACGGATGGCAATGGGGAATTAGATATTGTGGAAGCACTGGGAACTCTTGCGTCCGGTGGTAGCACAGATTATGAAGCTGCACTACAGAAGGCACTTGAAATATATGGTTCTGAGAGCTTGGAAAGCGAAAATAGTAACCTTATTTTCCTCTCTGACGGGGCACCATTAAATTTTAACTATTTTGATGAAGCGATAGAATTACAATCAAAGATAAACAACGTACGGGCATTTGGTGTTGGCGCTACAGCAACCCTCGGCCCGTTACAAGATATTGATCCAGCTGCACAAATCTTTGAAAATAGTAACAAGCTGATTGATTTCTTCGGACTTGGCGGTTCCGTAATACTGGGGGATGATATTCTTCTTGAGGGAATTACCATTTACATTGATGAAAATAACAATGAAATGCTTGATGCGGATGAATACTTTACTATTACTGACAGCAACGGCGCGTTCCTCTTTCCAGACTTAGGGCCAGGAACGTATATTGTACGGGAAATCATCCCAGAAGGCTACATTCAAATGGCACCTTCCGATGGCTTCTTTGAAGTAACACTTCCTGTTACCTCTCCAACAAACTTAGAATTTGCAAATGCTGTCGCTTACTGTTCTGATGGTGTAGATAATGACGCTGATGGTTTTATTGATTTCCCTGCTGATGCGGGTTGTGAGTCTCCTGAAGATGATAACGAAACAAATATTGTTGTTGAAGTTGCAGAATGTTCCGATGACATCGACAATGATGGCGATGGCCTAAATAATGCTGCTGACCCTGGTTGTTATGATGAAGAAGGTAATTATGACCCTCTTGATGATGATGAATCAGACGCAACAACGCAATGTCAAGACGGTATCGATAATGATGGCGACGGTTTCGTTGACTTCCCAGATGATTTCAGCTGTGACAGCCCACAGGATGATGATGAAGAACTTCCAGCAGCACAATGTCAGGATGGGATTGACAATGACGGTGATGGCAACATTGATGAATTAGATGAAGGGTGTCTTGACGAGGATGGCAATTACAACGCTCAGGATAATGATGAGTCCGATGAACCAGTTATTATCCTAAATCAATGCGAGGATGGTCTGGATAATGATGCTGATTGGTTAATCGACTTCCCCAACGACCCCGGCTGTGAATCTTCACATGACGATGATGAATCTGATGATCCTGTAATCAACGAAGATCCAACAATTGAACCAATTAAACCGCAAACAGTGAACGAAGGAGAGTTATTAGAAATTGATTTTACAATTGATGATCCTGAAGATGATCTATTAATTGTAGAAGTGGCTTCACCAGATTCGATAACGATGAACTTGGAATCAATTGCGGGTAATGCAGTAAATTTAATTGATAACGGAGACAACACTTACACAATTCAACTAAAACCATTATTTACATTTGTTCAACATCCTAGTTTAGAAGAAGGATTTACTCTCGTAATTGCCGTAATGGATAATGCTGGAAACCGCGTGCAGGAAGAGTTTGAAGTAACTGTATTTGATGTAAACCAAATTCCTCAGTTTGTAAGTGAAACAGCCTATTCCGTTAGCTTAGGAGATACGTTAACTTTTACTATTGAAGCAATTGATGGAGACAGCGAAGATATCCTGAAATATGATTTTAACCTCCCTCTTCCAACCGGGGCAACAACCCATAACCAAGAATTCACCTGGGCCCCGGCTGTCGATCAAATTGGCACACATAACCTTAGGGTCTCAGTAACAGACTCAATTATCAACACCCCTATCTTAGAAGATATTATCATAGTTGTTGGTGCAACAGTCTGCTCCGACAACCTAGACAATGATAATGATGGTCTTACAGATGCTAAAGATCCTGGTTGTTACGACGAATCAGGCAACTACAACCCATTAGACAATAATGAAGGAGACACTACCACTGCCTGCCAGGACGGTATAGACAACGACTTTGATGGTTTCCTAGACTTAGAAGACCCCGGTTGTGAAAACCCTTTCGACAACGACGAATTCCATATTATCAAGAAACCTAAGAAAGGCATTGAAATTGTCTACGCTCATCCAACTCCTGAAGTGGTCTATCCAGGAGAATCTACAACAATCGTTACAAGAGTTGAGAATAACGGTAATGTTGACCTTAAAGATGTACGTTTTACAGTATTCATCTACGATTTAGAATATTATTACTCAACAGGTGAGTTTAATTTAGATGATGGAGAAGGAGAAACTCGCGTAATCCCTCTCCAGATACCCGATTACGCACCCTCCGGAGATTACGTTATTAAAGTCACAGCAAAGAACTCACAGATCCATGAAACAGCACATCGGATCATAACTGTTCAATAAATACGTTCCTAAAAGATGTTAGATAATAGTCATTTCGCAATAGCAAACAAGTGTAATTACTCTCCAATACTCACTTTTGCGAAACATTTATATAGGATCCAGGTTTTGAGGTGTTAAAAGAAACCATAATGCTCTTTTATAGAGATTTGGAGGAAGATAAAAATGAGAAAACTAACCATTTTGATGGCATTGTTTGTCTTTAGCGTTTTGAGCTTTTCCTTAGTAAGCGCTTTAGATGGTAACGATTTGTTCATCGCAGAGTTAGAAGTTAACGAACACGACGTTAACTTCGGAGCAGGTGATGGTGATGAAATTTTCGCTGTAGAAGAAGGCGAAACAATTGAAGTTGACCTAGCATTGGAGAACTTAGGTTCTGAAACTCTTGAAGACCTTGAAGTTGAAATCGAAATTAGCGGTTTCGAATACAACGACTTTGATGAGTTAGAAGCAACCACAGAATTGTTCAACATTAAAGCAGGTACCACAAAGAAAGTAAGTTTAGACTTAGATTTACCGCATGAGTTGGAAAACGATGAGAACTACTGGTTACGTGTGCGTGTTATGGATAAAAACACAGCAGCATTCGAAACAGTTGTTCAGCTTTCCGTTGAAGCTCAGCGTCACGCAGTAGACATCGCAGATGTTTCTTTTGCACCAAGTTCCACAGTAAAAGCTGGTCGACACTTGTTCACCACAGTATTACTAGAGAACTTCGGTGAGAAGGATGAAGAAGATGTTAAAGTATCCGTTTCCATTCCACAATTAGGCGTTAGCGCGTTTGAAATTGTAGATGAAGTAAACACAGATGATGACGGTAACTTTGACTTCGAAGATGTTCCTGAAATGGCTTTACAGATTCCAAGTAACACTGCTGCAGGAACATACGAATTAGTTGTCTCTGCTCAATACGACAATTTCCACGAAACTGTTACAAAAACATACCAAATCCAGGTTGTTGAGAACGAAATGTTCCAAGAAGTTTCAGAGTTAACTTTGCAAGTTGGCCCTCAAACGCAGAGCGTTCTTACGGGAGCTACAGCAAGTTACTTTGTTGCTCTAATGAACACTGGAACCAGTACAGAAGCATACACCGTTGATGTTGTAGCTGGTGACTGGGCAAGCGTTTCAAAGAGTGATGCACTGGTTGTTCTAGGACCAGGTCAACACAAAATTGTTACTGTTGACGTAACTCCAAACGCTGGTACACCTGCAGCTGCACAAGCAGTTGCTGTAACAGTTAGCGCAGATGGAGAAGAACTCCAAACTGTTATGTTAGAAGCAAACGTTGTTCCTGGAACCCAGAGCGGAAGCAACCAGAGCTTACGTGACGGTTTAGAGATTGCCTTAATCGTTTTAGTGGTCCTATTAGTTGTGATCGGCTTGATCATTGGCTTCTCAAGACTACGAAGAGACGACGAGGGTGAAGACCCAACATATTACTAAGTGGGGTATCTTCCTCCAATCTTTTTTTTCTTCTTTTTTTCTTCTTTTGTTTGATAAGCTTTTTAATTAGTTAATTTTTACATTCACCATGAACATTATGATCATTGGCGCAGGCCCTATTGGCTGTTATGCTGGCTATCTTCTTGCAAAGACTGGCCACAATGTTACAATCTATGAAAACCACCCTTCTATAGGGGCCCCAATTCAATGCACTGGCATACTCACATCAGATTTTGATGAATTCAACTTTCCTATGGACTCTTTTCTTGTAAATACTATTGATACGATTGAAGTCTTTTCTCCCAATGATTCATTAAAAATTACACAAAAGGACTACATTGTCTGCAGAACAAAATTTGACAATTTCTTCGCCGACCTCGCAAAGAAAGAAGGAGCAGTGATTCACATTAACCATTCATTTCAACGTCGGGAAGACGATACTCTTATCATTAAGAATTCAACCACAAACAAAGAGATCCGTGTCACACCGGACATCATCATTGCTGCTGATGGACCTCTCTCCCCTACTGCAAAAGCATTTGGTTTCTATAACAAACGGAGAAAGAATTATTATGGTGTGCAAGCAGTTGTTGAAGGAAACTTTGAGCCACACACCATCAAAACATATTTTGGAAAGAATGTTTGTCCTGGCTTATTTGCGTGGGTCGTTCCAGAATCGCCCACAACGGCACGTGTTGGCTTAGCAATGAGAAGTAAATCAAAACAGTACTTTGACAAGTTCATGAAAGAGCATGCCTTCACAGCAAAGGAAATGCAAGCTGGCACTATTCCTGTGTACCACCCATTACAACGAGTGCAACTAGGGAATTGTTTTCTTGTTGGGGATGCTTCTTCCTATGTGAAAGCAACAACACTGGGCGGCATCGTTCCGGCGATGAAACAAGTACAAACCCTTGTAAAATGTATTAACGAAAACCGTAATTATTACCTCCACCTCACGCCATTACGACGTAAACTTTGGTTACATCTCGTTATTCAGAAAATTCTTGCAAAGTTCTCAGATAAAGACTGGGACAGACTTATTCGGTACGTCAAACAACCTAAAATTCAGAACATTTTTGAAAGATACACTCGTGATAACCCGATTCCACTTGTCACCCTTTCGTTGTTCAAAGAACCGCGGTTTCTTTTATTTGCCAAATACCTCTTCTAAGGCATAACTTGGTACCACTTATAGATCAATCGTGCAGTTGCCTGTAGAAGCTCATAATCTGTTCCCTTAATCTTGATACAGCTACCATTCAACTCTACACCGGCTTCCTCTGCAATTGCTAATTCAATAACTGGCTTTCCTTGCGTATTGTCACAACTTAAAATTTCTCTATCCTCACATCCCTCATGTTCAGTAGTACACGCTCCAATAGAATCTCGGCCAATACCTTGTGCAATATTCGCACCTAATTCTCGCATCGCTACAACGTAATGTCCACTCACAACAGTTGGGTCAATCGCTAAGTATACACTGTTTCCAGCATTAAACCCCGAATCTAATTCGCCCGTAACTGGAATGTCCTGCACCTCAGCCGGACTAAAATGTAACGGCACTCTTACTCTTCTCTCTCCAATCAATAAATCGGTCCACCACAACCCTTCATACTTCACAAAACTAAACCCATTATACATCAAACCCCTATCGTCATGTAATTCTCCCGCAAGGTTCTTTTGATGCAATTCTTCAACTGAAAGAACAGCCGCTCCTGTAAATGATTCAGTAATCTTTAAACCACCAACAGCGAGAATAAATAATAAAATCACGACTCCTGTAACGATAAAAATAAACTTCCTATCTTTAGGGTTAACGGACATCGCTTCCTTTGAAATTTCTGCAGAAGACATCTCTGGCTCTTCAACCTGTGCTGGCTGAATCACTGGTTCTTCTTTCGTCTCAACGTCGGCTTTTTTAGCTGGCTCCTTGTCCATTCTCCCCTCGAGACAAACTCTCTTTAAGAATGTTTTGCTTTTGAGTTCACCTCTTATTTTTTTATTTTGTTCATCGACAGTAGTAACATTTATAATGTGGCGTTTTTTATAGTTCCCATGCGAACACGAAGGTTTTTTTACACTGCAACGGGCGGTACAATTGGCAGTGGTGTAACGGGAGCCGGACCACGAGACGTCGATCCTGCAGCTCAAGACACACTACTCACAACATTGGGCCAAGTCCCTTATACTAGTTATGAAGCGTTCCCAGTTCGTGCATCTGGTGATAGTTCGGATCACCCTCGGGTTGACATTCTTGAATTGGGAAAAACCGTAGTCCATTATGCCGGGCAAAAAGACGGCGTTATTATCTCCTATGGCACGGATACCATGAATTTAGCTGCACCAACTCTGGCGTTAATGGGTAATGAAATGTGGCGTTATCCTGTTGTGTTCTTAGGTTCAATCAAAGGACCAGAAAAAGTTGGCTCCGACGCTCCCGTTAATACACTTACTGCAGGAATCTTTGCTGCTCATGGTGATGGTTCAGGTGTGTTCGCAGTCCGTCCGAATGGTGTTATTATTACGAGCAGACACGATACTCCTTCCGGGGCAGTTGACTGGCACACGCGCCATTATGCAAAAAATTTTCGCCGCCCGGGTTCTTTTCAGCTTGCGCCCCGATGGCAAGAGGGGACCGAAGTAGATCAAAGACGGTATGAAGAAAGAACGCGAAGTTATTTTGCTCGAGTCAAATTGGAAGAGCTCTTAGATAGTGGGGGGGCTATCAGAGCAGTTGAAAGAAGAAGGAGACAAGACCCTTTTAAGTATATCCGTGATGCAATTGAATATTTTCGTGAAGTTCGAGATGGCACATTAGATTATGCTGATACAAAAGTTGTTGGTGGAAGGGGGAGGGTTCCTTTACCGCACTTATTGGGGTATGGTTCTGAACGTATGAAAGAACTGAAACGCCGTCCAACGAACGATTCTCCGAGTAGAATAGCTAATGACATTGAAACACTCATCGATACCATGAACCTTAAAGGCAGAGTTGTCGGCCGAATACCTCATTATTTTATGTTAGTTGAAAACCTGCGTCGCCAGCGTGATAAAAGAACACTTCTTGAGCGCGAACATTTAATGGGAGTATTTGGGATTCTTTTAGCTCGAGAGGGAGGATACTCCCCCCAAATGGTAAGAACGATCACAGAATTCTGGGAAGAATATTCTGGAGTTCCAAACGACGATTTAGACTTCTCCGGCATCCTCTCGTTAAAAAGTTCAACTGACCCAATTCTCTTACAGACTATAATTGATCGTACTGGCGGAGATCTGTCAGGGATGATTATCCAAGCGACTGGTTCAGCTGGTTTACGAATGAAAGATCCTGTTGAATCATATAGGCATCCTCTTGCTGCCTGTAGAGAGAGTGGCATTCCCGTCGTTCTTGTATCCAGCTCTCGCGGTGAAGTAACCAGTATTGAATACGGCCCACACTACCGATTGTTTGATGAGGATTTAGTCTTCTTTGGGGGAACATTTGATGATGACTTGGTGCAGCCTCGTATGGCTCTCATGAACCACCCCGAAAACAGAATGTTCTTAGAGAAACTTGTTAGAACTTTACCAACAAGGGAACGTCGGAAACATGACATCGAACGCAATATAAAACGGCAATTACTTTCTGGTTCCCATTATGCTAAGCCAGATGTCAAAGCTACTGGTAAGTCTGATAGACAACAGGTCGAAGATCGTTACCACATAGAAACTCGTATTGACTTACTATCAAGTATGCATGCCAAGAAAGCAATTTTAACAGCATTCCTTCACATGTGTGATAAAAAGAGAATTCCAATACAGCAAGATGTTATTGGTGTACTTAACGCTGCATAGATTCTAGAAATTTTTCTACTGGTTTGACACATTGCTGCCTAAAACTTTCCTCTCCCTGTGCAGCCACATGATCTGTTAATACAACGTTGCCTTCTAATTGTTTCAGTTTCTCAGAATACACATCTAACCCAATCCCTCGGAACTTTGATTGTAACTTTACTAATGCATCCTCATCAATCACTTCTTCTCTGCTTGTATTGATAAAAAAAGCACCCTCTCTCATCTTAGAGAAAGCATCTTCATTAATCAAATGCTTTGTGTGCTTATTCAAAGGAACATGCACTGTTACCACATCACTTCCCAACACTTCTTCAAACGATTTCATCTCAACCTGTAGTTCTCTCAACACTCCCTCATCTTGCTCAATCACATCAAACGCAATAACCTTACAACCAAACCCTTTCATTTTTCTCGCTACTAATTTTCCAATATGTCCTAAACCAATAATTCCAATTGTCTTTCCTTCTAACTCAGCAAATGGCTTCTTCACATCTTCTCGCAATAATGAAAATAACAAATACAATGTATGCTCCGCCACACTATTGGCATTTGTGCCTGGAACATGAATTAATGTAATTCCCCTCTTCTCCATCTCCTCTAAATCTAAATTATTCACACCAACACTACAAATAACAATATACTTCAATTGTGGAAAGAAATCTAATTCATTCTTCTTACAATGCGTAAACGTTCGTAGCACCAACGCTTCTACTTCTGGGAAATCAGCGACAGCACAAAACTGTTCATTGGACATGTGTTGCAAATCGGTGCCCTCTTGCAGCAACTTCTCCGCATCTAGGTGTATCTCTCCGATCAATAACGTTTTCATACATCCCACTTCTATTATCGTTTTATAAAATTTAGGAAAGAATACTATGGTTTTGGAGATGTACAATCGCACAGGCCTCGAAACTCTTGCTTAATCCAACGAATGTTACATGTCTTACCCTCATGGTCTCTGTCCCATGTTTCGTGATGCCATTCTCCTTTGATTTCTGCAATAGCATGGTTACAATGTTTACACTTTCCAAACATCTGGCCGAAATGGCCTTCCCATAAAACCATGGACTCTGAAAAGAATTATAGTATAAATAAATTATCAGAATAAAAAGCCCTCGGTGGGATTTGAACCCACGACCTGCTGCTTACGAGGCAGCCGCTATACCACTAAGCCACGAGGGCGCATTTCACTGCAGAAACACCTCATTTTTAAAATTATTCATAATTCTCCCAAACATTCTTAAAAAACATAACTTCTGCGATAAATATGTCACAAGCACTAAGAAAAATGCATGGCTGTACTGTGCAATACGACTTACGGTCACGCCCAGTGGCGATGAACTTTGGTGTAGAATTAGAACCTCTTGCTGAAGTGTTAGAATTTGCTTTTCCCGCTTTCTTCAGGCAGCAGGGAGATATTCGTAGAGCTGATATTAGAACGGAGGGCCACTTCCAAAATTTTTGTTATGAAGCGGTAAGGGAATTTGGATTACTTTTAGCTGAAGAAGATGAAGAACCCACGCTTTTTGGAACATTCCCTCACGCCAGCTATTTTGAGCTGCGCGGTGGCCGTTTGCAACAAAGCCATTTTGACACGAAAGGTCTGATCTATATTCCTCCAACCACATTTGTTGCGGTTGACTTAACACACAACATGTATGATTGGGGTGACAGACGCGCTGCAGTTTTTCATGGACAATCTCAAGAGGCAATTCTCGCCGCTTTGAGGGAGTACTATAAAAGACCTTGGCGAGCTCATAGTATTCTGGACCCAAAGAGAAAGGTCTACCGTATTGACACTGAGGAAAGGCCTTTAGAACAACTTGCTGCCAGTGTTTAAAGCTTCTCTAACAACGCTTCCTTACTCTGAAACTTCTTCTGACAATCAAAACATACTGGGAACTGCTTACTCTTCCCTGGCTTCTTTACAATTGTGCCTTTTAACTTTCCAAGAAATAACTCTGCAATTTTATTACTACAAATTGAACATTTTGCCATTACTCTACTAACCTCTCAATGCTATCTCCTTGAGTCACCTTACCTTCTGTAATGACTTTTGCATACCAACCCCTTCGCCGAAGCATTGTTTTCATGAACTCTGTTATTTTTTCATCACCAACATACGGCATCAATCGCAAATTAGAACAAGGCTTACATGGCTCAGTGATCTCTATCTCAACGTCCCCAACCCGGTATCTTCCGCCAATTTCAAAAAAATCGTATGGAACACCTTGTGTTGTAATATTCTCCCCAATCTCTCCCGGCTCTTTCTCCTGGAGTTTGCCCTTTGACATTGATTTGGTAGACTGTTCCCCTTTCATATAAACTTCAAAATGTACTCTCTTTAAATAATTTTGTTTCCCCATTTCCAAAGCAAAACTAATATAAAACAACTTTCTTCCATACCATCATGCGAAAACGAATAGCTGTCATCGATAAAGAAAAATGTCACCCGAATGAATGTGGTAATTATCTCTGTGCTAAATTGTGCCCCGTTAATCGAGCGGGTGGTGATTGTGTCTATCCTGGTGAACCCGATAAAAAAGCCAGGATCGATGAAATGCTTTGCACAGGTTGTGGTATCTGTCCTAACAGATGTCCTTTCGGTGCTATTACTATCATCAACCTCCCAGCACACTTAACAAAAGATCCTGTCCATCGATATGGTGAGAATGCCTTTGAACTCTACTCCCTCCCGACACCGTTATTTGGCAAAGTAACCGGGATGTTAGGAAAGAACGGTATTGGAAAGTCTACAGCACTTAAAATCATGGCTAATATCCTTAAGCCAAATTTAGGAAATTGGCAAGACCCACCAGAATTCAAAGAGGTTATCAATTACTTCAAAGGTTCCGAAACACAGAAATTCTTAGAGAAATTACAAAACAACGACATTACTCTTTCCTATAAACCACAACAGGTGGAATTAATCCCCAGACAATTCTCTGGAACCGTAAAAGAACTGCTCACCAGAGTAGACTCTAACAATAAACTTGCCACAATAACAGAACAATTAAACCTTACACATTTCCTCGACACTGAAGTCTCTAAAATCTCTGGAGGGGAATTACAACGAGTCGCGATTGCTGCTGCAGTCTTGAAAGATGCAAACCTCTTCCTCTTCGACGAGCCGTCTTCCTACTTAGACATTAAACAACGGATTAATATCTCCCAATTTATTTCCTCTTTAGCAACGGCAGACACTTCTACCGTGGTCATTGAACACGACCTTATTATTTTAGATTACATGACAGATCTCTTAAACATCATGTACGGAACTGAGGGGGTGTTTGGTGTAGTTTCAGGGGTCAAGTCAACGCGAGAGGGAATTAACGCTTTCTTAGAAGGATTTCTCAAAGAAGAAAACGTTCGTTTCCGAGCTTCTCCATTAAAGTTTGGCAGAACACAAGAAACTCGAACCCACTTACCACAACAACTGATTGCCTGGGAAAAAGTACAGAAACAGTTAGGTAACTTTTCTTTAGCAACGGAAAACGGTGTCTTGTACAAAAACGAAATCGTTGGCATTCTCGGTGAGAACGGTATTGGGAAAACATCTTTCATTAAACTACTTGCCGGAATCTTTGAAGCAGACTCCGGAAAGATTGACGGAGAAGTGAAAGTCTCGTACAAACCACAATATCTTGACTCTTCTTCTGACCAATTAGTAGCAGAGTTTTTACATGAAGCAATTGCTGAATATTCGAACCAATTAATCAAACCGTTAGACTTAGAGAAACTATTCACTCAAAAATTATCACAATTATCTGGCGGACAATTACAACGTGTGGCAATCGCTCACTGCTTGTCCAAAGACGCAGAACTCTTCTTGTTAGACGAACCCTCTGCTTACTTAGATGTTGAACAACGTCTAGCAATCTCTAAAGTTATTAAAAATATTGCTCGGGAACGAGACGTTACTGTACTTGTTGTTGATCACGATTTAATGTTCATGGATTATCTTTCTGATAGAGTTATTGTCTTCACAGGAACACCAGCTAAGTCTGGTTTGTTACAAGGTCCATTTAGTATGGAAGAAGGGATGAATACGTTCTTGAAATCACTTGATATTACCTTACGGCGAGATGTTACTTCCCATAGACCAAGAATCAATAAACCCAATTCCGTCAAAGACAGAGAGCAACGAAGTAATGGTAATTGGTATTATGGCTAATCCTCAATAATTCTAACTATTCCTTTCTCAGTATTAACTTCAACAGTTTGCCCATCTTTCAATGCTTGTGTTGCTACTCTCGTTCCAACAATGCAGGGAGTGCTGAATTCCCTACTTACGATAGCCGCGTGACAGGTAAGGCCTCCCGTGTCCGTAATAATAGCGTCAGCTTTTTTCATCAGAAAAACGTACTCGGGAGAGGTCATTGGCGCGACAAGTATTTCTCCTTCCTTGAAAGCGTCAGCTTCAAATGGATCAAACACTATTCTCACTTTACCTCGGGTAAAACGACTTACACCTTTACTCGCTACTGTCCCCGTAAATTCTGTAATCGCTTTGGCTACTTTTTCTTGAGCAAACTCATCCCACGCTTTTGCAGCTTCCTCGGGGCTGAGAAGTTTCTCTTCTTCGGTAAAGTGAATACCAAAACTCTTCCGCCGCTTTTGTAGCACTCTCTGCATCTGCTGGTCATTTATGATCTCTGCAACTTCTTGATAATTCGCATTAAGCAAGTCATTATAATCATAATTAAACCTTCGTGCAACTTCTTTGCATAACAAGTCTTTGTAGTGCAAATTGATGAAAATGTATTTTTTCCGTTGATCTTGCCAAACAATGTTAGCACGAATTGCTTTTGCTATTTTTTTGATGTCCTCCGGTAGATCATACCTCTTTATGATTTCTTCCCGCTCCTCTTTTGTTGTTTCTATGCGAATCTCTAGTTCCTCCTCGATTGTTTTTGGAATGTTCTTTTTCCGTTCCTCGAAATTCGCAACCCACAACTCATCCACACCAGCATAGCTGTTGTGCAACCAAAAATACTTTTTCTGGTGTGCTTCAATATTCTCTGTCTTCGCAAGCTCGATCTCCTCTTCCTGATAAAATGAAATTTCCTCAGGAGCAGTTAAAATTTCCATAGCTACACGCAGCTCATCTTGATCAAGAATGTATTGTTGCAATTCTTCTTGTAATATACTCTCAGAACCATAATTACCCAATTCTGGTGGAATTGTAGGTATCCAGAAAGCAATAACTAATTCAAAGAACTTCTCCCAAATCTGTAGTAAGTCCTCATTTGAAATCTTTGCAAGTTCTACTGTGTTAATATGTTCTTGATACCGTATTAGTTTTTTGAGATGGAATAACCACTCCCCGTATAGTGTTTCACGTTGTTTTTCATGTAATGTGTATTGAGTAAATACCTTCCTTGCCTCATCTCTAAATGAATTATCATCATGGACCCATACCATTCGTTTATCTTTAAACAAGATTATCCCTTCTGGCCAAAAGCACTTTGGAAATCTTTCTTTGAAATGTTTGTAACACACCGGGATAAACTCTGACATGTAAAAGTATCTACCCGGAACCGGTCCCCAACGGAATAATTTTGCAGTTGGATCTATCATACGTCTCTTGTAGCTAAAGTCCTTTTAATAATATGTTGGCCCCCTGGGGGGTTTCTAAACGAAATAATTTTAAATAAATACGCTATACAAAGCCCGATGAATATAGAAGCATTAGAAAGGATTGGCCTTACCAAAGGAGAGAGTAAAGTTTACATCACTCTTCTTTCGTTAGGCAAAACTTCTGTTGGTAAGATTATCAAACAGGCCCACGTGTCAAGGTCAAAAATTTATGATATACTTGCAAGGCTTGCAGATAAAGGTCTTGTTGGAAGCGTGATGGAAGGTCGTGTTAAGGTGTTCCAAGCAGTTCCTCCCAAGAATCTTCAAGAACTTCTAGAAAAGAAACGCAGAGAGATCGTTACAAAAGAAAAAGAACTTCAAAAAATACTCCCTCAATTGGAGTTGCTCCAACCAACGGAGGAAAAAACGAGTGCAGAGATTCTTCATGGACCAAGAGGTATTAGAACTCTGTTTGAAATGTCTTTATCTGATAACCCCCAGAAAGAAGAGTTACTTGTTTTGGGCTATTCTAAAGAAGCAAGCCTCTACTTTCATGCATACTTTCGCCAACACCACCAACGACGTGCTGAATTGAAAATTCCCGGACGTGTTATTTATGATTACGAAACATGGCATCTGAAAGACCGTCAGAAGAGGAAATATGTTGAGCAACGCTTCTTACCAAAAGGAGTTAAGACCCCTGTTTTTCTTTACATGTTCGCCGATACTGTTGGGACCATTGTCTTCACCAGGGAGCAAAAGATTTGCTTTGTGATCAAGAATAAAGAAGTTGCCCAATCATATAGAGAATATTTTAACCTCCTCTGGAAACAAGCAATAAAAACAGATAAATAAAAAATAAAAATTATTTAACATTCACAGTTCCAACAAAATTCTCAAACTCGAATTCCGGGTTGTCTGTATCTTGTGGTACACTCAAGTACCCAAACGAACCTGCTTCCATGAATCTATATGAAACCACTGAACTTGGTAACACTTCTGTGCTGAACATGCCGTTGTCAAATTCAACTGTGTGGGAAACAAAATCTTTATTCACCCATTCAATCGTATCTCCAACCTCTATATCAATATCGGCTGGAATTAACGATAAATCATCAACAACAACTTGGTACACATTGTTACTGAGTGCTGCTTCACCACTCACTTCTTCAACTCCGTCCCCTGTAACAGGAGCATCCGTTGAACAAGCTGCGAGGAACATTACACTTACTAACAATAATCCTAATAGTATATTTCTCATTGTTTTTCCTCCACCACACCCCTATTTTACCCTAATTTACGTTCTCTTTTAAATATCTTTTTCCAATCTTCTACATAATGCTTTCTGAAGACAATAACGGCCACAATTACCATAATTACACTAAACCATTGCCCTAAGCTAAATCCTGCAAATACAGCATTTTCCCTATAAAAATCAACAATAATTCTCCCTAATCCTTCCCACATCACGAAATTCCAGAAAATGAAACCTGGCTTAAACTCTTTCCAAACACTCAACCACACTAACCATCCAAATACTATAAATCGCTTCCCTGCTGCATATAATGTACTCGGATGCCGACATGCTTCCCCAAAATCAGGAAACACAACACACCACTGGCCATTCCACACTCTTCCCACTAACTCTCCATTAATAAAGTTGGCAATCCTCCCCAACGCCAAAGCAAAAATTGCTGGCACAGACACCATATCCGCTAACTTCCAAAAATTCAGTTTTTTCTTCTTAGAATACCACCACGCTGCTGCTACAACTCCTACGAAACCACCGTGGAAACTCATCCCCCCTTCCCAGAGGCGTAATAAATTCCATGGTTTCGCCAGAAAATCGGCTGGTTGCCAAAAAATCATAAACAATCGTGCACCTACTAATACTCCAATAATTAGATATAGCATAAAATCCCAAATTTCATCAGATGTTAGGTCTAACTTACCTTGCTTCCGCATATATTGCAGCCACCAGATACTCAGAAGAAAACCAAATACATATACTAAACCATACCACCTAATTTCTACGGGGCCGAGAGGCACCAGTACTGGATCGAGATTATGCACCCACATAACTCTAACTCCTACACAGAATTATATTAAGCTTTTGCATCATAATAATCAGACCACCGCAAACTTTATATAGTCACTTTCTTCTCTTCTCTCCGTAAATAAAGCTAAAACGAGGGTGAATTGTCATGGTAGATCGCGAAAAAAGTTATTCTAAAGAACTCCTAGGAAAAACAATAGTTTCTAAATCGGGAAAAAAGTTTGGAGATGTTGGAGATTTAATTTTTGAAGTAGGTTCTGGAGAACTAATCCACTTACTATTACGAAACCCAACATCATACACAGACAGAATGGAATTAGAGAAATCAAGAGAAGGCAACATTTTGATTCCATTCTCCGCAGTCATTGCAACTGGTGACTTTATTGTGGTTGCCGAGGAAGATATTATTTAGGTTTTCCACATTAATAATCTTTTTAAATAACACTTTCTCATTTTTTTTATGATTGACCCGATTGAGTCTGATTTTGCTCTTTATGATCCAAATGGTGGAGAATTAGACCACCAGAAGTTATATTGGGTTTCTGGTGATTATTTTGCCCCCAACCAAACTGTGATCTTTCTTGAACCTAGGGAAGGAAGCAACTTTTCTTTAACTGTTCTCTCCAGGGTTACAGTCAATCACACAAACGGCCTAGTACTTTTTGAAACGGATGATTTAAGGATACCTTAGGATCACCCTTACTTAATCAACGAATCAGACCTTCCCTCTCTACCTGAATTGGTCAGCGATGCACCAGCCGCTTATCAGTCTCACATGGGTGAAGTACCCTGGCCAGGAGAAAGAGCCGGGAGAGATTGGACACTATATGCCCTAGGTGCCACCCTCGCTGAGTTATGTGGCCAAACTGATGGAAATGAAACAGACTTAGTCCTTGTGCCTCGAGGGTATGATGGGAGAGACCATAGAATTTTAGTTGTATCAAACTTACTTAAAGCGCAGGTCACTCCGGAGTTTTACCGGAAACTACACTTCGATCCAACATCCTCTTAATTGGCCTTAAACTCCTCATCCACTTTCTTCACATAATCCCTAACGCGAGAAACCACAGACTGTAACACGAAATTGTGAATTTTCTCCTCAAAAATCTCCGTCACATTATTCCACTCTGCAATTCTATACAAATTAGCGTTCGTTTCAATCAAATGTAAATCTTTTAACCGCTTCAACTGCCTTCGAATATTAGACGAAGCAATTCCTAACATTGGTAATCCATTCTTCTTCCGGTAACTCATCACTAAATTCTTTACTTCCTCCGAATGCAACTCTTCCCGCCTTTGCCTAGCCATCAATAATTGATGCAACACATCGACCATCACGTCGCGAGAATCTCCAGGTTGTAACAAACCTAAAGACAAACACAACTTCCGTACTAACTCTCTTTCACCCATCGTCGGCTTTTCATACCGCCGTAATGTAATCTCCGCCAAAGGCGTATCTCTTGATATTTTTCCCATTGTAAAACCCCCTTTATCTATGTAAATACCACAGCACCACTCTGTCTTTTTCCACGTGATCAACACGAGCAAAATAACATCGTTCCAGCTGCACAATCGTTCCTTCTTTCAACTCAACTAATCCTTTCTCGCCAACTCCTTTAGCAACACTTCCATTTTCTAACATCACTTCTACATCAACAACTTCTGTAGAAACCGGTAGCCAATGGATGATCCTCCCTCTATTACTTGCATCTTTGTATGCAATGTATTCCTCTGAAACAAACTTACACTTTCCTTCTTCAACAATAAAATTACAACAATCAATTAGCCGGTGTATTTTCCTTTCCTCTAACTGTTCATAATCCACACGAGCCACGTAGAACTTATTCCCCACTCCCAACTCTCGCTTTCCTCGCTTCGGAAAGTCTGGATGCAAATCTAACTTCACGGTCTTCGTAGGCATCCATTCAATCTCAACTTCTATTGGCTTCTCCACAAAGAAATACCGATTTGCTTTCTCTTCAACAATCTCTTTGTTGAACGCATTAACCATTTTCCAAAACTCTTCCCGCGTCACACTCTTATCATTCAAACTCAACCCAATTTCTGTTGCAAACTTCCGAAACGCTTCCGGCTGATACCCCCTTCTACGTAACGCGGGCATGAATGGTAACCGGATATCATCCCATCCCGTATATTCATTCTGTTCAATGGCAATTCTCGTTTTGGAACTACTTATGGTAAACCCTTCAAAATTAATTCTGCCCCAATGCTTATACTCTGGCACCCCCCACCCTAGCATCTTCATAATCATCGCTTCCTTCTTTGCATTGTCTGTGTGGTCTTTGCCGTTTAACACATGCGTAATACCCAAGTCATGATCATCTACCGCAACTGATAACACCATTAACGGCCACACTCGATTATCCTTTCCCGTCTTTGGATGCACATGTTGATTAATCCGCATAATTGCAAAATCCCTCATTGCGGGGTTTTTATGTTGGATGTCAGTCTTCAACCGCAACACCGCTTCCCCCTCAACGTATTCATCAAACATCTTTGCGTACCGCACCTGCTGTTCCTTAACCTCTAACTCTCGACACGCACACGCTTTCCCATCATTCTTCATCTCTCTCCATGTGTCTGCATTACACTCACATACATACGCATTCCCTGCCGCCACTAACGCTTCCGCTGCATCGTAATATAGTCCCAACCTCTCTGATTGTACAACAACCTCTGCTACGTGATCTTCTGTTAACCACTTTGCATCCTCCTCAATTAATTCATACGCTTTATCGTAAATATTTTCCGGGTTCGTATCCTCTATCCTAAGAATGAACTTACCACCATACATCTTTGCATACTCATAATTTAATGACGCTCCGTACGCATGACCAATGTGTAACGTTCCAGATGGAGATGGTGCGATCCGTACAACAACCTTCCCTTTCGTCGCATTTGGCAATTCCTTCAAAGGCCCTTTCACTTTCTCTGGCGCAACTTCACGTAATAATTCGGGAGCAACTTTTTCTAACTCTTCTTTGATATCTTCCGGAGATAACCCATCAACCTCTTTCACAACTGTTTCAATCTCTTTTAACACACTTGGCACATCTTTTTTCAACTCCGGATGTGACCGTAATACTAAACCCAAAACCGCTTTCGGGTTAACACTACCTCCAAAGTCTAACGCATTCTTTAGAACAAACCCCCTCACAGTCTTTTTCATCAACGGGTAGAATAACAAATAGATTATTAAAGGTTTCTAGTGTTGCTACTAAAACAATAAAATGACAACCCCAATAACCTACAACGACTTCACAAAAGTAGACATCCGTGTTGGTACAATCGTAAAAGTAGAAGATTTCCCAGAAGCACGTAAGCCAGCGTACAAATTACAGATTGATCTCGGAGAACTTGGTATCAAAAAATCAAGCGCCCAAATAACACAACAATATACAAAAGAAGAATTAATCAACAAACAAGCGTTATGTGTTGTTAACTTCCCACCGAAACAAATTGGTCCACTAATGTCGGAAGTTCTTACGTTAGGGTTTGATAACGAAAATGGAATTATTCTTGCAACCGTTGATAAACCAACAGAAAACGGTAAAAAACTTCATTAATACGATCGTCGTTCAATCAACGTTTTCATCCGCTTCACAAACGCTTCCGCTTCATCGTAATAATGTTCAAATTCCTGCCCAGACACTTCTTTAATCTCTCGATGCGTAATCATCTTACTCAACCTATAAAACCGCCGCATTGTATCCGCATACTTTTTCTCAAGTAACTTCCGTTTGACAAACGCTTTCTCTAACATGTCTGCTACATGTTCCGGTGTTGGCGGAAGTTGCTGCGCTCGCATCAATGCTGCATGCGCCGAATCGATGACAGCCCAATACAAATCAAGCGTTGCTTGCAACACATGCCATCGAGAATTTAACAACGTCTTAGGAGCTCTCCCAAAATATCGCCAGACACTCTCGTCCGTTGGCCGCATCTTTCCAGACTTCAACAATAATTGTAACGGCTCAAAGAACCCTCTATCCTGCAACGCATATCCGTCCCGTAAAATATTGACCACAACTGGATCGCCAGCCTTCACATGTTCCCAGAAAGACGTAAAGGTCATTGACGTTACATGCAATTTTAATGAAACTCTCTGAATAGCACTATCAACAATAATTCTATACCCCTCAACTAAAGGCTCTGTGATCACATACGAGGCATCATCCGTTACCAAGAGAACATCAATATCACTCTTCGGACCTGATTCGTGCCTGGATGCACTACCAAACACTGCAACACCCATCAGAAAATCCCCTAACTCTTTTTTCAAAATATCAGCAAACTTCTTCGCAATTTTCATATCCTCTGTCGGATATTTATGCATATTTTCATTCGCTTTTTTCTCTATTTTAAAGTCCATCACTGATTCACAAGCGAAGTCCCGTTATTAAGTTTGTTAACTATTGTGGAGTAGGTATCTTCCCCTATATCTAATATCCCGAAACTGCTACACAACACGAAACTACTACACATTTCTTAGCT